>DXIS01000033.1 GCA_019112735.1 Candidatus Mediterraneibacter guildfordensis
AGAAATAAAGCCATTAACTTTTGCAAAATTCGTTTCCATAAACATCGCAAAAAAATCAGCTTTACTATTTGGATAATTATTTACGGCATACGTACTTACTTCCGGCTCCATGGACGATATTGGTCTATACGGCGGATTCGTAATCATTACATCATACTTAGCAGATAATACCTTAGCTAAATTGGATAGTTCCCTCAGCCTCTTCATTCCCATATTAAAAAAATCAAAATTGAACAGGCTTATAACTGCATTCTTTGCTATCTTATCCAGGGCTCCATCAAGACATGCGAAATCAATGGGTTTTACTTTTAGAAGCGATCCAATAGTTTTCCCATTTTCAAATGTCTCTACTATATAGTTAATCAAACTTGTTTCTTCGACATTCAGAAGATTCAAATCCTTTAGTTGCTTGCGGTAACCCAAGTCTTTCAACAATTTAGAATCTTGAAGTTCATATACATGTGGTGTCTCATAATACTGATCATTGAAAAATCTACTATTTACACTTCTAGCCTTCATGATTAATGAAAAGGAAGCCAACTGTGCAGCACGCTTGTCAACATCCAAGCCCACAAGATTATTCTTCAAGATTAATGTAGGAATATCCCTCTTCTGATACCCACGCTCTTCATACATCTTATAGAGCAAGTCAAATACATATACGAGAATATGACCGGATCCGCAACACGGTTCAATAATACATATATTTTCCGGATTTACATTCTTATACTTGATCTCATCAATCTTCTTCTGTACTTCCTGCGTCTGCTCTGCATCCTCCACGTAGTACTTCATCTCAGCGCGGAGCGAAGAATCCGGATAACTCTCCAACCATAAACGTCCCACCGAATTCTGTGCCATATAGCGCACAATCCAGTCAGGAGTAAAAAGCTGCGTAACTGCAGGAAGTGTATCCTTTGTGATGGTCTTCTTTGATGCATATACAGCATCTTTCTTGGACGAAATGTAAAACTGGTACATCCATCCGATAATTTCCACATCTTCCATAAATGCAGCTTCAGGAATTTCATTCAGTCTTGTTATAACTGTTTCGCCCTTAAGAAGATTATTGGGAAGCAGCAGTTCCAGATAACCCAAATCCGTGCTAAACAACATAGGAAGAATTCCTGCAAGTGAATTACATTGCTTGATCAGTACGTGACGGAACAACTCTTCAATCTTGCCCTGCTGCTTGTATTCATTGCACAGTGCCATGTCCAGACCAAGCTCATCCTTCACAAAGTTCAGATTTTTCAAAATCTCCGGTTCAATACCTCCTGCCGGATTTGAAAGCACGCGAAAACCATGTGGCAAAAATCCATGTACTTCCATGAACTTCAGTGCCACAAAACGGTTGAACCACGTATAAGCAAATTCCTCTATAACATTCTTATAACCTTTTCTGGTGATAAGACTTATAATGCTTTCTCTCTTTCCATACAAATCCGCATGATAAGAGGTAGGATTTCCTTCGATTGTTGTAACATCACCGACCTTTTTGGCCTTTTTTACATCGTTTTCATCGTTGATTCCAAGAGCCTTAAGTGAAACCTCAATCTGATTTTCAAGGTTTTCTTTTGCCCAAGTGGAATACGTCTGTAAAATTCTTTTATCCATCAGCACACTCCTTATCCAAGATCAATCTCATCATTACTTTCCAATTCGGCCAGCAATTTCTCACGAATGGTTTTCAGCACGGCGTCCACATCTTCTGCCGTCTTAATTTTCTTATTAACAGTAGGTACGTAATCTATAATGCGAACACGTTTTGACCTTATAGGAGTGTCAGTACCTTCGTTCATTATTAATGTTATGAAGTCCCTGAATCCGGAAAGATTATTTGCACTGGCAGTAACATATGAATCCATATTTGCTGTTTGAGCACTGAGCGAAGCAAGCCATTTGTCATACTGATCCTGTACTTCATCAGCTTTTTCTTGTATACGGCTCTTCTGATCCTCATTAAGACCAGTTCCAAGGGCATCTGACAGTTCGCGACTTACAGCATCACGATCCTTCTCCACAGCCTTCTTGGTCTTGGCAAGCTTTCCCTCAAGAATCTTCTCTTTTGTAGCACTTGCTTGAAATACAAGATTTGCCAGCTCGTTCATTCTGGTAAATGGCATGTCCAGAGAAATGATTTCATTCATCTGTTTCACGATATCATCCAGTTTTGACAAATCTTGAAGCGAGCTATTCTGCTCATACCACTTACAAATATTCTTTGCGTCCCGATAGTTCTTCTGCTGATTGCTTCCTTCTTTGTAAAATGCCTCCAGCTGTTCAAGAGTTTCTGCTTTATCTTCTAGACTTTCCTTGCGATCATTGATTTCCTGGAAGATAGATAAAGTATCTGTCGCATGAAGGATAGCATCAAAATCCTTATATATTTCCGCCGCTGCTGTGCATCCGGCATAGTCAGATCCATACTTAGTCCTAAGGTCATTCAGAAATTCCTTCTTGCGTGTAAAGAAATGCACCACTCCCTCTTTCAGTTTTGTTTCTTCCAAAGGAAGGTGCTCTGAATAAATATCAGACATGTTGCGTTTTACTGTATACAAGACTTGCTCATCAATCTTCTCTTGCAGACGAACAACCATAGTATCGGTATTGTTCTTGCGAACGAGATCATTTTTAAACGATGTATTTCTCTCATCCACTTCATTATCATGAATTAAAATCTGAATCTTATGATGTTTCCACAAAACACCAATCATTCCCAAAATATCCAATTCATGCCATCCGTAAGGTTTTTTCGTAAAGTTATCCAGAAGGCTCTTTACAGTCACCTTGCGATGAAGTCCCAAATCATCTTTTACTTTGCTGCAAATCTCATCATAAGCACTGCTATTAGAATCTCCGGATATATCATCGCCATTGATAGTCATATTGTTATCATTCAGCATGGAGAGGATGCTTCTCTGATCTTGATAGAAATAAGAAACCAGAGGAAGCTTGAAATAATCATGCTTGACCATTTCTTTCAGTGCATCCTGCAGACGATCTTTTCCATCCTTTTGTTTTATATCCAGCTTCGTGCCTGACAGATAAATAGGAGCCGTCCTGAGTAATGCACGTATGATATCTTCAGCACGTTTAATACGATCAGAAAGTTCTGCGGATTTTTTGCTCATTATCTCCGTGAGAGCCGCCGACATTGACGCGCTATTATTACGTTTGAACGTTCCGATCTTATTCGCACGGATCAGTTCATCAATGAAGGTGCCTTCTGTCAAATCAATTACTATAGAGTTGGAACGTACAGACTCAGCCTGGAATTCTGTTTCAGCATGCATTCCGGAAAACTGTGTAATCACTTTAATCGTAAGACTGTCCTGACTGAATGAGCCTTTGATTTCTGAATCCACATAACGATTCAGTCCGAAATCATAACGGCCCTCATATCGGTATTTATTGCTTTCCAATACCTTGTCATAAATGATGTCAAAAATAGTCCTCTGAACTTCTCCCTCGTTATAAGCAGAATTATTTATCTGCTTATTTACATCCTGCTCTGCATTGGTAAGGAAGTCATACTCTTCACCATTCTTCTGGATTAATGTTTCTTCTTCCAGCTGCTGCAGTGCTTCAAAAATTTTATTCTTAAGAGCTGCCTTATCTGCATTGATATTGTCAACCATCAGAGTTGCAAGTCGGTCAATAGTTGCCGGCATCTCTTTTACATGCTTAATCATAAAGAGCACACGAAGTACACGGATAGCAAATCCGTCCAATCCAGCTCTTCTCTCAGCATTTGAGAATACTGTCTTGATATCGTAATCAATGAACTCTTCAATAGTGGAATAAAAACTGTCAAACGGTACCAAAATGCCGGAATCAAGATCTGCTGCAGCCTTTGCGGAGTTCTGGAATGCAGAAAGAAGTGATCTTTCGTTCTGTGACAGATGACGGCCTTCGCTCATACCATGCTCACGGATAGCCTCAAAAACTTTCTGTAAAAGTTCAAACTGATAGGATACAAACGGGTAAACATTCTTAAAATCATCAGCGTCCTTATATCCCGACCACGTAGGCTTAGCCTGAAAAAGAATAAGATTGGACAATTTGCTACTGTTAACATCATAAAGAGCCTTGAGTGGCGTTTCCGCAATTTCTTTTTTCTCCAAAATACGTCTCTTGATAACCTCATCGGCATTCGCGCCGCTGAGAAGCAATCTGGTATCAAATCGTCCCTGAATCTTAGAGAAATCCTGTTGCTTATCCTTAGTGCTATCGATCATAGCCTTAAGTTCCTGCTGAGAAGTAACGACAACCCATGCCTGCCCACGGCAGAATTTTCCCAAATCCTCTACACATGTCTGAAGGTTAAGCATCAGCTGTGTATTGTCTCCAATAAACTGACCGACCTCATCCATGAGGAAGATGACACGTGTCTTATTTTTCGTGCAGTAAGCATCAACAATCTTAGCGAACTCTTCCGTTGTATTCGTAAAGTTCTTTGTCTGATCCTCAATAAACTTCTTTGCACTTTCTTCACTCATATCACGAGAAGCAACCAGCGCACGGATAATATAATCACGGTTCAAAAGTGCCTTGGCTCTGGTCTGAACCCAATTACGTCCCGAATACTCTTCAAACTTTGCAATAAAGTCTTGAAGCTTTCCTTCTCCATCCAATGTACGCTCCAGATCTGCGACCCACGGACTGGTTCCGCAATATCCTACGGATTCATTAAACGCTCTGAGCATGATATCCATGATGGCCTGTGTTCTACTCTTGGAATCTGATTTTGCTTTACTGTCAATATTGAAAAGTACGACCTTGTTGTTGGCCTTAGCGCAGGTCTTAATATCTGCCAACACCATCTGGTCCTTTATCTTTTCATCAAAATAATCAGCAGCATTTACTCCTGCCACTTCTTCATTTTCAAGGATGTAACCAAGTATCTTTAAGAAGTGAGATTTACCGGATCCAAAGAAGCCGGTGATCCACACACCGATTTTCTCTGTCGGATGATTGATGGATTCGCGGTATCTTCGAAAGAAAGTACAGAATGATTTTGTAATTTCATCAGTGCAGACGTATTCTTCCAGTTCCTGCCACTTCTGTTCCTCATCCTCATTGCCTATAGTTACTACGCCCTGGATAGGACGGGTAATATCTTTTTTGAAGAGATCTTTAATAATCATTGCCTATTCTCCTTTCGACCAGTGGGAATGCTCTGTAATAATTGTCATCATCAAGACGCTCAAACAATCTCATTGTCATTTTTTCTTTTATCTCATATCTTCCCGGATACATCATAACAACCGGATTCCTGCGGAAGATGCTTTGCAAGTTATTAAGTATCGTATGGCTCCTGACAACCGGAAATGCTTTTCCTACACCTGTAATAAGCACAATGCTGTTTCCATCATCGGCAATATCTTCCTTGAACTTATCCAGGAAGGCATTCTCTGCTTCCTCTACAGAAAGCAACGGCTGAAAGACCTCTCTCAGGAGAAGATCCTTATCATAATCTTTCTCCATGCGAAGCACATCTTCCATGTACCCTTCATCCTCAATAATTTGCAGCATCATCTCGTACAAATCAAATTCCACAATAGCTGGATTTCTATCTTTGAGCTTTTTTATTTCTTTACGAACCAGCAATTCATCAGCTGGAGCATAATCAAAAATATAAAAGCGCAGATCATTCGCTGTTCCATATCTGGTCAAGGCTTCGACACTAATCATCCTATCCTCAAGACCTATAAACCTTTCATTCAATGGCCTCTCTGCCATATCAATCACCGCCTAACGTTGCTCTCAGGTAGTCTTTATCACCTACCAATTCAATATGTTCCTCGACTGCTGGATGAATCATCATTTTTTCTACAATGATGGTTTTTCTTTCGCGTCTTCCAAGCCCTGAATCTACAAGTATGTTTCTGTAACCCTTTGTAAGGCATTGCAATGTGAACTTACCCCACTTGGCAACAATCAGATCAACCTGCTTCTTGCTTTCGAAAAAATCATCAAAATCGTCTATAGAAAGATAGTGTCTCTCCGGATTCATCAGTGCGTCCCTATATCTTTCGAACAAAAAGTCAAAGAAAAGGGTATCGGTTTTTGCTATCGCATACACCAGAATATATTTCGAAGTAGCAACATCCCCGTTGTAAAACTCCTTAAGTAAAAAATCATCCAGAGCGCAAAGGCGATTGTAGACAACATTTGTCACTTCACGTCTACGCTCCAGAGATTCAATTTCAACATAATTCTCGTCATAACACTTCTTATAAATTTCATCATGATCAAGACCATCCAGCATCAACTTCGCAATTTTCTTAGCAATAGGATACTTAAATGGCGTTTTCTTGATGGCCGATGAATATGGTTTTCTGTTCATCAGTCTTCCTCTCTTTCATCCACTTTTATGGATGAGTAATATATGCGTATATAGTAATTCTTTATACAGCATAACACTTTAATATACGAAAGTCAATAAAAGCGTTCCTTTTCAGATGCAAATATAGTTATTTGTAACTAATCACTTATCAATAGTGCTTTCAAGGTATTTGATTTCTAATTTTTCGTCTATTTATTTACCACCGATCATGGATCTTTATTCACCTTACTGCCTGTCTCTGAATATTTGCCCTTCCGTACTAATGGTATGGATGTGATGCCTTAGCTATCTACGTTGAATGTTCTTTAACTCCCTGTGTAGTAACATCATTTTAGAGACTTGAGATTCAACAAGTTTTTAATCATGCTTAATATTCTCAACATGATATTCTTTTTTCTCCTCAACAACTCCTTTTTTAGTTCCATTAGTTTTCCCTTACCTCCCTATTTCATCTCATTCCACTACACCATTTACTACACCATTTTCTTCCAAAATGACGATTTTTGACGCTCCCAGACAAAAAGTAAGAACCCGCAAAAACCTTGTAAAATAAGGCTTTACGGGCTCTGACGCCACAGGACAAAACCACCCCAAACGAGCCAAGGGTCGAGTGCTAATTTGTGTAAAAATCTAAAACAACAAAGCGTGCGCATCCGCCAGGTATGCCCCGACTGAATGCTGCACGCTTCTGATCTTTCGGATTATTTATTTTCTTTTTTATACCTCAATACCAGCACTGCCACTGCCGCCAGAGCCATTGCTGCGTAGATCTGCGGCATGGAGCTGTCACCGGTGCCGGGAATAACTGTTTCATCTCCGGGGGCTTCTTCATCTTCTGCCGGATAAACCGGTTCCGGCGTCCCCTGTTCTTTCACCGGGATCTCACTTCCCGGCACCGGAGCAGTCAGCTTAAGGACCGGACGGATCGCATCTGTCACAAGACCGATTCCGGCATAATTGTCCACATATACCTCTGCCTGCGCGTCTGACACGCGGATCCCATGCCCGCCGTCTGAGAGCGTGATCTTCAGGTAACCATCGGAATCGATCTTTCCCATGATCCCCTCTCCGCCGTCCACACGGTAGGATATCTCTCTGTCGGCGTACGGATTTCCCGCCTCATCCACGATCTGCAGCACAGACACTGTATAGTCTTTTGGCTGATAGACGCTGCCGCTGTAGGAGATCCTGCCCTCGGTCCCGGCATAGCCGGTCAGTATTCCGTTCTCAAGATTCTTTTCTATATAAGAACGGATCGTTTCCAGTTCGCCGCCTGCCTCTGCATATTTGGGAAGACCCGCAAGCATGTCATAATCGCTGCCGCCGCTCAGGATATAATTATTCCCCGCGAGAATGATCTTCGTCTCACTGTCATTCCGGTCCAGCGGCGTCTCCTGTCCGTCCAGTGTGATGGATGACACTCTGCTTCCCTCTTCGCCATCCGGATCGAACACCACACGGAACCCGCTGATCTGAAGGAAGCCGCCTGAAACAGACTGCTGAAGCAGCATGCCGGTCTCCGGGTCCTGTCCGTCCAGATCCGAAGCTGACTGTTCCATCATCTGATACAGTACCTGAGGCGTTATTTTTTTCATATAGACGGTATTGGAAAACGGAAATGTTGAAACCAGTTCTCCAAGCGTTATATTTCCGTTCGTCACCGCCGCGCGGATGCCGCCGCCGATGCAGTATGTACCGTCGTAAGTCCGAAGAAGCCGATCTTTACGCCGTCGCGTTCGATCACCGTATGGCATCCCTCATTTCCTTCCTGCGTTCCGGCCAGGAGAAGACTGCCGTCCCGGTATATATTAGCCGAGATCACCGGGAACTCTGCCAGATCTACATTCTCAAGAAATGCTTCCGTACCGAAATCAAACTCATGGTTGCCCGGCACCATAAAATCATAATCCGCCAGATTCATCAGTTCGATCACATCATTCCCTTTTGTGAGCGATGCCAGCGGAAGGCCCTGCGTCGCATCGCCCGCGTCCACAAGGATCGCATTTTCATCCGTATTTTTCAGCCCTGCGACCAACGGCAGACCGATGACCGACTCACCGTCGCCTTCCAGATACCCGTGGGTATCATTTGTATGTTAAATGGTAACTTCTGTAACATTCTGTTTCGCTCCTGTCCCGGGCTCTCCTTCTGCAAACGCCGTCATTGTCGCAGACGCCAGCACAAAACTGAAAGCAGTTCCTGCCGCCAGGATGCGATGCCACTTGCTTCTCATATAATAATTCCATCCTTTTCTGTATAATTCATGATCCGACCGTGAACTTTTTCACGTCCGGGAAGTAGTATTTCATACATTTCCGAAAATTCCTGTCCTGTTTTTTCTAAAACCGTAAACTAATTATTGAACTTTTCATCATCCCGTGGTATAGTGAATCAAGCAGAAATTGAACTTTTTCTGTGTTTTTGAACTTTTAGTATTTTTAAACCAGCTAATTTGAACTTTTTTTCAGGAGAACAGATTAATATGTCTTACGAAACATTCGCTCAGCGCCTTGCCTCAGCCATGGCAGGCCAGGGCATGAAACAGGTCGATCTGGTCCGGGCTGCCGCCGGATGCGGCGTGAAGCTCGGCAAAAGCCATATCAGCCAGTATGTCAGCGGGAAAACGGTCCCGCGTCCGGACATCATGCATTTTCTGGCCGAAACACTTCACGTCGAAGAATCATGGCTTAGAGACGGCCGGTCCCAGACAGCACCGGGTCCGGTCAGTGCAGATCCAGGCAGAACTATTAATAATGAAATAAACACGGGGGTACAAACCATGCGGACTTTTAAGAAATCTTCAAAACTCGACAATGTTTTATACGATGTAAGAGGACCGGTCGTAGACGAAGCGGCCAGAATGGAAGAAGACGGCACGCAGATCCTGAAGCTTAATATCGGAAATCCTGCTCCGTTCGGCTTCCGCACGCCGGATGAGGTCATCTATGATATGCGCAAACAGCTGACCGAATGCGAGGGCTACTCCAACGCCCAGGGCCTTTTCTCCGCAAGAAAAGCGATCATGCAGTATGCCCAGCTGAAAAATATCCCGAACGTATCTGTAGATGACATTTATACCGGGAACGGTGTCAGCGAACTGATCAACCTCTGCATGTCCGCCCTGCTGGACGACGGCGACGAGATCCTGATCCCCTCGCCCGACTATCCGCTGTGGACCGCCTGCGCCACGCTAGCCGGCGGAAATGTAGTCCACTATATCTGTGACGAAGAATCCGAATGGTATCCGGACATTGACGACATTAAGAAAAAGATCACCGACCGCACCAAAGCCATCGTGATCATCAATCCCAACAACCCGACCGGCGCGCTCTACCCGAAGGAAGTCCTTCAGCAGATCGTGGATGTGGCGCGGGAGCACCAGCTGATCATCTTCTCCGACGAGATCTATGACCGCCTGGTCATGGACGATGCGGAACATATTTCCATTGCCTCCATGGCTCCGGACCTCTTCTGCATCACCTTCAGCGGTCTGTCCAAATCCCATATGATCGCCGGCTTCCGTATCGGATGGATGATCTTAAGCGGCAATAAACGCGTGGCAAAAGACTATATCGAAGGATTGAAGATGCTCTCCAACATGCGGCTCTGCTCCAACGTACCGGCCCAGTCCATCGTCCAGACCGCACTGGGCGGACACCAGAGCGTGCGCGGCTATATCGCGCCGGGCGGACGGGTGCGCGAACAACGTGACTACATTTACAAAGCGCTCACCGATATCCCCGGCATCAGCGCCGTGAAGCCAAAAGCGGGATTCTACATCTTCCCGAAGATGGATGCGAAGAAGTTCAACATCACCAACGACGAGCAGTTCGCCCTTGACCTGCTCCGCGAAAAGAAAATCCTGCTCATCCACGGCGGCGGATTCAACTGGGCGCAGCCCGATCACTTCCGCATCGTCTATCTGCCAAGGATCGAGGTGCTGAGAGAAGCCATGGAAAAAATGAAAGACTTCTTCAGCTATTACCGGCAGGATTGATAAATGGATAAAAAATGGAAACCGGGACGTAGTAAAATTCAATTTTACTACGTCCCGGTTTCCATTTTTTATCCATTTACTATATCGATCGCCTTCTCCAGCTGATTGTCTTTCTCCGGCTCATCCTCGTCATACTCATACTTGACCTCCACATCCGGCGTCACACCGGTTCCATTGATGCTCCGGCCGGAAGGGGTGTAGTATTCTGAGATCGTGATCTTCATGCATGTGCCGTCTCCCAGGTCTATCGTCTGCTGCACCACGCCTTTTCCATAAGTCTGGGTCCCGACGATGGTTCCGACGCCGTAATCCTGTATGGCCGCGCTGAATATCTCAGAGGCGCTCGCGCTGTGGCCGTCCACGAGGACCGCCAGCGGCTTTTTGAACTCGTGATCTCCGTCGCAGGTGATCTCATCCGTATTGCCATACTTATCCTTTGTAGACACGATCACGCCTTCCGGCAGGAACAGTTTCAGCATATCCGTCACTGTCGTGAGCTGTCCTCCCGGATTCCCCCGCAGATCAATGATCAAGCTGTTCATGCCCTGCCCTTCCAGATCGTCCAGAGCCGCTTTAAACTGGTCATATGTGACTTTGTCAAATTCTTCCACACGGATATATCCGATGCCTTCTTTTTTCATTTCATATTCGACCGTCTTCGTCTCGATCACATCACGTGTCACCGTCACATCCAGTTCTTCACCGTCTCTCAATATACGCAGCTCCACGTCTGTTCCCGGCTCTCCCGAGATCCATGATACAACCGTCTCAAGGTCCTGCCCGGACACCGCGTGCCCGTCAGCCTGCAAAAGGACGTCCCCCTCCTTTAAACCGGCCTGTTCGGCCGGCGACTCTTCATAAATCTCACTGATCAGGATCTCATCTTCATCAGCCTTTTTCGATACGGTGGCACCGATCCCGCCGAACTCTCCGCTGATCGATTTCATAAACTCCCGGGTTGCCTCCTCATCATAATATGTCGTATACGGATCTCCCAGTGATGCCGTATACCCCGCGTAGATCCCTTCAACCAGCTCTTCCGTGTCGATCTCATCCTCGTACAGATAATATTTGCTGATCACATCATTGATCTTATCAAGCTTATCCTGCACATCTTCCTCGGACACAAGGCCGCCTGTATAATCGCCGCCTGTCAGTTCAAGCACATATCTGATCCCGAAAGCTCCGGCAAGAAGGATTGCCGCCGTCAGAAGTCCGGTCAGGAATCCCTTCATGAATCTTCCGCTTCTAACCTGTGTTTCATACTCCATTGTTTTCCTGTCACTCCTCCGCTTACTTCTTCTAAAACGGAAAGGACAAAGCAAAATCTCTTCTGCTTTGTCCTCCCTCGTATCATGCGGCTTTCTTTTTTACTTCCCGACAGAGAAGCTTCCTGCCGCCATGTATTTACAGATATTTATCCGGATTTACAGCCACGCCGTACTCCTCTACCTGGAAATGCAGGTGAGGTCCGGTCGACTGCCCGGTACTTCCGACATATCCGATCTGCTGGCCTTTTTCCACATGCTGTCCCGCCGACACGCAGAGCGCACTGTGATGCATATATTTTGTCGTCAGACCGTTTCCGTGATTGATGACTACCCAGTTGCCCGCACTCGGGCTGTATCCGGCGATCGTCACGGTGCCGGCTGCTGCCGCATAAGTCGGCGTCCCGGTTGGAGCCGCGTAGTCATGCCCCTTATGGCCGCCTGTCTCAAACACACGGATCTCTCCGAAATAACTGGACTGATATGTATAGCCCGGACACGGATGTGTGAAGTATCCGTTTCCGCTCACCACATTGCCTGATGAGGGCTTTGACACCGAAGAGCCACCGCCTCCTCCGGACGACTGCGTTCCCGAAGAACCGCCGCTGTTTCCGGACGCCTGCGCTGCCGCAAGCTGCTCCTTACGGATGCGTTCAGCCTCGGCCGCTTTTTCTTTCAATTCCTGCAAGGTCTCCTGATTTTCATCGATCTGAGACTGGATGTCCGCGATCTGCGCCGCGTTGCTCTCGATGAGATCCTCAACTTCCGCCTGCTGGTTTACCAGCTGCTCCTGAAGATCGCTCAGTTCATCATATTCCGCCTGGACCCGGGCTTCCTTCTCTTCCACACGCTTTACCGTGTCCTGATACCGGATCAGTTCATTTCTGTCATATTCAGAAATCTGGGAGATATATTCTGCTTTGTTCAGGAAATCTCCCATACTCTCACTTTCAAAGAGCATTTCTATAAGCTGGGTGTTGCCGCCTTCATACATGAACTTGATGCGGACCTTCATGCTCTCGTACTGATTCTCAGCATCGATCCGCGCCTGGATCAGTTCATTTTCAACCTGCTCGACCTCTTCTTCCTTCGCAAGCAGCTTTTCCTGCGTATCTTTCATTTCCGCAATGATCGTATCCAGCCGTTCCGAGAGCTCGGCTTTTTCGGACTCCGCCGCCTCTTTCTGGCTTTCCAGTTCGTCAGCTTTCTGCTCCGCCGCCTCGATCTCGTCCTCTGTATCCGCCTTTACGCTGAATACCGGACTGCAGACCATAACAGCCGCCAGTGCCAGACCGACCATGCTTTTCATCCGCCTTTTCATACAGCACCTCCTATACTTTCAAGTGTTTACGTACTGTAAAGAAACTTCCGAGGAAACCGATGCCGATACCCATTATCAGTCCGACCGGAAGAAGGATCTGATATACCGTTCCTACCGGAAGGAAATCAATGATATTCTGCAGGATCCTGAATCTGGTCATAATATATTCAACTGCTTTATCATAAAGGAAATACAGAAGCGTCAGCGGGATCGCAGCACCGAAGATACCGATGATCAGACCTTCGATCACGAACGGCGACCGCACTACAAAGTCCTTGGCTCCGATATATTTCATAATGGCGATCTCTTCCTTGCGGACGGTAATACCCATGGTAACCGTATTGCTGATCAGGAAGATCGACACGCCGAACAGGATGATGATGATCGCAATGGATACGATCGCTACCAGCGTGTTGACACTGGAAAGCGTATTCGCCACCACATCCGACTTGTTAACTTCACGTACGCCATCCAGTCCCTGGGCGAATTTTACCAGGCTGTTCTGCGTCTCGGAGAGTGACCGGCTTCTCGCGATCAGGCTCTGTCCGTCATCCTCTATGGTCTTCATGTATACTTCATAGTTGTCGGAACTTGCCAGCGGGTTGTCATCCTTGAACCCTTCCGCCAGTTCCGGGTTGTCGCCGAAATACTCTTTCTGGAATTCATCCCAGGCTTCCTCGGCAGACACATACACTACATCCGCCACACCGTCATGAGCTTCAAGCTGCTCACCGATCTGCTGTTTCTGCTGCTCTGTTGCATCCTCTTCGAAGAAAACGGTGATGGCAACACCTTCCTCCGCCGTCCTGATAATATACTGGAAGTTCACCAGGATGGAGAAGAACAATCCAAACAGGAAGATACAAGCTGACATCGTCGCAATGGATGCGAGAGAAAACATCTTGTTCCTCCAGATATTTTTGACACCCTGTTTTCCTACGTATCCAATTGTACTAATCCTCATTTATATACCCACCTCTTTGTTCATCACTGACGATCACGCCCTGTTTCATCGTAATCACTCGTTCATTCATCTCATTTACGATTTCCTGATTATGAGTTACAACAAGCACAGTTGTCCCCCGTTCGTTGGCTTCTTTCAGAATACTCATGATCTCCCATGAGTTCGTCGGATCCAGGTTACCGGTAGGCTCATCAGCCAGCAAGATGGCAGGTTCATTTACAAGAGCCCTGGCAATCGCGACACGCTGCTGCTCTCCGCCGGAGAGTTCTCTCGGGAAAGACTTATACTTCTGCGCAAGACCTACCAGTGAAAGGGCCGCCGGCACTTTCTTCTTGATCACTCTTGTAGGTGTCTCTGTCACGCGCAGTGCAAATGCAATATTTTCATAAATATTTCTGTCTTTCAGCAGACGGAAATCCTGGAAGACCACGCCGAGCCCCCTTCTGTACTTCGCAATATGACGATGCTTCATACGGTTGAGGTTCTGTCCGTTTACGATGATCGTACCTTCCGTCGGATTCAGCTCTTTCATGATAAGCTTGATCAGGGTTGATTTACCCGACCCGCTGTCGCCGACGATAAAAACGAACTCCCCGCGTTCGATCTTCACGGATACTCCATTGAGGGCCGCATTGCCCTTGGAATACTCTTTCGTCACCTTTCTTAATTCAATCATAAGTTCCTCCTAATTATTCATACTCCTGCCTGTGTGTCCCGCCGGGGTTCAATACTCCAGCGTTTCCATATACTTCATGTATTTTACGACCATCAGCGCGATCTTGAATGTAATAGCATCCTCGAAAACGCGAAGATCCAGACCGGTGCTCTTCTGAAGCTTATCCAGTCTGTACACAAGAGTATTTCTGTGAATATAAAGTTGCCTGGACGTTTCTGATACATTGAGACTGTTCTCAAAAAATTTATTGATCGTCGTCAATGTCTCCTCATCAAAATCGTCCGGAGATTTCCCCTCGAAAATCTCTTTGATGAACATCTTGCACAGCGGGATCGGGAGCTGATAGATCAGTCTGCCGATTCCAAGGGTTGTAAATGCCACGATATCTTTCTCGTCGAAGAAGATCTTTCCGACGTCGAGCGCCAGCTTGGCTTCTTTATAAGACTTGGACACTTCCTTGATGTCGCTGACGATCGTTCCGTACGCGATACGGATATGCTCGTCCTCATTCTCACTGTGGAGCGTATCGAGCATCTCTTTCGCCATCTTCTCAAGTTCTTTGTTTCCGTCTTTATCCGAAAGTTCTTTTACAACGATGATATTCTTCTCATCAACCGCCGTAATAAAATCCTTCGTTTTCCCGCCAAGAAGACTTCTCACATTCTCAAGCGCAGCATTGTCCTTTTCGTGCGGTGTCTCAATAATAAAGATAACACGTTTTATCTCTGTGTCAATATGTAATTTTTTTGCGCGGTTATAAATATCCACCAAAAGAAGGTTGTCCAAAAGGAGATTTTTGATAAAATTATCCTTGTCAAAACGCTCTTTGTACGCGATCAGAAGACTCTGGATCTGGAACGCCGCGATCTTGCCGAGCATATACACATCCTCGGTATCTCCGTCCGCGAGCAGAACGTATTCCAGCCTCTGCTCATCAAATATTTTAAAGAACTGGCGTCCCTGGATCACCTGGCTGTCAGCCGGTGACTCAACAAAAGAAGGCACGGCATTGCCGCAGTCCTGGGCATTGTCAAATGTAGCTGCCAGTTCCTTGCCTTCTGTGTCCAGAACACAAAAATCAACTCTTGATATTCCCTTCAATCCATCAATCGTATTTTGTAATATCTGATTCGAAATCATGCTTCTTCCTCCACTCCTCCGGGTGAGTATATGTACACTTTACACAAAATTACAGGCTCCAGACAAGACGCTGTGCCTGTTCACGTCTTTTATATTAATGCAAAACACCAAAAAAATAAAGAGGAAATCCACTTTTTTTATGCATTTCCTCAAACCTTTTACAAATAATTCATATTTTCTTCCCTATACATTCTTCACAAATCCCCTCATTTCCTTTCCCGCTGCTCCAGTTGATACCGGAAAACAAATCTCTGGAGACTGCGCGCCATCCGGCCAAAAATGTTATCCGGCCCGACATCCGCAAGCATCGCTCCGCATCCGAGCCAGAGCTTCACATTCAGGAGGCTCCGGTTCCGCCCGATGAACATCTCCTGATAGGGCGAGGGAAGGACTGAAATAATGCAGTCCGTCTCCGTTCCGTTAATCTCATTTATGATCTCTTCTTCCCGGCCTTCTGTCTCACTGATCAACGCATGTCCTGTAATATGCAGTTCACGGCTCAGCCGGCGGAGCGAATCTGTCAGCCTCTCCATCTCCGCCTCATCCGGAGCAAGAAGATATACTTTCTTATGATTCTTTTGAAGATACCGGATGAACATTTTTAAAAATGTCCGGTTGCTGATCTCTCCGGCCATTTTACTGCCGGACACATCTGTCCCATCCAGCATCTCCGGATCACCGGGAAGGATCAGGTCCATTTCCTCTGTCATGGATGCCCATGCCTCGATGCCCCGGCAGTTCATCAACGCGTCCATTGTCATGATCTCGATCGTATCAACCGGTACGTTCTCCACGAACTGCATCGCGCGCATCATCGCTTCTTTGGCGCTTAAACAGTCCACCCTGACCCCCAGGATCTCAGTTCTTTCATTCATACTACATCACCTTATCCGATTTACCAGTTGAACAATTTTACCAGATTTACTGTTAATTGTAAAGTTTTACCGTTTCTCCTGTTTTCTCTTTCTGGTGACGATCCCCCCGATGCGTCCGGTTTCCTTCGATGTAAGGGATTTCCATCCGTTTTCCAGCACCCGGTCCAGAAGCCCCAGCTCCTCTGCCACTTCATACTTCAGTTTTTCTCCAGGTTCCAGGTTATTGAGGTCGATTTTTTTCTCTTTTTTCTTTGACATAATACCCCTTCTTTCTTTTTAAGGAGTATAACCGCAGAGGCGCCGGGATATACATCCCGGCGCCTCTTTCCTTTCATTCTTCCATCAATTTCTGTACTTCAGACAGATCCATTTCCATAAACTCTACACCACCGTCTCATCCGGTATGATGATCGCCGCGATGATATAGGCCAGTATCCCGCCGCCCGTACATCCGAACAGCACGAACGCCAGCCGGATCAGCGTCGGATCGATATTGAAATACTCCCCGATGCCTCCGCATACGCCGCAGAGCATCCGGCTCTTTCTTGACCTGTATAATTTCTTTCCATCCATGATCTTCTCCTCCTTTATTCAAATTGAATCACGATGCTTCCCAGTCCGCAGTCTGCCTTGATCAGTCTGCTGCTCCCATTATCGATCTCTGCTTCCCGGAAAAGCCCGCTGTATGACTTATTCCCGACGTTGACCTCTCCCGCTCCGCATGACAATTCGTAATCATAATTACTCTGTTCTACAGAATTCGCCAGGGTAAGCACGATGCTTCCCAGTTTGCAGTCGATCTCTGCATCTCCGGCAAGCACAGTGCCCAGAAGTTCGATACTGCCGGCTCCGCACTCTGTATCCAGATGTTCTGTTTCAAGAAACTGTGCCGTGATCTGTCCGGCTCCCACACTGAGCGAAACTTCTTCCGCCCACAGCCCGTGTAGTTCCAGCATGCCTGCGCTCATCTCTGCTGAAAACGATCCGAACTGGGTCCAGGGCGTATACACAATGTACAGAGCTCCTGTATCCTCGGTACTCCAGCCCCGAAGCCGCTTCCCGATGTCGACCTTCAGCTCATGGTCCTCTTCCTCATATTCAATGGAGCTCTCCACTTTCTCCCGGATATCAGGCCGGAGATACGACGTGTCGATCCCGATGCCGGCAACATTCCCCGGTATCACATACACCTGCAGCCCGCCCAGGTTCAGATCGACGTCCTCTACATAGTCAAACATTATAAGTTCCCCGTCCTGCGGACCGCTGTACTCATCCGGATCCATCGTATCGAAATCTTTTCCGTTCAGGCGTTCCTGCTTTCCGGCATTCCTGAGGGCGCTCAGTCCGCCAAGCGCCGCCCCCGCCGCCGCAAGAAGCACCCCGGCCGCCGCCAGCACGGCGCACACGATCCAGAATATTTTCCACCTTTTCTTCATTTCCTACACCGCCTTTCCATGGATCGGCCGCCTGCACAGCTCCACAAATCCACGGAGCATGGCCGGATACACGATCATACAGAGTTTCACGGTTCCCACGGTGGCAATGAGCCCCAGCACAAAGAGCAGGAGGCCGATCCCCGTCGTCATCAAAGCCGCCGGCGGATATGCCACACTCATTAAAAGTCCTGTTACAGCCGTCACGCCGCCTGCGATCATCACACAGACCGCTGCGATCACAAGTCCGGCAAAGAGACATACCACCGCCGCGAGGATCCCCACCACCGCGCAGATGAGCCCCAGCGATACCGGCCAGACAACGATTGCGATCAGGACGATCAGCAGGATCTTGAGTCCTCTGCTGGTCCACGGTTTCTTCTCCTCTCCGGATGCGCCCGCCGTTCCTGCCTGCTGCTGCCCGGATGTCTGCTGCCCGGAAGCCTGCTGTCCGTATTTCTCCATATAATCTTTATGCTCAAACCGGCTCTCATCGAACGTTCTTCCGTAATAATCCGCTTTGATCGACTCCGCCGTCTTCTCCGGACTTCCCAGTTCCCGGATCACCTCTGCCTCATTCTCCGCGCCGGCGTCCGCAAAATAATCTGCATAATACTGAACCGCCGCCTGCCGCTCGTCCTCCGGCAGATCCGCAAGCAGTCTCTCCAGTTCAGCCATAAATTCCACACGGTTCATGCCGTCACACCTCCCTCAAATATCGCATTAATCTTCTTTGTATAGGCTTTCCACTCTGATCTGTACAGATTCAGCTGGGCCATCCCTCTGGATGTCGCCTTATAGTACCGCCTGTTCCTTCCGTCAAATTGTCTGTCATACACTTCCAGACAGTCATCTTTCTGCAGGCGCCGCAGGACCGGATACAGTGTCGATTCAGACACATCGATGACCCTGCGCACGTCCTGCGTGATCCGGTAGCCGTATGTGCCCTCGTCTTCCCTGGAAACCACGGCCAGAACGATCGCGTCCAGAAGCGCTGCACCAGTATTGAATACCATGCAACCACCCTTTCTTATATTATATTGTTTTCTATATTATATATTGTATAATATATGGTGTCAATATAGTATTGTTTAATTTATAAGAAAGAATTTCTGAAGATTCCCAGAAGAAAAGCAGCTGTCCTAAAACAGCTGCTCAAAACGCTTCATCGCTTCTTTTGTTTTTTCATGGGTCCCGAATGAAGTCAGCCGGAAATGATATTTCCCGTTCACGCCGAATCCGGCGCCCGGTGTGCCGACCACCTGGATCTTCTCAAGCAGATGATCGAAGAGTTCCCACGACTCCATCCCGTCCGGGCATTTGAACCAGATGTAGGGCGAATTCACCCCGCCCGTAAACGGAATATTCTTCCTGCGCAGTGTCTCCGCGATCACCCGCGCATTTTCCATATAGTAGGAAATGTTCTCCATGCACTCTTCCATGCCCTCTTCTGTCAGCACCTGTGCCGCGGCATACTGGATAATGTACGGCGTTCCGTTAAACTTCGTGGACTGCCGGCGGTTCCACATGTCATGAAGGCTCATCCGCCGCCCGTCCGAAACCGCAAAGGTGAGCTCTTTCGGCACGATCGTGTAGGAGAAACGCGTCCCGGTAAAGCCCGCCGTCTTGGACAGGGAGCAGAACTCGATGGCGCATTTCTTAGCCCCCTCTATTGCATAGATGCTCCGGGGCAGCTCCGGTTCGGATACAAACGCTTCATAAGCCGAATCAAACAGGATGACCGCGTCATTTTTAAGCGCGTAATCCACCCATTTCTTCAGTTGTTCCTTATTATAGCATGCGCCTGTCGGATTGTTCGGTGAGCACAGGTAAATGATATCCGCCTTTACACGGTCGTCCGGCATCGGCAGGAAATCATTTTCTTCAGTTCCGTTCATGTAAACGATTTTCTTTCCATCCATCGTATTCGTATCCACATAGACCGGGTAGACCGGATCCGGGACCAGGATCACATTGTCCTGTGCAAAAAGTTCCGTGATATTCCCCGTATCGCTCTTCGCGCCGTCGGAAATAAACACGTCATCCGCATCCACTTCCACGCCGTTTCTTCTATAATAATCTGCAACCGCTTCACGCACGAACGCATACCCCTGCTCCGGGCCGTATCCCTTAAATGTCTCTGCTGTGGTCTGCTCGTCAACAGCTCTGTGGAGCCCTTCGATGGCGCGCTTTGTAAGCGGGCGGGTCACATCCCCGATCCCCAGGCGGATGATATCGCCCGCCTTGTCCGGATGGCTCTCCTCATAAGCGCTCACCCTTCTCGCGATCTCCGCGAAGAGATAACTGTCCTGTACATTGAGATAATTTTCATTTAATTTTGGCATTTTTTCGTTTCCTTTCCATGTGTAATTATAAAAGAAGCAGGACTGCCCCTGCCACGCCGCCCCTTTGCGGCAGGACAGGGGTACTGATCCCGCTTCATGTCTGCATCATTATTCTGTTTCTGATCTAAACGGTCAGACCCTGTTCTTCCATGACTTTGATCACGCCGTCCACATATTTCGCACAGATCTCATCTGTTGTGGCCTCAACCATCACACGGATCACCGGCTCTGTTCCGCTCTCGCGCACAAGGATGCGTCCGTCGCTTCCGAGCTCGTCTGCAGCTTTCTGCACCGCCTCGACAACCGCCGGATTCTCTCTCGCCGTCTTCTTGTCTGTCACGCGGACATTCTTTAGAAGCTGCGGATAGATCTTCACTTCACCGGCCAGCTTGCTTAAAGTCTGCTTCTTCTCGAGGATCACTTCCATGATCATCAGGGAGGTCAGGATGCCGTCTCCCGTCCTTGCGTGTTTGCTGAAGATGATATGTCCGGACTGCTCGCCGCCGAGGACGAATCCATTCTTCATCATATTCTCGTATACATATTTATCGCCGACAGCCGTCTGCTCGTACTTCATGCCGATCTTGTCACACGCCTTATAGAGACCGAGATTGGACATAACCGTTGTAACGATCGTATTGCCTTCCAGACGTCCCTGCTCCATCAGGTATTTGCCGCATACATAGAGAATCAGGTCGCCGTCCACGACATTACCGTTCTCATCCACGGCGATACATCTGTCCGCGTCGCCGTCGAATGCGAATCCCACATCCAGCTTCTTCTCTTTTACGAACTCCTGGAGCACATGGATGTGTGTGGAGCCGCAGTCTGTATTAATATTGAGGCCGTCCGGCTCGTTATTGATCACATAGGTCTTCGCGCCAAGGGCGTCAAACACGCTCTTTGCAATGGCAAAGGAGCTTCCGTTCGCACAGTCCAGACCGATCCGCATATCCTTAAATGACCTTGTCGCCACAGAGATCAGGCTGCCGATATAACGATTCCTTCCTGCGGAATAATCGATGGTGCGTCCGATATTCTCCTTTGTCGCAAGCGGAAGTTCTCCGATCTCGCCGTCAATGTATGCCTCGATCTTCTCCTCAACCTCAGCCTCCATCTTGTGTCCCGCGCTGTTGATCACCTTGATCCCGTTGTCATAAAACGGATTGTGGCTGGCGGAAATCATGATCCCGCAGTCAAAATCATCGGATCTTACAACATAGGAGACGCTGGGCGTGGTCGTGACATGGAGCAGGTATGCGTCCGCTCCGGATGCCGTGATCCCTGCCGCCAGGGCGTACTCAAACATATAGCTGCTCCGTCTCGTATCCTTGCCGATCACGACTCTCGCCTTGTGATCCTGCCCGAAATACCAGCCCAGGTAGCGTCCTACTTTAAATGCATGCTCAACAGTAAGTACAACATTCGCTTCACCGCGGAAGCCGTCAGTTCCGAAATATTTTCCCATAGCTGTATCCCTTCCTGTTCTTTTCATATTCTTCTATTATAGTTATGTGCGAAACAATGAAAATACTCCCCATTCCAACACATCACCATTATATTACTATTACGAAAGAGTTACAAGTATTTCTTTTTTGTTACACGATTTTTAGTAATTGCGTCACTTTACGCACTGACCGTTTTCCGTTATACTATTTCTGGTTTAAAACAGATAATACGAAATAACAATACAGATAAAGAGAGGACCAAGAATATGATCAGACTGATCGCAAGCGACCTGGACGGCACGCTTCTCCACAACGGCGCACAGCAGCTGACGCCGCGCACCATCGAACTGATCCACGCGCTCACCCGGAAAGGAGTGCATTTCATCGCGGCCAGCGGCCGGCAGTACGACAATGAGCGGCGGCTCTTCGCCCCCATTAAGGATGAGATCTCCTATATCGCGGAGAACGGCTCCCTGTGCATCCACCGGGGCGAAGTCATTTCCAGGGGGATCATCCCGGATGACCTTGCCTACCGGATCATGCACGACATCAGGAAAAACCCGGACTACGAGATCGTCGTCTCCAGGGAGGACACCTGCCTGATCGAGGACCGCTGTCCGGAATTTGTAAACCATATTGTAAATGTCATGAAAAACACGACCGAGATCGTCGATGACATCACAAAGATCAAAGGGCCTTTCCTCAAGATTGCCGTTGCCAACATGAAATCACATGACGTCCACAGCTATCTTAAAGAACTGCAGGGAAAATATTCCGATCAACTCAAGGTCGTTACCTCCGGAAATATCTGGATTGACTTCATCGTTCCCGGCTACAATAAAGGCACCGGCCTCCAGGCTTTCCTCGACCTCTTCGGCGTGAAGCCGGAAGAATGCATGGCCTTCGGCGACCAGTACAATGACATCGAGATGCTGGAGCTGGCCGGATACGGCTACGCCATGTCAAACGCCGCGCCGGGCATCGCCGGACACGCGAAATATGTGACGGATTCCGTGGAGGAAGTGCTGGAGGATGTTCTGGCAGGACTGGACTGATATCCGCCGCACACAGACAGACGACAAAAAAATTCCGTATCTGATTCTGAAATCAGACACGGAATTTTTTCTGCAGTTCGCGTATAAAATCTTTCCACTTAAAAAGCACCAGGCCGATCAGGAACAGAAGGCTTAATCCCGAACAGATCACCGACGGATACGGCAGCACCGCCACGCCTGCAAGAAGCAGGATAAACGGGATCAGCCCGCAGGCTCCCGCCTGCACAAGATAAAAAAGGTATTCCGCCGTTTCCATCTTCCCCGCCGCAGCAATGATCACCATGGACAGGGTGTTGACAATAGATGCCAGCGGGAACACATAATCCACAGACCAGCCTTTCCAGCCGGTAAACACATCCCAGAGCACCGCCCCGACCGAAACAATGACCAGCTGCCACATTCCATTCTTCAGCGGATTTTTCCGTTTGCGGTATCCCACCATGACCAGCAGCCAGGTGCAGAATACTCCGGCCGTCACATACCCCGCCCACCAGGTCCCGAACGACAGGATATAATTGAGCATCCAGCAGATCACTACGGCCGACGTACAGGTAAAAGAAAAGATCTTAAGGCCCGTCAGCGCCGTCCGGGACGGTTCTTCATGATATCCCGGGAAATCATTTTCCTCCACCCGGCATGTGATCCCCTCCGATTCCAGGATCCGGATGAAATTCCGGCATATATTCGGATCGATGATCTTCGAAGTCAGCCCCAGGACCAGCGTATCCCCGTAAGAACTGGAACACATCTGCATCTTGTCCGTACTGGCGAAAAATCCGAAGCGCTCAATATAGCCCTCATATTCCGGCGGCATCTGGATCCGCCCGATATTCGAATACACAGCGGTGACGCTGCGACCGCCCAGCGTCGTTCCCGCCAGCAGGAACAGATTCTTGATCTCAAGGGGCACCGCCCGCAGGAATATATTTTTCTCCAGACGGACCAGATCGTTCATCCGGCCGGATATTTCCTCCCGCAGCGCGTCTTTGGCGAATTCTTTCTTCATCTGCGCAAGAACGTTTTCCAGCGTCGTATCCTCTCTGAAGTCGTAAGCCGTCTCGATCCAGCTCCAGAAATTCGTCATGGATCCGGACGGGAAGAAGCTTCTCAGGTTCACCGGGATCATAAGGGACGCCGGTTTCTTCAGTCCGCTTTTAGGCATTTCCTCATAAATGGAATAGAGGAATACCGCCGCCAGATATGCGGTTACCGATACGCCGTGCTCCCGTGCTCTTTTGTGGACTTCTGAAGCGGACAGGATCATCTCCGTGATCTCCATTTCCGACTGTTCCAGCCGCTCCCCTGTCAGCTGAAAAGCCCTTCGGGCTTTTTCCCCGCGGCTTTTCCGCCCGGTATAGTACTGGGAGAAACTGTCCTCCTCATAATCACTCTCCGTAAGATCCGCGCCGCCGTCCGGCTCCGGGAATGACCGGTCCGGATATGTAAGGATAAGATAATTCTGTACAAGTTCTTTCAGGAACTCCATAGCTCCCGTCCCGTCGGTCAGCCCGTGAAAAACTTCCAGATTGATGCGGTTCTTATAATATGACACCTCAAAAAGAAGACGTTTCTGATCCGGCACATAGATCCGGCTGCAGGGCGGACGGTCTTCTTCTTTCACATTTGCCGCCAGGTCCCTCGGCTCCATATAAAACCAGAAGACGCCTTTCCGGAGCACTGATCGGAACAGCGGATATTTTTCCAGTGTCCCGTCGAGCGCGGCCTGGAGTCTGTCCCTGTCGATCTCTTCCCGCAGCATGCAATAAAAACGGAACACCCGGGAATCTTTTTTCCCGGTTGCTGCCGGAAATGCCTGCGCCGCATTATCCAGTTTTCTCCAGCGGCCCGGCCGCTTTTTCCTCCGAACTTTCATCTTTCATCCTCCGCTTCCCCGGTTTTCTCTGCAAGCGCCTGTTCAACTGCCAGGAACCGGTTGATGTGCCGGAAGCTTTCCTGCACAAACCGATGTCCGATCCCCAGGGCAAAATACCCGTGCAGCGCACCGTTGATCCGCTCCGTGTGCACCCGGCAGCCGGCCTGTCTCATCCGGCGTCCATATTCCTCCCCCTCGTCTCTCAGGGGATCAAACTCTGCCGTCAGGATCAGTGTATCCGGAAGTCTGGAATAATCCTTCGCACAGAGCGGGGCAAAATAAGGATTTTCCCGGTCCTGCGGGCCGCTCTCGTACAGATCCAGATAATCGGCCATCTTCTGGCTTGTCAGCAGATAGCCTGTCCCGTTGGTCCGCACAGACTCAAAGGGCGACTCTTCCGTGTAACAGTTGTTCAGCGCCGGATAGATCAGGATCTGCTGTTTTGGCGCAAAGTCCCCTGTATCTCTCGCACGCATGCAGACAGCAGCAGCCAGATTGCCGCCGGCGCTGTCTCCCATAATGGTGATCCGCTCTGCATCAACGCCCGGCAGGATCTCCCCGCCGTAGAGGGCCTTCGCCGCCGCATAACAGTCCTCGAATCCCACAGGGAAGCGGTATTCCGGCGCCAGCCTGTACTCCACTGACACGACCAGCCGGCCGGTAGACTGCGCCATTCGTGCGCACACCCGGTCATAAGTCTCCACACTCTCTGTCGTCCAGCCGCCGCCGTGGAAGAACAGGATGACCGGGACATTTTCGTTGCCCGCCTCCACGGAGGCCTCGTCCGGGAAATACAGCCGGACCGGAACCTGATGGTCCTGATTGTATACTTCTGTATCCAGTTTTTTCCAGAAGATCCGCATGGGATCCAGCTTCTTCAGATCCGCGATCCAGCGGGCCGACTCCACGTCGATGCCGCCGTAGGAAAGGACCTGCAGGAGCGCCTGTATCGGGGTATACATCTTACTTCATCTCCACAACCGCATACGGCTTCCCCACCTCATCGCACAGTTCCACCACGGTCCGCTCCGCCTCTTCCGACACCTTCGGGAAGATCATATCACCCAGCACCGCGGACTTCTTATAATCCACCCGGAGCTGGTGCACGCTGATATCGCCGGGCAGCATCTCCATGGCCATCTGCACGTACTGGCAGTTGTTCACATGCTCGTTCGTATCGATATGGTACCGCCGCACCGGGAACGGTTCTCCTGCTCTACTCTCTGCCGGCGGTTCGATCTTCCGGTCTTCATAGGGCATGTCCAGCGGCTCCCCGATGCCGTAGGGTTCGATATGCTCCGCGCAGGGCCTTGCCGGGCGTCCCTTCTCCAGATCCATGAACACCCAGATGGAGTTGGCGCAGGCGATCCGGTTCCCTTCCGCGTCCAGCATATACATGTTCCTGTTCCCGAAGAGCCCTTTGAACGCCGTCGGGAATGTTCCGACGGTGATCTTCTCATTCAGCTTCGGATACCGCTCCACGATCACCTGCCAGTAGGAGAGCACCCAGGCCTTCTTCTCTTCCCGCAGACGTTCCATCCCGAGTCCCACAGACTCCGAATGAAATGTAGTGCAGTCCTGAAAATAATTGACCAGCGCCGGGAGCGTCATGGTCCCCCGGTGGTCGATCTCACTGTACCGTACTCTGCCGTCAAATTCAAATCCGTTTTTTCTGCTGTTTTCATTCATTTCCCGTCACTCCTGTTTCATTTCTTCATCCACACGCGCCACAAAGTCCGACTCCACCGTGATCACGCATTCATATCTGGCATCTTTTTTCTTCAGTCTCTCTGCCAGCTGTGTTTTCAGTTCTTCTTTCTTTTCATCATTATAATCAATGGGCACCACCATATCGAAGACCAGGTTGATCTTCCTCTCCCCGTGTACAACGCGGAAATCATGCAGGGTGCAGGCCGGATCCAGCTCCTTCAGGAATCCCACGGCGTCCTCCCGGACCGCCAGCACATTCTCATCCTTTGTCTCCACCGGGTCCATGTGGATGACGAGGAAGAGCCCCAGTTCTTTCGCCGCCTCCCGCTCGATCCGGTCAATGATCTCGTGGGACTGCTCGATGTCCACGTCATTGGGCACTTCTGCATGGATCGACGCCATGCTCCGCCCCGGTCCGTAATTATGTACGATCAGGTCATGGGTTCCCTCGATCCCGTCATAGCTCTCCACGAACCGTTTGATCTCCTCATAGACTTCCGGGTCGATGGCCTGTCCGATCAGCGGTTCCAGCGTATCCCTGGCAATGCCCACGCCGGCCCACATGACGACAAGGGCCACGCCCGCGCCGACGAATCCGTCGATATTGATCCCGGTCACGGCAAAGAAAAGAAGGGACAGGATGGTCGCGGATGTGGTGATCACATCCCCCATGGAGTCTGTGAATACCGCCATCATCACCTTCGAGTCAATCTTCTCCCCCAGCTTTCGGTTAAACAGCCCCAGCCACAGCTTCACCGCCACGGACAGGACCAGCACCGCCACGGACGCCGCCTGGAAGTTCAGCGCTTCCGGCGTCCGGATCCGGCCGATGGAATCCTTGAGAAAGGTAAATCCCACTTCCAGCACGAGGAAGGAGACCACCAGCGCTGCAATATATTCGATCCGCCCGTGACCGAAAGGATGATCTTTATCCGCCGGCTTCTCCGCCATCTTCACCCCCACAAAGCTAATGATGGACGAGCCCGCGTCAGACAGGTTGTTGAACGCATCCGCCGTAACGGACACACTGTGCAGGACCAGCCCGATCACGAATTTTGCCGCGAACAGGAATACATTGCAGAAGATACCCACAATGCTGGCCAGCACGCCGTATGCGGTCCGCACGGATATCTTCTCCACTTCTTTATAGTCTTTGATAAAATGCCGTATCAGAAATTCTGTCATAATTCTGTCTCTACCAGAAGAACCAGCGGATCCTGAACTTCGTGTCCGCCGTTATCCTGGAATACTCCTCTTCTGTCAATACATTCTTCAGTTTCTGCCGTCCCTCTTCAGGCACGACCGCATTGGTTGAATCCATAAAGCACAGCGCCGGGTAGAGCACGCACCACCAGTTGTGCCCTTCCGCCTCGCCGATCTCGATCCGCAGCGCCTTATAGTTTCCTGCCGGAAATGTCAGATCCCCGTAGGTCTTATCCGGGAACCAGCAGGTCATCACCGCCGCGCTCACCGGATAATCCGTTCCCGAAGCCGCGGCCGCATCCCGGCTCACTGCCCCGATCTCATCCACATGCCCCCGGATCCACTGCTCGGTTTCTTCTTCATCCGAAGCCTGCGGCATCTCCGCCTCCAGATAATCCAGCACCGCATCCCGGACCGACAGCTTCTGGGCCTGGTCCGCCTCGCTGTCGCTGTTGGCCAGCACATGGAAGCGGAGCACTTCATCCGCCAGATGCTCCTGCAGTTCTGCGCGGGAGATCATCTCCGCCCTGCTGCAGACCCACCCGGTGACCAGCGCCGCCAGAATAAGGGCCAGCGCAATGCAGATCCCGGGCGCATACTTTTCAAAAGCCGCCAGGCGCCCTTTCGGCCTGAGATTTATATTGAATTTCCGGTTTTTATACATATGTAATCCCTCCCTGTATCTGAACTGATACAGGGAGTATTGCCATTTCCGGTGAAAATATACAGCCTACCGGTGCCGCAGCGTATCCACCACCGTGTCAACCTGATTGTTGATGTGCTGCACCGTGATCTCTGTCGCTTTCGCCTTGTCATGCTCCCGGATGGCCTGGATGATCGCCGCATGTTCCTCCAGGAGCTGGGGATAGCATTCTTTCTTCTTCAGGTACTCAATGCGGTACCGGTACATCTGCTCCCGCAGGTTATTAAGAAGCTGTATGAGGCGTCGGTTGTCCGTCGCCTGGAAGATCACGTCGTGGAACGCTTCATCCGCCTCCCCGAGTTCCGTAATATCCGCCGTCCCGAGGATATCCCGGAAATGAGCCGCCGCGTCAAGCAGCTGCTGCATCCGCTCCGGGTCGATCCGGTCACAGGCGAGCTGCACCGCCAGTTCCTCCAGCGCGCAGCGCACCTCCAGCACGTCCCTCAGATTCTTCTCTGTGATCTCCGCCACTTCCGCGCCTTTTCGCGGGACCATCAGGACAAGGCCCTCCAGTTCAAGCTTCCGGATCGCTTCACGGATCGGCGTGCGGCTCACCCCCAGCTTATTGGCCAGCTGGATCTCCATCAGCCGCTCACCGGGCTTCAGCTCCCCGCGGAGGATCGCCCGCCGGAGCGTATTAAACACTACATCTCTCAGGGGCAGGTATTCATTCATAGTTACTTCAAAATCCATGGACATCTCAGTCCCTCCTCACGCTGTGTATATTCGTCACATAGACCTGTCTGGCCAGTGATTTTTCCCGGATATTTTTCTGCGCGGTCCGCGCCGCCGCCCGGTTCTCGAACAGGCCGAAGACCGTCGGTCCGCTTCCGCTCATCATGGCGCCGATGGCGCCCGCCTCCAGCATCTCCTGCTTGATCTGCGCGATCACCGGATGCATCGGGATCGTCACATCCTCCAGCACATTTCCCATGCTGCAGGCGATCTGTCTTAAGTCTCCTTCTTCCAGCCCTTTTATAATGCCGTCAATGTCCGGATGCTTCGGGATCTCTTCCGCATCCAGCGCCTCATAGACCATCTTCGTCGATACGCTGACCGGCGGTTTTGCGATCAGCACCGTGCATTTAGGCATCGCCGGGAGCCGGGTCAGTTCTTCTCCGATCCCTTCCGCCAGCACGGTCCCCCGCATAATGCAGTAGGGGACATCCGCTCCCAGCTTCACGCCCCGGTCCATCAGTTCCTTCTGTGAAAGTCCCAGCCGGAACATCCGGTTCATGCCGAAGAGCACGGCCGCCGCGTTGGAACTGCCGCCCGCCAGGCCTGCCGCCACCGGGATATGCTTATCCAGGGTGATCCGCACGCCCTCCCGGATCCCGAACTCCTCCTTCAGAAGCTGTGCCGCCTTGTATGCGATATTGTTTCCGTCCGACGGCAGATAGCTGAGATTGGAACAAAGGCTGATCCCCTCGTCCGCTCCCGTCTTTTCGATCCGGATCGTATCATACAGATAAATCGACTGCATGATCATCCGGACATCGTGATATCCGTTTTCTCTCTTTCCCAGCACGTCAAGACCGAGATTGATCTTGGCCAGTGCCTTCAGTTCCAGCTGATTCATCATTTGTCCTCCTGTGTTCTGTATCTTGTATACAGTGTGCTTATAGTATACTCACATTTTCTTTAAAAATCAACAATTTATCCCCGGGTGAAACTTTTTCTCCGCTCAGACCGTTGATCTCCATGATCCCTTCCACTGTTGTCATGTATTTTCTGGCCAGTCCCCACAGATCCTCGCCGTCCTGCACGATATGCCCGACGATCCCGGGCGCTGCCGCCGCCTTCTCCATATCCTGCGGGGCGAGCGAGACTTCCGTGATCACCTGCACCGGGATCATTTTCCGCAGAAATACATCGAAGGACAGGAGCGCTTTGACTTCCACGGTCCCGCTGCCTGCAAGACCGACCGAGAGCTGTTCCACATGGCATGCCATGCTGTCGGATACATTTTCCGGCAGGTCCGGATATTCCACCAGATAACTGAACGGGACCATACCCTGCCAGTTTCCGTACGGCTCCTCGTCGCTTCCTTTCAGATAGAGGAAGGACAGATGAAGGATCCCTTCGATCCGGATGCCTTCCGGCACATACTCTTTGCGCTCTACCTGGATCGTCCCCGTGCTGTGCAGGATCTGCAGGACGTCGTCCTTAAGTTCCGGCAGGGTCAGCCGCTCCGCCACCCGGCAGCCGGACCGGTTCTGCATGAGCAGTTCTTCCAGGTCCGTCCCGCTGGTTTTATAAGTGCACACCTGCTCCAGCGAATACAGGTCCTCCAGGATCTCAGTTTCTTCCTCTTCAAAGATGTGCATCTCCAGCGTCAGCATCCCCTCGATGCCGATCAGCCTCAGCTCTCCGTCCTCATCCGGCCGGATATCTGTCAGAATATCCGTCAGTTCATGCCGGATATGGTAGTACATGCCTTCCGTGACGCCGTCGCACAGGACACGCCCCTCAAAAGGCACGCTCTGCTCGAACCAGTCCGCCTTCTCTCCTGCAGACAGATACATGCAGAAGATCTGCAGTTCGCCCCGCAGGCTGATCTCATCCTGTCCCGGACGGATGTCCAGCCTCCGGAGGCTGACGTCGGTGACCAGGATCTCTCCGATGCTCTCCTTCGTCCCCGGAAGCGCGACCTCCTCCCGGATCCGGTATGTATCCTTTTTGGAAACCGCGAGCTTCAGCAGATTCAACTTCCGCATTTTCCTGCACAGCGGCACATCAGATTCCACATTCTCCGTCAGCTCCGCGTCCCGGATCCATTCCCGGCCGAGTTCCATTTCCGCCATGAATTTCAGCATCAGTTTTCTTCCGTTGATCAGCACCGGAGTAAACTCCACCCGGGCATTACACAGGTAAAATGTCTCATTCCCGTCTGTCTCCGTATACACGGTCTCCTCGAACGGGATCTTTCCCTCCAGCGCCGCCGGTTTCGGATCTCCTGAAGAAGTCATATAAAGGATATGGAAATCCAGCGTCCCCGTGATCCGGATCCCGTTTTCCACCGGCCGGATATCCGACGAGCGCAGCCCTGCGCTGCCGCAGATGATCCGCCCCACATCCTCCCTCTGCTCCGGTACATTATAGTCCTCATCATGATAAAACTGGTGGAAGATATTCTTCCCCGCCTGCGTGTAATGGATCGGTTTTCTGATCAGTTCCATCCTGCTCCTCCTTACTCCCTGCTCAGTCAAACAACACATCTTTTTCAATATATTCCATCTGTACGATCACGCACGGATACGTCGGGGCTCCGCGGATCTCCTCCTGCGCCCCCGGTCCGAGCAGCCGGGTCCGGATATGTACGGCGTCCTCCGTCTCGTACAGTTCCCTGACTTCCACACTGTACCCCGTCGTCTCCTTTCTTCCGTAGCCCTCCGCGATCCAGAGGAGCCCCTGCTCTGCAAAAATGAGCCGGTACGGATCCTCTCTGGCCTCATCGATCATCGTCCGCAGCTCTTCCGGGGCATCCTCCTCATCTGTCACGGTAAACTCAAGATCCCTAAGCTTCATCGCACTGTCGTACTGCGTCACACATCCCGGAAGGACGGACAGCACAGCCAGGATCAGAACCCCCGCCACAAAGCATTTCATCCCAGACTCCCGCTGCATTTAAAGTTCTCTATAAACATATGAATCCCCCGCGTTCTTCATGCTTGTTTTTTCGATTTTCACAGAGTATAATTATCAGTAGCGCACGCCCGCCATCCGGCGTATTGTGCAGTAATACAAGAGAGAATGAGGGTTAAATCATGATCCGTTTCATATTTGTCGTAATATTCGTCGTGCTGTTCCTCATCATAACAGCGCCTGTCCGCCTGGTCATGTGGCTTCTTCACAAATCATCCCCGCAGACCAGCGACATCTGCTCCCTGCGCATCGTCCAGTGGGCATTCAGATCGATCCTCCGGATCACCGGCGTCAGGACAACCGTGATCGGGGAAGAAAATGTTCCCGATGAGCCGGTCCTCTTTATCGGCAACCACCGGAGTTACTTTGACATCCTGCTCACCTACAGCAGATGCAGACGCCCGACCGGCTATGTGGCAAAAAAAGAAATGGAAAAATATCCGGGACTTTCTTCCTGGATGCGCCGTCTGCACTGCCTCTTCCTTGACCGGAAAGACCCGAAGGAAGGATTGAAGATGATCCTGCAGGCCATCGACTATGTCAAAAACGGGATCTCCATCTGCATCTTCCCCGAAGGGACCCGGAATCCCGGTGAGGAACTTAGCATGCTGCCATTCCGCGACGGCGCCCTGAAGATCGCGACCAAGAGCGGATGCGCCATCGTTCCGATCTCCATGAACAACACCGCGGAAATCTTCGAGAATCATCTGCCGAAGATTCGGAAGACCCACGTCGTGATCGAATACGGAAAGCCGATCTATCCGGATCAGCTGGATAAAGATACAAAAAGACATATCGGGGAATATGTAGAAAAAGTGATCAGCGATACCATCCACAAAAATGCGGAGCTGGTATAGGGATTCAATCAGAATGCGGATTCACGGAATAAGGGATAAAGCCGTACCGGTGACTGTGGAGCGGCTGTAGAAAAAGTAAAAAACGGAGCGCTGACTTTAGGAGCAGAGATGAAGTTGTCTGAGCGAATGCGAGTTCTTCATCTCTGCTCCTGTTCTTTGTCAGTGTTCCGTTTTTGTAGTTTTTCTTAAGCTGCGGAACCGGAAACGGGAAGGTTTTATCCCTTATTCCGTGAATCCGTATTCTCATAGAAATTTATTGTTGTATTCTATGCTGCAAGTTCCGTTCAGTTCGATAAACAGGAATCTACCGCAGCACCACCGCCGCAACGATCACGCAATGCACTACGAACATCACCGGCACGCCGATGAAAAACTTTGCTTTCTTTGTCTTGTGCCGGAACAGCATCATGCCCGCCAGCGCGCCGACGGATCCGCCGATCAGCGCCAGCAGCAGGAGGGTCCGCTCCGGGATCCGCCATTTTCCGGCTTTCGCTTTCCATTTATCCAGCCCGTATGTGATCCATGTCACAACGTTAATAATGATCAGATACCACATCAGGATTCTCATACGATGATCTCCTCTCCCAGTGTAAATGAATAGATGATTTTTTCTTTCACCGGCTTTCCAGTCAGTTTTTCCAGCGCTTCAGCATAATAGTCGAGCTGCGCGTGATATTTTTCTTTCAGTTCATCCGCTGTTTTTACCCGGTCTGTTTTGTAGTCGAGAACGGTGAGCCCGTCCGCTTCTTCGAAATAGACGTCTATGATCCCCTGCACGAGGATCTTCTCGCCGAACCGGTCTTCCGGATAGATCTCACGGGCGTCAACAGCCATGACGAAGGGCTGCTCCCGGTACAGCCGTCCGGCCCGGGCCGCCGCGGACATCCGTCTGCCGGATCTGCAGGTCAGGAATCTGAGGATGTCCCGGGAACGGATGCAGGCTGCCATCTCTTCTGTGAGCCGGCCCGTTTCACGGAAATGTCCGACCGCTCCAGCGAGCTTATCCTCACCGTCCGCCGCCCCGTATTCCTCGCGGAAATCCAGAAGCTCCATCAGTTTATGGTAGGCGCTTCCCCGGGATGCCCCGGTCAGCGCTTCCTCTTCCTTCATAAATGCCGGAAGAAGAGGGATCACCTCCGGCTCCTCATACATCTCTTCACCGGCTTCTTCTGCAAGGACCGCCCGTTTTTTAAGTTCAGAGACCGTGAACTTCAGCTTCATTTTTCCTTCGTTCTCAAATGGATAACTGTAGTCCAGCTGATCATCCAGCCGCTTCCTGAATTCCGGCAGTTCCGTCTTCGAGGCGTCCCAGTGGCGGAACGCATCTTCCGCAAGTTCTTCCCCCCGGATCTCCGTCTCTGCCGGGCGGAGTTCTTCCGCACCGGCTGTCCGGATATCGACCGGCGCATCCGATTTCACCTCGCCCGTATCCTCTGATATAATGCAGGGCAGGATCCAGTCCAGATATTTTTTCGCCCCCTCCGGGCGGATGATGCTGTTCTCCATCTTAAGCGCCCCGTCTTCCGTAAATTCCGCGGCGCCCGTCATGATCAGCTTCTCTTTCGCGCGGGTCAGCGCCACATAGAGAACGCGCATTTCCTCGGCAAGATTCTCAAGGACCGTGCGCTCGCGGATCATTTTTTTCAGGAATGTGGGTGTCTTCGTCCGGCGCTTAAGGTCGATCAGGTCCAGCCCGGCGCCCCACTCGGAATGCAGCAGCACGCTGCCCTTCAGGTCCTGGGTGCTAAAATTCTTCCCAAGCCCGGCCACAAACACGACCGGGAACTCCAGGCCTTTGCTCTTGTGGATGCTCATAACGCGGACCGTATTCTCCTGTTCATCCATGATCCCGGCCTCGCCGTAATCCACATCGTATTTCTTCAGCTGTTCGATATACCGGATAAAATTAAACAGACCTTTATAGCTGGTCCCCTCGAACGCCGCCGCCCGCTCTGTCAGCATGTCGAGATTTGCCGCCCGCTGCGCGCCTCCCGGCATGGCCGTGATGTACAGCCGGTATCCGGTCTTTTCCATGACCTCCTCCAGCAGTTCGTGGATGGGCGTGTAAGGCACTTTCCGCCGGAAATATGCCGCCCGGGCGTAAAATTGCCGCAGCTTCTCCGCCGCGCTCTGCCCGGGGACGCTCTCTGTTCCATCCGCTGCGCTCTGTCCGGGTCCGCACTCCGCATCCTGTGCTTCCGCATACATCTGCGCTGCCTGGTAAAAGGGTATGTTCGGATACGCGATCCGGACCGCCGCAAGCTCCCGCGCATCCAGGCCGCCGAAAGGCGAGGTCAGCACGGCCGCCAGAGGCAGGTCCTGCCTTGCATTGTCCAGGATCCTCAGATAGTCCAGCAGCACGCTCACTTCGTATGTCTCGAAATAGCCCTCCCGGCTTACCGAGTAAGCCGGAATGCCTTCTTCCCCGAGCACGGAAGAACAGGTCTCCGCCCATCCGCGGATGCTCCGTGCCAGGATCACAATATCGCTGTACCGGACCCGCCGGAGCGTTTCTGTCTCCTTGTCATACACCGAACCGTCCCGGATCAGTCCGTGGATCCGCCGGGCGATCATCCTTGCCTCCGCCTGCGCGGCGTCATCCTCCCCGGTATCCTTCTTATCCAGAAGAAGAAGTTCACTCCGGTACGGATCCTCCCCGTGATCCGGAAGCGGCGGGAACTGTGCGCCCGGATAAAGGGCCGCGTGATCGTCATACTCGATCCCGCCCATTTCCCGGTGCATGAGCTGCCGGAAAATGTAATTCACACTGTCCAGCACTTCGGCACGGCTTCGGAAATTTCGGTGGAGGTCGATCCGCTGCCGGTCACTGTCCTCCAGGCTGTATGTATGGTATTTCTCCATAAAAAGTTCCGGCCGGGACATGCGGAAACTGTAAATGCTCTGCTTCACATCGCCGACCATGAACACATTATTCTGCCCGCGGCTCACCCGCGACACACTGTTCAGGATCGTCTCCTGCACCAGGTTGCTGTCCTGGTACTCATCGATCATTACCTCATCAAACTGTTCCTGATATTCCTGCGCTGCCGCTGACGGCACCAGCTGTCCGTCCTTTTCCTCCGTGAGGATGGACAGGGCGAACTGCTCCATATCGCTGAAATCGATCAGGTTCCGGGCCCGTTTCTTCTCATCCAGCAGCGCCGTGAACTTCTTTACAAGTCCGGCCAGCACGGCCAGGGACGGGGCCGCGTCCTCCATATCCTTCTCCCATACCGGGCGGGGGACATAGAAATAATCCGCCTTCAGGTCATCAAGCAGCGCTTTCGCCTGGGCGCGCAGTTTCTTCACCTTCTCCTTTTTCTCCGGAGAGACGGTCTCATCCTTTTTCGAAGACAGCCGTTTCCACGTAAAGCCGGCAGCCGCCTCATACATCCCGTCAAAATCCCCGGCCTGCGCAAGCTTCTTCAGCTCCTTCAGATCCGACTCCAGCATATCCCCGTACATGTAAGGGCCGTCCGGCGTTTCACACACCTTGAGCCCCCGCTCCAGCACCCGGCGTATATCCTCGGACCTTGTCCGGACCCGTTCCACGGCGGCCTCTGCAAGCACCGCCGGATCGCCCGACGCAGCGCACCGGTCCAGCCAACGCTCCGGCCGGGGATAGCTTCGGGAATATTCATACATTTTCAGAATGATCCCCTCGATCTTCCGGTCGTTCCGGCCTGTCCCGAACCGCTCGGTAAACTCCAGGAAATTCTCCTCCCCGGACGCATAACACGCCTCCAGCAGTTCATCCATCACGTCCTGTTTGAGAAGCTTCAGCTCCCCTTCTTCTGCGATCCGGAATCCCGGATCGATCCCGATCACATGGAAGTGATCCCGGATGACTGACAGGCAGAAACTGTGGATCGTCGTGATCTGCGCGCTGTAGATCAAAGTCGCCTGCCGCTCCAGGTGGGCGTCCCCCGGATGCGCCTCCAGCAGCTTCTCAACCGCCGCTCCGATCCGCTCCTTCATCTCGGCCGCTGCGGCCTCCGTGTACGTCACGATCAACAGGCGGTCCACGTCCAGCGGCGGATCATCCTGCGTCAGCCGGCTGATAATCCGCTCCACCAGCACCGCCGTCTTTCCCGAGCCGGCGGCGGCGGATACAAGGATATTGCGGCCGCGCAGATCGATGACTTTCTGCTGTTCACTTGTCCATTTCACACTCACTGATCCGCACCTCCGCTCTTCTTCATCTCCGCCCACATCTTCGCCACCGCATCATCCATTGAATATTTCTCCAGTCTCCGGTATCTGCAGCCGTCAATGCGCAGGTCAAATCCGCAGATATCCCGGTAGGCGCAGTAGTCGCACCCGGTCGCCTCCTTCATCTGATAGGGCGCGGCCTGTGCCTTCCCCGCACAGATATCCGCACGGATCTGTCTCTCCTTTTCACCGGCATAGGCCAGCACCGTCCGGAACACTTCCGCCGGAAGGGCCCGTGAACTTTTACTGAGCGAACCGTCCTTATTGCGCCCTGCCGGGATCAGAAGCGACTGGCCTGCCAGCCCCCGCTCCAGATGCTCCAGCGATGATTTCTCATCGTTAATAAGTCCGTCCAGCCTCAGTTCCTTCAGGATCCGTTCCTCCACATCCTGATCGCTGTCCGCCCGGTCGACCACCGGATCCTGGATCCGGTAATAGAAGATGCCTGCCGGCACGATCTCCTTATCCGGGAACCGCTCCTTCTCCGCCTCAAGGGCCGCATTCATATACACCGGGAGCTGCATCTGCAGGCCGTGATACAATGCGGTAATATCAAAGCTCTTCATCCCGGTCTTATAATCCGTTACTTTCACATACACACAGTTATCCGCTTCATCTTCGCATATATCGATGCGGTCGATCTTGCCGCTTCCGAACTTCAGCTCATACCCGCCCGGCACAAAGTCTCCCTTCTCCAGCTGTTTCGTAAGCGCCCACACCGAACGCCGGATCAGCCGCCGGATCCGGCGGATCATATATTCATTGCGGGCCGTGCTGAAAAGGACCGTATTGCCATAATCAAGCACGCTTTCCTCCACGCACGCATCGATCATTTCATCCCTCACGTCATCCGGGATCTCTTGCCAGCGAAGCTTCTCCCGGTCCGCCTTCCTGGAGAAACGCTCCAGGGACTGGTGCGCGATATTCCCGAGATCCACCGCCTCGAAGCTGTACTCCTCCCGGTCTGACAGACGGAGCCCGTAGCTCAGGAAATGGGCATAGGCGCAGGATGTAAACTTCTCCATCCTCGTCACACTGATGCGCTCCGGATCCGGGTACAGCGCCTCCGCCTGTCCCGGCGCAAGATCCGGATACGCCCGCTTCAGGAATCCCGCCCCCAGGATCTGCTCCATGGCCTCTTTTTCGGATACATCCCGGAAGAACCGGGAATACAATTCTTTCCACTCCTGATCCAGTCCCTGCCGGCGGTCTCTCACCCCTTCCGCCACGGCCAGGATCCCGGTTTTCTTCGAAAGCTCCCGACCGGATATCTTCCGCTTCTCTTCGTCCGCGACCTGCAGGTCCGGGAAAAGCCTGCGGATGTCATTTACCAGATAGGCCGGCCGGATGCTTTTGCCCTCCGCTGACACTTTCGACCATGACAGATACAGGTACTCCGACGGCTTCGTCAGGTTCATATAGAGATAGAATTTCTGGATATACACCTGCTCTTTCGGGCCCGGCGACAGGGGCATCTCCTTCTCCCGGAACTTCTCCCTGTCCCGCACGGACAGAAATCCGCCTGCCCCCGCATTGCCGGGAAGCAGGGTGTCATTCGCGCCCAGGAAGAACAGCGCCCGGACATTTTTGATCCGGGTCCGCTCCACATCCCCGATCACGACCTGGTCGAGGCTCGGCGGGATCACGCCCACCTTCGCCTCCTCAAGCCCCGCGTCCAGCAGGTCGCAGTACTCTTTCAGCGAAATGCTTTCGTCGCCCAGAAGCTCCACGAACTTATCAAACAGATCCAGCACGATCCGGTAGATCTGCGCATATTCCTTTGCCAGCGCCAGTTCGCCCTGCTCCTGAAAGAGGGCTTCCATCCCGGCGATCTGCTCCTGCATTTGCTCAGCCACGATAAACTCATACACCGCCAGCGTCACATCGCGCACGGTCTTGCGCCTCTGCTTTAATACATAGACAAGGTCCTGGATCTTCTCCACAAACCGCACGCGGAGATGGTTAAGCTCCTGCAGTTCTTCCTCCCCCGCCCCGGCTGTCCGTCTGACCCAGGCCTGCTGCCATTTCTTATAGCCTTTGATCCCCAGCGCCAGACAGTAGTTCTCCATCCGGTCCACCTCTTCGTACGTGAAGCCGGCCAGGCCGGTCCGCAGGAAGCGGAACACACTGTCATAAGAAAAATTCTGCTCCGCCATCGCCAGAAGGCTCCGGATATATTCCACAAATGCATTGAGCAGGATGCTCTTCTTGTGATCCATGAATACCGGGATATCATAGAGCCCGCACGCCTTCTCCAGCGCATCCGCGTACACATTCATATCCGCAGTGATCACCGCGATGTCACGGTAGCGGTATCCTTCTTCCCGTACCAGACGGCGGATCTCCCCTGCCGCAGACTGCGCTTCCTGCCGGGGGCTCCGGGCCTCGTGGAGAGACACCGCGCCTGTCCCGACCTGTGCCTGCGTTCCGGCCTCTGCCGCCGCCCCGCCCTTTACGCGATACTGCGCCCCCGAATACCGGAACAGCTCCGATTCAAGAAAGGCCATCTGTTCATTATGTTCAAACCGCTTCGGCGGCTTCCCGTACAGGCAGACCGGTTCCTCGATCTCCGTCCCGGTCTCACGGGCCGTCTTCACAAGGGATGTCACCATCTGCTTACTTAATGCAAAGAGCTGATACGGATGGCTGTACACAAAGGGATCCTCCCGCTCATCCATGGTCACCGTGATCACCACCCGGCTGCAGGCCCGCAGCAGTTCCCCCAGCAGACGGATCTGGACCGGCGTGAATCCGGTAAACCCGTCCATGGCGACCACGCTGCCCTTCAGGATCTCCGACCGGGAGACCACACTGCTGAGCACATCCAGCATCTCTTCCTTTGTAATATATTTCTCACTCAGATAATCTTCAAAACCCTCGTAAACCGTGCGGATGTCCTGCAGCTTATAATGCAGATAGCTGTCCGGGCTGATCCCGTCCATGAATTCATCCAGCTCCGCAAATCCGATCCCGTACTGTGTGAACTCCGAGATCACTGATTTCACTTCACTGATATATCCCTGCTTCTTAAGGTTCCCTTTCAGCACGGTGAGCTGATCCTCATAATTCCCGGCGATCTTCCGGAGGATCAGGTTCTTGCCCTCGTCGTCCAGGACGGTCCGTCTCTCCTGCCCCAGTTCCTCAAAGACCCGGTGCGCCAGACGCCCGAAACTTAAGACGTCGATATTCATGATGCCGCCGCGCGGATGCATGAGGCACAGATCCTTCTGCATCTGCATCGTAAACTGTTCCGGGACGAGAACGATATAGTTCTTCTCCGGATGGCGGATTGACTGCTCTATAATGTCCCGGTACAGGCGGTGGGATTTGCCGCTGCCCGAATTGCCGAATATAAACTGTAAAGACATGGGAACCTCCTGTCCGTTCACTCCTAACAGAATCAATTATAGAAAACCGGAGACCCTGTACGGATCAGGTTCTCCGGTTCCTGTGTCTGATGTTTTCTCTGTCTGTTCTGTGCTTTATCTTACAAGCTCCTGCAATTTGCTCTTCGGCAGCGCGCCGACCTGTTTTCCGGCCACTTCACCATTCTTAAATGCGATAAATGTAGGAATGCTCATAACCCCGTACCGCTGTGCGATCGCCATCTCTTCATCAATATTGATCTTGCACACCTTCACGCCCGGCTCTTCGCCTGCAAGCTCCTCGACAACCGGAGCCATCATCTTGCACGGGCCGCACCAGTCCGCATAGAAATCAACCAGCACCGTCTGGCCTGCCTGAAGCACTTCCTGATCAAAAGTCTCTGTCGTTAATTTTACAACTGCCATTTTTCTATCCTCCCTGGATCTGTTATTGTGATCCGGAATCTATCCCCGGATCAGCGCCTCTACGTCTTCTCTCACCGGCATTGCCCGGATCGCGCCCTTCTTTGTAGTAACAAGCGCTGCCGCCGCATTGGCGAATGTGAGCAGCTCGCCAAGGTTATCTTCTGTCAGATCGTCGAACCCGTGCTCTGCGATGTAATTCAGCGTGCTTCCGCAGAATGTATCTCCGGCGCCTGTGGTCTCGATGGCCTTTACGGAGAATCCCGGACGCTCCACGCGCATTCCCTTATAATATGCACGGCTGCCGTCTTTGCCCATGGTCAGCAGGATCAGCGGGATATTGTATTTTTCCTGAAGGTATGCGATCCCTTCGTCATAGTCCTCTTTTCCGGACACGAACTGGATCTCATTATCGGAGATCTTCAGGATGTCGCACACGCCGAATCCATACTCCATCTGCTCTTTCGCAAGGTCAAGGGATGACCAGAGCGGCGGCCTTAAGTTCGGATCGAATGAAATCAGGCAGCCCGCGTCTTTTGCAGCCTTTATCGCTTTCTTTGTAGCCGCGCGCACCCCGTCGTGGGTCATGGACAGGGTTCCGAAGTGGAAGATCTTTGTCTGGGCGATAAATGCCGGATCAATATTCTCCTCTGTCAGCATCATATCCGCGCCCGGATTCCGGTAGAAAGAAAATTCACGGTCTCCGTCCGGGAACGTGTGCACGAATGCAAGAGTCGTGTTGACCTGGTCGTCCGTCACCAGATGAGACGCATCGATCCCTGCCTCTGTAATGGTTTCACGAAGCAGCGTGCCGAACTGGTCTTTGCCCACTTTCCCGATAAATGCCGTTTTCTTTCCCATCTTATTGAGAAGTGCGAGTACGTTGCAGGGCGCTCCGCCCGGGCATGCCTCAAACATATTGTTTCCCTGTTCGCTCTGCCCATTCATTGTAAAGTCGATCAAAAGTTCGCCAAGAGCGATCACATCATATTTTTTCTCCATTTTCTTTTCCTCCTGATTGAAGCTTAATTGAAGTATACCAGTTCTTCTATCGGGTCTGCAAGTTCTATATTCTCTGCTTCCAGCACCGGTCCCTCTCCCCTGTAGACCGACAGGTTCGCGAACCGGATCTTTGCCCGGATCTTCACCCACTGTCCGGGTTTCAGCTTCGGCGCATAGGCGCTCCTGCACACGTACCCGAGGAAAGACGTATCGTCCGCACAGCAGGTCATGGCCATCCGCCCGGCCATGAATACCTTCGCCGGGAATGTCCGCGGCTTCAGCACTTTTGCTGTATATTCGACGACCTTCCCTTTATAGCGGTCGGGATTTTCCATCATATCCACATACCAGATCCCGTAGTCTTCCTTTGCGATCTCAACGACCGGGGCATTCAGGTCATAGGGCACCTCGTCCTCAAAAATATTTTCGATCTCGCCCTGCTCGTCCTCGAAAATAACCTCTGCCTGCGGGCTTACAACCTTCACGCTGCGGCGGTAGCCGGCAAGGGGTTTGATATCCTCACAGCGGTTAAAGAGCACCAGGTCCGCGCCCCGGACCATCTCCACGAAGAGCGGCTTCAGATTCGTCAGATACATCTGGAACGTACTGGCGTCCACGGTGGTAAGCTTCTGCTTGATGCCCCATCCATCCGGCAACTTCAGGTTTTCAAAATCGCTGACCTTCCACATGCCGTTGTACTCCACCACAACGCGTTCCGGCTCATGTTTTTGTTCCATCTCCTGCAGCCATTCTGCCGTCAGGTCTTCCTGGTCCTCCACCCGCTCGATCACAACGCCGTACTTAAGCATTTCCATCGGATCATACTCTTCTTCCCCCTCCTCGCAGAGGATGAGGAGCGTCTTGCCGTCGATCTGGAAATAATCCTGCTTTAGCGTAAAGGTCAGGAACTGGGTCTTGCCGCTGTCAAGGAAGCCGGTCATCAGATAAACCATTACATCCGGTTCATTCATTGTCATTCACCTCTGTCATGCCTGTTTTATGCCAGTCCGAACAGCCCGGCCAGCCTGTCTTCATCGAGCTGCGCACCGATGACGCAGATCCTGCCTGTGTACTCCGGCGCGCCGGTGCGTACCTCATGTTCCTCCGGGACCATGTCAAAATAGATCCATTCGCCGTCCTCGCCGGCCACCATGCCCTTCGCACGGAGCACGTTTCCGTATGCCGGATCGGATTCCAGCGCCTTCAGGATGCCGCCGATCTGTTCTTTCGTATATTTATGGATCGTCTCACGTCCCCAGCTTGTAAACACCTCGTCCGCATGGTGATGCCCCGCATGATCGTGGTGATGATGATGCTCATGGTCGTGATCGTGATGATGATCATGGTCGTGATCATGATGATGATGTCCGCACTCCGGGCAGATGATCTCATCAAGAAGTTCTTCCTCCAGGGATTTCCCTGACTCCATCGTTTCCAGCACTTTTTTGCCCGGAAGCTCTGAGATCGGGGTTGTGATAAACGGCGCCTTGTCATTGAGTTCCCGCAAAAGCGCCACGCTCTCCTCGATCTTCTCCGGTTTTGCCTTATCCGTACGGCTTAAAATGACCGCTCCGGCATATTCGATCTGATTGCTGAAGAATTCTCCGAAGTTCTTGCGGTAGATCCGGCATTTCGTCACATCCACCACCGTCGTGAAGCTGTTCAGCTCCGCGTCGATCTCCGCCTGCACATCCTGCACGGCTTTGATCACGTCCGAGAGCTTGCCCACCCCTGAAGGTTCGATCAGGATCCGGTCCGGATGGTAGGTATCCACGACTTCACGAAGGGATTTGCCGAAATCTCCGACCAGGGAGCAGCAGATGCATCCGGAATTCATTTCACGGATCTCGATGCCGGATTCTTTCAGGAATCCGCCGTCGATGCCGATCTCTCCGAATTCATTTTCGATCAGTACGACCTGCTCGTCTGTAAACGCCTCGGAGAGCAGCTTTTTGATCAGTGTTGTCTTTCCGGCTCCGAGGAAGCCGGAAATAATATCGATTTTTGTCATTTAACTCATCCTCTTTCTATATTTTACTTCAGATCCAGTTCCACCGGACAGTGATCCGATCCCATGACGTCAGTCAGGATCTTCGCATCGGCCAGCCTGTCCTTCAGGCTCTCCGACACGCAGAAATAATCGATGCGCCACCCCGCGTTCTTCGCCCGGGCGCTGAACCGGTAGGACCACCAGGAATAGATCCCCTCCCGGTCCGGATAGAAATACCGGAACGTATCCACGAAACCTGCGTCCAGCAGTTCCGTGAATTTCTGCCGCTCTTCATCTGTGAAGCCGGCATTCTTCCGGTTTGTCTTCGGGTTCTTCAGGTCAATCTCCTGATGCGCCACGTTCATGTCCCCTGTCACGATGACCGGTTTTTTCTCTTCCAGCTTTTTCAGATACGCGCGGAAATCGTCCTCCCATTTCATCCGGTAATCAAGGCGCGCCAGTTCATTCTGGGAGTTGGGCGTATATACCGTGACAAAGTAATAATCCCCGAACTCGCAGGTGATCACGCGGCCTTCCTGATCGTGTTCTTCGATCCCGATGCCGTAAGACACGCTTAAAGGCTCCTCCTTCGTAAATACCGCCGTGCCGGAATAGCCTTTCTTCACGGCGTAGTTCCAGTACTGATGATACCCCGGGAGATCCAGTTCCAGCTGTCCCGCCTGCATCTTCGTCTCCTGGATGCAGAAGATATCCGCATCCGCCTCTCTAAAAAAATCAAGGAATCCCTTCTGGACACACGCCCGGATTCCGTTTACATTCCATGATATCAGTTTTTTCATACCATACCTCTTTTAAGAACAGTCCTCTCGCCGGCGCAGGAAATCCGGCCTGTCCTCTGTCTTTCGTCCGCAGCACGTCCTGCACGCTCTCCGGCGTGCGCCGCCCTGCGCCTGCCTCCAGCAGCGTGCCCGTCAGGATCCTGACCATATGATACATAAAGCCGCTGCCCTCGAACCGGAACGTTATAAGATCGTCCCGCCTGCTGATCATTATAGCATAGATCGTGCGTTTTGTGGACGTCTCATCCCGTTTGTCCGTGAACCCTGCAAAATCATGCGTTCCTTCCAGATACCGGGCTGCTTTCTGCATCGCATCCAGATCAGGGCTGTACGGAAAATGATAACAGTACCGGCGCCGGAATACATCCGGCCGTTCCCCGGCATCCACATAATATTCATAGGCTTTTCCCACGGCGCTCTTCCGTGCATGGAATCCGTTCTTCACAAGCTGCGCGTCAAGGATGCGGATGTCCTCCGGCAGCACTGCATTGACCTTCCCCGTGAAGAGATCGGCATCAGCCGCGCCGGAGAGGACCACACTGGCAGTCTGCCCCGAGGCATGGACCCCGGCGTCGGTCCGTCCGGAACCGTTCACTTCCACCGGGTATCCCAGAGCTTCTGATATCGTCCGTTCCAGCACGCCCTGCACCGTCCGCTCTGTCATCGCCTGCCGCTGCCAGCCCTGCCAGCGTGTCCCGTCATAGGCGATCGTCAGTTTATAGGTGCGCATAACTTACTGCAGGAACTTCTTCAGTTCATCCATAAACGTATTCACGTCCTTGAATTCCCTGTATACGGACGCGAACCGCACATAAGCCACCGGATCCAGTTTCTCCAGCTTCTCCATCACGATCTCGCCGATCACACTGCTTGGAAGTTCCTTCTCTTCCCGGTTAAAAAGCTCCAGTTCCACTTCGTCGATCGTCTTCTGGATCTCATCCGCCGGAACGGGGCGTTTGTAGCACGCGCTTAGGATCCCTTTTTCCAGTTTGGAACGCTGGTACTGCTCCCGGTTATTATCCTTTTTGATCACGATCAGCGGGATGGTCTCCACCTTCTCGTACGTCGTAAACCTGCGGCCGCACTCATCGCAGGAACGGCGCCGTCTGATGGAGCTTTTATCCTCAGCCGGACGGGAATCGATCACCCTTGTATCAGGATTGCCGCAATATGGACATCTCATAGTATTTTCCGCCTTTCTTTCCAATCTGCGTACATTATACACAATCGTCAAAACTTTTGCAAAAACTTTTCTTCCTGAATCTCCACGATCACCGTATCCGGCCCGATCGTCCGGATGCAGCCGAAGGGGATCACATACTCGCAGTCTGTTCCGAGGAAGCCGCAGATCCGCCCGGGCCCCGGTATGATCACAGATTCCACCGCACCGCTGCACGGATCGATCTCCACATCCACGATCCGCCCCAGCCGCTTCCCGCTGCATATATTAATGACCTCCCTGGCCTTCAGCTCACACATCCGCATGCCGGACGCCTCCTTTTCTTTTCCGGTCTTATGCCGCTCCCTCTGAGACGACGAAACTTCTATCTGAAATATATGCAGATTTTCCCGGTACGTGAATCGGCGAAAGTCCTTTTCTTTTTCAAAATCATGGATTACAATAAGGAAAATATGCAAAAGGAGACCAGACAGATATTATGAAAGAAACCATCCTGCTTTTCAACGCGCCGGAGAAAGAGACGCTCCTCAAGATCGAAGCCGCGCTCTTCCCGCTGCGCATACGCATGAAACGCATTTCAAAAGAAAACTATAACCAGCCCCTCGGATCACTTGCCGGCCTGAAGGATATCCTTCCGGCAGAAGGATCCTATGAAGGTCCGGAGCTTCCGGCCCCCATGTTCATCTTCTGCTTTCTCAGCGAAAACCGGCTCAACCAGGCGCTTGCCGCCCTTCGGAGATGCGGCGCCGGCCCGTTCCCGTATAAAGCGGTCCTGACCCCCACCAACAGCACCTGGACCGCGCCCGACTGCTTCGCCGAGATCCGGCGGGAGCACGAAGCGCTCCATCCGGATAAATGAGAACGCTTTACATTATCCGGCAGATAACTTATAATTAACTATCATTTTACAGATACAGATTTAACACGAAGGGAACGATATCTCATGTGGAAAAGAAAGATCATGAAAAGAAAGGCGATCGCACTGCTCAAACAGAACTACTGGCGCATGATCTCAGTCTGCTTCCTGATCGCCATACTCACGGCGTCATACGCCGTTTCCACAACCTTTCTCAATCTGCAGATTCCTTCATCCCCGGAGCCGGCCGAAGCGGTCTTTACCCTGACCGTCCCCAACTCTGACGCCGTGATCGGAGCCGTCCGCAACTTTGCAGAGAAGACCCCGCTTCCGGCTCTTTTCAACGGGATCGTCGAGGACGTCATCGCCGTACTGATCGACCTGTTCTCTTCAACAATTTCCGTTTTTTTCACGCTGCTCCGTACCATAAACACCGCTTTTACCGATGGATTCGGCCTCTCGGTGTTCTTTGCGGCCGTCAGCGTTTTACTGGCATTTTTATATCAGATCTTCGTCAGCAATATCCTGATCATCGGAGAGCGGCGCTTCTTTCTGGAGAACCGCAGTTACAGGCAGACGCCGGTCTCCAAGATCTTCTTCCTGTATAAGCTCCGCAGCGAACGTCATCCGGCATGGGTCATGCTCTGCCGCTCCTTTTTCCAGTTCCTGTGGAATCTTACGGTCATCGGCGGGATCGCCAAGCACTATGAGTATATCCTGATCCCGTACATACTGGCGGAAAATCCAAAGGTCAGCCGCAAAGACGCTTTCACCCTGTCCCGTCAACTCATGCGCCGGAATAAATGGAAGTTCTTTCTTCTTGACCTGTCTTTCCTCGGATGGCATTTTCTCTCGCTCTGTACGCTCGGCCTCTTAAGCTATGTATTTGTACACCCCTACGTAGCTGCGTGCCGCGCCGAGATCTATGCAACCCTCCGGAGGAACTATGTTCTCTCCCGCTCACCGGGATATGAATCGCTTAATGATTCCTATCTGGAGCATGTTCCTTCCGAGGATGAGCTGCTCATCAGCAAAGCGCTGTATGACGACTCACAGGGTCCGTATACAAAAATCTCATACTTTGATCCGGAACAGTATCCGGTCTTCCTTTTCTCGGTGCAGCCGCCCCTTCGCGCCGTCAAAAATCCGGTGAACCCCGCCCGCAGATACGACGGACTTTCCTATCTGTTCCTGTTTGCGGCATTCTCGATTTTCGGATGGCTCCTGGAGACGCTGCTGCAGCTGATCACCACCGGGATCTGGACGGCGGAGCCTGTCCTGTCCGGTCCGTGGCTCCCGCTCTACGGCGCCTACGGCGTACTTTCACTCCTGCTGGTCCGCCGGTTCTACAGGAAACCGGTAACCACTTTTGTGCTGAATCTCCTTCTGTATTCTGCACTGGAGTACCTTTCATCCGCCGTCATTGAACTGCTCACCGGGATCCGGGTCCATGATTACAGCGACTTCTTCCTGAACCTGAACGGCAGGATTTACCTCGGTGGCTCTGTATCGTTCGCGATCATCGGGTGCGCATTCCTGTATTATCTCGCGCCCCGCTGGACAGACCGGTACATGAAGCTCGGGCATTCGCGCAGGATCATCGTATGCGCCGTCCTGTATGCGCTGTTCGCCGCCGACGTCATATATTCATTTCGGTTGATTTTTCTCTGAAATGATAGTAAACTTTCTATAAATGATCCGTCGTAATTGAGATTGGAAAATATAGAACAGCTGCCTCTTCGGCAGCGGAATGGAGACAGTTATGAAAAAAAGAGTTGTATTAGCATTAGGACACCGCGCTCTCGGGACCACGCTTCCCGAGCAGAAGGCAGCGATCAGCCACACGGCAAAATGCATCGCCGACCTCATCGAAGAAGGCTACCAGGTCGCGATCACACACAGCAACGCGCCCCAGGTCGGCATGATCCATACGGCCATGAACGAATTCGCCAAAGCACATCCGGAATACACGGCATGCCCCATGTCCGTATGCTCCGCCATGAGCCAGGGCTATATCGGATACGACCTGCAGAACGGCATCCGTGAAGAGCTCCTGAACCGGGGGATCTACCGCACGGTCAGCACGATCCTGACCCAGGTGATCGTCGATACCTATGACGAGGCATTCTATACGCCCACCAAAGTTCTGGGCCGTTATATGAACGCACAGGAGGCCAATGAAGAACGCCGAAAAGGAAACTACGTGATCGAAGAAGCCGGAAAAGGCTTCCGCCGTGTAGTCGCAGCGCCGAACCCGGTAAAGATCGTCGAACTGGATGCCGTCAATGCACTCCTTGATGCGGATCAGGTCGTGATCGCCGCAGGCGGCGGCGGGATCCCGGTCATGGAACAGGACAACCACTTAAAGGGCGCCAGCGCCGTTATTGAAAAAGACCTTGCCGCCGGCAAACTGGCGGAAGGCATCAACGCTGACATGCTCATCATCCTTACCAATGTAGAGCAGGTTTCCATCAATATGGGACAGCCGGACGAGGAACGCCTCGGGGAGATCAGCGTAGAACAGGCCAAAAAATACATGGATGAAGGACATTTCGGTGTCTACAACATGTATCCCAAGTTCCGGGCTGCCGTTGAGTTTATCGAAAAAGGCGAAGGACGTTCCGCCTGCATCACATCCTTTGATAAAGTAAAAGATGCACTGCGGGGCAGGACCGGCACTATAATTAAATAAAATAAGTCACAAAAACCGGGGAAACCCGGTTTTTATTTTGTGTAAATTTGTAATTGATTTTTATGAATCCCTGATGTAATATATGCATATACTGTATGTAGTTTTTAAAACCATATATCGGTTTTTAAATATTTTATCGTATGGAGGTGCATATTATGGCAAACATCGGAACTATGAAAGCGGCAGTCCAGATGGACGCGCCCGTCAGCATCCATAAACCGTCAGGGAAATTCCGGATAAAAGATCCCGGAAGTGCGATCACACATTTTATCGGCATGGTCATGGCGGCCATCGCATCCGTCCCGCTGTTGATCAAAGCTGCGCATCAGCCGGACAGCGTATATATCATCGCAATGTCCGTCTATGCCGCCAGCCTGATCTTACTGTACGCGGCAAGTACAACTTATCATACATTTGACATATCCGAGCGGGTCAACAAACTGCTCAAGAAGATCGATCATATGATGATCTCCATCCTGATCGCAGGAAGCTACACCCCGGTATGCCTGATCGCACTTAAGGGACGGCTCGGCATCATACTGCTCTCCATCGTGTGGGGCATCGCCATCGCCGGCATCCTGATCAAGGCCTTCTGGATCTTCTGCCCGAAATGGGTATCTTCCGTACTTTACATCGGCATGGGCTGGACCTGTGTGCTGGCGTTCACCCAGCTGCTCAGCAATCTTGCCCCGGCCGCTTTCGGATGGCTCCTTGCAGGCGGGATCATCTACACCATCGGCGGCGTGATCTATGCGCTGAAGCTGCCTCTGTTCAACAGCAGACATCAGAACTTCGGCAGCCATGAGATCTTCCATCTGTTCGTCATGGCCGGAAGCGCCTGCCACTTCATCGTCATGTATGGATATCTTCTTCCATAGAGAAGATGCCTGGACACGGCTTCGTTTTACATCTGTCAAAAATGCCGGCAGCCCGGATGCATTAACTGCATTCCGGACTGCCGGCACATTTATGTAATAATAAACTATCTTGTTACAATGTCCACAGGCACATTGAAGATCTTCGCCACTTTGAGGATGGTATCGATATGTCTTCCTGTCGCTGCCGCAAAGTGGTGGGTCGGTCCGCACTCACTCCAGCGGTTGACGAATTCTCTTGCACCGCACGTGAAGCGTGTCCGCATGTTTGTATCGCCGAAGGAAAGGATCGGTCCCTCTTCGTTCACGCCTTCAGCCACGATGAACTTGAAGTGTCCGTCTCCGTCCTGTGTGATCGCAAGGTATGTAACCGGGCCGGTGTACGGATAGAACTGTGTCAGGTATCCGCCGCCTGTCTTGCCGTGGAATACTTTCACGATCTTCATGGTCGGTTTCTTATCGGAAATATCCGCATCGCCGGATCCGCTGTGGCCGATGATCGCGATATCATCGTTAAAGTCGATGGAGTACATCTCAGCCAGCTGGCCTGTGCCGGAGATGGTCTTCAGGATGCTCATTGCCATGGCTACCTTCATATCTCCTTCGACCGCACACGCCGTTCCCTGTTTGATCAGCATGGAGAACGCCGGGATCAGCATGCTGTCGAGGACGCCTGCCTTGCCCTGCGCGAATCCGTCATAGTGGGATGCGATGAGGCCGAGCTTCTCGTCTTTGACCCATTTCTCGAATGCAACGACATATTTTGCCATCTCCCATACTTCTTCGATGCTTCCGCCGCCTTCGATGTCAAATGTGTCGAGGATGTCCTGGGCTTTCGCACGGATCGCGTCCTCATCTGTAATGTCATCTGCGATCGCCCACATTTTCTCCCAGTCAAACTGTTTTGTATAGAGGTGCATCCTTCTGTACAGGTTGGACTCGTCGATATAGAGGTCCATCATACCCGGATACGGTCTTCCGATCTGAGCGATGTTTGTATCGCGGAATCTTCTTCTGACCTGGGCTGCACGGCACCAGTCCTCGATCTCTTTCTGAACGCCCGGGTCTCCGCCTTCTACGACGCCTGTGATCACGGCATGTCTCTTGCCGTAGCGCTCAAGGTCTGCCACCATCTCACCTACAGCGCCGCATGCATAGCCTTCGCCCAGCCAGGACGCGATGTCTGTGTGGTCATAATCAAGTGCTTTTAACTTCTGCACATTTACAAGGACAACCGGCACATCCAGGTCCTTTACAGCCGGCAGCATGTTGTAGGATGTTGCGTATGTAAGGAGCTGCATGATCACCAGGTCAACGTCCGCTGCGCGGAACTTGTCGCCCGCTTCCTGGGACTGCTCTTTTGTCGTCACCATGCCGCCGTCGATGATCTCGACCGTGTCCGGGATCGTCTTCTTGAACGCCTCATACTGAGCCTCGAACTCCGGCACCAGTGACGGGAACTGGGGCAGATATGCGCCCAGCGCGATGGAAAATACGCCTACTCTTGCTTTTGTGTCAACTAACATTGGTATACCTCCTGTTATGTATAAATGATTTCTATTTTTACTCGTACATTTTCACGTCAAATGACTCTTTCACGCATGTCCTTGCCTCCGGGAGGCTTGCGAACACACCGTCATGGAGCATCTGAACGATGATGTTTCCGATGGCTGTAGCCTCGGACGGGCCGGCGGAAACTTTTCTTCCTGTATATTTTGCCGTCAGTTCATTCAGATATCCGGCATTGGAGCCGCCGCCCACCACATAAATGGTGCTGTATTTTTTACCGGTGATGGCTTCGATCTCTTCCACTGTATCGCCGTAGCATTTTGCAAGGCTGTTGTAGATGACCGATGAGATCTCGCCCACCGTCTCCGGAACCGGCTGATCCGTGTCGCGGCAGAACTTCTGCACCGCTTCGATCATACTCTCCGGAGCCAGGAAGCAGTCGTCATTGCAGTCCACGATGGACGGGATGGTCTCCTTTGACGCCATCTCACAGATCTCGGCAAAGGACAGGTCTTCCGTGAACTCTTTCTTCACGGACTGGATCATCCACAGGCCCATGATATTCTTCAGATAGCGGAACCGGTGGTCATATCCGCCCTCGTTCGTGAAGTTTGCTTTCATGCTCTCCATGGAGCAGTCCGCCTCTTTGCGCTCGATCCCCATCAGCGACCATGTACCGGAACTGATGTATACAGCGTCATCATCATTGGTCGGAACTGCGAGCACCGCGCTTCCTGTGTCATGCGTGGCCGGCAGGACAACCGTACAGTTGAAGCCCACTTCCTTCTGTACATCCTCCGTAAAATCACCGACTACGGTTCCCGGCATGGATACCGGACGGAACATCTTAGAGTTATATCCCAGCATATCGATCAGCTCGTAATCCCAGTCATTGGTCTTCGGACTGATCAGCTGCCCGGTCGTAGCCTCTGTATACTCGTTCATCTTCACGCCTGTGAGCAGGAAGTTGAAGTAATCCGGGATCATCAGGATCGTCTCCGCCTGTTCCAGATATTCCGGATGGGACTCTTTCACAGACATGAGCTGATAGATCGTATTGAAGATCTGCTTCTGGATGCCGGTCCTCGCATACAGATCATCCTGCGGGATCACTTCATAGACTTTCTCATCCATCCCCTCTGTGCGGCTGTCACGGTATCCGACAGTATCGCCCAGGATATTGTCATCCTTATCGAGCAGCACGTAATCCACGCCCCAGGTATCGATTCCCATAGATACCGGGATCTTGCCGATCTCTTTACACTTCTTCAGTCCGTTTTTGATCTCGGTGATCAGGCGGTCCACATCCCAGCAAAGTGTTCCGTTCTTATTGTCCATTCCGTTCGGGAAACGGTACACTTCCTCGAGCTGCATCTTTCCGTCCTTCATGCTGGCGAGCATGTGGCGTCCGCTGGATGCGCCGATATCAACAGCCAGATAATATTTCTCCATCTGTAAGTGCCTCCTTCTCTTATTTTCTATAATCCATTATAATTAGTAAAAATGCGCAAAAAAAGGACGCTATTTATTTAAAATAGCGTCCTTATTTGCATCATAATTATGTTTTAGGGTTCTTTTTTGCAATTTATACAAAATCCTTTATGTCATTTTGTACAAATTGCTTACGGCTGCCTACCGATATAGGCAAGGATGCCGCCGTCTACATAAAGGATATGTCCGTTTACGAAATTTGAAGCGTCAGAAGCAAGGAATACTGCCGGTCCCTGAAGGTCTTCCGGGTTGCCCCATCTTGCAGCCGGTGTCTTGGACACGATGAACTGGTCGAACGGATGTCTGCTTCCGTCAGCCTGACGCTCACGCAGCGGAGCTGTCTGCGGTGTAGCGATGTATCCGGGTCCGATGCCGTTGCACTGAATGTTGTACTCTCCGTACTCGGAGCAGATGTTTCTTGTAAGCATCTTCAGTCCGCCTTTGGCTGCCGCGTATGCGGATACAGTCTCGCGTCCGAGCTCGCTCATCATGGAGCAGATGTTGATGATCTTGCCGTGTCCCTTTTCGATCATTCCCGGGATAACCGCTTTGGAAACGATGAACGGTGCGTTCAGGTCTACATCGATGACTCTGCGGAATTCATCCGCCTCCATCTCAAGCATCGGTTTTCTCATAATGATGCCGGCATTGTTTACAAGGATGTCGATCATGCCGACTTCTCTGTTTATCTTCTCCACAAGTTCCTTCACCTGTGCTTCGTCCGTCACATCACATACATAGCCGTGTACGTCAAGTCCTTTCTCTCTGTATGCTTTCAGCCCTTTTTCCACGCTTTCCGGATGAACTCCGTTAAAGCATACTTTCGCCCCGGCCTCAGCATAAGCTGACGCGATCGCGAATCCGATCCCGTATGATCCGCCGGTTACAAGTGCAACTTTGCCTTCCAGTGAAAAATTAACCATCTCTGTCCTCTCCTTATCTTTCCGGTCCGGTTTCTGTCCGTCCCGCTATCTCAGATCCTTATTGTCTATGTTGTCCATGTCGCCGTAGTCCTGGTTCTCGCCGCACATTCCCCAGATGAATGTATAAGCTTTGGAACCGCTTCCTGCGTGGATCGACCAGCTCGGGGAGATGACCGCCTCTTCATTGTGCATGATGATGTGTCTTGTCTCCTGCGGCTCGCCCATGTAGTGGACAACGAAGGAATCTTCATCCATATCAAAGTACAGATAAACTTCCATTCTTCTGTCGTGTGTGTGTGCCGGCATGGTGTTCCATACGCTTCCCGGAAGAAGTTTTGTCAGTCCCATCGCCAGCTGACAGCTCTGGACCTGTCCGGTTACGATGTACTTGTTGATCACTCTGTGGTTGGAATCTTCCAGTGTTCCCATCTCTACCTTATTCTCATCTTTTACGATGACAACGCCTTCCTCCGGCTCGCCCTCAAGCTTGATGTGCACGGTCGGGTACTCTGTGTGGGCCGGGCAGCTGTTCAGATAGAATTTTGCCGGGTTGGAAGCGTCTTTGCTCTCGAAGGAAATGTCCTTTGATCCGCGGCCGATGTACATACCGTCGCGCGCCTTGATCTCATACACGCGTCCGTCTACTGTTACGACGCCGTCTCCGCCGATGTTGATCAGTCCCATCTCTCTTCTCTGAAGGAAATATTCCGCTCTCAGCTCGTCTCCTGCCGTAAGCTCCAGTTTCTCGTTCACCGGAACAGCCGCGCCTGTGATGATGCGGTCGATGTGGCTGTACACGAGATTGATCTTGTCTGCCTGGAACAGGTTCTGGATCAGGAACTCCTCTCTCAGTCTGTCCGTTGTATAATGCTTCACGTCTTTCGGTGAAGCGGCTGTTCTTACTTCCATGATGTTTCTCCTTTCAGTTTTGTGTCCTGTTTTTTTGTTCTGAACATAGTATATCATTCGTTTTATTCCATGTCCTGTGTATTTTTGATATGAATGTTGCAAATTTTGAACAGGTTGAATATAATATATGAAAAATGTGAACTGCATTGCCAGATCACATCCGGAGGTGAGTATTTTGAAGGCATCCGCATCCTGCAAAGAATCCATGCGAAACTGCATGGAGAACCACTCTTTTGCATTTACACATCTGTATAACGACGAAAAAGCCATGGACATGCATATCCATGACTGTTATGAGATCTACTATTCTATATCCGGCGGAAAGCAGTTTCTTATCGATAACTGCTTCTATGACATCCGGCCGGGGGATCTTTTCCTGATCAATCAGTACGAAAGCCATTATCTCTCCCAGATTGACCGGGAGAAGCACGAACGGATCATCGTATCCATTGATCCGGAATATTTAAAACAGGTTTCAACAGCCAATACGGATCTTGACCGCTGTTTCCATTTCCGCGGGACCGAGTTCCCCCACCGCCTGCACCTGTCGCCGGAAGAACAGAGGCGGTTCCTCTATTATATCCACCGTTTCCCGGACAACGCCGGTCCCGGCGAGGATATCCTGGACAGGGCTGTATTTCTGGAACTGATGGTATTCCTGAACCGGGCATTTGACCGGAGATGCGCAAGCGCCGCCTCCGCACAGGAGGACAACAGCACCGTCGCCAACCATGAACAGGTGGATGAGATCCTTTCCTATATTAACAGCAACATCCAGAACGATCTCTCCCTCGACACCCTGTCCGCCCACTTTTATCTGAGCAGTTCCTATATCTGCCGGATCTTCAAGGCAGCGACAGGTACGACGATCAATAAATACATCACGGCAAAGCGGATCACCCTGTCAAAATCCCTTCTCAGCCAGGGCTGTTCTGTAAATGAAGTGTGCGAGGCATGCGGCTTTAATGATTACAGCAATTTCCTCAAGGCATTTTCCAAAGCCGTCGGGGTCACCCCGAAAAAATATGCACAGTTCAATTCATAATGTTACTGCGGGCAGATCTTTTCTTCGATCTGCCTTTTAATTTCCAGGATACAGCCGGCCAGTTCGCGGATCCGCTCATTCCCCATCCTGCCCACCGGCGCGGAGATGCTGAATGCGTATTTTATCCGGTCCGTATAGCCTCTCAGGCTGACCGCAATGCAGCGGACCCCGTCTTCATTTTCCTCATTATCCAGCGCATAGCCCCGGTCGCGGATCCGGACCAGTTCCTCTTTAAATGTCCCGAAGTCCGTGATCGTATACGGGGTAAGCGCCCGGATCTCGCTGTGCTCCCAGATGTCCCGGACTTCCGCCGGCTCCATCCCGGCCGCCATCGCCTTGCCCACGCCGGAACAGTAGAGCGGGATCCTGCTGCCGATCCGCGACACCATCTGTATGCCGTTCCGGTTGGACTCAACCTTATCGATATATACGGCGTCCGTCCCGTCCCGTTCGACGAAGTGGACGGTTTCATTTGTCATCTCCATCAGCTTTCTGAGATACGGCCGCACGATCTGGACAATGTCCAGATGATTCATGATCTTATTCGACAGACCCACGATCTTCAGGGACGGCTCGTACCGTCCGCTCTCCACGTCCTGTCTCGCGTACCCCATATATACAAGCGACGTCAGGACCCGGTGGGCCGTCGTCTTATTCAGTCCCAGCGCTTCGCTCACTTCGGAAACCGCCGCGCTGCCATTTTCGGCAAGCAGCTCCAGCGCCCCGAAGAGCCGGTCTGCCACCTGGATCGGATTCTTGTTTTCCATACATTTCCCTCTCTGTATTATTTCATTTTTGAATCTTATGTTTCACATTATGAAACTATAATACCACACCCGGGCCGTTCCTGCAATATCCCGAAAAACTTAATAAAATATCGAATTTTTACTATTGACTTTTCCAGAACGCAGAGTATACTTTAAATCATAAGATATCACATTATAAAACTTCATTTCACATTATGAAACGCATGGAGGTATGAAAAATGAATGAAGTTTTAAAGAAGATCGAAGAGATCGGGATCGTTCCTGTCGTTGTCCTCAATGATGCCAAAGACGCCGAACCGCTGGCACAGGCGCTCTGCGACGGCGGACTGCCCTGCGCGGAGGTTACATTCCGCACAGATGCCGCTGAGGAATCCATCCGCATCATGACAGAGAAGTTCCCGGATATGCTGGTCGGCGCAGGAACGGTCCTGACGACAGAGCAGGTGGACCGCGCTGTGGCTGCCGGAGCGAAATTCATCGTAAGCCCGGGACTGAACCCGAGGATCGTGAAATACTGCGTTGAAAAAGGGATCACCATCACACCGGGATGTGCCAACCCGAGCGACGTGGAGCAGGCCATCGAGAACGGCCTCGACGTTGTGAAGTTCTTCCCGGCGGAGCAGGCAGGCGGCCTTGCTTATATCAAAGCGATCGCAGCTCCCTATGTAGGAATGAAGTTCATGCCCACAGGCGGCATCAACCCGAAGAATGTAAAAGATTATCTCGCATATGACCGGATCCTCGCATGCGGCGGAAGCTGGATGGTCAAAGGCGACCTGGTAAAAGCCGGCGAATTCGACAAGATCTGTGAGATGGTAAAAGAAGCTGTAGAAATCGTAAAAGAAAGCAGAGGTAAATAAAAATGGCAAAGAAAGTAATCACATTCGGTGAGATCATGTTAAGACTGGCTCCGGAAGGATATTACCGCTTCGTACAGGCTGATACCTTCGGCGCTACATATGGCGGCGGCGAGGCCAACGTAGCCGTATCCCTTGCAAACTATGGATTCGACGCAAAATTCGTCACAAAGCTCCCGACGCATGAGATCGGACAGGCTGCTGTCAACTCTCTGAGAAAATACGGCGTTGACACATCCTACATCGCACGCGGCGGCGACAGAGTGGGCATCTACTTCCTGGAGAAAGGCGCTTCCCAGCGTCCTTCCAAAGTTATCTATGACCGTGCGGGATCATCCATCGCAACTGCATCCGCATCTGATTTCAACTGGAAAGAGATCTTCGACGATGCAGAGTGGTTCCACTTCACCGGCATCACACCGGCGCTCAACGACGAAGTTGCAGCGATCTGCCTGGAGGCCTGCAAGGCTGCAAAGGAAGCCGGCGTTACCGTTTCCTGCGACCTGAACTACAGAAACAAACTGTGGTCCAAGGAAAAAGCCGGACAGGTGATGGGCGAACTGTGCAAATATGTTGACGTCTGCATCGCCAACGAAGAGGACGCATCCGACGTATTCGGCATCAAGGCTGCCAATACGGATGTTACAAAAGGCGAAGTAAACCATGAAGGCTATAAAGATGTGGCAAAACAGCTGGCAGACCGTTTCGGATTCTCCAAAGTTGCCATCACCCTGCGCGAGTCCATCTCCGCAAACGACAACAAATGGTCCGCAATGCTCTACGACGGAAGCGATTACTTCTTCAGCAAAAAGTACACCATGCACATCGTTGACCGCGTAGGCGGCGGCGACAGCTTCGGCGGCGGCCTGATCTGCGCATGCCTGAACGGATATGATTCCCAGGCGACCATCGAATTCGCAGTTGCGGCTTCCTGCCTGAAACATTCCATCGAAGGAGATTTCAACATGGTATCCATGGACGAAGTACTCAAACTGGCCGGCGGAGATGCATCCGGACGTGTCCAGAGATAATCAGGGAGGTGCCGCATGCTCTGCATTAAAGTAATTGACAAGAACGGACTGACGATCAATGTAAGAAGAGACGAAAACGAAGTCCATCTCCCGCTCTTCCATGAATATCAGGAAGGCGACCAGATCATCATCGAGGTGTCCGACACGCCGGTTTTCGCCTGGCTGCAGCTCGATGACGCGCTCGGAAGATCCCTGGTCTACCTGACCGGCGATCTGTGGTATAAGATCCCCTTCGGTGAAAAGAGGATCAACCTCTCGCCGAAGGCCTTCGCCGGCGGCCGTCATCTGCTCACCCTGAAAAAAGCACGCAACTTCGAGGTAAGCACCTACCGCAATCTGGCTTTCAACGTAAACGACTGCCACGAGAACAGCACCTGCTTCCCTCATGCGTCCGCCAATGTAGAGACACGCGGCGAGGCTGTATTCGCTGCGAAGAACGCCATCGACGGCGTCACCGCAGCCACCTGCCACGGCGAGTGGCCCTACGCTTCCTGGGGGATCAACCGGGATCCGAACGCGGCGCTCACGCTGGACTTTGGACGCGACGTCACCATCGACCGGATCGTCATTTATCTGCGGGCGGATTTCCCGCACGACAACTGGTGGAAGAACGCCCTTCTGACCTTCTCCGACGGAAGCGACATGGAGCTTACATTCACCAAGACCGGGACAGCGCAGGAATTCACATTTGAGCCGAAGACCATCCGGAAGCTTGAATTCTCACACCTTATCAAAGCGGAGACCGAGTCTCCTTTCCCGGCGCTCACCCAGATCGAGGTATACGGAACAGAGGCGCAGAATTAAAAAAGATCTATACAAAGCAACAGTGAGCGGCGTGCATCCGCTCACTGTTTTTTTCTGTACTCTTTCGGGCTCATCCCGTATTTTTCTCTGAAGATCCTGTAGAAATAACTTGTATTATCATATCCCACCGACTCAATGATATCCGTCACCGGAACCGCGCTATTGGTCAGCATATATACCGCCTGCTGCATCCGTTTCTCCTGCAGCAGTTCCTTGTATGTCTTCCCTGTCCGCCGCCGGATCTCCCGGCTCAGCCAGTACACATCATATCCCATCTGCGCGGCAAGTTCGGAGAGCGTCCCCTTTTTATAATGATCATTGATATAACTTAATACCGCCGCCGCGATCTCGGTGTCGTATTTTGATCCGCCGGACTCCATCTTGTCCATACAATTCAGAAGCTGCAGGAACAGAAGCCCCATGGTGATCTGGGTGCAGCTGCGCTTGTTCGATGAATCATAGAAGATCGTCCAGACCATATTCTCGATCAGATTCTGGACCGGCAGGATATCCGCCACATGGAAATACATCCAGCAGGTCTCCCCGTCTCTTCCGGACAGCGCGCCCACGAGGAAATCCCGGAGCTGGTTTTCCTCATCCCCCATCATGGAGAAGGCCGTGTCGAGGAATTCCGGAAGCACGATAAAGTTCACCGCAATATCATCCCTACCCGCCGGGAGGATCTCCTGGACCGCGTTCTGATTGAGAAAAAGCAGGTCCCCCGCCTCCAGGATCACTTCTGTCCCGTTGATGATATGCGTAGTCCTGCCCTGGCACATATAGATCACTTCAATATAGTTATGGGTGTGCTTCGGGAAATGAACGAACCGCGTGTGCGGCCGGACCTGAATAAGCTTCCCCTTCTGGAGAAGCTTTTTACTGTCAATGACCATATCTTTCTTTTCTGTGTAAAGCTGCGGGTCGATCTCTTTTCTCCCGTCCAGGATATGCTGTTCTTCCTCTGTGATGACCGACAGCTCTCTGATCAGTTCTTCATGCATGACCGTCACGCTCTCTCTGCATCGATCTCCTTCGTCAGCTCCATATACTCCTTCGCGCTCCGGCTGCTCTTCCGGTACGCCATGACCGGCGCGTTGTTGTCCTGGGACCACTCCACGCCGCTGTCCACACGGATATAGGTATCAAAGACTTTCACATCATCCAACTCTTTGAGCGTTTCCAGCGTCTGTTTGAAGTAATTCTTCCTCGTATCCACCTTTGTGATCAGGATGCCGCCAAGTTTCAGGTCCGGCGTGATCTCCTTCACCTGCTCCAGGAACTCGAACATATTTCCCAGACCGAAGAGCCCCCACGGGGAAGCTTCCACCGGGATGATGATCTCATCCGACGCGCAGAGGATATTCATCACCCATCCGCCAAGCGTCGGCGGCGCATCGATCAGGATGTAATCATAGACGCCTGAATCAATGACGCTCTTCAGCCCTTTCTTCAGGATATATTCCCGCTGCCATTTTGTGAACAGTTCATATTCGATGGAGCTCATAAGTGTGGAAGACGGGATCAGGTCCAGATTCTCGTAAGCCGTATGTACGATGTAATCCGTCAGGTCATCCTGCCGGCGGATCCCCTCGTATATATTCTTTCCGCCCTGGGCGAAACCGAGCACTGTATCCTCATCAAAAAGAGAGAGGGAGAGGTTCAGCTGCATGTCCCCGTCGATCAGCAGGACTTTCCGTCCAAGCTGTGTCAGACCGTATCCCACGTTGGAACATGTCGTTGACTTCCCGCTCCCTCCTTTATTATTCGCAAAACAGATTACTTTCGTCTTCGCTCCCATCTGTTATCTGTCTCCTTTCTTCCAGTCGGTATGAGCCGGCTCCGGCCCGAAATTCTTGTCGATCAGCCGGCAGTATTCTTCATAGGCTGCAACGCCGCTGAAGTTCTCTTTCAGCACGTCGCGGATCCCTTTATAATACCATGCAAGCGCCGATTTGCTCTGCATCCGGAAACGTTTCCAGAGATCATCCCCCGCCACCGGGTAATCCCGGTCAATGTCGCGCATATTGGACAGCTTGTCCGCCAGGCCGATCATCTGCACCTCCACCGGCGCGTTTTTCAGCCGGGTGATCGTCGCGCCTTTGCGCTCTTCCCAGCTCAGACTCTTGTCTTCGCTCTCCTGGGCGACCATGTCCGCCACCCGGGCGCCGAACCGGAGCTTCAGTATATCAAATGTGATCCCCTTGCAGTCCTCGACCGTATCGTGGAGCACTGCCGCACAGATCACTTCCTCGTCCTTGGTCATCGATGACACGATATCCGCCACCTCAATGGGATGGACAATATACGGCCGTCTTGTCCCCTTCCGAAACTGCCCTGCATGCGCCTTCGCCGCAAAATCCATCGCGTCATCTATCATGTCGATTCCTCCGCCAAGTTCTGTACCGCCCGTCCGGATCCGCCGGCAGGCTGTATGTATTTCCGTATATCAGTTGTCATGTAGATTTTAACACAAGGCCGCCGCAAGTACAACGAAAACCCGAGAAACTTCTTTCACTTTTCGTATTCCGTCCGCATGGCGGCTGTGGTATAATTACCTTATTATGGAAAAGAAATATGTTTTAGTGACCGGCTCTTCGCGCGGCATCGGACGCGCCTGCGCGCTCGCTTTTGCCAGGGCCGGTTTTCATGTATTTATAAACTGCAGAGAATCTCTCGATCAGCTCCGGGAAGTGAATGAAGAGATCCTTGCGTCCGGCGGAAGCTGCACCATGCTCCCGGGTGACGTCTCGGATCCGGACAGCGTGCGCGCCATGTTCCGGAAGATCGCTTCCGTCTGCGACGGTCCCGACGTCCTGGTCAACAATGCCGGACGCGCGTATTTCGGTCTTCTGAGCGATATGACGGACGACGACTGGAGACAGGTGATCGACACGGATCTCTCCTCGGCATTTTACTGCTGCCGTGAAGCGATCCCCTATATGGTCTCAAGGAAACAGGGTCGGATCATCAACATCTCCTCCATGTGGGGGACCGCCGGCGCCTCCTGCGAAGCGGCCTACTCCGCGGCCAAATCAGGGCTCCACGGACTGACCCGGGCCCTGGCCAAGGAGCTGGCCCCCAGCAATATCCAGGTCAATGCCCTGGCCTGCGGAGTGATCGACACAGAGATGAACAGCCGGCTCGACGCCGGAGAGCGTGCCGCCCTGGAAGAGGAAATACCGGCCGGCCGGTACGGAACGGCCGAAGAGGCCGCACGTATGGTTCTGCTGCTGGCGGACGCGCCCGCCTATCTCACCGGACAGATCATCGGTCTGGACGGCGGGATGATCTGAACCATAATCTGAAATGAAAGGAAACCATTCATGATCGATGTAAATGACCTGACCAGCATTTCAACAGACTGTTCCATGACAGAATTCGTAGGGACTACCGTGCTTGATACGATCGGCCTTGTGATCCCCGGGATCGATCCTGCCCTGTTGGAACAGATGGGGCTGAAAAAGCCGTACCGGAGCCTGGGGCTCATCAGCTCCCGCACCGGCGCCGCCGGCCAGATCAACGCGGCGGATGAGGCGGTGAAATCAACCAACACCGAAGTCGTATCCATCGAGCTTCCCCGGGATACCAAAGGCTGGGGCGGCCACGGCTGTTTCATCATCCTCGGCGGGGATAATGTGTCCGATGTGAGACGGGCCGTCGAGATCGCACTTGAGTATATTGAAAAATATGCCGGCGAACTGTACATCAGCCAGGCCGGACATCTGGAATTCACCTATTCCGCCAGTGCGGACCAGGCGCTCCACATGGCATTCGGCGCCCCCGTCGGCAGAGCCTTCGGGTTCTTCTGCGGCTCCCCGGCGGCCATCGGACTGGTCATGGCGGATCTGGCGCTCAAAGCATCCCCTGTGGAAGTGATCCGGTATATGACGCCGGATAAAGGCACCAGCCACTCCAACGAAGTGATCGTTGCCGTGACAGGCGATGCGTCCGCGGTTAAAAATGCAGTGCTGACCGCAAGAGAAAACGGCCTGAGGCTTCTCATCTCCATGGGAAGTTATCCCGAGACGCCATCCAGACCGTTCCTTTAATCCCGCCTGCGCAGGATGATCCGATATCAGATTTTTGAATAAATATCCTGAGGCACATAGGCTCTGACCTCGATCCCCTCAGGAACATAAGACTCTTCCAGAAGCTGGCCCCGGCTGCGGATCAGCTGGATCTTCCCGGCTTCTGAGAAATCATACAGGCGCTCCACGTAGATCTGGTCCTTACGGATGATCTCCAGGAGCGCTTTTTTCAATTCTTCCAGTCCCTGTCCGGTCTTTGCCGATACCGGGATGGAATAATCCGCCCGGAAGTCCTTCTGCCGGGAATCCCCTGTCAGCAGATCCTGTTTATTAAAGAGCGTCACGACCGGCCGGTCTTCCACGCCCAGTTCTCTCAGCGTCTCATAGACCACGTGCATCTGTTCCTCCATCTGGGGATTGGATGCATCTACCACATGGATAATAATATCCGCATATTTCGCCTCTTCCAGCGTGCTCTTAAACGCCTCCACCAGATGATGGGGAAGCTTCCGGATAAATCCGACCGTATCCGTCAGCAGGATTTCCTGCGTATTGTCCAGTACAAGGGAGCGGGTCGTCGTATCCAGCGTGGAGAAAAGCATGGCGTCCTCCAGGATCCCGGCTCCCGTCAGTGCATTTTCAATGCTGCTCTTCCCGGCGGACGTATAGCCCACCAGCGCCGCCGACTTAAGTCCCGACTGCCGCCGCTGGGAGCGGAGCAGCTCCCGGTGCTTTTCTACATTTCGAAGATCCGCTTTCAACCGGCTGATGCGTTCCCGGATCAGCCGCCGGTCCATCTCCAGCTTCTTCTCTCCCGGACCCCTGGTCCCGATGCCGCCGCCCAGACGGGAAAGGGATCTTCCAAGCCCGGTGAGACGGGTCGCCCGGTATTTCAGCTGGGCGAGTTCCACCTGGATCTTACCCTCGCCGCTCACTGCATGGGCCGCGAAAATATCCAGGATCAGCAGCGTCCGGTCGATGACCTTACAGGACAGTTCCGCTTCCAGATTGCCGATCTGGGATCCCGTCAGTTCGTCATCACAGATAATCCCGTCCGCTTCCGTCTCCCAGAGAAGGTCCTTTAGTTCTTCCAGCTTTCCCTTGCCGATATAGGTTGCGGGATGAATGCTCTCGCGCGCCTGGATGAGCCGTCCGGCGGTCTGTGCCCCCGCCGTCTCCGCGAGATCCTCAAGCTCGTCAAGAGACCGTTCCGCGGCCTCCGGACTGCCCGTATCGACGCCGACCAGGATCATCCGTTCTTTTATATGTTCTGTCTCAAACATTTCTGTCTCTCCCGCCTAGCGTGTCGCCAGGAATTCCGCTTCTTTCTGAGCGGCTTCATCATCCGGATATGCTTCCAGATATTCTGTCACCTTCTGCTTTGCGCCCGACCAGTCCGCCTGGCGCTCACAGCATACGATCTCATTGAATTTCATTTCACGGATCAGCTCTTCCGAAGGCTGTTCATCCGCGGATGCACTGTCCGCCAGTGCCAGTCCCGAACGGATATATTCCAGCGCCGGTCCGTACTGCTCCGTCTGTATGGCGCATACAGCCATCAGATTATACATCTGGACGTCCGGCCGGATCCCGCTCTCAGCGGCAGTCTCGAACGCCTCCAGGGCCTTCTGGTATTCTTCCGTCTCATAATAGACCATGCCAAGCCCTCTGTAACCTGCCGCGCCTTCTTTTCCGCCCTTTTCCGTCAGTTCGGAGAACCGGGCTTCCGCCTCTTCATAATTTCCTTCTTCAAGCGCCTCCACGCCCTCCTTCTGAGGGTTCGCGCAGCCGCACACCAGCCCTGCAGCGAGCAGCGCTGCAGCCGCGGCGGACATCCATTTTCTTCTCATAATCACCACATACCTCTAATGTCCTGAATACTGCAGCATCCAGAACGAATTCAAAATATTGATCAGCATAACGACCATATCGGCTATGATCGCATTCTGCATTGTTACAAATCCGAAAAACGCCATGATGACCAGCAGCACTTTCATGCCGATGGCGAAGACCATGTTCTGCTTTACGGAACGGAGCGTCGCCTTTGCAATACGGATCGCATTGATGATCCTGGACGGCTCATCCTTCATCAGAATAATGTCCGCCGCCTCAAGCGCCGCATCCGCGCCGAGGCCGCCCATCGCGATACCGATATCAGCCAGCGAAAGGACCGGCGCGTCGTTAATGCCATCCCCGACAAATGCCATCTTCTCGCCTTCCAGCTGATTCTCCCGAAATTCTTCAAGAAGGCTTACTTTATGCTCCGGCATCAGTTCGGAATATACGCTTTCGATCTTCAGCCTGGAGGCTACAGCCTCAGCCGCGCGTTCATTGTCGCCCGTAAACATTACGGTGCCCAGATTTTTCTTTCTCATCCACTGGATCAGCCTGAACGCATCCTTCCGGATCACATCCGAGATGAGGATGTATCCGGCATATTCTCCGTCCGCCGCGATATAGACAACAGTTCCCGCTTTTTTGACCGGTTTGTAGAAAATCCCCTGCCGGTTCATCAGACGGGTGTTCCCGACATACACATCTTTCCCGTCCACGCATGCATGCACGCCGTATCCCGGCTGTTCTTCAATATCCGTCACACGGGAGCGGTCCAGTTCTTTTCCGTACGCCTCGCTGAGCGACAGCGCGATCGGATGGTTTGAATAGGATTCCGCAAGCACGGCGATCTCAAGAAGTTCCTCTTTCTCCATTTTATGGGGAACGATCTCTCTTACATGGAACACGCCTTCCGTCAACGTTCCGGTTTTATCAAATACAAATGTATCTACATTCGTCAGTTCTTCAAGGTAGGCTCCGCCCTTGATGAGCACGCCCTGCTTGGACGCGGCTCCGATCCCGCCCAGGAATGCCATCGGGATGGATACCATCAGACCGCACGGGCAGGCCGCCACAAGAATGATGAGCCCCCGGTAGATCCACTCGGTACTTGACTCGATAAACATCATCGGCGGCAGAAGGACCGTCAGCAGCGCGATCAGGATCACGATCGGCGTATAGAATCTGGTAAACTTCGCGGCAAAATGTACGCTGTCCGCTTTGTTCTCATTGGCGCTTTCCACCATGCGCATGATCCTGGCAGCCGTGGAATCATTGTAAAGCTTTTTCACCCGGGCTTCCAGCACGCCGTTCATATTAATGCTTCCGCTGTATAACCGGTCGCCGGTCTTGACAGCCCTCGGTTCGGATTCTCCGGTGAGGGCCTTAGTATCGATCGTACCGCTTCCCTGGGTAACGACGCAGTCCACCGGGATCTTCTCGCCGGGCCGCAGGACGATGATCTGCTTTAATTCCAGTTCCTGCGGAGGGACGATCTTCTCCTTATTGCCCACTTTCAGGTTCGCGTACTCCGGCCGGATGTCGATAAACTCTGCGATGGATTTCTTCGTCCTTCCAAGAGACAGCTCCTCCACGAACTTGCCGACCTGGTAAAACAGCATCGCAGCCACCGCTTCCTTATGTCTTCCGATAAAGAAGGCCCCCAGTGTTGCAATGATCATCAGCAGGTTTTCATCTATAAACTGCTTTTTTCTGATCTTCTTCAGCTGCTCCCAGTATGTAGTCGCCGCCAGCGCGGCATATGCCAGGAAAAACAGCACGGTCTCCGCGACCTCCGGAACCGTCCAGTAAGAAGTTGCCGCCCATGCAATAATATAGAGCAGAACACCTGCCCCGATCTCAATCCCTTTTTTTCTTGCCTCTTCAGTCATTCTCTCATTCCTTCGGCTTTCGTAAACTTTTTCTTCCATACAGTATAGCGAAAATATCCGGAAGCATCAATACATTTTACCCCTGACAGACAAATATTAAGAAAAATTAACATCTTATACCATGATTTGGCATTTCACTGCATACAAATATGTGCTACAATGAACACAATTCAATTTATCGCTTTAACACAAAAAAGGAGGTGGCTCATGGCGAAATTACGATGCCGCCTTTGCGGCGGCAAACTGGTCAATAACCGGTGCACCTTCTGCGGGCTGGACAATTCATGCTATGACCGCGACCGCACGTACCAGAAAACCTTTTCCGACCAGCGCCGGGTCGAACGGAGTGCCGAGCGGGGTACACCCGCACAGCCTGTTCAACAGCCTGTACAGCCGCAGCCCGTGCAGAAGCAGCCCGTACAGAAGCAGCCTGTACGCCAGGGATCCGTACGGCCGGCCATGCCGGCGAAAACCGCTTCGGACCCCCGCTCCGTTTACAGAAAAACGGGAGCTCCCGCTCCAAAGAAGTCCGGATGGATCGCATGGATAACGATACTTATCATAATCCTGTGCGCTTTCATCTCATTTCTGAGCAGCGGCGGCTTCACCCTGCCCGACAGCTTCGGCTCCATCACATCTGACGGAACATACAGCGATCCGTCAGGGGAATCCATTGACTGGGATCCCTACACCGGGGTCACAAGAGATATCCCGGCGGACGGGGAAACTTATGAGACCGTCCTTGGAACAGGCGCATACAAAACAGGGATCCATCTGCCGGAAGGCGTCTACCGGGCGGAACTTCTGGCCGGCTCGGGAAGCGTCAGTATATCGGACCGTGAGAACAGTATTTACATCCACAATTATTTCGGCACCGAAGAAGAATATGATGAAATCGCAGAGATGGATGACCTCCGGCTGTACAACGGTGCAGACCTGGATGTGGGGGAAGGCGTTCTGGTCCGGCTGACCACGGACAACGCCCAGCCGCTGACTGCCGAACCGTATCCTGCCGGATCAGCAGATACATATTCCCTGCCTGAAGGCGAATACCGGGCGGGGACCGGCGCTTCGGAGATCCCCGAAGGGATCTATGACATCTCCATCGCTGAAGACGAAAGCGATCCCTTCGGATATGCCAGCATTACCCTGCTCTATCCGAACGGTTTATCCGGATATTACTGGGCGGACTCGCCTGCGCTGGCCACAGATGCCGAAGGTTATACATCCGCGGGCGTAAAGAATGTCGTCATCCCCGACGGCACGGAAATCTCCGTCACATACGGAGACATCGTCCTGACGCCCGGGCAGGCATGTTATGATGTGGACTATACAGATTATCCGCAGCAGTAAAGAGCGCTGCGAGAAAGGAGGGGTTTCATGAATGCAGATATCATCACGCTTTCGCCGGAGTCGCTCAACCTGATCTGGCTGATCCTGTTCGTGGTCCTGCTGGTGATCGAACTGCTGACCGTAGGGCTGACCACCATCTGGTTCGCCGCCGGTTCACTGGCCGCATTTCTGGCCGACTGTCTCGGCGCAGGACTGCCTGTGCAGATCATTGTCTTTCTGGCAGTATCCTGCATCCTGCTGATCTTCACCCGGCCCTGGGCGCTGAAACACGTCAACCGGAAGCGGATCAGGACAAATTACGAGAGTGAGATCGGCAAGGTCATCCTCATCACCGAGAAAGTAGACAATATGAACCAGACCGGCAAGAGTATGGTGGACGGGCAGGAATGGACCGTGCGTTCCAGAGACGACTCGGACATCCTGGAAGCCGGCACAAAAGCTAAAGTCGTCGATATCTCCGGCGTAAAACTGATCGTAGAAAAATATAAGGAGGATTCTGTATGAATTCAATCATTGTCAGCCTTGGAGGCATCATTTTCATTGTAATCCTGGTCATCCTCGTACTGATCCTGATCTCCTGCGTGAAGATCGTTCATCAGGCGCAGGCTGTTGTCGTCGAACGGCTCGGCGCATACCTGACCACCTGGAACACGGGACTCCACTTCAAGATCCCGATCATCGACCGCGTGGCACGCAGGATCGACCTGAAAGAACAGGTCGTTGATTTCCCGCCGCAGCCGGTCATCACGGAAGACAACGTAACCATGCAGATCGATACCGTTATCTTCTATCAGATCACGGACCCGAAAATGTTCTGCTACGGCGTGGCAAGCCCCATCATCGCCATCGAAAACCTGACGGCGACCACGCTCCGTAATATCATCGGCGATCTGGAACTGGACCAGACGCTCACCTCCCGCGAGACGATCAATACGAAAATGCGGGCGGAACTGGACCGTGCGACCGACGCCTGGGGCATCAAAGTAAACCGGGTCGAACTCAAGAACATCATCCCGCCGACCGCGATCCGCGACGCGATGGAGAAACAGATGAAAGCAGAACGTGAGAGACGTGAAGCCATCCTCCGCGCAGAAGGCGAGAAAAAATCCACCGTCCTTGTTGCCGAAGGCCAGAAAGAATCCGTGATCCTCGAGGCGGAAGCGGCGAAACAGGCGGCGATCCTGAAAGCCGAGGCCGAAAAAGAGAAAATGATCAAAGAAGCTGAAGGTCAGGCAGAAGCGATCCTGAAAGTCCAGCAGGCGACCGCCGACGGCCTGAAATTCATCAAAGAGGCCGGCGCCGACCAGTCCGTCCTGACACTCAAGAGCCTGGAGGCATTCGAGAAAGCAGCCGACGGCAAAGCCACCAAGATCATCATTCCCTCCGAGATACAGGGAATCGCTGGGCTTGTAAAATCCATCACAGAAGTGGCGGAAGACAGCGAAAAGAAACAGTAACGGACAAGGCCGCCTGCACGGTTCGTGCAGGCGGCCTGTATTTTTTACTGATTATTCTGTAGTCTGGGCTGTTCTTTCCGGTTCCCGATCACATGATCCAGCACATCATCCATATTGTCTCTGTTCTGCTGGTGTGCGATGCATTCCTGGATCGCCTCGTTGAGCGAGAGCATCTTCTCATCCAGTTCCGAAACCATCTTCGCGCATTCCCGCAGGTCGCGGCTAATATATTCCGGCGCATTTCCTTCAAACTTATAATAGATCTTGTGCTCCAGGCTGGCCCAGAAATCCATGGCGATCGTGCGGATCTGGATCTCTACCTTCGTATCCACCACACTGTCCGACAGGAAGATCGGAACCGACACGAGCATGTGATAACTCTTGTAGCCGCTCTCCTTCGGATTCTTGATATAATCCTTGATCGAGAGGACTTTCAGATCGCTCTGGTTGCCGATCATCTCCGCCAGCCGGTAGATATCTGACGTAAAGGAACAGATCAGCCGGACGCCTGCTATATCGTTGATATAGCGTACCATATTTTCGATCGACGTCTCATATCCATAGCGTTTCAGCTTCTTGACGATGCTTTCAGGAGTCTTGATCCTTGTCTTGATATGTTCGATCGGATTGTACTGATGTACGTGCTGAAATTCATCGTTCAGAATCTCCAGCTTTGTACCAACTTCCTTCAAAGCTGCATTATAAAGAAATATAACTGTCTTCCAACTGTCGACATCCTCGTAGCTCTTCAGCGCAGCTTCAACCTCTTGTTTGCCTTTCATCGCGGACATCCCCCATTGGTTATTTGCTTTTTCAAGTATACCATATTTTGTATTTAGTGTTAACCGAGTTCACTCTTTTTTAATGATTATTTAAGATTGTCCGCTCCGCTTTTTAATGAAGATCTAATCCAGTTTCATATCCCCGAAACGGATCCACTTCTTCTTTCTCATGAACTCTGAGATCAGAAGCGTCACGACCGCCGGAAGGATAAACTGGATGAGCAGGATCTTGACGAGCACGATCATCTCCGGCTCTGTCTGCGTCATAACCTGCCAGGTCATCAGCGGCCCTACAAGCCCGGCCGTTCCCATGCCTGATCCGGTAGCGTTATTAGTCATATGTAATACCATCGTTCCGACCGGTCCCAGGATCGCACTGGAGAGGATCGCCGGGATCCAGATCTGCGGATGGCGCACAATATTCGGCACCTGGAGCATGGACGTCCCGATGCCCTGGGAAAGAAGTCCCCCGATCTTATTCTCCCGGAAGCTTGCTACCGCAAAGCCGATCATATTGCAGCAGCATCCGACCGTTGCCGCGCCCGCCGCCAGGCCGGACAGATTCAGGATCACGCCCAGTGCAGCCGAACTGATCGGCAGCGTCAGGATCATTCCCATCAGCACAGACACGACGATCCCCATGACGAACGGCTGCTGCTCTGTTCCCCAGTTAATGAGCGAACCGAGCCATGCCATGAATCCGGAGATCGGCGGTCCCACCAGCAGGCCCACAACCGATCCGACGGCAATGCATACAAGCGGCGTCAGGATGATATCCAGCTTCGTCTTCCCGGAGACCAGAAGCCCGATCTCAATGGACACGTATGCCGCCACAAAAGCGCCCAGCGGTTCCCCCGGCCCGGACAGCACGAGTGCGCCGTCAACCATGATCTCACCGGACATAATATCCCCGGCAAACGCGCCGATCAGTCCCACGACTGCCGCCGACACGATCACCAGATGCCCTGCATCAAGTTTGCGCGCCACACCCGCGCCGATGCCAGCGCCGGTGAGCCCTGCAGCGACCTTGCCCAGCGTAAAGATCAGATCGCCGATATTCCCGCCGCAGTATGTACCGATCTGCTGGATGATCGTACCGATGATCAGCGTTGCAAAAAGGCCCTGGGCCATGCCCGTCAGGCCGTCAATAAATATCCTGTCCAGAAATTTCTTCATATGTTTTCACCCTCCACTATGTGCTCTGCACATTTCCGGAACTCATACAACAGATCTATATACTCGTGAATAATCCTTTGACAATACTCTTTCACGATCACTCCGTCATAGTCATGCGACAACTGATTGCGTACCTTCAGCATTTCCATCCATATATCATCGGAGATCAGCTCTGCCTTATATGCTGCCCGAAGCACCTCACGGGGTGAACCGGCTATAAAATCCGTGATCGCATAACACTGAACAAGAATATCTTTCATAACCTTCCAGGCAAGATCAAAGGTAATGCTGAACTTTGCACTTGTCCCACTTAAAACAAACGAATCCGACAGGTCACGTTCCCGTGCTTCCGCAAGAGATTCCAGCGAACGCGTAAACGATTCCCATCTTTTCTCAAATTTTGCGTCCATACTTTTTTATATCCTCCAGAATCAACTCATTTCCACATGTGTCCATATTGAGCAGATCGATCGTATACAGGGTCTGAATCGCGTCCACAGCATCCAGCAGCGAATCAAAATCATCAACTCCGGATACTGCTATGTCTATGTCGCTTCGCTCAAGCGCCGTCCCCTTTGCCCGGGAACCGAACAGAATAATCTGTTCCGCATGATATTTCTCACAAAGCTCTTTTATGTTCTGTAATACCATATCAACTGTCATAAAGCCCACTCTCCCTGCCATACTCCTTTAATAATATAGCAGAAAGTATATTCCCACACAACCTTACAAATGCGGTTTTTTTGAATGACTTTTCCGCTGTCCTGTGCTAAAATAGCATCTGTGACAGGATGAAAGGAGCCGTGAAAAATGTTCCGTTTATGGGGAAAAGAATTTAAAGACAACCGAATGCTGAGAGATACCGTGATCTGTGATGACACAGACGACACCCGCACACATAAGATCTTCAATGCGCTGGATCAGATCTGCTACGAATTCGACCTGAGTAAGCCGATCTGGCTTGATGTCACCATCAATGAATTCAAGCGCCATGCGAAGGCGCGGTTCTATCAGGACAGCTTCGTGGATTCCATTGATTTTGATTATCTGGAAATACAGGTGATAGAAGAATAGCCATACAGTATCAAAAAAGCCGGGAGCGCTGATTTTTCAACGCTTCCGGCTCTTTTCAAGCAGATGACGGGAATCGAACCCGCCTCGCCAGCTTGGGAAGCTGGAGTTCTACCGATGAACTACATCTGCATCTGCACGTTATGAATTATAACGCGCTTTTCTCTAAAATGCAAGACCTTTCTCAGTCGATCTGCCAGTCGATCGGTTCGATCCCGTGACTCTCCAGGAACTCATTCGTCTTGCTGAACGGCCTGCTGCCGAAAAATCCTCTGTACGCTGAGAGCGGGCTCGGATGAGGCGCCGTCAGGATGAGGTGCTTCGGATTGTTCAGCATGGCTTTCTTGCGCTGGGCGGGACTTCCCCACAGGATGAACACGATAGGCCGGTCCTGGCTGTTGAGCGCCATGATCGCCGCATCCGTGAATTCTTCCCAGCCGATCCCCCGGTGGGAGTTGGCCTGATGGGCCCGCACGGTCAGAACCGTATTGAGCATCAGCACGCCCTGCTCCGCCCATTTTGTCAGGCAGCCGTGGCTTGGGATCGTGCAACCCAGGTCGTCGTGCAGCTCCTGATAGATATTCACCAGTGAAGGCGGGATGTCCACGCCTTTTTTCACCGAGAAGCAGAGCCCGTGGGCCTGACCGTTATTGTGATACGGATCCTGTCCCAGGATCACCACTTTCACCTTTTTCAGCGGTGTCAGATGAAAAGCATTGAAAATATCATCCGCCGGCGGAAAGATCAGCCGCGTCCTGTATTCCTGATTGACTGTCTCAAACAGTTTCTTATAATAAGGTTTTGCAAATTCTCCTTTCAGCGCTTCGTACCAGTCGCCGTTCAGTCCTGCCATAACCGCATTCTCCTTCTTTCACATTCTTACGCCCGCCCGGACCGGCGGGTATGTCTACAGCCGCACCGGAACGCCTTCGTCCCGGAGATATTCTTTCACCTGGCGGATCTCCAGCTCTTTATAGTGGAACAGGGATGCCGCCAGCGCCGCATCCGCCTTCCCGACGGTCAGCGCGTCTTTGAAATGCTCCAGTGTCCCTGCGCCGCCTGATGCGATGACCGGGATGGACACATGCTCCGCGATGGTTTTCGTCAGTTCCAGGTCATATCCCGCTTTCGTCCCGTCGCAGTCCATGCTGGTGAGCAGGATCTCGCCTGCGCCCAGCCGTTCCACTTTCATGGCCCACTCCACCGCGTCGATGCCGACGTCGATGCGCCCGCCGTTTTTATAGATGTTCCAGCCGGATCCGTCCGCGCGCCGCTTGGCGTCGATGGCGACGACCACACACTGGCTCCCGAACTTGTCCGCCGCATCGCTGACCAGTTCCGGCGTATTGATGGCCGATGAATTGATGGAGATCTTGTCCGCCCCCTCCCGGAGGATGGCGCGGAAATCATCGACCGTGCGGATGCCTCCGCCGACCGTAAACGGGATAAACACACATTCCGCCACCTTGCGCACCATATCGATCACAGTGCGGCGCTCATCCGAGGACGCCGTGATATCCAGAAATACCAGTTCGTCCGCTCCCGCCTTATCATATGCTTTCGCGATCTCCACCGGATCGCCGGCGTCCTTGAGATCCACGAAATTCACACCTTTTACTACCCGTCCCCCGTTCACATCCAGACAGGGGATGATCCGTTTTGTAAACATAGCCGTTCCCTTTCCGCTCTTGCCGCGTTCTTGCCTCGTTTTACAATTCCACGAAATTTTTCAGGATATGCAGTCCCACATCGCTGCTTTTCTCCGGGTGGAACTGGCACGCGAATACATTATCCTTCTCCACAGAGGCATGGATATGGGTGCAGTATTCTGTGGACGCCTTTACGATCTCTTCGTCTTCCGCCTTCAGATAATAGGAATGGACGAAGTACACATAAGCTCCTTCTCCGATCCCCCGGAACAGCCGTCCGTTGTGTTCAAGATGCAGGGAATTCCAGCCCATGTGGGGGATCTTCATCCCTTCCTGCTCCGGGATCTTCAGGATCTCCCCTTTCAGGATGCCGAGGCCTTTCACCCCCGGCGCCTCATCGCTCCGCTCAAAGAGGAGCTGCAGGCCCAGACAGATCCCGAGGAACGGAGTCCCCTTATCCACGACCTGACGGATCACTTCTTCCAGCCCCCGCTCCCGGATGGTTGCCATGGCGTCACCGAACGCCCCCACCCCGGGCAGGATCACTTTGTCCGCCGCCAGGATCTCGTCCCTGTCCCCGGTGACCTTCACATCCTGGCCCAACAGGATGAGCGCTTTCTCCACGCTCCGGATATTTCCCGCATCATAATCAATGATCGCTATCATAACTGTTCCTCCATATCCTGATCTTGCTTACTCTCCGCGGATCCCGGTCTTCACGACCGGCACCGGGGTATCATCAACTGCATCCAGATCGTTGACATATTTCTTCGTCTCCTTCACGATCACCGGCGACAACAGGAGTACGGCGATCAGGTTGGGGATCGCCATCAGCGCGTTCAGGATGTCCGCGATCTTCCACACCAGGTCAAGGGCCAGCACCGGGGCGATCAGCGCCACGGCGATATACAGCACTTTATACGGGATCAAGCCCCATTTTCCTGAGAAATATTCCACGCAGCGCTCCCCGTAATACGCCCAGCCAAGGATCGTTGAATAGGCGAATGTAATGATCCCGACCACCAGGATAAACGGCCCGAAATACGGGATCTGTCCGAATGCCAGTGTGGTCAGTTCGCCGCCGTCCGTGATCTGATCCGCATTGATGGCCGGATTCTTCATGATCGTTGACACCAGTACAAGACCGGTCATCAGGCAGACTACAACGGTATCCCAGAAGGTTCCCGTAGAGGATACGAGCGCCTGGCGCACCGGGTTCTTCGTCCTCGCCGCCGCGGCCGCGATCGGCGCGGAACCCATACCGGATTCATTGGAGAAAAGTCCTCTGGCCACTCCGTACTGGATCGCCAGGCGGATCCCGCCGCCCACAAGACCGCCGGCAGCGGCGCCTTTTGTAAATGCCAGCCGGCAGATCGTCTGGATCGCCGGAATGATATAGTCATAATTGATCCCCAGGATGATCAGGCAGCCGATCACATAGAACAGCGCCATGAACGGAACCAGTTTCTCGCATACGCTTGCAATAGACTTGATGCCGCCGAAGATCACAAATGCCGTCAGCACTGCCACGACCACGCCGATGATCCACGGATCGATCCCCAAGTTCGTACTGCACACTTCCGCAATGGCGTTGACCTGCGTCGCGCAGCCGATGCCAAAAGAGGCGAATCCTGCAAACACGGCAAAGATGATGCCAAGCCACTTCATGTGGAGTCCCCTGTCCAGCGCATACATGGCGCCGCCCTGCATACGTCCGTCAGCCGTCTTCACACGGTATTTGACCGCGATCAGAGACTCCGCATATTTTGTCGCCATGCCGAACACGCCGGTCAACCAGCACCAGAGCACCGCGCCCGGTCCGCCCAGCGCGATGGCCGTACCCACGCCGATGATATTTCCCGTACCGATGGTTGACGCCAGCGCCGTCGCAAGGGCGCCGAACTGGCTCACTTCGCCGTCCGCATCCTCTTCCTTGGCAACCGACAGCGGGATGCCTTTTGTGATCGTCTTCCTCTGGATAAATCCTGTCCGGACCGTCATAAAGATGTGGGTGCCCAGAAGGAGCACGATCATGCCCCATCCCCATACAAAGTCATCCACTGACTGTATGACGCCGTAAATCTTATCGTACATACGAAATCCTCCTCAAACTCTCATAAATCATTCCTTCTATAACAGATATAAGGCATACACACACCCGCCTGCAGGCCGGCATGCCGTATGCCTTAAACCGCGTCTAAACGCTAATATTTTACCGCATTTTCACTTTAATGTAAAGAAGTGTTTTCTGTATCCGCATCAAGTTCGAACCAGAACTCCACGCCGTTATCAAAATTCCGGACGCCGTATTTCTGATGGAAGGATTCCATGATCGCCTTCACGATCGACAGTCCGATGCCGTTGCCGCCATACTCTCTTGTATGCGCTTTATCCACTTTGTAGAACTTATCCCACAATTTCGGGACATCTTCCTCCGGGATCGGACGTCCGCTGTTGTAAACAGAGATGTGCGCTTTCTTTCCTTCTTTTCTGATCCGGACCTCGATCCGCTTCTCGTCCGCCGCATGATGGATCGCATTCGTCAGGTAGTTCCGGATCACCTGCTCCGCCTTAAATTCATCCGCCCACACATCCAGCTTCTCATCCGCTACAAAATCAACCGTGGCGCCCGCCTGCTGGATCAGGATCTCACAGCTTGCGATCACGCCGCGCACCAGGCCCACGATGTCAAACCGTTCAAACTGCACTTCGTCCGCACCGAATTCCAGCTGATTGAGGGTCAGCAGGTTTTTCACCATATGATTCATCTTGTCCGCTTCATCCATGATCACGTCGCAGTAGAACTCCCGGCTCTCCGGATCGTCATTGATCCCTTCCTTCAGCCCTTCCGCATACCCCTGGATCAGGGCGATCGGCGTCTTCAGCTCGTGGGACACATTTCCGAGGAATTCATTGCGCATCTCTTCGATCTTCTCTTTCTGCTCAATGTCCATCTGAAGCTGATTGTTCGCGCGCTTCAGTTCCGAGATCGTTTTCTCCAGCTGCTCGGACATCTTATTAAAGTTACTGCCCAGCACGCCGATCTCATCCCGTCCGCTTCCGGTATACCGGGCGTCAAAGTTCAGATTCGCCATCTCCTGGGACAGCCTTGCCAGCTGCATGACCGGCTGCGTGATCCGCCGGGAGAAGAGCCAGATCAGCACCCCGCCCAGGATGATGCCCACGCCGCCCAGATAGATCAGGAAGCGGTTGGCAAGGGACGCGCTCTCCCGGATACTTGCCAGCGGGCTCTGCATGATGAACCAGGATCCGTCCGAAAAGGTTCCCCGCATCTTCAGATACTCCACGTCACTGCCGCTTATGCCCTGTGTCTTGGACCTGTACACAATGAAACTGTTGTCTCTTCGCAGCACATCCTCACTGTCGATGTCCCGGACCAGGATCTCCCCGATCATCTGATTGTACCGCAGATCATCCTGGCTCATTGTGGAGATCTGAGCCTTTCCGCTGCTGTCCAGAACTACAAGATCGATATTTCCCCGCTCCGTCCGGACCAGGATCGTATTTAAAACAGAAGTCACACTGCCCGTCTGCATGGTCCTGTCAATATCATTATAAGTCCGCACCAGCTCTTCCGTCTTATGAGAAAGATAGTACGTCACGAGAAAGCCGCTGTTGATCAGCAGCACCCCGCCCAGGATGAACGCCAGCAATGCGATAAATATTGCCGTGATCTGACGTCTGATTGAATGCTTCATTGTACTTTTCGCCTATCCTACTTCAAATTTGTACCCCATGCCCCAGATCGTCCGGATGTATTCGCCTTTGTCCCCCAGCTTGCTCCGGAGCTTCTTCACATGCGTATCGATGGTCCTGGCATCGCCGAAATAATCATAGTTCCATACATTGTTCAGAATCTTCTCCCTGGACAGTGCGATGCCCGCATTTTCCATAAAGTAGGAAAGAAGTTCGAACTCCTTGTAGCTCAGTTCGATCTGTTTCCCGTCGATCTCCACGATATGGGCCGCCTTGTCCATCCGGATGCCGCCCGCCTCGATCACATCGCCGCCGGTGTTTCCCATGGTCCTGCGAAGGATCGCATTGACCCGGGCAACCAGGATCTTCGGGCTGAACGGTTTCGAGATATACTCGTCCACGCCGAGTTCAAATCCCTGCAGTTCATCCCGCTCTTCCGAACGGGCCGTCAGCATGATGATCGGAACCTTTGATGATTCGCGGATCTCCCGGCATACCTGCCAGCCGTCCATCTTCGGCATCATCACATCGAGGATGACAAGGGCGATGTCTCTGTCTTCGTAAAAGATGTCCATGGCCTCCATGCCGTCCCCGGCTTCCAGCACCGTGTATCCTTCCCGCACAAGGAAGTCCTTTACCAGCTTCCGCATCCTGCTCTCATCGTCAACTACCAGTATTTTTATATTTTCCATCCCAGTCTCCTCCTCCCGGCCGGATCATTATTTTCTATGTAAACAGTGTAAGTTTAGCAGAAAAATATGTCAATCCTGTGAACCTGCGTCAGAATGCGCTGCTTTTATATTTTCCACTTGCAATCTTCCGCATCCGGTGATAAAATACGGGGGCTACGAAGGAGAAAAAACATGGGATTACTGGAACTTTTCATCCTTGCCGTAGGGTTGTCAATGGACGCTTTCGCGGTATCCGTCTGCAAGGGGCTCGCCATGCCGAAGATATCGGTCAGAAAAGCCGGGATCGTCGGCCTGTGGTTCGGCGGATTCCAGGCGCTGATGCCGGCCGTCGGCTATCTGCTGGGCTATCAGTTCAGGGATAAGATCACCGTCATCGATCACTGGATCGCCTTTATCCTGCTCGGGATCATCGGCGCCAATATGATCAAGGAGGCCTGTTCAAAGGACTGCGAAAGAGAAGACGATTCGCTGGACGTCCGAACGATGTTCCTGCTGGCGGTCGCCACAAGCATTGATGCCCTGGCGGTGGGAATTACATTTGCATTCCTGGATGTGCATATCATTGCCGCCGTTTCATTTATCGGCGTCACGACCTTTATCATTTCCGCGATCGGAGTAAAGATCGGAAATGTATTTGGAACAAAATATAAATCAAAAGCCGAGTTTGCCGGCGGCGCGATCCTGATCCTTCTCGGGATCAAGATCCTGCTGGAGCATCTTGGGATCATTTAAGTCATATGGTTTTCCTGTTTCAGCATTCAAACAGGCATATGGCTTTTTTTATTTAAATACGATATTCACGCGCTTCGCATCCGGCGAAGGCATCAATCAGGAAAGGGGACTTTTAATTATGGAACAGGAAAATTCATTTATGAGGACACGGCCGGTCTTCCGGCTGCTGGTATCCATGTCGGTGCCGATGATGCTCTCCATGCTGATCCAGTCGCTCTACAATATCGTTGACAGCATCTATGTATCCTGGCTCGGGACAGACGCGCTGACCGCCGTTTCCCTGGCCTACCCGCTGCAGAATGCCATCGTATCCGCAGGCGTGGGCGTCGGCGTGGGGATCAGTTCCGCCATCTCCATCCATCTTGGCGCCGGAAGCCAGGAAAAAGCGGACCGGGCGGCCACTATGGGGATCGTGCTGACCGTATTCCACTGTCTGCTGTTCATCCTGGCCGGACTTTTCATCACCCGGCCCTTCCTGTCGCTTTTCACAGAGGACCCGGCTATCCTGGAAGACGCCTGCAGCTATACCCGCATCGTCCTGTGCCTGTCATTCGGCGCGCTTCTGCAGATCGCCTTTGAGAAGATCTTCCAGAGCATCGGCAAAATGAAGATCACCATGCTGCTCCTCATCGCAGGCTGCGTGATCAATATCATCCTGGACCCGATCCTGATCTTCGGGCTTCTCGGCTTCCCGGCGCTGGGCGTCGCCGGCGCGGCCATCGCCACCGTGATCGGGCAGATCTGCGCCTTTTTGCTGTATATCGTTGTATATATGAGGAAATCCTACGCCGTACACATCCGGGCGAAATATATCAGGCCCGACTGGCAGATCATCCGCCAGATCTACAGCGTAGGAATTCCTTCTACCGTTATGATGCTGATGCCGTCCGTACTGATCAGTATCCTGAACCGGATCCTGGCTTCATTCTCCGATCTGTACGTCGCAGTCCTGGGCGTCTATTACAAGCTCCAGACCTTTATCTACATGCCTGCAAACGGCATCGTACAGGGCATGCGTCCCATCCTGGGTTATAATTACGGCGCAGGCGAGACCCGCCGGGTGCGAAGCACCATCCGCTACAGCCTGGTCTGTGCTGCCGCGATCATGCTGCTTGGCACGGTTCTGTCCCTGCTGATCCCGGAGCAGATCTTCGCCCTTTTCGATGCGGACGAAGAACTGATGTCAGCCGGCGTGTCAGCACTCCGGATCATCTCCGCCGGATTCCTGATCTCCTCCATCGGTGTGATCTATTCCGGTACTTTTGAGGCCCTTGGAGACGGGCGGCGGTCGCTTGTCATCTCCCTGCTTCGCCAGTTCGTGATCACCATCCCGGTCAGTTTCATCCTCTCCCGGTTCATGGGGCCGGCCGGCATCTGGATCGCATTTCCGGCAGGGGAGATCTGCGCGGCCGTTGTCGCATTCTTCCTGCTGCGCTTCTATCAGAAGGGTGCCTTCTCACCTTTCTGACAGGCGGCAGATATCTTGCGGCTCTGACTGCCGTTCCGGCGGCAGCTCAGAACAGCTTCGCAAGGCTCTCCGTATACGGGGGATAACAGATCCCTTTCTCTGTGACGATCGCCGTGATCAGACTGTGATCCGTCACATCAAAGGAAGGATTGTAGCATTTCACATCCCCCGGAGCCACCGGCTCCCCGTAAAACTTCTCTTTGATCTCTTCCGGATCCCGCAACTCGATATGGATATCGTCTCCGGTCGGACAATTCATGTCGATGGACGATGTCGGTCCCAGCACATAGAACGGGATCCCGTAATACTTCGCCAGCACCGCCACGCCGCTGGTGCCGATCTTGTTCGCCGCGTCGCCGTTCGCCGCCACCCGGTCGCACCCCACCATGCATGCCTGAACCCAGCCGTTTTTCATCACGATGCTGGCCATATTGTCGCAGATCAGCGTCACATCGATCCCCGCACGCTGCAGTTCCCAGGCAGTCAGCCGCGCACCCTGCAGGAGCGGGCGCGTCTCATCCGCAAAGACACGGAACTCCATGCCCCGCTCTTTCCCGAGGAACAGCGGTCCCTGCCCGGTCCCGTACCGGGAGGTGGCAAGAGGTCCGGCGTTGCAGTGGGTGAGAATCCCGTCGCCGTCTTTGAGAAGCGACAGCCCGTATTCTGATATCGCACGGCACATCGCCATATCTTCCTCATGGATCTTCAGACATTCCTCTTTCAAAAGTTTCAGGATGTCCGGGATCCTTTTTCCTTCATTTTCCGTCACCACGCGTTCCATCCGATTCAGCGCCCAGCTCAGGTTCACCGCCGTCGGGCGTGCCGAGTCAAGGTACTCTTTCTGCCTGTGGAATTCCCTCAGGAACCCGTCATAGTCCGTCGCTTCGATCCGGCGCGCCAGACAGTAGATCCCGTATCCGGCGCAGATGCCGATCGCCGGCGCACCCCGGACCTGCAGCCGGTTGATGGCCGTCCATATTTCCTCCGCCGTGGTCAGCGTAAGATATTCCGTCCGGTTCGGAAGCTGCGTCTGATCGATAATAACAACCGCTGTACCATCGTCGCTTAATCGTACACTCCGGATGTGGGTAACACGTCCGATATCTGTAGTCATATTGCTCATCTCCTTATTGCTCTAATCCTTTGTATTTTAGAATCATTTTATCATCACTTTTCTTGAATATCGTTCTTCTATGTGTTATATTATAAACACAGGGAAACCAAAAGCGGCTTACCCCAAAAGCAAATGACTGTTATTTAAACACAGCCGTCAGCTATTCGCAGTAGTTGGCGGCTATTACTTTCCCCCGAAGATCTCATAACAGAGACCTACAAGGGCAACAATGAATATCAATATCTGGATCAGATCCGAATATGTAACGTTCATCGGCATCGCCCTCCTTTCTTTCGTCTGGAGGGTTTGCCTCTCCGAAAGAATCAGAGGGTAAGCCGCCCGGCTTTGGTTTCCCTATCGATATACTAACACAGCAGTCTCAAAAACACAACCGGCTTAAATACAACGGCAGGATGCGCCAAAATGTGCATCCTGCCGTTTGCAATGCGGATAACAGGACTTGAACCTGCACGTCGTAGACACCAGATCCTAAATCTGGCGCGTCTGCCAATTCCGCCATATCCGCTAATTATTAATTACCTGGAAACACCGACGGGCAGGATATTTCCGGATCATTTCACCCGTCTGATAAAAGCAGCGGAGATCCTGCAATGCAGGACCTCCGCCGCCACCTGTTCCCTATGAGCGTGCGGGGATTCGAACCCCGGACAACTTGATTAAAAGTCAAGTGCTCTACCACCTGAGCTACACGCCCTTATTTTCTTTTTCAGCCTACCCGTAAGTAAACCTTAACTGGGCTAGCTGGATTCGAACCAGCGAATGCAGGAGTCAAAGTCCTGTGCCTTACCGCTTGGCGATAGCCCATTAGAGACTTGTACCTGACACTGCATGCCAGTATGAATATAAAAGAAAAGGGTGGGTAGTGGGACTCGAACCCACGATATCCAGAACCACAATCTGGCGCGCTAACCAACTGCACCATACCCACCATAACGAGCCTGGGGGGATTCGAACCCACGACCTACGGCTTAGAAGGCCGTTGCTCTATCCAGCTGAGCTACAGACTCATTTCGTCATATGATCCTGCAACTCTTTGCAGGAAAGCGGGTGATGAGAATCGAACTCACGTATCCAGCTTGGAAGGCTGGTGTTCTACCATTGAACTACACCCGCACATTATCGGGGTGACAGGATTCGAACCTGCGACCTCCTGGTCCCAAACCAGGCGCTCTAGCCAAGCTGAGCCACACCCCGGCGCATTTCGCTGAGATCCTGTCTTCCCACAGCGCATGGATTATTATATTATACAGTTTCCTGCATGTCAACAACTTTTTTTATTTTTCGTACCGGTTTCTTCAATATCTTCCATTATGCCGGAAAATCAGGCCAGAAACTTCTGTTCATACGATGCCGCGCCGTCCTCCCCGATCTCCATGATCATATAGCTGCCTTTTCTCCCGTCCTGCCTCGGGAATGAAAGACTGCCCGGATTCAGTACGGTGAGACCGTCCTTCTGCTCGAAAAACGGCTTATGGGTGTGCCCGAACATAACGATATCCGCTTCCCGCGCATGCCCTTCTTCTATAATGTATTCCGGATCAAGCGATACATAGTAAGAATGCCCGTGGGTGATAAAAACTTTGTTCTTTCCCAGATAAAATTCTTCTTCCCGCGGCAGATCCGAGAAGAAATCATTGTTCCCGCGGACAATATGTTTCTCGCAGTCCACGACTGCATTGATATAGTCCTCTCCGCCTTCCACATCGCCGAGATGGATAAATACATCGATCCGCCCGGCTTCTTCCAGCGCCCGGTCCAGAGCGCTGTGTCTGCCGTGTGTATCACTGACGATCAAAATCCTCATTCCTGTCCCCCGTCAAGTTTCTCTTTCAGTATGGCCCGCATGGAGCGGAGCGCTTTGCCTCTGTGGCTTAATTCATTTTTCTGTTCCGGAGACATCTGCGCCGTCGTGCAGCCGTACTCCGGCACATAGAAGATCGGATCATAGCCGAATCCGTTATCTCCTGCCGGCTCATAAGCCACACGGCCCTCGATCGTCTCACGCACCGCATCGACCGTCCCGTCCGGAAATACAGCCGCTACCGCGCACACAAACCGCGCCGTGCGCTCTTCATCCGGCACCCCTTCCATCCGATCCAGCAGGATGTTGTTCTTGATATCATAAGAGGTATCCTCTCCGGCAAAACGCGCGGAATAGATCCCCGGCGCTTTGTCAAGGTAGTCGATCTCAAGTCCGGAGTCATCCGCCAGCACGATATCATTCGTCAGCACTCTGGCCACCGCCCTGGCCTTGATCTCCGCGTTTTCCTCAAAGCTTGCGCCGTCCTCGACGATATCCACATCAACGCCAGCCTCTTTCATCGAAAGGATCTCCATCCCCAGATCTTCGAGGATCATGCGGATCTCCTTCATTTTATTTTCATTTCCTGTGGCAAATACGATTCTCTTCATATTACTCTGTACCTTCTGTCTTTCTTCTTGCCGGCGGCTTCGGTCCCGGATACTGATAGAAATAAGTCCGGATCATCCCGTTGTATATTTTCCGGTTCTTCTGGGCTTTTTTCCCGAAATACCGCTGGGCATCCTCATAACTTGTGATCATATAAGCGGACCAGCTGTCAAGCTTCCTGAACGCCTCGCCGAAATCACGATAGATCTGCGGCAGTGTCGCCCTGTCCTCCAGCCGTTCGCCGTAAGGCGGATTTGTGATAATGAATCCGTATTTTTTCGGATGGCTTAAGTCACGGACTTCCCGCTGCTGGAAATGGATCAGATGATCGACCCCTGCCGCTTCGGCATTCCTGCGCGCTGTGCGGATCACTTCCGCGTCCGCGTCATACCCCTGGATATCCGTCTCGATCCGGTCGTCGATCAGATCCTGGGCTTCATTGACCGCCTCGTACCAGTATTTTTTCGGGAAAACGTTCGTCCATTCCTCCGCCGTAAATGAGCGGTTCATCCCCGGCGCGATATGCGCGGCCATCATCGCTGCCTCGATCGGAAATGTCCCGCTGCCGCAGAACGGATCCACCAGGATGCGGTCTCCCCTCCACGGCGTCAGCATAATGAGCGCCGCTGCCAGGTTCTCCGCGATCGGCGCCTTGCCCGCTGCCGGACGGTACCCCCGTTTGTGGAGTGAAGTTCCCGTTGTGTCGATCCCGACCATGACAATGTCCTTCATCAGAAAAACCCGCACCGGATAGGCCGCCCCGCTCTCCGGGAACCACTCGATGCGATATCTCGACTTCAGCCGTTCGACCATGGCTTTCTTCATAATAGACTGGATATCTGACGGGCTGAACAGCCGGCTTTTTACGGACGCCGCCTTCGCCACCCAGAACTTTCCGTCTTCAGGTATGTAATCTTCCCACGGGATCTCCCTGGTCCTCTCAAACAGTTCCTCGAACGTCTCTGCGCGGAAGCTTCCGACTTTCAGCAGGATCCGCTCCGCCGTGCGCAGAAAAATATTGGCCCTGGCCGCCGCCCCGATCTCTCCGGCAAATGTCACTCTCCCGTCTTCCACCTGAACGATCTCATATCCGAGATCCTGAAGTTCACGCTTCAGAACCGACTCCAGCCCGAAGTGACAGGGTGCGATCCACTCCATTTTATCCATGAAAATTATCCGTCCTTACATTTTTTCTGCTTACATATTACTATAAATCCGGGACAGAGTAAAGGCGAACTTTACCTGTCCCGGGCCTGATCCTACTGTTTATTCAGCGCCGTCCGCCCGCTTCTCAGTAACGGTCTGACTCGTCGTACGCATCCGAATTTCTGCCGCAGTTTTTACTGTCAGACATTTTTGAACGGGAATTGCTGTTTCTGGAAGCATTCTTGTTCTTATTCTGGCTGTCCCCGTAGGAAGAGCTGTTTTTTGCATTTGAGTTCCTGTTGGAATTGTTTGCGTTGCTGTAATTCTTTGCCATGAGTAATCCCTCCTGTTTTTTTGTTCACTTTTAGTATGTCTGAGAGCTGTTTTTTTATACGTTCTTTTGATAATCAGCGCAGATTTCAACTTTTACAAAAGTTTTTCTTGCTTTTTCCAATCCGCTATATTATACTGTTCAATGTAGAAAGGTTATTTCTACAACCCCTTATTAATTATTTATACTCCCCTCAAAAGACCGATGGCTCCCCCATCGGTCTTTTACTTTGCTCTGATGTTCATATTTTGTTCATTTATCATTTAAAAATCTTTCATTATCTCAACACGTTTTCTTCATGAATCCAAAGTATACTGTAACCATCGAAGGAGAAACACATAACCAAGACGCTGCAAGTTATCTAGAAAAAACTTTTTCATAATACATGCCGGGGACTGAGAGATCAGTCACCCGGCATCCTCCCTTTTTAGGGAGTTTTTTCAAGTTCCGCTTTCTTCTGCCGGATTTCCTCAGCCTTTGCCGGATCTTTTTCATACTTCAGCAGGTTGTCATACGCGGTGATCAACTGCTTCTCTGTCTCCTCTGCTCTGATCTGATCCGGCATATCCGCCGCCATTCCCCCGGCTTCTGCCGCCTGTTCCGCCACTTCACATACCGTACGTTCCATATCCTGCTCTTCTTTCATAGACAGGATCCTGCGTTCATATTTTTCTTCTGCCTTCTTTTTTCCTTCACCCTCTGCCTCCTTATAGATTGCTTCTTCCTCAGCCTTAACCAGGCTCTTCTTTTCGACGCCCAGCAGGACGCAGAGACAGAGGCAGGCCGCAACGCCAAGCCCCACGCCGCCGGCGATGCGCTTCAGACTCTGCTTCTTCCCCTGTGGTTTTGCTGATTCAGCTTCCGGGATCTGTGGCAGCGCTTTCAGCACCTGGCCGAAATCACCGTAGCGTTTGCCCGATTCCCCGGTACACCGGCTGATCACATGCTGCAGTTTCATCTCTTCCAGTCTGGTGAGGGACGGCCGGACTTCCGTATAGGCCAGCATGAACTGAATAGTCTTTCCATAAGCAAAGAGATCCGTTTCATGATTCCTGCTGATTCCCAGATCATAGACCGGCCGTACGAAATGGTCTCTCACGGCGCCCGTCTGCATCTGCTTGATCACGGAAGCATTATCCGGCGCCTCCAGATCCAGCAGCCTGAGTCCGTCCTCTTCCGTCACGATGATGCTGTACGGGTTCAGATACCGGTAATCCTGTCCACTCCCCGACCGGTGATACTGATCGACGCACCGGGCGATCTCCCGGAACCAGACAAGCATACCTCTTCTGTCCATCCCCGGATGCGTCTTCATCCGCCGGATCAGACTGACTCCCTGCACACAGTCCAGACTCCGCCTGCAGGTTGTTCCGTGTTCGATAAACTTCAGCACTTCATACATTTCTTCCATATGCAATTTCCTTCTGGCTGCGCATGAGACCGCCGGCATTCCCTCAACTGCCGTTCCCGGTCTGACACATCCTTTTCTTCTGTGGATCTCATCAGAAACCGATGAAGAAAAAATAAGAGCATTCTGAATCAGAGCGATTCAGGTACAAGTATCATAATAAAAAAACATTAAAAAAGCAAGCACCATTTTCCGGTGCCTGCTTCACAGGATTATTTATAAAAGTCACTCCATCTTCTCCAGCTGCTCAAGTGCGGCTGCGATCACTTTGTCCATGTCATAGTATCTGTAATTGCCGAGCCTTCCGCCGAAGATCACATTTTCTTCCTTATCCGCAAGTTCTCTGTACTTCTCAAACAATGCGTTGTTCTTCTCGTCGTTGACCGGATAGTAAGGCTCCATTCCCACCGTCCACTCGGATGAATACTCTCTGGAGATCACGGTCTTCTCCTGCTGTCCGAACTCAAAGTGCTTGTGCTCGATCACACGTGTGTAGGGCACCTCGCGCTCCGTGTAATTGACAACCGCATTGCCCTGGTAATTCTCGCAGTCCAGGACTTCCGTCTCGAAACGAACGGAACGGTACTCCAGCGCGCCCAGCTGATAGCCGAAATATTCATCGATCTGCCCGGTGAAAATGATCTTCTCCGCGATATCCGGATTCTCCTTCCGGAACTCAAAGAAATCAACACCCGTACGCACTTCCGCGCCCGCGAGCATCTTCTCCACGATCGGCGTGTAGCCTCCGACCGGGATTCCCTGATAACGGTCGTTAAAGTAGTTATTATCATAAATGAACCGGCAGGGGAGTCGTTTGATGATGAATGCCGGAAGTTCCGTACAGCTTCTGCCCCACTGCTTCTCCGTATATCCCTTTACCAGCTTTTCGTAGATGTCCCGTCCCACCAGGAACAACGCCTGCTCTTCCAGGTTCTTCGGCTCTGTGATCCCGGTCTCTCTGCGCTGGCGCTCGATGATCTCTTTCGCCTCCGCCGGAGTCCGGATCCCCCACATCTTGCTGAATGTGTTCATATTGAAGGGCAGGTTGTAAAGCTCGTCCTTATATACCGCCACCGGAGAATTGATATAATTGTTGAACTCCGCAAACTGATTTACATAATCCCAGATCTTCCTGTCCGAGGTATGGAAGATATGCGCGCCGTATTTGTGCACATGGATCCCTTCAATATCCTCGCAGTAAATATTTCCCGCGATATGGTCCCTGCGGTCGATGACCAGGCAGCTTTTCCCTTTCCGGCCGAGTTCATACGCCATCACAGCGCCGTACAGGCCTGCTCCTACTATAAGATAATCATATTTTTTCATTGTCCACCTCTTCCGCGTGTCCGCTTTTTCATTTGAACTGATTATATCATCATCTAGCGGGTTTTCGCACTACCGTCGGCTTTTTCGTCATTTATACACATTTTTAACATTTTTTCATTTACAAATTGGCTATAATGCACTAAAATGTATTGGTAGGTGCTTTTCAGTAGGAAAAGCAGAACACGAATTGCAATATGGAGGTACTTGAAAATGAAAGGAAATGTAATCGTCGGACAATCAGGCGGACCGACAGCTGCGATCAACTCGAGCCTTGCGGGCGTATACCGCACAGCTAAGGACCGCGGAGCCGCTAAAGTATACGGAATGCTTCACGGAATCCAGGGACTGCTGCAGGAGCGCTATATCGATCTGTCCGAATATATCACAAATGAACTGGATGCAGAGCTCCTGAAGAGGACGCCGGCCGCTTTCCTCGGCTCATGCCGCTACAAACTGCCGGAGATCCACGAGAACCGCGAAGTATATGAGAAGATCTTCGAGATCCTCAACAAACTGGATATCGAAGCATTTATCTACATCGGCGGAAATGATTCCATGGATACGATCAAAAAACTCTCTGACTATGCGATCATCACCGGACATCCGACCCGTTTCATCGGCTGCCCGAAGACCATTGACAATGACCTTGCCCTGACAGACCATACGCCGGGCTACGGAAGCGCTGCCAAATACATCGGCACTTCTGTAAAAGAAATCATCCGCGACAGCTTCTGTCTGGAATATGAGAAAGGCCTTGTGTCCATCATCGAGATCATGGGCCGGAATGCCGGCTGGCTCACAGGCGCCGCTGCGCTCGCCAAAGGCGAGGACTGCGCAGGGCCGGACCTGATCTATCTGCCGGAGCTTCCGTTCGATATCGAAGCATTCGGTAAGAAAGTGAAAGCCCTGCTTAAGAAGAAATCTTCCGTAGTCGTTGCCATCTCCGAAGGCATCCGCCTGGCAGACGGCCGCTACGTATGTGAACTGGGCCAGAGCATTGACTTCGTCGATGCATTCGGCCACAAACAGCTCTCCGGAACAGCGAACTATCTCGCAAGCTATATCGCCGGCGAGATCGGCTGCAAGACCCGTTCCATCGAGCTCAGCTCCCTTCAGCGCTCCGCTTCCCACTGCGCATCCCGCGTGGATATCCTGGAAGCATACCAGGTCGGCGGTGCGGCTGTGAAAGCTGCCGATGAAGGCGATTCCGGAAAAATGGTTGTCCTCACCCGCCTCTCCGATGATCCGTATCAGAGCGGAACCGAGGTAAAGGACGTTCACAAGATCGCCAACGACGAAAAACTCGTTCCGCGCGAGTGGGTAACCGAGGACGGTTCCTACGTGACCGACGAGTTCGTCAACTATGTACGCCCGCTCATCCAGGGCGATGTATCACCTGTAATGGTAGACGGTATACCGCGTCATCTTTTCCGTCAGATCTGATCCATTCAGACGATATGATCGTCCGGATACTGCCGGGAAGTTCCGTCTGTTTTATGCAGGCTGGGCTTCCCGGCTTTTATATGCTATACTGGAGTCAGATTATCGCATGGAGGTTTCAAAATGATCATTAAAAACGGACACATCATGGATCCCGCTTCCGGGAAATCGTATTTTGCCGATATAAAAATCACAGACAGCGTGATCGGGAAGATTGCAGACAACATTGACGCTTCAGACAATGAGGAAATCATCGACGCCAAAGGGTTCATCGTCGCTCCCGGGCTGATCGACACCCATGTCCATTTCCGGGATCCCGGATTCACCTATAAAGAAACACTGCATACCGGCGCGCTGGCTGCGGCAAAGGGCGGCTTCACCACCGTCATCTGCATGGCCAACACTTCGCCGGTCGTGGACAACACGGAAGTCCTGTCCGACATCCTTGAGCGGGCCGCATCGGAGAAAATCCGGATCCGCCAGGCGTCCAGCGTCTCCCGCGGTCTGAAAGGGGAAGAACTGACTGATATGGAAGCGCTGAAAGAAGCCGGCGCCTGCGGGTTCACGGACGACGGCATCCCGCTCCGCAACGGTGCCTTCCTCTACGAGGCCATGAACCGGGCGAAAGAACTGGATGTACCGGTCAGCCTCCACGAAGAGGATCCCGCCTTCATTAAAAACAACGGGATCAACCACGGCGCGGTTTCCGAACAGCTCGGCATCTACGGTTCGCCGTCCATCGCTGAAGAATCTCTGGTGTCCAGGGACTGTATGCTTGCCCTGCGCTCCGGCGCCCACGTGGTCATCCAGCATATCAGCTCCGGCAGATCCGTGGAACTGGTCCGCATCTTCAAGGGCCTTGGCGCCAACCTCCACGCGGAGGCCACGCCCCATCACTTCACCCTGACAGATGAGGCCGTTCTGAAATACGGCACGCTGGCAAAAATGAATCCCCCTCTCCGGAAAGAGGAGGACCGTCAGGCCATTATAGAAGGGCTCGCAGACGGGACCATCGACCTGATCGCAACGGACCACGCGCCCCACAGCAAGGAGGAAAAGGACCGCTCCATCACCGCCGCTCCAAGCGGCATCACCGGGCTTGAGACATCCCTGGCCCTTGGCATCACCTCACTGGTGCGCCCGGGACACCTCTCTCTGATGCAGCTCCTGGAAAAAATGACGGCCGGCCCTGCCGACCTCTATCATCTCCCCGCAGGGAAGATCATCGAAGGCGGCCCGGCCGACCTGGTGATTTTTGATCCGGACGAATGCTGGAAGCCGGAAAGTTACGCTTCCATGTCATCCAACACCCCGTTTACCGGATGGGAACTGTATGGGAAAGTGAAATATACAATCTGCCGCGGAGAAACTGCATACCGCGACTGACCCATTTGATCATTTTTCGGACCGCTGATCATCAGCGGTCCGTTTTCTTATCCGTCATCTTCGCCGCAGGAGCCGCCGCCCTGAACGGGAATATGTTTCCTGCGGCCTCCCGCTCCGGCGCGGTCCTGGTGTACCGGCAGATGCTGAGCAGAAGCCCCAGCAGCACATAAGTAACGATCGTGCCTGTCCCGCCGTAACTCAGGAAAGGACAGAAGACACCGATATAGGAAACGCCCAGATTGGTCACGATATAGCCCGCCGTTTCCAAAAGGAACAGGATGGAACACGCCGTCCCCATCAGCATGCCAAGCTGATTCCTCTGCCTCAGGGAAATCTTCAGGAAGCGGAACAGGAGAAACAGAAGCAGTCCGGCCAGAACCGCCGCGGCAAGGATTCCGTAATAGGCGATCACACCGGTCAGTGCGAACTCGGAAACTTCCGGTATCCGCAGTACATCCGCATCAGCGGCTCCTGCCCCTGCGATCCGGCTGCTGTCCAGGAACTCCCGGACGACCTGAACCACATAGCCGCCGGCTCCCGGCCCCTGATTCGGATCCCTCAGGATCGCCTGCACACGTTCCTGCTGATACTCTGCTCCAAAAAACCAGAGCCAGGCAAACAGCGCAGCAGGCAGGCAGAAAATGCAGGCAAGGATCCCGGCGAAAGTCCCTTTTTTTGCCACCCGGAACCACCCTTTCCATACGGCTGCCGCCAGGACCGCCATAAAGGAAAAGAGCAGGATGCAGGCTGTTGTAAATCTCGGGATCCGGAACGTCAGTACAACCGGCACCAGCATCCACAGGACCGCCTTCCCGAGCGCCCGGTATCCCTGCCCCCGGTATGCATACAGCACTGCCGCGTAAAGCGGGACTGTCAGGAGCATCAGATATTCCACCGTAATATATCCGATGATTGGAATATCCACATAATTTGTTACTCCATTTATCGTGAACCCTACCAGAAGTGCCGCCAGCATCCCCGCATCAAACAGGATCATCAGAAACCTGGCATGTCTTGCGATGCGGGTATAGTCCGCAAAACAGACCGCCATCATGACCGCCAGCCCGATGATCATAAAAAACAGATTCCTTGATATGCTCATCCAGCCATAGCCGCCTGCCGTCTCCACTTTTCCCTGCATGGTCATCTGAATCACAAACCCGATGATGCTGAGCGCCGCGACCAGCCCGATCATCCCCCAGGGCATGACCGGGCGGTGGATCCGGTCCAGTTCATTTCCCGTCTCCACAGGGTCGCCCATCTCCTTCACTGCCGCTTTCTCAGCCTCTTTCCTGTCCATCCCTTCACTCATGAAATCCTGCATCTGATCCTCAATGTGGGCGCAGTATTCTTCCTTCACCGCGTCCCGCGCCATCCGGCAACGGATCTGGTCTGTCAGGATCTGTAAATACTCCTCTCTCTTCAAAGCTGCTCCCCCTCTCTTACACCGTAGCCAGGCTCATCACGCTGGCCACGGCTCTCGAGTAAACATCCCACTCGGCTTTCTTCTCTTCCAGAACTTTCTTCCCGGCTTTCGTAATACTGTAATACTTGCGCAGCTTCCCGCCGGCCGGCTTCTCATAGGACTTAAGGCACCCTTTCTCCTCCAGCCCGTGAAGCAGCGGGTACAGCGTTCCCGCCTTCAGCTCAAACACATTTTCCGAGCGTTCCCTGAGCTTCTCGATCATCTCGTAGCCGTACATATCATTTTCCTCCAGAAGCTTCAGCACCAGCATGGCCGTACTCCCCGATACCAGACTCTTGTCTATCTTCATTTCAACTCCTCCTTTATTTATGTTTATATAGATTATCTATATATTATGATTTTATTATATATAGATTGCCGATATAAGTCAATGCAAATTTACATGATTCCGGAGAAATCGATTTTTAATGGATTTTTTGAAAATTGGGGGTTTACAACTGCTTTTGATTATGATAGAATACCTTTTGTCGAGCGGAAGTGGCGGAATGGCAGACGCGCTAGATTCAGGTTCTAGTGGGAGTTAATCCTGTGAGAGTTCAAGTCTCTTCTTCCGCATAAAAAAACGGAGATCCTTATAAGGTCTCCGTTTTTTGTTTATCATTTGCATTTTTGTTTCAAAGTGCTATAATATCTTGTATGGAAGCATAGCTCAGCTGGGATGAGCGTTCGCCTCACACGCGAGAGGTCATGGGTTCGAGCCCCATTGCTTCCATTTTTTAATGCTCGTCTTCCGTCAGGATCCCCGACCGGATCAGATCTGTGAGCAGAACCCTCGCCTGGGGAAGCAGCTCATCCATCGGCGTATTTTCTTCCCTGGACTCATTGACGAATCCGAACATCCCGAAGCATACAAAACCGGCGATCTTTCTCGGCGAATACTTGAGCAGCATCCGCTTCTTTACATGCAGCGTATGCTGCTCCACCGTCTCCAGGACGATGCTGTACAGCCTGGACGCCAGATAGGGATTCTTCTCCGGGTCTGTGTGCCGGAAGAAATCAAACCGGTCTGAATAAAGCTGCAGGATCGCATCCAGCATGTTCACATACCCGGCGGCCAGCCTGCCGGTCGGATTGTTCTCCCGCTGCCGGCGATAATAATCCTCGGTTCCGAGCTTAAGCATATCATCAAATATCTCATCCAGAAGCGCATACTTGTCACTGTAATGCGAGTAGAATGTGATCCGGCTTATCTCCGCAGCCCGACACAGTTCCGTGATCGTGATATGTTCAAAATCTTTTTCTCCGAGCATCGCGATCATCGCGTTTTTCAGGTTCTTTTTTGTCTTGGCGATCCGTTTGTCTTCCATTTTCTTACATTTCCTTTTGTGTTGTATAGATAACTAACATTTTCTCACTTTTGTAAATTGTTATCCTGAATATGTTTTGCTATAATTTTAACACCTGTTATAATAACGGTCAATTATGCAAATGCTATACTGACAGGAGGAATAAGTATGTCGGCTATTGCGATCATGACTGACAGCAACAGCGGGATCATGCCATCGGAAGGCCCGGATTACGGGATCCATGTGCTCCCCATGCCGGTCATCATTGACGGGAAAACATATTTTGAAGGAATTGATATTACACCGGAAGTGTTCTATGAAAAGCAGATTTCGGGCGCTGTGATCACCACATCCCAGCCTTCCCCGGGAGATGTGACGGATATGTGGGACAGGCTTCTGAAAGAATACAGTGAGATCGTATTCATCCCCATGTCCTCCGGTCTGAGCAACACCTGCCAGACTGCAGCCCTGCTGGCGGAGGACGAACCCTATGCGGGAAGAGTCTTTGTGGTTGACAACCACCGAATCTCCGTGACGCAGTCCATGTCCGTGCTGGACGCTGTCACACTGGCCGGTCAGGGCAGATCCGGCGCCGAGATCAAAGAGATCCTGGAAAGGGAGGCACTGGACGCTACGATTTACATCGCCGTGGATACGCTGGAATACCTGAAAAAAGGCGGGCGCATCACTCCGGCCGCGGCGGCCCTCGGGACCATCCTCAAGCTAAAGCCGGTCCTGACGATCCAGGGGGATAAACTGGATTCCTACGCCAAAGCCAGAGGAATGAAATCGGCCTTCCGCACGATGCTGGACGCTCTTGATGCGGATATCGCCGGCCGGCTGTCCCATCTGCGTGAGAGCGGACGGCTGAAGATCGGCATCGCCAATACGCACATGGACGCCGATAAACTGGAGAATTATAAAAATGAGCTCCAGAAGGCTTTCCCTGATCTGGAACTCATCTATTTCCCGCTCACTATGAGCATCGGTACGCATGTCGGCCCCGGCGGCCTCGGGATCGGCGCCGTGATAAGCCATTAATATGCAGATCTGATCTGTACGCTGACAGTCCGCGCAGCACTGCTGCCGCTCTGTCAGCTTTTTTTAATAAATGTGGTGCCGCATTTCGGGCAGCGCACTTCGATCTTTCCTTTCCCTTTCGGGATGCGGATCTTCTGCTTACAGGACGGGCATGTATAAATGTGATATACTTTCCGCTGCTGCCAGATATTCTTCTGTTTCTGGAAGAAACTCCGGATCCCGTAAGTCTTCGCCAGGAAGGTCTGGTTTTCCGCATAACGCTTCGTCACATTTCTGGAAAACACCCTGTAATAACTGTAGATCACCAGGATCCACCCCAGAAAATAAGGGATCAGCGCCGCCGGATGATCCCCGAATAATGCGGAGATCAGTACACAGACCACACCAATCACCAGTATAAATTTTGACAGCTGATCGATCCCGTATCTTCCCTGCATGAACCGGATCAGCTTTTCTCTGAAATTCATCTGTCCATCCATCCTTTTTATCAAGTATGGAATACATTTTCCTCTGTTTTCCGGGCAAAGTCAATTAAATTCCTATAAAATCTTCAGAAAATAATTTCGTGCAGATCCTCCTGCTCGATCCCGTTCTCCGCCATCACACTCAGAAGGCTTTCCCGCTGATCCGGCAGGGCGCACCAGGCAAGCCCGCAGCCGGCGGAGATCTCTCTGGGCACCGGGATCAGCCTGCCGGGAATATTATCCTCCCGGCAGGCTTTCTCCATGGCCATGGCATCGGCCGTTGTGTGAAATGTTACGATCAGTTTCAGTTCTTTCTTTCTCATCCCACGAACCCGCTATCCGATCACCACTGCAAAACCATCTTCCGTCTCTTCAGACGTGTATGTCCGGCCGTGGTCTTTCGCGCACTTTTCAACATTCATTCTCTGATGCGGCTCGGTAACGAGCACGCGCACAGGTTCATTTCCACTTTTCAGGGCTTCTTCCGTAAGCATCACCGGTTCCGGACAGGACAGCCCCCTTGCATCTACTTCTTTCATCATAATTCTCCCTTCTTATCTTCCTTCCGTACGCTTATTCCCGAATCCGATGATAAAGCATACGGCAATGCAGATCACAACCGCGATCTTCCCGTTCAACGGCACACTGCCTGATACGATCTCCTGAGTCTCTGCATTCACTGCCGTAGCACTCGCCGCCAGTCCGAGATTATGCGCCAGCGCGGCACCGATCAGCATGCCGAGCACTGTAACGGCCGAATCCGACGATCCCTGTCCGGCCAGAATCAGCTGCCGGAGCGGGCATCCGCCTGCAAGCACAGCGGCAAATCCCACCGCATACATGCCAAGGATGTTCCACAGATGCTCCGAATGTGCGATCACGCCCGGCGTATCGAATGCCGGGACAAAGTTCCCGGACGCAATATTATAGACCAGCATGATCACAAAGAAGCTTCCGATGATCGTCAGCAGATCGAAATTTCTCATCAGGATAACATCCCGGATGCTTCCCGCAAAACACATCCTTGATTTCTGTGCAAACGCGCCGAAGACCAGGCCGCCGGCCAGCGACAGCAGGACCGGAGCATGCATACTTCCCGGTCCGCTCTGGCTTGCCTTTAACAGTGTGGTAGCCAGTGAAAGGATCAGGACTCCGAGCAGCAGGACCGGAAGTACGGCGCCGCTCATGCGGCCGGCGAGATGTGCTCTGCCCAGACTGAACCCTTTCTTTAATGCAAATACGCCTGTCCCCACGCCCAGGACAAATCCAATGAGCGCCACCCAGGCGTTCAGGTCGCCTGCGGACATCCGGATGATCATCCGGAGCGGGCATCCCAGAAATACCAGTGATCCGATGGCCAGGATCATCCCGAGCACGAACCTGGCCATCGGCGATGATCCCGCTGTGGAACGGTATTCCTTTGTCGCAGCGGATATAAGAAAGGCGCCAAGTACAAGACCGATGATCTCCGGTCTTGCATACTGCACCGTCTCCGTGGAATGGAGCCCCAGCGCGCCGGCTGTATCCCGGATAAAGCAGGCGATACAGAAAGCCATATTGGCCGGATTGCCGAAATAGGCAAGCGCAGCCGCCACGATCCCGCAGACTGCGCCCGCAAGGGCAAGCTTTTTCTTAGAATCTGATAAGTTCATCTTTATTTCCTCCTGTCTCTCATTCCTCTGCTACTTCTTTCACCGCACGGACTGCCGCATCAACCTCTTCTTCTGTATTGAAGTGGGAGAAACTGAACCTCACAGCCCCCTGGTCCACCGTTCCAAGCGCCTGATGCATGAGCGGCGCGCAGTGGGCGCCCGGCCTCGTTACGATGCCATAGCGCACGTTCAGTTCATCGCTCACTTCCGAAGAATCGTAATCCCCGATATTAAAAGAAACGATCGCCGCACGGTTCTTTGTGCTGAAATCCCCGTACACCTTTACACCCGGAATCCCGGATATGCCCAGGTAAAACCGCTGCATCAGCGCCAGCTCCCGCTCCCGGATCGTATCAGGTCCGGTTTCCGTGATATAGGAAACCGCCGCGCCAAGCCCCGCGATCCCGTGCCCGTTCAGCGTCCCCGCCTCAAGGGCGGTCGGCATCTGTGCCGGATGGTGCGTATTATAGGTATCAATGCCGCTTCCCCCGGAAAGCAATGGCCGGATCTCCACACCGGAGCGCACATACATGCCGCCGGTCCCCTGCGGTCCCAGCAGACCCTTATGTCCGGTAAAGCACAGCACATCGATCCCCAGCTTCTGCACATCGATCTCCCACACGCCGGCGGTCTGCGATGCATCCACGATAAGCAGAAGACCGTGCCGCTTTGCGATCGCATGCACCCGTTCCAGATCGATCATGTTTCCGGTCAGATTGGAGGCGTGGGTACAGACGATCATCTTCGTCTCCGGACGTACGGCCCGCTCCATCTCCTCATAGGAAATGTTCCCTTTCTCATCACACTCGAGGATCGTCAGGGCTGTTCCCCGTTCCCGGCACTCATACAGAGGCCGGAGCACGGAATTGTGCTCCAGTACGGTTGTGATCACATGGTCTCCGGGATCGCACAGCCCTTTAATAGCGATATTCAGGCTTTCCGTAGAGTTTGCCGTAAACACGATCCTGGAAGGCGATTCCGCATGGAACAATCCTGCCAGCTTCTCCCGTGTCCCGTATATGACACGCGATGCATCCAGGGCCGGATCCGACGCCCCGCGCCCTGCGTTCCCCATCGTATCGAGCGCCGCAAGCACCGCTTCTTTTACCTGCACTGGCTTACGCAGTGTAGTCGCGGCATTGTCCATATAGATCATACTTTTCACCTCCGGCCGTCTGGCATACAGAATCATTATCCTATTTAAGTATAGATTTATCTCCGGTTTTCGTCTAATCGAAAACAAAAATAAGGAGCCGCCGCCTATAGATTTTTTCTATAAGCGTTGGCTCCTGTTTTTTCAGTTTTCCGGATACATCTGCTGTACCGTTTTTATGAACTTTTCTGCCGCCGGAAGGCTAGGATATCCCGCATCATAGACCATATTGATATTCCTGGTGCCGCCCGCCTTTCCCAGTGGGAATGCCAGCAGTTTTCCGCTTTCGATCTCTTCCTTTGCCGCAAGATGCGAGAGGATCGTCACGCCCATTCCACCGGCTGCCGACCGCTTGATCGCCTCCTGGTTCTCCATTACCGCCGCCACATTCAGTCCGGACGGATCGATGCCGTTCTCACCGAGCATGCGGAACGCTTCTTTTCTCGTTCCCGAACCTTCTTCCCTGAGAATGACCGGCTCATCCAGGATCCAGGAAATGTCATCCTCCCCCTGTCTCCGGCAGAACCGCTCTTCCGGGGGCGCCAGGATCACCAGTTCATCTTCATAGAACGGTACATACGTGCAGTTCCCGCGTTCAAGCACGGTTCCGGTAAATCCCACATCCGCCTTATGCGAAAGGATCATCTCCACCACGCCGCTGCTGTCCGTCTCAAAAAGCTTCAGCTGTTCCTTCGGGTATTCTCTGCAGAACCGGGCCATAATGTCCGGCAGAAGATACTGCGCCGGGATCGTGGATGCCGCAATGCGGAGCACGCTGCCAGCATACTTTTCTTCCAGACCGAACCGCCTGCGGATCTTCTGTTCCAGCTCCAGCATCTGCCCGGCATAGGCATACAGTTCCTTTCCCGATTCGGTAAGCGAAACTTCTTTTGTGTTCCGCACCAGCAGGCAGGTGGAAAGTTCCCGTTCCAGTGAAGCGATATGCGCGCTGACCGTGGGCTGGGTCAGATAGAGCTGTTTTGCGGCTTTTGAAAAACTCGTTGTCTCCGCCACGCGGACGAAGGCTTCCAGCTGTTTCAGGTTCATCTCCCATCCACCTTTCTCAGAAGCCGGATGCACGGATGGTCTGCATTGCTCTCCACAACTCTTCCCACGACCGATACTTCTGTCCCGAGATCTGCTTTTGCCAGCGCCCGGAGCATCCCGTCCGCTTCTTGTTCCGGCACGGCAAACAACAGGCCGCCGGACGTCTGGGGATCACTTAAGAGATCCACATACACCTCGTCCACACCGCCGGCGTCCAGCATGCCGCTCACATGGCGCTGGTTGCGGTACGCGCCGCCCGGGATCAGCCCCATTTCCGCATATTCTTTTGCTCCGGTCATAAATGCAATGCCGTCCACGCCGATCTCGATCACCGCCCGGCTTGCCTCCGCCATTTCCGAACAGTGCCCCAGAAGCCCGAACCCGGTCACATCAGTACAGGCATGGACCGTAAAGTCCTGCGCCGTCTCCTTCGCCTTTTTGTTCAGTGTGGTCATCACGCGGATTGCTTCCTGCTCCGCTTCTTCCGAAGCCATCTCCGCTTTGACCGCCGTATTGATGATCCCGCTTCCAAGCTGTTTTGTAAGGATCAGGATATCCCCTTCCTGACAGCCGAAATTCTTATATATATGATCCGGATGTACCAGCCCGGTCACAGACAGACCGTACTTCGGCACATCATCCTGTATGGAATGGCCGCCCACCAGGACCGCGCCCGCTTCTCTTACCTTGTCCGCACCGCCCCGCAGGATTTCCCCCAGGACATCCGGATCCACGTTTTCCGGAAAGCAGACAATGTTCAGCGCGATCTTCGGCTCGCCGCCCATGGCGTATACGTCGCTCAGCGCGTTTGTCGCCGCCACCTGGCCGAACGTATACGGGTCGTCCACCACCGGAGTGAAAAAATCCAGTGTCTGGATCACCGCCGTATCATCGCTGATCTTATACACCGCCGCGTCATCCGATGTCTCGAATCCGACAAGCAGATCCGGATCGCTGAACTTCGGCAGCCGCCCAAGCACCTTTGAAAGGGTATCCGGCCCGATCTTGGCCGCGCAGCCCCCATGTTTCGCGAACCGGGTCAGTTTTATTTTTTCCTGCATGCTATCCTCCGTCTTCCCGTCTATGGACGGATCACACTCATGGCATTCTGGAGTGTCTCCACAATGCTGTACATATTCGTCACGCCGCCGATCGCCAGCCTGTCTTTGATTCCGTAATAGTCAAGGCAGGTGCCGCAGGTCATGATCTCCACGCCCTGCTCCTCCAGCACTTTCAGGTCTTCCAGGCTTTCCGATCCTTCCACCGTGAGCTTCGCCCCGCCATTGTAGAAAAGGATCTTATCCGGCAGATCATCGAGCTGGGTCAGCGCGAAGATAAAACTCTTGATCAAGATGCGCCCCAGTTCTTCGCTGCCTTCCCCCATCCGGTCCGATCCGACCGCGACGACCGTTCCGACACAGGTCCGGCATCCGTCCGCTCCGTTTCCAGCCGGCTGCGCCGCGTCCTGCCCGCGGTCCTCAGATCCGCTCTGCGATTTCTTCATCTGTGCGGCCGCCGCTTCTCCCACGGTGATCAGCACCCGGTACTGACGCTCCCCAAGCTGTTCAGACTCCGCAGACGCACCAGAGCTCTTCGCCATCTTCGTTACATTTTTTACAGCGGTCTCATTATCCACCAGCACCTCGATCTCGCCCGGGCCGTCCAGCTCATTCAGAGCCTTTTTTGTCTTCACGACCGGGATGGGGCAGATATCGCCCATTGCATTTACTGTAATCATCTTTCTCACTCCGTTTCTGATCTTTCCGCATCATTCCGCCTGAATGATGCCCTTCTGCTCCGAGTATACCACACTCTTTCTGATCCGTCCATTGCCTGATCCGGGCCACCTGTGCTATAATCAATTGAACTTTGAAAACGCTGTCCTGAAAGGAATAGAATCGATTATGTGGATTGCTGACAACTGGAAAGATTATGAAGTCATAGACTGTTCGAAAGGTGAGAAGCTGGAACGCTGGGGCGACTACATCCTGGTGCGTCCGGATCCCCAGGTAATCTGGGATACCCCGCGCGTCCACCGGGGATGGAAGCACATGAACGGCCATTACCACCGCAGCAAAAAAGGCGGCGGTGAATGGGAATTCTTCAGTCTGCCGAAGCAGTGGCAGATCCATTACGGATCCCTCACCTTCAACCTGAAGCCTTTCAGCTTCAAACACACCGGTCTGTTCCCCGAACAGGCGACCAACTGGGACTGGTTCTCTGAGAAGATCCGCCTGGCCGGGCGCCCGGTCAAAGTGCTGAATCTCTTCGCCTACACCGGCGGTGCCACTCTCGCTGCAGCTGCCGCAGGGGCAAATGTCACCCATGTGGACGCATCCAGAGGAATGGTCACCTGGGCAAAAGAAAACGCAGTGTCTTCCGGCCTGAAAGATGCGCCCATCCGCTGGCTGGTGGACGACTGTGTAAAATTCGTCGAACGTGAGATCCGCAGGGGAAATACATACGACGCCATTATCATGGATCCGCCGTCCTACGGACGGGGTCCCAAAGGCGAGATCTGGAAGATCGAGGATATGATCCACCCGCTCATTAAACTGTGTACGAAGATCCTCTCAGAAGACGCGCTGTTCTTCCTGGTCAATTCCTACACCACCGGACTGGCTCCGGCCGTGCTGACCTATATGATCGCCACCGAACTGAAACCGTGGAACGGCCATGTGGAATCCCGGGAGATCGGCCTGCCGGTAACCGAATCCGGACTGGTACTTCCCTGCGGGGCGTCAGGGAGGTGGGAGCGATGACACGAAAAACCGCAGAATATTTTCTATATTTCATTATGTATTCCGTCTTCGGGTGGCTCTATGAAGTCTTTCTCGAAGTTGTCGTATACCGCTGGGGCTTTTCCAACCGGGGCGTCCTCTTCGGACCCTGGTGCGTGGTCTACGGCGTAGGCGCGCTGATCCTGATCTTTTCATTAAGCGGCCTCCAGAAGAAAAAGCTGTATCTGGGCAGGATCCCGGTCACACCGTTTCTTGTCTTTATCGGCATCGTTGTGATCACCACCATAGTGGAACTGATCGCCAGCTATATTATGGAGTTCACCCAGGGCGGCTGGCTCTGGGATTACACAAGATTTTCCTTCAACTTCCAGGGGCGGATCGCCCTGAACCCGAGCATCCGCTTCGGCATCGGCGGCATGGTGTTCCTCTACCTGCTGCAGCCCCTGTTCCGGAAACTGACGGACCGGATGAACGATAAAGTCCTTTACACAACCGCAGGAGTCGTGCTCGCTCTGTTTACTGCCGACATTATTTATACATTTTTCATCCGTTAGAAACACTAAAAGGCTGAAATGCATCCGTGCACCTCAGCCTTTTCTCTTTTTCTTTTCCTTCAGACGTGAAGTCCGCTCATCACTTCCCCGATCGGCGCGGAAATGGAAAGCTCTGCCCGTACTGACCGGCCCGTGGATGATTTATTGATCACCACCAGATGTTTCCCTCTGAAATAGTCAATAAACCCGGCCGCCGGATAGACCACCAGGGACGTCCCGCCGATGATCAGCGTATCCGCTGCGGCTATGGCTTCCACGGCGCCCCGGATCACGTTCTGGTCAAGCCCCTCCTCATAGAGCACCACGTCCGGTTTGATCAGGCCGCCGCATTCGCAGCGCGGCACGCCGTCTGCATGTTTCACATACTGCGCGTCATAAAATCTGCCGCATTCCATACAGTAATTCCTGTGGATGCTCCCGTGCAGCTCCCATACCGTCCTGCTGCCCGCCGCCTGGTGAAGACCGTCTATATTCTGGGTCACTACCGCCGTCAGCTTCCCCGCCCGTTCAAGTTCCGCAAGCTTCAGATGCGCCGCATTGGGCTTTGCATCCAGGCACATCATTTTGTCTTTGTAGAATTCATAAAACGCCTCCGGATATCTCATAAAGAATGTATGGCTCACTACCTGCTCCGGCGAATATTTATACTTCTGATGGTAGATCCCGTCCGCACTGCGGAAATCCGGGATCCCGCTCTCCGTCGAAACGCCGGCGCCGCCGAAAAATACGATCCGGCTGCTGTCGTCTATGATCTTCTGCAGCTGGTCTGTTTCTCTCTCATACATTGGCCCTTCTCCTTTCCCTGATCCGTCCTTTTCTTCCGGACCTCACTGTGTCTGTCAGTCCGCTTTCAGATGGCCTCTTGCGATATGGTCGTCCATGATCTCCAGCATCTTCTCCCATATGATCTCTGACGTCTCCGGGATCCGCTCATTCCGTCTGCACACCTGCGACTTATGCACGCCGTGCTCTGTCCAGCTCCTGCCGTCCGATGCATCATTCAGGAGCAGCGGCTGGAAATTGTCAAGAAGATGCGCGAACTTCGCATCCGCCGTCTCATACGCCTCGAACTCATCCCACAGTTCGCGGAAGTACACCCCCTGGTCTTCCGGAAGGATGCCGAAGATCCGGTCTGCCGCTTTTACTTCCCGGTCCCTTTTCGTCAGCGCCCCCTCTGCATCATATGCGTAGGTATCCCCGGCGTCGATCTCCACCAGGTCATGGATCAGCACCATGGTCATCACTTTTAACAGATCCACCTCTTCTTCCATATGCTCCTTTAAGAGTACGGCGCACAGGGCAAGATGCCAGGAATGCTCCGCATCATTTTCTTTACGCTGCCCGTCCGCCAGATAGGTCTGCCGGAAAATGTTTTTCACCCTGTCCGCTTCAATAATAAAGTGGATCTGCTGTTCCAGCCGTTCCCGCTGTGCGTCTCCCGTCGTTTTTTCCATCGCAGTCATCTCCGTTTCCGTTCTTGTATATCTGATATCCATTGTAACACAAAAAGAGCTTCCCGAAGGAAACTCTTTTGCATTTTACGTATGTAGCTTTTCTGCTTACAGGATGACTTTTCCGCTCTCCTCGCCGTTTACCACATAGTATGCTGCGGACTCTTCCGGCTTCAGGTAAAGCTGAACGTCTTTGATCTCGTCAACATTCTTGCCAAGGTCATATGTCCAGATGTCTTTCACTTTCTGAACGATCTCTTCCTGAGAATACTCTTTGCCTGCAAACTGCAGGAACATCTCAGTCTTGATCTCAGCCTTCTTTGCTGTTGACTTCTTAGCTGTCGTTTTCTTTGCAGCTGTTGTCTTCTTAGCTGTTGTCTTAGCTGCGGTTGTTTTCTTTGCTGTCGTCTTCTTTGCAGCCGGAGCTTTCTTCTCCTCTGCCGGTGTATCTACTAAAACTGCCGCTTTTGTCTCAAGCTTCTTTGTTGTGTCTTTCTTTGTCTCGATCGCTTTGGCTGTCTCTGCCTTAGCCGGAGCTGCTTTTACTTCTTTCTCTGCTGCCTTAACCGGCTCTGTCTTTGCTGCCTTTGCAGCTGTCTTTGTTGTTGCAGTTGTTTTCTTTACTGCCATAATACTTGTCCCTCCTAAAAAATAACACACCAAGTATTTCCGACGGCGGTTTTCACCGCGTCATTGAATTTCAACTCAAACCTCGAGTTCCATAGGGATTGTACATCATTTTTCTGAAAACGTCAAATTTTTTTATTTCTTTTTCAGTTATCGAGGATTTGATTACCGTATCCCCTGAAAAACTCCGCCAGATCCTTCAGCGCTTTCACCAGGACCGGGAGTTCTTCCTCACTCAGTCTGTCCAGCACGGCCTCTGTCATCTGCCGGTGGTATTCCCGGTGATGCTCATAGGCCCGCACGCCTTTTTCCGTCAGTCGGAGAAATACGACGCGCCGGTCCTCCTCGCTCCTGTGTCTGGTCACATACTTTTTATTGACCAGGCCGTTGACGGAAGTGGTGAGCGACCCGGCCGTGATCCCGAGCCGTTTCGCCACTGCCGACATGGTATTTTCCCCGGACAGTCCGATCGCTTCGATGATGTGCATATCATTATTGGTGATGTCTTTAAACTCATCCGTAATGATCGCCTCTTCTTCAAGCTTCAATATCTCATTAAATAGATTCACCAGAATATCATTAATGGTCTCTTTCGGATCCATCCGGCTTCTCCTTCCTTTACACTGCCATTCATGCTCTCAGGCAAACAATTCCTGTACAGCTTCTCTTACGGTATCGATCTTCTGCGCCTTCCACGCCTTCGCCCCGCAGAAGAGAAGCGCATTCTCCACATTCCCCTTCACTGCATTGATCAGACCGTCTGTAATGCAGTACGGGATCTCCATAGGCCTGCATTTTGCCAGACACCCGTGGCAGGGCGTGTGGGGGATCTTTTCTCCCGCCATGACCCGCTTCATAAAAGGGTTCAGGATCGCCCGCCCCGGCATGCCCACCGGGCTTTTGACGATCGCGATATCTTCTTTAGAAGCATGGATATAAGCTTCTTTGTAGCGGATGTCCGCATCGCATTCTTCCGTTGTGACAAAGCGGGTCGCCACCTGCACGCCGTCCGCACCCAGCGCCATCGCCCGTCTGACATCATCACTGTCGTAAATCCCGCCGGCCACGACAACGGGGATATCCACGCCGTATTTCTCTCCGTAGCTTTTCACGGTGCGGATGATCCGGCGGATCTCTTCTCCATAGGATTCCGGCGTATACTCTGAGAGCTCCTCTTTCCTGAATCCCAGATGTCCGCCGGCCAGTGGCCCTTCGATCACGACCAGATCTGCGGTACGTTTATATTTTCTGTCCCAGTACTTCAGGATCACCTGGGCGGATTTATCCGTGGAAACGATGGGCGCGATCTTTGTCCAGCTGCCTTCGGTCAGCGCCGGCAGCTCGGTGGGCAGCCCCGCCCCCGATATAATGATATCCGCGCCGGCCTTCACCGCCGCTTTGATATGCGCGGCATGCGCCCGCAGCGCGGTCATCACATTGTATCCGATGATGCCGTCCGGGGAGATCGCCCGCGCCTTCTTCATCTCGCTTTCAATAGCGCGGAGATTCGCCCCTTCCGGATCCGCGTCAAAATCCGCTTCCCTGTAGCCGATCTGAGCGGTGGAAATGATGCCGATGCCGCCTTCTTTCGCCACGGCCCCGGCAAGCCTTCCCAGACTGATGCCGACGCCCATGCCGCCCTGGATCAGCGGAACTTTTGTCAGCTTATCGCCGATTTTTATATTTTTCATATCTGCCTCACATTTTCCGAAACCGGTCATAGCGCCTCTCTGTCAGTTCGGATGGGCCAAGTCCGGTGTATTCATTCAGGAACCGGGCAATCCTTCCGTCCAGATCTGTGCAGACACTTTCCATATTCTGATCTGTGTAGTTCTCCGGCTCCGGGATCACCTGCTCGATGATCCCCAGCTGTTTCAGATCTCCTGCCGTCAGTTTCATAACTTCCGCCGCCTCGCTGGCACGCTTGCTGTCCTTCCAGAGGATGCTCGCGAAGCCCTCCGGGGAAAGCACGGAATAAATGGCGTTTTCCAGCATCCACACTTCATCGGCGACCGCCATGGCAAGTGCGCCGCCGCTGCCGCCTTCACCGATCACGACGGAGAGCACCGGAACTTCCAGGCCGGACAGTTCATATAGATTCCGGGCGATGGCCTCGCCCTGTCCCCGTTCTTCCGCTTCAAGCCCGCAGAAGGCGCCCGGCGTATCTACGAAGCAGATCACCGGTCTTCCGAATTTCTCCGCCTGTTTCATGAGACGGAGCGCCTTGCGGTACCCGTCCGGCGACGGCATGGAGAAGTTGCGGTCCAGGTTTTCTTTCGTCGTCTTTCCCTTGGCCTGTGCGATCACTGTCACGGGGATCCCGTGGAAATAAGCGATCCCGCCGACAATGGCATGGTCATCTTTGAAATAACGGTCTCCATGGAACTCCATGAAATCCGTAAACAACGCCTGTATATAATCCGTCCCGACCGGACGGTCTTTCTGTCTGGAAAGCTGTACGCGGTCCCATGCACTGACGGGGGCTTCCGGCTGCTCCACGGCCGCTTCCGGTTCTGTCTGCGCCGGTTCATAAGATGCATGGCCGCCGGCGCTGTGCATATCCAGGATCTGCGCCAGTACGTCCTTCAGCTCTTCCCGCTCCACGATCCGGTCCACAAATCCGTGATCCAGAAGGAACTCTGAACGCTGAAAGCCTTTCGGCAGCTTCTGTCCGATGGTCTGCTCGATCACGCGGGGACCTGCGAATCCGATCAGCGCCTTCGGCTCTGCAAGGATGATGTCTCCCAGCATCGCGAAGCTTGCCGTCACACCGCCGGTCGTCGGATCGGTCAGCACCGTCACATAGAGGAGCCCCGCATCGCTGTGTTTCTTCAGCGCGGCTGAAGTCTTTGCCATCTGCATCAGGGAGACGATCCCCTCCTGCATGCGGGCGCCGCCGGAACAGGTAAACAGGATCACCGGCAGCTTTTCTTCCGTAGCGCGCTCCACCGCGCGGGCGATCTTCTCGCCGACGATCCGGCCCATGCTGGCCATCATAAAACGTCCGTCACAGACGCCCACGACCGCCGGATGTCCGCCGATCTCCACCCTGCCCGTCACGATCGCCTCATTCAGATGCGTCCGCTCTTTCAGGCTTTCGATCTTCTCTTCATATCCCTTGAAATCCAGGGGATTGGCAAAGTCCATCTCTTTATCCCACTCTTCAAATGTGCCCTCGTCCGCGATCATCTCGATCCGGCGGTACGCGTGCACCCTGAAATATCCGTGGCATTTCGGGCAGATATAATAGCCGTTCTTCACATCCTCGGCGATGATCGCCGCGCCGCACTTATTGCACTTGCGGAGAAGCCCCGTCGGGACTTCCGGGTGTGAATGTCTCAGTGAAATATAATGCGCCCGGGCATTTGTCTTTTTAAACATATCTTTCAGATTCATCTGAGATCCCTCCTGATATCCTGACGAACATTACCGGTTCAGTCAGCGTCTTTGCTCATGTTCTCGATAAACTCGATATCGATGTTGCCTGAAATGAAATCCGGATTATTCAATATCTCATACTGATAATCTACATTCGTATCGATCCCTTCGATGATCACCTCGCCGAGGGCGCTGCGCATCTTGCGGATCGCTTCGTTCCGGTTCTTGGCATGGACGATCAGCTTCGCCAGCATGGAATCATAGTACGGCGGGACCGTATATCCGCTGTAGATCGCGGAGTCAATACGCACGCCTTTTCCGCCCGGCAGATACATATCCGTGATCGTTCCCGGAGACGGCCGGAAATTCTTCGCCGGATTCTCGGCATTGATCCGGCACTCAATGGCATGTCCCGTAATGTGGACGTCCTCCTGCCGGTAGCTCAGTTCCTTTCCGTCGGCAATGCGGATCTGCTCTTTTATAAGGTCGATCCCGGTCACCCACTCGGTCACAGGATGCTCCACCTGGATCCTGGTATTCATTTCCATGAAATAGAAGTTCCCGTTCTTCTCCAGAAGGAACTCGATGGTTCCTGCATTTGTATAATGGGCCGCCTTCGCCGCCTTCACGGCCGCCTCGCCCATCCGCTTCCGGAGTTCAGGGGTCAGGGCGATGGACGGGGATTCCTCGATCATCTTCTGATGGTTCCGCTGGATGGAACAGTCACGCTCGCCGAGATGGATCACATTGCCATGCTCGTCGGCAAGGATCTGGAACTCGATATGGCGCGGATGCTGGACAAAATGTTCGATGTACATCGTATTGTCCCCGAATGCCATCTGCGCTTCCTTCTGCGCCGTATTAAAACTGCTCTCAAATTCTTCCGGACCCTGCGCCACGCGCATGCCCTTGCCGCCGCCGCCAAGCGCAGCCTTCACGATCACCGGATAACCGATCTCCGATGCGACCGCCGCACCGGTCTGTGCGTCATAGATCGGGTCTTTGCTTCCCGGGATCACCGGCACGCCGGCGTTGATCATGGTATTTCTTGCCTCGGATTTATTGCCCAGGCTCTGGATCACCCGGGACTTCGGTCCGATAAATGTGATATTGCACTGCTCGCAGAGCTCCGCGAATTTACTGTTCTCCGAGAGGAAGCCGAATCCCGGATGGATGGCGTCCGCGCCGGAGATCAGCGTCGCGCTGATCAGGTTCTGCATGTTCAGATAACTCTCGGAAGACGGAGCCGGACCGATGCATACAGCCTCGTCCGCCAGCTGCGTATGCAGGGCGTCGCGGTCCGCCTCAGAATAAACCGCAACCGTCTCGATCCCCATCTCCCGGCATGCCCGGATGATGCGGACCGCGATCTCACCGCGGTTTGCGATCAATATTTTTCCAATCATCTTATTCTACTCTCCTACCATAAAGGTCAGCTCCGCGCTGACAACCACCTTGCCGTCCACATACGCCGTCGCCTGTCCGACGCCGACCGGGCCTTTGCTCTTGATGATCTTCGTCTCAAGCTTCAGTGTGTCTCCCGGCATGACCATGCCTTTAAAACGGCATTTCTGCACGCCGCCGAAAAATGCGATCTTTCCCTGGTTCTCCGGCATGCTTAAGATGGCCACCGCACCGGTCTGCGCCAGCGCCTCGAGGATCAGCACGCCCGGCATCACCGCTTTCTGCGGGAAATGCCCGCGGAAGAAATCCTCTCTGTATGTCACTGCTTTATAGCCCACCGCATACTGCCCCGGCTCATAATCCTCGATCCTGTCAAGGAGAAGGAAGGGATGTCTGTGGGGAATGATCTCCTGGATCTGTTCTACTGTTAAACTGTTCATGGCTGTGCCTCCTAACCTATTACGAAGAGCGGCTGGCCGAATTCTACGCCCTGTCCGTTCTCAACGAGGATCTCTTTTACAGTTCCTGTATAATCGCTCTCGATCTCGTTCATCAGCTTCATGGCTTCAACGATCGCCAGCACCTGGCCTTCTTTTACGCTGTCGCCTACTTTTACGAAGGGGGCCGCGTCTTCTGCAGGCGCCGCATAGAAGGTGCCAACAAGCGGAGACTTCACGACATTCCCTGCCGGTACATCCGCCTTTGCTTCCGCTGCTTCCGGAGCCGGTGCTTCTGCCGGTGCGGCCATCGGAGCGGGGCCGGGCGCTGCCGGCATAACTGCCGGTGCCGCAGGCATAACTGCCGGCGGGGCCATCGGGACCGGTGCAGGCGCTGCAACCGGGATGATCCTGTCGCCTGTTTTCTTCAGAGACAGCTTTACGCCGTCCTCTTCGTATTTGAATTCTGTCAGTTCAGACTCTGAAACAGCTTTTACTAATTCCAATACCTGTTCAACTTTCATTGCCGCACCTCTTACCCTTCATATTTCTTTAATAACAGTGTTGCATTGTGTCCGCCGAATCCCAGAGAGTTCGTCAGCACATAATTGACGTCTTTCTCAACAGGCGCGCCCACTGTATAGTTCAGGTCGCACTCCGGATCCACATTTTCGGTTCCCACGGTCTGGTGGATGAATCCGTCCATAATACTCTTCACGCATACCACGAACTCTACGCCGCCGGCCGCGCCGAGGAGATGTCCGATCATGGATTTTGTAGAATTGATGTGGACGTTCTTCGCCGCATCGCCGAGCGCATATTTGATCGCTCTCGTCTCAAAGAGGTCATTGTGGTGCGTGCTCGTGCCGTGTGCGTTGATATAGTCGATCTGCTCCGGCTCTACGCCTGCATCCTTCATCGCCAGCTTCATCGCCATGCCTGCGCCCTCGCCGCTCTCTTCCGGGGAAGTGATATGGTAAGCGTCGCCTGTCGCGCCGTATCCCACGAGCTCAGCGTAGATCTTCGCGCCTCTTGCCTTCGCGTGTTCCAGCTCCTCCAGCACGACGATCCCGGAACCTTCGCCCAGCACAAATCCGTCTCTGTCTTTATCAAACGGACGGGATGCATGCTGCGGGTCGTTGGTCGTGGAAAGCGCGGTCAGCGCCGTGAATCCCGCGATGCCGGTCGGACACACGGAAGCCTCCGTACCGCCTGCGACCATTACATCCGCATCGCCGTACTCAATGGCACGGAACGCATCGCCGATACAGTGGGTACCGGATGCACAGGCTGTGACCACATTCGTACATTTTCCTTTCAGTCCCAGCTGGATGGAAATATTACCCGCCGCCATATTGGAGATCATAAGCGGAACCATCAGCGGATTCACCTTGTTCGGTCCCTTTGTCATAATCTTCTCATAGTTCGTCTCCACGCACTGAAGGCTTCCGATGCCGGAGCCGACGATCACGCCCACTCTGTACGGATCCTCTTTCTCCATATCGATCCCTGAATCCTCGAACGCTTCTTTCGCAGCAGCCACCGCATACTGTGAAAACGGCTCCATTCTCTTGGCCGCCTTGAAATCCATGCGCTCCTTCGCGACAAAATCCTTTACCTCAGCCGCGATCTGCACTTTATACTCAGATGCGTCAAACTTTGTGATCGGCCCGATGCCGACCTTTCCTTCCCTGATGCCGGCCCAGAACTCCTCTACCGTGTTGCCGATCGGTGTGACCGCTCCAAGACCCGTAACTACAACTCGTCTCTTCATATCAAAACCTCCTACATGGCCATGCCGCCGTCTACATTGAGCACCTGTCCGGTGATATATCCGGCTCCGTCCCCTGCCAGGAACGCCGCTGCATTGGCGATATCTTCCGTCTCGCCGAATTTTCCGAGCGGGATCTGTGCCACAGCCCCCTCTTTTACCTTATCGGAGAGTACTTCTGTCATCTCTGTATTAATGAATCCCGGTGCGATCGCGTTTACCGTGATGCCGCGGCTTGCAAGCTCTCTTGCCGCTGACTTTGTCAGTCCGATCACGCCGGCTTTTGATGCGGAATAGTTCGCCTGTCCCGCATTGCCGAGTACGCCGGATACAGACGCCATATTGATGATGCGTCCGCCGCGCTGTTTGATCATCTGCCGGGCAACGAAGCGGATGCAGTTGAATGTCCCCTTCAGATTCGTATCGAGCACGGCGTCATAATCTTCTTCCGTCATCTTCATCAGCAGGCCGTCTCTTGTAATGCCCGCATTATTTACGAGGATGTCCACACGGCCGAATGTCCCGATGATCTCTTTAAACATTTCCTCACATGCATGATAGTCAGATACATTGCACTGTCTGATCTCTGCTGTCCCGCCGTTTTCCTCGATCTCTTTTTTCACTTCTTCCGCACGCGCCTGTGAGCCGTTATAGTTCACGACCACCGTCGCGCCTTCCGCTGCCAGACGGAGGGCGATGGCGCGCCCGATCCCGCGTGAAGCGCCTGTAACTACCGCTACCTTACCATTTAACATAATTCACTTACCACCTTATCTACATCTTCCCATGTGCCTACATTGTATACTTTCACGTCGCGGTTGATCTTGCGCATGAATCCGGCCAGCGTCCTGCCGGGCCCGATCTCCACAAATGTATCCACGCCGTCCGCGATCATATTCTCCACACTCTGCTGCCAGCGCACGGATGATGCGACCTGTTCTGCAAGAAGCGCTTTCGTCTCTGAAATGTCTGTCACGTACTCCGCCGTAACATTCGTCACATAGGGGATATTGAGCGGGGAAAGCTCCACGCCTGCGAGCACTTCGCCCAGTTCTTCCCCGGCTTCACGAAGCATCGGGGAGTGGAACGGCCCGCTGACATTGAGCGGCATCACCCGCTTCGCGCCTGCTTCACGAAGCGCTTCAGATGCTTTCTCCACGCTTTCTTTCCATCCGGTGATAACGATCTGGCCCGGACAGTTGTAATTGGCGATCGTCACGCCGTCGATCGGATCTACCACCTTCTCGATCGCTTCCCCTGTCATGCCGAGCACTGCGGCCATTGTTCCTCTGCCGCCCGGCACCGCATTCTGCATCAGGATCCCGCGCTTTCTCACAAGCATGATGGCATCCTCTGTGCTCATCCCGCCGGCGGAAGCGATGGCGCAGTACTCGCCCAGGCTTAAGCCCGCGGTAACATCCGCCTTCAGTCCTCTTTCGCGGAGGACATGCTCCATCGCCATGCAGACCGTCACAAGCGCCGCCTGTGTATATTCGGTCTGGTCCAGCTTATCATTTTCCTCAAAGCAAAGCGCTTTCATATCTATACCCAGCAGCTCTGTCGCCTTATCGATGACTTTTGCCGCTGTTTCACTCTGTTCATAAAAATCTTTGCCCATTCCGGCTTTCTGCGCTCCCTGTCCCGGGAACATAAATGCGATCTTACTCATAGAAACCTTTTCCTCCGATCAGGTCGTCTGTCTCTTTCACGAGCTTCTGGATCAGGTCATGGCATGACATTTTCTCTTTGACCATACCTGCGATCTGGCCTGCCATCACGCTTCCCGTCTTCACATCGCCGTCTACCACCGCACGTCTGAGTCCGCCCAGCGTCAGGAGCTCAAGTTCCTCGAACGGCGCGCCTTCCTGCTCTTTCTGTAAATACTCTTTTGTCATCTGGTTTCTCAGGGCACGTACCGGATGTCCTGTTGAACGTCCCGTAACTCTTGAGTCAATGTCTCTTGCCTTGATGATCATGTCTTTATAATTTTCATGAACCTGAGATTCATTCGTAACCACAAAGTGGGTTCCCATCTGCACGCCCTGCGCGCCCAGCATGAACGCCGCCGCGATCCCTCTTCCGTCCGCGATGCCGCCTGCCGCAATGACCGGAACGCTCACTGCATCTACAACCTGGGGTACAAGTACCATCGTCGTATTCTCACCGATGTGTCCGCCGGCCTCTGTCCCTTCTGCAACCAGCGCGTCGGCGCCGCATCTCTCCATGCGCTTCGCAAGCGCTACCGATGCAACGACCGGGATCACCTTTACTCCGGCTTCTTTCCACATCTTCATATATTTTTCCGGAGAGCCCGCTCCTGTCGTAACGACTTTCACGCCCTCCTCAACAATCACTTTTGCCACGTCGTCCGCATAAGGACTCATGAGCATGATATTTACTCCAAAGGGTTTGTCAGTCAGCTTCTTCGCTTCCCTGACCTGTTCACGCACCCAGTCAGCCGGCGCACTCGCAGCACCGATAAGCCCCAGGCCGCCGGCCTCGGATACGGCGGCTGCAAGATGATACTCAGCAACCCATGCCATTCCGCCCTGAATGATCGGATATTCAATACCTAATAATTCGGTTACTTTTGTTTTCATACTCTACAACCTTTCTTTCTCTGAATTTTAAATATTATGTTCTGTATTTCTTATTTGTGTGCCTCAAGATATTTTACAACATCGCCGATCGTGTTGATCTGCTCCAGATCTTCTGACGGGATCTCTACCTCGAACTCTTCCTCAAAAGCCATTACCATCTCAAAAAGGTCCAGGGAGTCTGCTCCAAGATCATCTTTGAAAGATGTTGCCTCTGTAAGTGTTTCTGCATCAGCGTTTAATGAATCTGCTACGATTTCTTTGATCTTCTCTAACATGGTTTCTTTTCCTTTCTTTTTAAAAAAATATATTTTATGTTGTAATCCGGCTCTGCCGGGAATTACCATTCAAACAGGCTTGCAGCCCACGTAAGGCCCGCGCCGAATCCGGCGGTCATGATCTTCTGGCCTTTTTTCAGCATCCCGCTGCGGTTCATCTCGTCCAGAAGGATCGGCACGGTCGCCGCGGATGTGTTCGCGTATTCCTCCAGGTTCATGGGGAACTTCGCGATATCTGTCTTCAGTCTCTTGGCCACCGCCTCGATGATCCTGCGGTTCGCCTGGTGGAGAACGAAATAGTCGATCTCATCCAGCCCGGTCCCGGATCCCTCCAGAACTTCCTCGATGATCTCCGGAACTTTGCGGACCGCGAATTTAAACACTGCCTGTCCGTCCATATGTATAAACGATTCTTTCACCGCGCCGTCTTCCAGCTCTTTCTCCCAGTCTTTCCGGTGTCTGCTCAAGCCTGTCAGCGCCACGCCCTTCACCCCGTCGGAATGGGCCGCCATATGGACCGGTGCGCCTTCCTCCGCACGCAGGATCACCGCGCCGGCACCGTCTCCGAAGAGGATGCATGTCCCGCGGTCCGTCCAGTCCACCATATTGCTCATGCTCTCAGCGCCGATCACCAGGATGGTCCGGCAGAATCCTGCGCTGATATATGCCTGTGCCGCATTAAAGGCCAGCACGAATCCGGTACATGCCGCATTCAGGTCATATCCCGCCGCGTGTTTCGCGCCGATCATCTTCTGTACCTCGCAGGCCGCACACGGATAAACGGTTTCTGAAGAAGACGTTGCCAGGAGGATCATATCGATCTCTTCCGGATCGATCCCGCTCTGCTCCAGCGCTTTTTTCGCAGCCTGCCCGGCCATGTAGGACGTCGTCTCCTCCCCGATGATATGCCGTCTGCCGATCCCGGTCCGCTCGCGTATCCACTCATCGTTCGTATCTACGATCCGGGAAAGGTCGTCATTCGTCATTATGTGAGCCGGCACATAGGAGCCGGTTCCGCATACTTTTCCAACCATTTCTCTACTCCTGAACTGTATCTTCCTAATTACTTTGAGTCTTTAATACTTTGACAATCAAAGTATATCATGGCGGTTTCATTTGTCAATACATTTTCGTAATAATTTTGTAATAAAAAAACAGAACCCCGATACGGGACTCCGTCTAGCCTGATCCGGCTGCTATGAAGCGATGCCGAACTTGACTGCATTATATATATTGATGAAGATGATCACGATCATAAGGGCGATGAACAGCTTGTTCACCCCGTCATCATCAATCTTTTTATTCACCTTGCTTCCGAGCGTTCCGCCCAGGATGCCTCCCACGACCATGCCGACCAGATAGTAGAGCTTCACCTCCGGCACTGTTCCGGTGGCGATCGTCTGGATCAGGCTGGTGATCTGCGAGAACATAATAATGTAAAGGGAACTGAGCGCCGCCTCCTTCGTGCTCATCGAGAAGAAGAACGCCAGCACGACCAGATTGATCGGGCCGCCGCCGATCCCGAGGAAGCTGGACATGATCCCCAGCAGCACGCCGATCACAAAGCATAAGACAAGATTCGTATATTCCTTTGTTCTGATCCGGTTCTTATACACGGTATAGATCAGCGTTCCCAGGGTGATGATGATCAGGACGATGGCCTGGGTCATACCCACAGCGTTTTCATTTCCGACAGATTCTTTGAGCATCTGGAACATGCTCTTTCCGACCACTCCGCCCAGCGCCGCGCCGACCGCCAGTCCGGTCGCCGTCCGCACATTCAGCTTCGCCGTTCCGGCACGCACGTTCTTGTAAACCGATACAACCGACATCGCCAGGACCGTGCAGCCCGACAGGAAGCTGATGCTGCTCACGCTCATGATCCCCATCGCGTCCAGCACCGGCTTAATGATCACACCGCCGCCGATCCCGCAGATCGATCCCACGATGGACGAAGAGATACTGACCAGAAAAAAAACAACTGTCATTAACATTATCATTCCCCCACTGATTCTACAAATTTTAACAGCTCATCCAACGTTCCGGCATATTCGGAACTGACGGGCAGGTTCTTTTTATTTTCCATTGTGTCTGTCACAAGGAACGTCTTCACGCCGAGGCTCCGGATGGAGAGATCTTCCTCAACGTCATTCCCGACCATAAGGCACTCTTCCGGATCCAGCCGGAACTGCTCCAGGATCATCCGGAAGTAATCCGGATTCGGCTTGCAGTATACACAGTCCTCATACGTCGTGATCACGCGGAAGTCCGACGCGTCCAGTCCCGCCCAGCGGATCCGGTTCATCGTCGCGCACCGCGGGAATACCGGATTAGTCGCCAGGTAAGTCTCAATCCCCTTCTCTCTGGCTGTCTTGACGATCCGGTCCGACAGCGGCGTCGGCTGCGTGGTGCATATGGCCTTGTTGAATCCGTCCGCATAAAAATCAAGCGCGATCTTCTCTGACTCTTCCGCAGAAACCGGGAGTTCCGGATCGATATAACTCCAGAACGCTTCCCGGTTCGTCCTGCTCCCGTCATTTTTCACCATGGCCTTATATCCGGCCCACACCGCGCCGATAAACCGCTCCGGCTCGATCTGCACCCCTCTGGATATGTATTCCTTTGCCAGAAGGGGCATATAGAACCTGACAAACTCATCCTGCACCATGGGCAGGAGCGTTCCGTCCAGATCAAACAAAATATGTTTAATACTCATCGCTTTACGATTAAGCCATCATGATCTCAGAGATCGCATCCATGATCTTATCATGACATCCGCCGCACCCTGTAGAGCAGTGTGTGATCTTCTGAACCTCATCAAATGCAGAAAGAACATCGTCAAACTTATCCATCTGGTGAAGCGCATTCTCCACATCCGCATATGATACCTGTTTGCAGTTACAAATCATTCCTGTACTCATTATTCATTCTCCTTCTACTGTTCTTTAATTATCTTTGATACATAGGTTCATTATATAGCTTCGGGACAGGGATGTCCAGAAGCTGTTGGAACCAAATAAAAAGACTAAAACGGTTCCGTCTTAGTCCTTTACAAAATGCCGCAGGCCGGGGTCGAACCGGCACGGGTATTACTACCCACGGGATTTTAAGTCCCGGGCGTCTGCCAATTCCGCCACTGCGGCAGTTCTTAATTTGTACCCGCAGCGGTCTGCTGCGGAAACGACCCAGAAGAGACTCGAACTCTCGACCTCCGCCGTGACAGGGCGGCGCTCTAACCAACTGAGCCACTGGGCCTCGTTACGAGCACTTAGCGTCTGTCCTTCAGACGCTTACGTGCGATACACGCCGGCGCCCTTAGGGAGCGCCCGCGCGAGCTTAGCAGCCGGCGCGCTATGAGCACTTACGTGCAAATGGACCTTCGGGGACTCGAACCCAGGACCGACCGGTTATGAGCCGGTTGCTCTAACCAACTGAGCTAAAGGTCCGCGAAATGACCCCGACGGGAATCGAACCCGTGTTACCGCCGTGAAAGGGCGATGTCTTAACCGCTTGACCACGGGGCCAAAGTGCATAAAATATAAGTCACCGTCTTCAACGGCGACTTATATCATACCATACAGCATGCAGATTTGCAAGCATTATTTGAAGCTCTGTACCCTGTCCTTCTTATAATCTCCACACATCCCGATTCGTGGATGAAACACATACCGCCCCGGCCGACAATGCAGCCATTACGGACTTCTTGTCGGAGATCAGGCCGCCGGCTATGACCGGTATCCTGAAATTCTGGCATATCTTACGGATAATATCGGGCATCAGTCCGGGAAGCACCTCGATCACATCCGGCCTGATGCCCGGCTGTGGCGACTTAATATTCTCCAGAGCCATAGAATCGATCAGGAAATAGCGATGCACTGTAAACAGCCCCAGTTCATTGCCCCGCCTGATCAAAGCAGGTTTTGTCGATATGATCCCGTCCGCCTGTGTATTTTCTCTGATAAAGTCAACGGCGATCTCCCTTGAGCCGAGCCCGTTGATCAGATCAACATGGACAACCGCGATCTTCCCGGCATCCCTGACCTTTTGCACAATTCCCGGAATGCTGCAGATGTCCCCAAACAGGATAAAAACAACTTTAATATCTTCCAGACCGACGCACTCTTCTAATCCATCCGTATCCTTCACTGCGGCAATGACCGGATTACTCTCCAGCATATCGTATATTTTCTGATCCATTCTTCTCCTCTTTTCCGCTCAATCCGTAAAAAAGAGAGCAAAACAAAACAACATTTCTGTTGTCCTGTTGCTCTCCCGTCTCAGCCATAATTATTTAACTAGATAAAGTTTAGCACAGGCAAATGCATTTTACAAGGCAAAAATCACAGTCCCCTTATTCTATATACTGAGATATTTCTTTTATAGCATCCTCTATAGTTATCGAAGCAGACTGGGTAGTCTACCCTGCTATGGAAACAGAAGCAGAGCCTGTAGATATTTGCTATATTACAGACACCACTTCCGGAACACATTATCTTGTCACCCTTACTTACGTCTGGAATAATCGGGTAAATTCATAAACGCAGATCAAATCTGCTATGATATCTCCCCTGTACAGATGGTGTGTCCATCCATTTTAAATGCCGCGATCTGTCCGTCGATACGAAGCGCCACCGGGATTATTTCTTCTCCCAGGTTTACCATCACAAACACTTTTGTTCCGTCCGGGTTCCGGAACGCTGCCATATCAAGTCTGTCCGTGTATCTGCTGTACGCGATCCGCACGGCGCCCGGATGGATGAAATGAGAGAAATGCCAGAAATATCTCTGGATCCTTCTCGGCATCAGTTTCTTATCTTCCGTATTATACAGAAACGGGGCATCACAGTAGTTGCCGACATGGTTCGGACCGCCCTTCTCATCTAAAAGAATATTCCAGTCATAGAAGGCGGTAACACCGTGGCTCAAATCTCCACACAACTCATGGGCAAGCCGCTCCGCATTGACTGTTCCGTCTTCTGCCGCATACTTACTGAACTCAATACAACTCTCAGATACGATCAGTTTCAACTCCGGATAAAAGCGCCGAAGCAGATCCAGACTTTCAAAATGATCTCCACTGTACCAGTGACAGGCCACTCCGCTCACCAGTTCTGCAGCTTTGCCCTTTACGATCTCTTCTGCGCGCTCAAAAGCCCTCTCCTTATTGTGATCCCATATAAAGATCTCCACATCCGTCAATCCGTGTCTGACAAAAGCCGGATACAGATGATCCTCCAGAAATTCTTTCTCCTGCTCTGCGCTGTATACGCAGGAATCCCATGTCTGTACGGCTTTTGGTTCATTCTGGAGACTCATTCGCCGCACTGTATATCCGCGATCCTGGAACTCTCTGATATAACGGCAGAGGATATCTGTCCACATGTCTGCATATTCCGGTTTCAGATGCCCGCCATTTTTCCGGGATCCGTTCGTCTTCATAAAAGCCGGCGGCGACCATGGAGAGAGCATCAGTTCCAGCTTTCCGCCCGCAGCCCTCTGCGCATCCTCCAGCATAGGCATGATATATTTCTCTGTCCGTGCAAAAGAGAACGTCTTCAGCTCCCTGTCATCCGGATCAGATACGGACTCATACATTTCCGTACTGAAATCACAGCTGTCCATATGAATCCTCACGATCCGGTAGTCCATCTCATTCTCTGTAAAATAAGTCTCGATCAGCTTCTTTTTATCTTCCTCGCCCATCAGAGAATATACATATCCTGCAGCATCTGTAATGGCCCCGCCGAATCCCTCGAATGTTTCAAAGCATCGGTCCGGGTACAGGTTGACAACCGCATTTTCTACACCTTCCCGATCCTCCTCAAAATCGATCATTGTCCGGACAAAATCTTCCCGGTCCATCCTTGTTTCCGTCAATTTTAATTTCATAAAGACTTTCCCTCCTTACTTTTGAAGATCGCATATTCTCTAAATATTATAAAACCTCATGTAACATATGTACATGAGGTTTTTGCGCTCCCCCTGTTGGACTTGAACCAACGACACTTCGGTTAACAGCCGAATGCTCTACCGACTGAGCTAAGGAGGAATATTTAATTGTTGAAGTATACCTTCAAAACTACATACAAAGAATCTCTACATCACTTTACCTATTCCCGCTTTGGTTATGCCCTCGACCTATTAGTAACAGTCAGCTCCATGCATTACTGCACTTCCACCTCTGCCCTATCTACCTCGTCGTCTTCAAGGGGTCTTACTAACTTGACGTTATGGGATATCTCATCTTGAGGGGGGCTTCACGCTTAGATGC
>DXIS01000034.1 GCA_019112735.1 Candidatus Mediterraneibacter guildfordensis
AATGACTCGTCTAACATCTGTTCAAAAGATAATTCTGACATTATTTTGAACCTCCTCAATTATATTGTTGGGCGTGGATGCCCCTGCTGTAATACCTACTGTTTCCACTGACCCTAATTGATTCAAATCCAAATCGTCAAGTGTCTGTATATAGTACGTATTGTTACATGCATTTCGGCAGATTTCGTATAACTTCTGAGTGTTGGAACTGTGCTTATCGCCAATCACGATCATAGCATCCACCGACTCTGCGATGCTGCGGGCTTCTGTCTGACGCTCTTTCGTAGCATTGCAGATTGTATTTAAAACACTAATATCATAACTCTTTTTCTTGATAATTTCAACTAAATCTTGAAATTTGTTGTAATTAAATGTCGTCTGCGACACGACACATATCTTTTTATTTTTACTGAAATCAACTTTTTCTATATCATCAGCATTCTGGATGACAGACACATTGGAACCGGCCCATCCCCGTATGCCGATGACCTCCGGATGATCCGGATTGCCGATGATCAGGATGTATTTCCCTTCCGCGCTCTCCTTCTCCACGATATTGTGGATCTTCTTGACAAAAGGACAGGTGGCGTCTACGATGCGGATCCCTTTGCCAAGGAGTTTGTCGCAGATCCGCTTCTCCACGCCGTGGGACCGGATGATGACGGTCCCCTCTGTGATGCCCTCAAGCTCTTCTTCCGAGCGGATCACGGAAACGCCCCTGCTTTCCAGATCTTTGACCACTTCTTCATTGTGGATGATCGGCCCGTAGGTATAGATCGGGCCGCCGCATGTATCTGCCTGTTCATACACCGTATCCACGGCGCGCTTCACGCCGAAGCAGAAACCGGCGGTCTTTGCTTTGATCACTTTCATAGGGAACACTCCTTATTTACAGTGGCTGCAGATCTCGGAAACAACTTCCGGGATCGTCATATGGGAACTGTCCACCAGGATGGCGTCATCCGCCTGCTTAAGCGGCGCTGTCTCCCGGTTCATGTCGCGTGCGTCGCGCTCCGCGATGTCCTTTGCGATCTGCTCAAGATCACAGGTTTCGCCCTTGCCGGTCAGCTCGTCGTACCGGCGTTTCGCACGGGTCTCGACGCTGGCGGTCAGGAAGATCTTCACATCTGCATCCGGCAGGATGTTGGTCCCGATGTCACGGCCGTCCATGATCACATCATTTTCTCTTGCAAGGGTGCGCTGGAGCTCCAGCAGTTTCTCACGCACCTGTGGGATGGCGGATGTTTTGGAGGCCATGTTGCCCACTTCTTCTGTCCGGAGCATGGATGTGACATTTTCACCGTTCAAATACACCTGCTGCGCCCTGTTTTCATAACGGATCGATACTTCTGCGTCACCGCAGGCGTCAATGACCGCGCCGGTATCTTCCGGGGCGATGTTCTTTTTCAGAAAATGGATCGCAAGCGCCCGGTACATGGCGCCGGTATCCACATAGATATACCCTTTTTCCTTTGCCACCAGTTTTGCGATGGTGCTTTTGCCGGCTCCCGCCGGCCCGTCGATCGCTACATTGTATCCCATAGCTTCTTCCTCCTGAATGAATAGATTATATATTTTACTGATTTCCTGCGTTCATGCCGGCCAGATATCCGGTGCTCCATGCGATCTGCAGGTTGTAGCCGCCGGTCACGGCGTCCAGATCCAGCACCTCTCCCGCAAAGTACAGGCCGTGCACCCGTTTTGATCCCATGGTGCCGGGATCAATGTTCCGGACAGAGACGCCGCCCTTTGTGATGATCGCCTCATTGTATCCCCGCAGGCCGGTCAGCGTCATCGGGAAGTCCTTGATGAGCCGGACGAACCTGAGGCGTTCTTCTTTTGTGATCTCATTGACTTTTTTATCCTCCGGGATGCCGGACAGTTCCACCATGACCGGCCGCAGCTTCGCGGGGAACAGCCGGTCCGTCGAATTCTTGAACTGACGGTTATGGTTCGCCTCGAATTCCCGCAGGATCCTTTTGTCAAGCTGCTCTTCCGTGAGTGCCGGCTTCAGGTCGATATGGAGCGTCAGTTCGTTGCTTTTGAGCCGCTTCCCGACGATGCTGCTGGCGCTGAGGATCACGGGGCCGGTCACGCCGTAATGGGTGAACAGCATTTCCCCGAACTCCTGGTACAGCTTCTTCTTCCCGTCGGTGATGCGGATCTCAATATTCCGGAGCGAAAGCCCCATCAGTTCACCGGCGTACCATTCTTTTACTTCCATAGGCACAAGGGAGGGCAACAGATCTGTAACCTGGTGGCCGCTTCCCCGGGCAAACCGGTATCCGTCCCCGGTGGATCCGGTGGACGGGTAGGATATGCCGCCGGTCGCCACGATCACGGCATCCCCGTATATTTTCTGCCCGGATGTAAGAAGGAGACCGGCTGCCTTTGTTTTATCTTCGTTAAGGAGCAGTTCCTTTACTTCGGAATGAAGACGGATCCGGACGCCGAGCCGCTCCATTTCCTGCTTCAGGGCCTGGATCACATCCGAGGAATGGTCAGAGACCGGGAACACTCTTCCGCCCCGCTCGGTCTTGGTCTCCACGCCGAGCCGGTTGAACAGTTCGATCACCTGTTCATTTGTAAAACTGTAAAATGCACTGTAGAGAAATTTCGGATTGGATGTGACAGCCGGGAAAAACTCTTCGATATCCGCCGCATTTGTGATGTTGCAGCGGCCTTTCCCGGTGATGAAAAGCTTTTTGCCCAGTTTTTCGTTTTTCTCAAAAAGTTCCGTCTCATGGCCGTTTCCGGCTGCCGCGACAGCCGCCATCATTCCCGCGGCGCCTCCGCCGATGATCAGTACTCTGCTCATTCTTCCGCCCTTTCCGGATCATCCGTCATCTCTTCCGGGATGGAAGATCCGACCGGATTCAGTTCGTCCCCGCTGTACACCTGGTATTCGCCCCAGATCTTTTCCAGAGTCTCCAGAGTAGATACCACTTCCTTCTGCTTCTTCATGCAGAGGGCCACCACCAGCGCATTCACAACGCTTAGCGGCGCCACGAGGGAATCCACGATGGAAGCCATGTCGCTGCGGGCGATCAGGTTGCAGGATGAATACAGGTTCATGGGCGAGTGGATGCTGTCCGTCAGGGTGATCACTTTCGCCTTGCGGTTGCTGGCGAATTCCAGGGCCTTCAATGTCCGCATGGAATACCGCGGGAAGCTGATGCCGATGATCACATCCTCTTCCCCGATGCGGATCAGCTGTTCAAAGATCTCGCTGGAACTGTTGGTCGTGACCGGGGTCACATTGTCGCAGACCAGATTCAGATAAAAGCTGAAAAAGGACGCCAGCGGCGCGCAGCTGCGGATCCCGATCACATAGATCTTCCGGGCGTTCAGGATGGTGTCGATAGCCAGATTAAAGGCTTTGTGGTCGATCACCGCCAGGGTCTGTTTGATCTTGTCGATATCTGACTGGAGCACCGTCTCCAGGATCTCGCTCTGCGTGATCCTGCCGTAGGTCACTTCCATGCGCTGGATGGAGTTGAGCCGGTTCCGGACCAGTTCTTCCAGCGCTTTCTGAAAGCCGGGATAGCCTTTGTACCCCAGCTGGATGGCGAAACGGACGACGGTGGATTCGCTGACGCCCACCGTTTCCCCCAGCTTTGCGGCCGTCAGGAAGACCGCCTTGTCATAATTCTGCCGCACGTAATCGGCAAGCCTGCGCTGGCCTTTGCTCATTTTCCCGTATCGTTCCTCGATGCGCAGGATCAGTTCATTGGTTGTTGTCTCTGTGATTTCCATACTTTTCATTTCCTGTCTGTTGCTTATTTCTTATATCCGGTCAGACCGGCTTTGTATAAACGGAGAGCCATTCCCGTTCTTCTTTGCTAAGGAGCGGGGACAGGGCCTCGTATACCTTTCTGTGATAATCGTTCAGCATGCACCGCTCTTCCGCTGTCATGAGCTCCGGGATGACCGCATCAAGGTCAACCGGGACCAGCGTAAGAGGCTCAAAACGCATGAACTGACCGTATTCATTCTTTTCATCCTCGCATACGGCCAGAAGGTTTTCCAGACGGACGCCGTGGGAGCCTTCGATGTAGATCCCGGGCTCGTCTGATATGACCATGTTCTTCTCCAGCGCCGGTGCGGGCCTGTCGACTTCCTTCCAGCGGAAATTTACCGGCGCTTCATGGACGTTCAGAAGATAGCCCACGCCGTGTCCGGTTCCGTGATTGAAATTCACCCGTTCCTTCCAGAAGACTTCCCGCGCGGCCAGGTCAAGAGCGGTCCCGCTGCAGCCCTTAAGAAATACAGTGTTCATCAGCCGGAGCATGGCCCGCGCCGTCATGGTAAAGTCTTCCTTTTCCTTCCGTGAGATGCGGCCAAGCGCAAAGGTGCGGGTGATATCCGTCGATCCTTCCATGTAATGTCCGCCCGTATCGGTAAGCAGCATCTTCCCGGTATGGAGCGCGGCATCCGTCTCCGGGGACGCGCTGTAATGAATGATGGCCCCGTGGGCTCCGAACGCACTGATCGGATCGAAGGACGGCTCCAGATAACCGTCCTGCTGCGTGCGGAAATGTTCAAGCTTATCCGCTGCGCTCATTTCAGTCAGCGGTTCTCCCGTATCCGGATCTTTCAGCGGGTTCTCATCCCCGTCCTTTCCGGCTACCATACAGCATGCTTTAAGCCAGTACATGAATTTTGTGCAGGCGGCGGCATCTTTGAGATGGGCGCTTTTGATGTTCCGGATCTCTGTGTCGTTTTTCCGGCACTTCATCAGGACTTCCGGATTCTCCTCTTTGATAACCTGCACCCCGGCCGGGATGTTCCGGTAAAGCGAATAGTTCACCCGGTCCGGATCCAGCAGGATCCGCGTCCCTTCCGGAAGCATGGAGACCGCCCGGTAAACCCCGTCGTAAGGTTTTAAAATGATGCGCTCTTCTTCAAAAGAAGCAAGGATGCCATCCGGGAATTTATCCCCATCGGCAAAAAGTTCCGCGCGGTCTTCGAAGATCAGCAGATAAGAAAGAACAAGCGGACAATATGCAATATCGTTCCCTCTCAGATTCAAAAGCCAGGCGATATCGTCCAGACTGGACAGCAGATGCACGCCGGCGCCTGCTTCCTTCATCTTCCCGCGGACACGGGCAAGTTTTGATGCAGTGCTCTCTCCGCTGTACCGCATGTCCAGAAGCCATGCCTTTTCTTTTGGAAGGGCCGGCCGGCCGGTCCAGATCCGTCTGGTCAGGTCTTCCGTGTACCGGACCGTTCCGCCTTTCCCGGCGGCGATCTTTTCATAGTTCTCTCCGACGCCAAGGCTGACCGTCCGTCCGTCGAAACCGATCACGCCGCCGTCGGGAAGCTCTTTTTCCAGAAATTCAGGGATTGTATCCACGCCCGGTTCCCCTGCCTTATATAGCGTGACGCCGCTTCCGGCCAGTTCCTGCTCTGCCTGGATAAAATACCGTCCGTCGGTCCAGAGGCCGGCCCTGTCTTTCGTAAAGACAGCAGTGCCTGCCGAGCCTGTGAAACCGGTCATAAATTCCCGCGCCTTAAAATGGTCTCCCACGTATTCGCTCTGGTGGAAATCATCGGAAGGCACGATGTATATATCAATATTTTCATCCGTCATTTCTCGCCGGAGCGAGCGGATGCGCCCGGATATGTCCATAATGATTCCTCCTGCAAAAAATGCAGGAAGTAATTAACAATCCTGCATTTTTTATTCGTTTTATAATATACCACTAAAAGAGGAATATTACAAATTATTTTATTTTCGGTTCCGGTACTGTACCGGGGTCAGATTATACATCTTTTTGAATACTCTGTTGAAGTGCTCTACATTCTGGTATCCTACGGATTCGGCGATGCTTTCAACTGTGGCGTTGCTGCCTTTCAACATGGCGCGGGCCTTCTTCATCCGGATCTTTTTTAAGATATCGCCGAATGTCATGCCGGATTTCTCTTTAATGTATTTGGAGAGATACGGTTTTGACAGGAAAAACTTCTCTGCCAGATCATCCAGTGTCACATCTTTATAATTTGCATAGATATAATTTGTGATCTCCAACAGCCGTTCATCTTTGCCGGCCTGGGACTCCGCGATCTCGCGGATCTTGTTGACCGCGACAACAAGGGCTTCAATGGACGCCTTGATGATATCGGCGTCGATCCCGACACCCCAGTAGCGTTTCTTATTGCAGATCACACCCACGTAGGCGACCGCTCTCGAAGAAGAACCTTTGGTCAGGGAATGCTCCTCGTAGAAAGCAAGTTCGTAGCTGATGTCAAAGTAATGCTTGATGGCATTGCTCACCGCATCCAGACGTCCGTTTCCGACGCCGGTGATCTTGAAGCTGTTATTGTTGTGGTGGATGGTCGCCTCGGCGATAATGCCGTCCTCCTGTTTAAAGTGGCATTCATCAACGGTAAATACCGGCTTCTCATTAATATAGTGATCTTCAAAGATCCGGTATACCAGATCCGGCGTAAGTTCTTTATGCGCTTTGTCTGATACATCCTTGACAAGATATCCCACTTCCTCGCGCATCTTCTCCGGCAGGCTGATGCCGAAGCTCTGTTTGAGGATGTAGTTCACGCCGCCCTTTCCGGACTGGCTGTTGATGCGGATGACGTCGGAATCGTATCTCCTTCCCACATCCTGGGGATCGATCGGAAGATACGGCACGCTCCATGTCTGAAGTTCGTGCTCTTCTCTCCACGCCATGCCTTTGGCGATGGCATCCTGGTGTGAACCGGAAAATGCGGTGAATACCAGCTCGCCGGCATAGGGCTGTCTCGGAGACACCTTCATGCGGGTCACGCGCTCGTATACTTCGCAGATGTCGCTCATATTGGAGAAATCAAGCTTCGGGTCAACGCCCTGGGAGAACATATTCATGGCGAGGGTGATGATATCTACATTGCCGGTACGCTCGCCGTTTCCGAACAGAGTTCCCTCGATGCGGTCCGCACCTGCCAGGATCCCCAGTTCCGCGTCGCTGATCCCTGAACCGCGGTCGTTGTGCGGATGAAGGGAAAGGATCACGTTTTCCCGGTGAAGGAGATGCTTGTTAAAATACTCCACCTGGCTTGCGAATACATGCGGCATGGCGTTCTCCACCGTAGTCGGCAGGTTGATGATCGCTTTATGGTCTGCGGTGGGCTTCCAGATATCAAGGACTGCGTTGCACACCTCAAGTGCGTAGTCCACTTCAGTTCCCTGGAAGCTTTCCGGGCTGTATTCGAACGTAAAGTTGCCGTCTGTCTCATCGGCCAGTTTCTTTAAAAGCTCCGCCCCGTCGGTGGCGATCTTTTTCACCTGTTCCTTGTCTTTTTTAAACACCTGCTCCCGCTGTGCGACAGAGGTGGAATTATAGACGTGGATGATGGCGTGGGGCGCTCCTTTTACAGCTTCGAAGGTTTTCTTGATAATATGTTCGCGGGCCTGGGTAAGCACCTGGATCGTTACATCGTCGGGGATCATGTTCTGCTCGATCAGGGCGCGCAGGAACTGATACTCCGTCTCGGATGCAGCCGGGAAGCCGACCTCGATCACTTTAAATCCTACATCTACGAGCAGCTGGAAAAATTCCAGTTTCTCATCCAGGCTCATGGGTTCGATCAGCGCCTGGTTGCCGTCACGGAGGTCCACGCTGCACCAGATCGGCGCTTTATCGACAGAATCTTTCTTCACCCAGTCGTAGCACGGCTCAGGCGGCATAAAATAGCTTTTTTCATACTTTTTCCAGTTGTCCATTTTTGTACATCTCCTTATATTTCATCAATTTGATTGCTTTATTTTATCCTCACTAATACTACCATATGAGGCAATACTGTTCCAGTGGCAAAATTAATCACTTTTCTTGATCTATTTTAATATTACTGAAATAAAAAACGATCCGTGATCCAGTCAAGACAGATCGTAAACGTACGTTTCTCTGCGCTGCATCCTGCCGTCAGACGGAATCGGACCGCCGGGAATCCGTCAATGCTGTATTCGATATATCCAAGTGTTTCGCCTTTTTCGACCGGGGCATCCAGGCTTCGCTCAAGCGTGATCTGACGGTCCGGCATTTCATCGTGGCGCAGAAGGATATTGGCAGGCTCCCCTTCGGTCCGGACCGGGATCTTTACGCTTTTACTGCCAGGATATCCGGTGATATAGCCGTTTTCTATATATGTACAGAGCCCGGCGTCTTCCGGTTCCAGCGTACAGTTTTTGTAGGAGGCCAGCCCGTATTCCATGAGCGTCCGGGTATCGGACCATTTATATCCTTTATTGTTCGGCCATCCGCAGGCCAGCAAAGCGACGATAAACGTCTTCCCCTCACGCTCCAGTGCGCCTGCATAACAGTAGCCGGCGTCCGCGGTGAACCCGGTCTTGCCGGTCAGCGCGCCGTCCATCATTTTCAGAAAGGCATTGTGATTGGTACAGGAATAGGAGTTTGTGCCCCCGCAGTCTGAAAATGTCCACGCCAGCTCCCGGGTAATGTCAAGATACGCTTCTCTTTTTGGAGATTCCATGATGCAGTAGCGCAGGATCCGGGCCAGGTCTGAGGCGGTTGTGTGATGGATCCCGTTTTCATCCGAGGCACCCAGCCCGTTCGGCGTGATAAAGTACGTGGATGTGCAGCCGATCCCGGCTGCCTTCTCGTTCATCAGGTCTGCGAATGCTTCTGTGCTTCCGGCGATATGTTCGGCAACCGCGACCGCGGAGTCATTGTGGGATTCCAGCATCAGGGAATAGAGAAGATCTTTCAGAAGGAAGGTCTCTCCTTCCTTTGCGCCGAGTTTCACTTCAGGCTGACGCGCGGCGTTTTCACTGAATGTTACGACATCGTCGGGATCGCCCGTTTCCAGCGCCAGGATGCAGGTCATGATCTTGGTCGTGCTGGCCATGGGCGCTTCTTCGTCGCCGTGTTTGGCAAATAAAATACGCCCGGTACCGGCATCCATAAGGACGGCACATCGGGCGTACAGCTGAGAGGGCGCTGGCGCTTCCTCCCCTGCCGCATCCGCGGATATTCCTGCGGCGAGCAATATAAATACCGTCAGCATCATGCAGATGGCAGACGTGAGATGTTTTTCAGATAAATGGCGGTTCATAAGACGCCTCCTGTACGTTCTTATTTACAGAATATGTACAGGATCCGTGAATTAGAATCGGCTCAGACATTCAGGGTGAGCTGGGCTTCGTCTTCTGCTTCTTCTTTGAAATATTCGATCTGTTCCGGGTTCACGGACGGAAGTTCATCGAGGGACTGAAGACTGAAACGGCGGAGAAACTCCTCTGTTGTACCAAAGAGCAGCGGGCGTCCGGGCGCTTCAAGCCGTCCCTTCTCTTCCACCAGCCCGTATTCCACCAGCTTGTTGACGGCGTGGTCGGATTTGACGCCGCGGATCTTCTCGATCTCAAGCCGGGTAACAGGCTGCTTATAAGCCACGATGGACAGCGTCTCAAGCAGGACCTCGGTCAGTGTATATCTGCGCGGCTGTTTGGCCACGCGGATCAGATATTCGTACATTTCCTTTTTCGTGCACAGCTGAAAGGAGTCTTCCAGTTCAATGATGCGGATGCCCCGGTCTTCTTTGTCGTAGCGGTCCATCATGCCGCGGATCAGTTTCCGCGTCGTCTCTTCATCATGGCCGATGGCAGATGCGATTTTGGCAACTTCGACCGATTCACCCATTGTAAATAATATCGCTTCAACGGCCGCCTGAAGCTTATCCATTTCTTTCTGCATTTTACGTCCTTTCAATCAGTATTTCCCCGCAGGTACAGTCCTGCTCCACCCGGATCTCGCCCAGCTTCATCATCTCCAGGATCGCCAGGAAGGTGACTACAATGTGCATCTTGCTGTGCTGCTTTTCCAGCAGATTGCGGAAGCTGAATCTGCGGTGGTCTTTCAGGTAGCTGTGGATATATGTAAACTTGTCCGTGAGGGATACTTCTTCTTTTTCAATCTTCCCGAATTTGCTTCGGACGGGATCGATCTTGTCATTCTGACGTCTCATTACATCCCTGAAGACCTCGTTCAGCCGGTTCAGCGTCAGACCGTCCAGAAGCTTTCCGAGATCCACCGGCTCTACATATTTTTCAACTTCGGACGGGATCGACGGGCCTCTGTACATAATGAATGCCGCGTCGCCTTCCCGGTCTTTCAGTTCGCCGGCTATGAACTTGTACATCTTGTACTGCAGCAGCTGCTCCACCAGCTCCTGGCGCGGATCTTCCTCTTCCCCTTCTTCATTGACCTCTTTGGGGAGGAGCATCCGGCACTTGATGTCCAGCAGCGTGGCAGCCATAACGAGGAATTCACTCATGACATTGAGATCTTCCCGCTGCATGTTGCGGATATATTCCATGTACTGATTCGTGATCTCCACGATCGGTATATCATATATGTCGATTTTGTTCTTGTCGATAAGGTGAAGGAGAAGGTCAAGCGGACCTTCAAATACCTCCAGTTTTACAGGAATACCCATACTTTCCCCCGGAATCATTTAAAATACCAATATTACATTATAATGGAACCGCCGGGTTTTTACAATGTTTTTTTCAGCCGTATAACGATCAGCTCGGGCATATTGAAGAGGCGGATGTTCAGCGTATGCGTGCCCAGGCCTCTGCTGACGATGACCGTCCGGTCTCCTTCCCGGGTCATTTCGCCGGAATATTTAGGGAACAGGAAGCCCTGCGGCGTTACGATACCGCCAAGTCCGGGGATGCGCACCAGGCCGCCGTGCAGATGTCCGGACAGGACCAGGTCGGCGCCCCAGCCAAGATAAGCGTCCATATAGGCGGGATTATGGGCCAGAAGGATCCTGAAAGGCCCTCTGGCAGGATTCTCCTGCCGGCGGAGACAGTCCGCGACAGTTTCCGGGATAACGGCTGCTTTCCGGAATTTTCTGTATGTCCGGACCGGAAGCTCCAGCCCGGATATGTCGATGTCTTTTCCCCTGCAGTTTATGCGGGCCGTCTCATTTTCCAGAAAATGCACACCGGCTTCTTCGGCGGCTGCTTTAAAATGTTCATAAGCGTGCCCGTAATCTTCCGGATCTTCTTTCATCCGGCCTTCGTGGTTCCCGAGCGCATAATAGACCGGTGCGATCTGTGGCAGCTGCTTTACCAGATCAAGGGCGGGCTGAAAGTCTGTGTCTTCTTTTCCGACCAGCATATCTCCGCCGATCAGGATCAGATCCGCTCCGGCATTCCGGACCGCCTGAAGAAGGGCTGCATTATCACGTCCGTAGGTGCAGTTGTGAAGGTCGCTTAAGAATACAAGGGTGACGTCGTCCCTGAGGCCGGTAAGCTTTTGGCAGGATACATTATATTCTGTCACACAAAAATGATGCAGCTCGCGGTGTATCTCAACCGCGGCTGCGATCACGACGATCAGGATGATAATTAAAAATATCACAAGTAATTCCATGTTCATTCTCCACGATTATCTTTACGGATTTATTATAATCGATTCGACAACCGCGGACAAGAAGATTCTTGGTCAAAGCAGGAGTGCCTGCGCAGCTTTGGCCAGCCGGTCGGGAAAGGATGCTTTTTTCACATCTTCCAGTGCGATAATGTCAGACTCTCCTATGACCTTTCCGTCCATAGAATACTCGATGCTGCCGATTTTATCACCTTTTTTAACAGGTGCGGCGATCTTCTGTTCAAGACTTATTTTACGTTCTGTCCCGTTCAAGTTTGCTCCCTCTGTATCCAGATAAGTAAAGGGCTCCTTCCGCCCGGCTTTTACCGATTCCTGTACGCCGTTCTCCACGGGCACGGAACGGATGCCGTCTGTGCGGTCATCGGTGTAGAGCTGGCATTTCCCGAAACCGTAATTCAGAAGCTTCACAGCATCTGCAAACCGTTCTTTTGACGAATCCGCGCCCATGATAACGGCGATGAGTTCAATGCCATTCTTCTCCGCGGTCGCAGAGACGCAGAATTTCGCGTCTCCCGTGGAACCGGTCTTCAGTCCGGTCGTATATTCGTACTGCCGTACCAGCTTATTTGTGTTGGAAAGGCCGAATTCCGATTCTCCTTTCGCGGTCCGGTGGGTGATATTCTCCATCCAGATCATGGAATAATCGTGGACCTGGGGATATTTCGTTATCAGTTCCCTGGACATAAGGGCGATGTCATGTGCACTTGTAAGATGTCCTTTCGCGTCCAGTCCGTTGCAGTTGACGAAATGCGTGTGCTCCATGCCAAGGCCCGCCGCCCGCTCGTTCATCCGGGCGACAAACTCCTCCTCGCTTCCGCAGATCTCTTCAGCCATGGCCACACAGGCGTCATTGGCGCTTGCCACGGCGATGCATTTGAGCATCGTATCCACGGTCTGGACTTCTCCGTCTTCCAGATAAACCTGGCTTCCGCCCATTGATGCCGCGTATTCTGATACCGTTACTTCATCCTCCGGCTGGATCCGTCCGTCCGCAAGAGCGTCAAAGATCAGCAGCATGGTCATGATCTTGGTCACACTTGCCGGAGGGCGGGCCGTATCCTTATCCTTTTCAAAGATCACTTTCCCGGTGGAAGCCTCCATGAGCACGGCAGACGGGGCGGAGATCTCCACGGCCGGCGTCCCGGACTGCCCGGAATCTTCCTGCCCTTCCTGGGGCATTTCCTCCGCATAAATAACATTGGATGTAATGAGATTCATCGTCAGGATAAAAAAACTGAGAATGACTGCAGTGATCCGTTTCATAACTGTCCTCGTCGTCAAACAGGTCTGTTAATAATATAAGCGGACGCCGCTGTAAATATAACCATATGGGGCCCCGGAAATGCGCTTTTTTCTGTCTTTTCGCCGGATTGACTTTTACCGTTTGTTGGCGTATATTAACCGTGGAGTATAAAACAGTAAAAAATAAGGAGTAAAGTGATGAAAAACGCTCGCACGTATTATGATGTATTGGGTGTTTCAAGAGATGCGACATTAGAAGAGATCACAACGGCAAAAAATGCATTGGCGAAAATCTATCATCCTGATGCAAATGTACATAAAGATATTGATACAACCGAACTGATGCAGGAGATCCTGGAGGCATACCGGACCCTCTCCGATCCTGAAAAACGGAGTGCTTACAACATCGAAATGTTCGGGACAAATGAACAGCGCGTATTCCGTACTTTTACAGTCGGACCGGACAAAGACGGCAATGATGAGTCTGCATCATTTGTCACATACTGGAATACAGCGAACCGGCTTCACGACATCCTTCGGAAGAGCCGGAACCTTATGGAGCACAAACCGAAAAAAAAGAAACTGTACCAGCGGATCTTCCGCATGAACGGCAGTGACCGAAAGCAGGAAGAAGCTGAACAGAGCCGCCGGATCGCGGAACTCTCCGCACAGGCTGTCCAGCAGATTACCGTGCTGAAACTGGCCGGGATTCCGATGCAGTACTGGTCTCCTGAAGCCATGAACTGGATGCTGGTCCGCTGGGGACAGAAACAGAACATGGACTACCATCTTCTGTTCACAAAATATGATTCTTATGTGGAAGAAACAAAAAGCGCGACCGAAAAAATACGCCTGAAAAATCAGGCGCGCCGGTTCCATCATGATTTAAAACAACTGCTCTCCTACGCTTTAGAGGCGTAAGAGGCAGTCTTCAAGGAGGGCTTCACAGCCCTCTTTTACGTCATCATAAGTCACATCAAAATTGCCCGTATACCACGGGTCTGCGATATCCTGACCCTTCCGGTCTGTAAAATCCAGAAGTTTGCACACTTTCCCGTCCGGGTCTCCGTTCCCGATGATCCGGTTAATATTGCGGATATTCCAGGAATCCATTCCGATGATGTAATCAAACCGGTCGTACTCTTCCGCCCGAAGCTGCCGCGCCCGATGATCCCCGCAGGGAATCCCGAGCTGTCTGAGTTTGCGCCGGGTGCCGTGATGCGGCGGATTGCCGATCTCCTCCCGGCTGGTGGCTGCGGAATCAATGTAAAACGAGCCGGTCAGGCCATTCTGATCGACCATGTACTGGAAAACATACTGGGCCATAGTGCTGCGGCAGATATTGCCGTGGCAAATAAATAGTACCTTTATTTTCTCCATTTTATCTCCTCATATCCTCTCAAAGCCTTATAAATACTGGCTTTTCAGCCTTTGTGCATTTTTTACTTGAAAGGTTCTTTTTCTTATAAATTCTTGTATTTTCTCATGTTTTTTCGGGCATTTGTGGTACAAATGGGTTATTTTTAAAGTCCCAAATTCCTTATGAGATAAGATGGTTATGCTGTGTACTCTCATTGATAATAACAACAGCACCGCCCACCATTTCTCCATCGACAACGGCTTTATAGACAGCAGAACCCTCTGCATTCAGCGACTGGTCAATGTCCTTTTCAGGCAGAATAACAGCATCTGTTTTCCCAAAAGCATCTTCAAAACCTTTCTGAAATGCTTCCTGCATATCCGCCTTGTATTGCGTTAATTCTTTTGGTTCTATACAAACTAATTGGAAGGTCATTTTATATCTATCTCCTCAAAAATTCTAGTTTTCCAATTTAACAAACTTGAATTTGACTTGCCTATTTTCTTAAAATCTCATGTGGAGCTTCTATTTCATTTGCCAAGGTATGCTCTGTTAATTCTGACATCAATTTCAATTTTTTATTAATCAATGGTCGCATACAATTAGGAACATGTTCCTGATGCGCTCTGTGGATTGCTACACATTCCTTACAGTTTCCGTGATAACGACAGGCTTTCAGGCAAGGACAGTGATCTTTGTCTTTATACTCCTTACGAAATTCCGCTGCAAATTCTTCTTGCAGTCTCAG
>DXIS01000035.1 GCA_019112735.1 Candidatus Mediterraneibacter guildfordensis
TATCCTAAATCAAAAGAAAACTTCACATCATCAAATGAATTATCTATAAAAGTATTAATCATAGATTTTGCAAATTTATCTTTATCCGGAATATACAATTTATTCGCTATAATACTTACATCTTCCGAATATCCATTTTGATAGCTTGTAATCCTAGTATTTCGGATCTCCACTTCTCGCCCAAATTGTAAATAAAAGCCTACCAAAAAAATTATAACGACAATCAGAACTATCCACTTCAATTTCTTCATAAAACACCTACCGTTTTAATAGAAGTATATCATTCTTCCTGCCATTTTGGAATCTATTATTCTGCCATTTTGGATATCCTTTCAATAAGGTGGGTGCTATGGATAGAGTAAATCAACGAACTAATCATTTATTGGGATATAACATAAGACGGTTACGAATCAAAAACGGTCTACGCAACAAAGACGTTGTAACACAACTGCAAATACGCGGAATAGAAATTTCAACCGGAACATACAGCAAAGTCGAATTAGGACTTAATAATCCAAGTGTTGACATGCTGATTGCACTTACCGATATTTTTTCATGTGACTATAATGCTTTCTTTCAAATGCCGGATAACACCGACAAAAAGCAACTTAACTGATTCAATACGCTTGCACAGCCGACCCTCTCCCCTGTTAGGTACACCGTCGCTCTGTGCATCCGCTCCGCGGAACGCTAGGAGCTCAAATAAACAAACAAAGAAATCCTCTCTTCTGATCTGAGGTTCATTCAAACACTTTTGGAGCTCCTTTGCATAATAAGATATAACAATTTAAAAGAACATTCAATTGAAGGGAGCCCATATTTACATGCTTTAAGATAATATTCTAATAGATTATTTTAAGCGACCTTAAGAGCATATGTCCAGACTCTCCTTTCTTTCCTGTTCTGATAGGTCGCTTGCTTTTCTGTTTTATTTAAGTTTTACTTAAGTTTTTTAAGATTACACCTCACAAAGCCTATAAATACGTTATTCATCGGACGTAGAGGTCGCAGGTTCAAATCCTGTCACTCCGATTTTTTCATGCAAAAAAATAATAAGATGAAGAAAAGGATCACTGCTCTTTCAAAAGCAATGATCCTTATTTTTTGTTCTTTGATCTTCCCGTCAGATAATCAGCAATTTCCTGCTGTGTCTTATCATTATCTTCCCGGAGATTACGAATGTTTTCAAATATCATGTCTCTCTACTTCCCTTAATTTTCTCCATTATAGAAAAGTCTCGACACGACTATTGAAAAATTGCCTCAATGAACTCAGGGTCCAGTTGGATGATCTGATCAGCTGTTTGGATCATTGCGGGGATTTCAATCACAAGCCGGATATATGTAGGTATGGGAAGGCAGAGTTCCCAGCAAGAGTGCTGCCGCATGAAATGCAAATGACAGATTTTCTGTTTTGGTATTACCGGGGTGGATCTTGCTCTTTAAAAATCTAATTTATGAAAAAAATCAGTTTGTTTATAGCAATGAGCCTTGACGGATATATTGCAGATAATAAAGGCAGTGTTAATTGGTTGGTTGGACAAAGCAATGAGGATAATGATATTGACTCCTATTCAGAATTTGTGAAAGACATTGATACTGTGATAATGGGATGGAATACTTATCATCAGATTGTTACGGAACTTTCCCCGAACGAATGGGTTTATGATGATTTTACAACCTATGTTGTAACACATAATTCCCAAATATCTTCTGACAAAATCCATTTTACCGACAAAAATCCTGTTGAATTAGTAAGAAAACTACGAAAAGAAAATGGAAAAGGAATTTGGATATGTGGTGGAGCAAATCTAATCCAACAGCTAGTTAGAAAAGATATAATCGATTGTTATTATATTACTGTCATTCCTACAATTCTGGGTTCGGGTATTCGGCTTTTTGAAGATGTTGACCATGAAATCAAGTTGAGATTACTTAAAACACAATCGTATAATGGTATAACAGATTTAATCTACGTCAAAAGATAGTTTACAGTTTGTTAAGCATGCAAATCCTAATTTGAAACTTATCGTTATTGACCAAAAATCATATATAGAAGGAGGTGGGGATAATGTTATGTCATAGAATAATTGATTTAAGCAATCAACTCTGTACAAAATCTGATGATAAGGCGATATTTGTACAGAAGTAATTTTCGCCGAACAAGGGTAATCAAGGCGGGAACGCATTATCCATTATTGGGGAAAAAGAAAATGATAAATCCTAAGTTGTAGAGCAGAAAATTGGAATTTGTGAAGGTGTAAAGTATGAGCCAACATATTACTGTGACAGACTATGATCCACTGTGGCCCCAAAAATATGAAGAAGAATCTCTATTGATTAAGGGAATTCTTGCAGATAACTGCATTGCAATCTATCATATCGGAAGCACATCTGTGCCGGGATTAGCCGCAAAACCTATTATTGATATTATGGAGAGAATGTGATACAACGTGTGATGGCTGTGGACTGCAACGGAAAAGCTATTCCTCCATGCGGAGCCTGCAGGGAGTTTATGACGCAGTTAATGCCGGGTACATATGGAAATATTGAGATTATGCTGGATTATGACAATCATAAGATTGTAACCCTCAGTGAACTAACGCCGGAATGGTGGATATGAGGGGATTTTTGGATTGTTTTTTCGGAGGATTACGACATGAGAAAAATCAAAATAATTTTTTGTATATCATTTTTAATTGTAAGCATATTATCAGGCTGTGGAAAGCAAGATTTGCCAGAGAAGGGCTGGGGGTTCTGCTTACCCTTGACCATCTGAGCAATACCGGTTCCGAGAGCGATCTCGCTTTTATTCCGCTTGATCCGCCGCTCGAGAACAAGATGTATCTTGTGTGGAAGAAATACCAGATCTTTTCTCCGATCGCAGAAAAGTTTCTGGAAGAGATAAGGGATTATATCTACCCGTTGTGATAAATTATCTTCGATATTTTCTTCCCTTTGCCCAGATAACCGCACCTTCTGGCGCCATCCCGGACGATCTGGTCCAGCTTCTCTTTTGGCATCCTGAAAACCGTATCATCCTCCAGGATGATCTCGCATCCGCCTTCGCCGCTGCATGTTTTCCCGCACTCGACCCGGTACATGTTTTTCCGGCTGATCGCCCCGATCTCTTCCAGCGCATTGATCATCCGGTAGACCGTCGCAGCGCCGATCTTTCTGTCCTCCTGTGACGCCTTATAAAATATCTCTTTGCAGCTTGCACAGTCATTTTCCAGGATAATGTCGATCAGGATCTTCCTCTGCCTGGTGATCCGGCATCCGTTTTGTTTTAATTTTTCAATGATCTCGTCTTTCCTGCTCACCGTATTTTTCCGCCTTATGCTCATGAAATGCTGACAACTTTAAAGCCCGCTTTTTCCACCGCCTGTTTCAGATTAGCGTCATCCACCATGCGGTCAAAGGAAACTTCCGCCGTATTGTCTTTCAGGCTGACTTTGGCAGAAACTCCGTCTATCGCATTGAGCGCATTGGTCACGCTGTTGGCACAGTTCCGGCAGTGCATGCCTGAAATACGGATCGTGCGCTGTCCGGTCACAGGTCCGTCGAGCGTCTTCTTTTTCACTTTTTTCGTTTTCACGCTTCCGGACCCGCCTCCGCAACAGGCGCCCTCGCCTCTGAAATGCCTGATCGATCCTTTCAGAGCAAAGATCAGGATCACCACGACCACAAGTATAATGATTGTATCAGCCATAACGATCTCTCCATCCCGTTCACATCATTATCATTGTTTTCATGGATTAGTATACACTAACTTAAATTAGATTTCAATAACTCAGTACTTTTTATTCCTGATTTCTGTCAGTTTTTTGAGCATCGCAGGGAAGGAGATTTTTCATGCTCCTTAAGCTGATCAGCAGGGTGGATGTGTTATGGAGCAGCGCCGAAGTCGTTGGTTGGAGCACGCCGGCAATGCCAGACACAATCAGTCCTGCGTTGATCCCGATGATCTGATGATAATTTTTTCCGATCCGCTTCATCATTCCGTTTGCAAGACGCTTCAGTACCACCAGTTCCGCCAGATCTTCCGCCGCAATAGTAATATCGGCAATCTCTCTTGCAAGTTCCGCGCCGTCGCTGATGGCAATGCCCGCATCTGCTGCGGACAGGGCCGGGGAATCGTTGATCCCGTCCCCGATCATGATGACCTTGTGTCCCAGCGCTTTCTCCCGCTCCACAAATCCTGCCTTTTCTTCCGGCAGCACCTCCGCATAATACTCGTCCACGCCGACCCGGCGGGCGACAGCGGCCGCGGTCTTCTCACTGTCCCCGGTCATCATGACCGTTTTCTGTACCCCGTGGGCTCTCAGCGCACGGATCATGTCCGCCGCCTCTTCCCGCAGCGGATCTTCGATACAGATCACCGCGACAAGTTCCTTTTCAATGGCAAGATACAGGTGGGAGTATTCCTCCGGCAGCGCCTCAAATCTCTCCCGGCATTCCGGACGGACTGTGCAGCCTTCGTCTTCAAATACAAAATGACTGCTTCCGATCACCACTTTTTTCCCGTCAATATACGAAGAGATCCCATGCGCCACCACATACTCTACTTTCGAATGCATTTCCTCGTGGGCGAGCCGCCGCTTCTTCGCCGCGTCCACCACGGCCTTTGCCATGGAATGAGGGAAATGTTCCTCCAGGCACGCTGCGATCCGCAGGCATTCCTCCTCCGGTTCGTCTCCAAACGGAATCACTGCTTTCACCGTGGGCTTCGCCTTTGTGAGCGTCCCGGTCTTATCAAAGACTACGGTGTCCGCTTCTGCAACCGCTTCCAGGAATTTCCCTCCTTTCACGGTGATCCCGTACCCGCCGGCCTCCCGAATCGCCGAGAGCACGGTCAGGGGCATGGCAAGCTTCAGGGCGCAGGAGAAATCTACCATAAGTACGGACAATGCCTTTGTCACATTTCTGGTCAGGAGCCATACCCCTGCCGTTCCGAACAGGGTATACGGCACCAGCCGGTCAGCCAGATGCTCCGCCCTGCTCTCCATGGAAGACTTCAGTTTCTCCGAATCTTCGATCATGGCCACGATCTTTTCAAATCTGGTGGAGCCGGAAACCGCCTTTACCCGGACGTCCAGTTCTCCTTCTTCCACCACGGTTCCCGCATAGACGGACTGTCCCTGCACTCTGCGCACGGGCATGGCCTCCCCTGTAAGGGAGACCTGGTTTACCATGCCTTCCCCGCCGGCAACCTCTCCGTCAAAGGGGATCACATTTCCCATATGTACGGTCACCACGTCGCCCTTTCGGATCTGATCCGCCTTTACCAGGATCTCCTGTCCGTTCCGTTTCAGCCAGACCTTTTTAATGTTCAGGGACATGCTCCGCGCCAGGTCTCCTACGGATTTTTTATGGGTCCACTCTTCCAGGAGTTCTCCCACTCCCAGAAGGAACATGACCGAACCGGCGGTATTAAAGTCCCGCCGCAGGACGGAGACCCCGATGGCGGTCGCATCCAGAAGCGGGACTTCGATCTTCCTCTCCCGGATGCAGCGCAGCCCCGCCGCAAGATATCGAAGCGACCTGATCGTCACGATCCACGCGCGCAGGGGCGCAGGCACCAGGAGCCTTCCGCCGTAGTGCAGCAGCACTTTCGCGATCAGTTTTTCCTTATAGGATGTGTTCAGTTTCCTTCCGGAATTGCGGACAACGGTTTCCGGAACCGCTGTATCTTCATACCGGAAGCTCTTCAGCAGACGGATCAGCGCGGCACGCTCCCCTGTATAACAGATGACAGCGTCTGCGGTGCGTTCATACACTTTCACATCTGTTATATTGCTCTGTCTGTCCAGGTACCAGAAAAGAATGTCCGCCTCCGCACATGTCATTTTCCTCTGAACGACATGGATGCGGAGACGGCCCCTGATCTCATGCTTTATGATAAATTTCATGAACGCTGCGTCGTTCCTTCGTCTGAAAGATCCGCACCGTCTTCCTCTGTCTCCTGCACAGCCGCCGCTTCCTGCGCCGCCCTCTCTTCATTGATCTGCTGGGCTTCCGCAAGGATATCCTCCGCATTTTCCTGTACGGTCGTGACCGTTTTCATCACGCAGTCCTTTGCGCGCAGCGCCGCTGCCGTACACTCTGTGTAAACCTTCTTCGCATCTTTGCTGGATAAGAGCTTTACCCCCGCTGTCCCGAAGAGAACGCCTCCTGCAAATAATCCGATCTTCTTCATTAATGATTCACTGAACATAATAACATAACTCCTGTTAAACTATAAAAATAATTGCTGCAGTTGAATTGATCATTACTGCTAAACTGATCAATAATGCCGAGCTGATCAAGGCCGGCTGATCACTTGTGTCTGTATCCGGTATAAAATACCATTATGAAACAGAACACGGCAGCCCATGCCCAGAATCTGTGCTGTTTCATGTGCCATCACTTCCTTCTGTTTTATTAAATTACAATAAGGATACCGTATCAGCATAGCAACACTCTCCCAGGGTAGTCAAAGCTAATCGCCCTTGTCGATAAAACTTCTCATTATCCCATATAATCCCTGAAATCCACTTGACAGCAGCTGGATATTTCCATAATATAACATTGTTATATATCACTGTTATATGGAGATTGCCATGGATGAAAACACATTATCTACATTAGAGCGGATCCAGCAGGCCGCATTGGACGAATTTTCAGAGAAGGGATTCCTGGGCGCTTCCCTGCGCCAGATCGTAAAAAACGCAGGCGTGACTACCGGGGCCTTCTACGGCTACTTTTCCAGCAAGGAAGCCCTGTTCGCTTCCATTGTAGAACCCCATGCCGCCGCCCTTATGGGCAGGTTTATGGAAGCCCAGACTTCCTTCGCGGAACTGCCCGAAGAACAGCAGCCGGATCACATGGGCGTAGAGTCCTCGGACTGCGTTCACTGGATGGTGGATTATATCTGCCGGCACCGGGAACCGGTAAAGCTGCTGCTTGGCCGGTCAGAAGGCACCAGCTATGAACATTTTGTCCATAACATGGTCGAGGTGGAAGTGGAATATACCCTGAAATACATGGACGTCCTCCGCCGCCTCGGGCGGGATATCCCCGAGCTGGATGAACAGATGTGCCATATCATTGCCAGCGGCATGTTTAACGGAATCTTCGAGATCGTGATACACGATATGCCGGAAGGCAGGGCCCTGCGCTATATAGATCAGCTCAGGGACTTTTATACAGCCGGATGGCTGAAATTGATGGGGCCGTAGCCCCCATCTTTTTTTGCATGATAGTTAGTCATTTCTAACTTCATGATACATATTTTAACCAAAAGGGAGGTAATCATTTGAAGCAGAAAAAGCAAAGCAGCCTTGCCCGCATCCTGGGTTATGCGGGCGGGCACAGAAATCTCACCCTGCTGGGCTGTATCCTCTCCGCCCTGTCCGCAGTACTGGGGCTGATCCCCTATGTGTGCGTATGGCTTGCGGCAAGGGACGTCCTGGAAACCTGGCCCGCGCTCACCGGAGTGTCCGGGTCTGCACACTGGGGCTGGACGGCGGTATGGACCGCAGTCATAAGTATCGTTCTGTATTTTGCGGCGCTCATGTCCACTCATATCGCAGCCTTCCGCACGGCCCGGAATATCCGGCGCTCTGCCATGGCGCACGTGCTGAAGCTGCCGCTTGGATTCTTCACGGGCAGTCAGTCCGGACGGCTCAGGAAACTGATCGATGACAATGCAGGTCTCACGGAGGATCTGCTGGCTCACAAGCTTCCTGATCTGGCGGGAACGATCGTCACTCCGGTCGCCGCCGTCCTGATGCTGTTCCTCTTTGACTGGAAAATGGGGCTTCTCTGCCTGCTCACCATGGTGCTGGCGCTGCTGTCCATGTGCCTGATGATGGGCGGAAAGAACGCCGGCTTTTTCCACCGCTATCAGAAGGAGATCGAGCGCATGAGCGGTGAGGCCGTGGAATATGTCCGGGGCATCCCCGTAGTAAAAATGTTCCAGCAGACCGTGTACTCTTTCAAAGCTTTCTATGCAGCCATCAGGGACTACAGCGACCTGGCCAGCCAGTACGCCATGAGCTGCCGTGTGGGGCAGACCTGCTTCCTGACATTTATCAACGGGGCTTTCGCCCTGCTGATCCCGGCGGCTCTGCTGCTTGCCTCCGGCGGGAACGTGCGCGCGGTGCTTGTCAACTTTATCTTCTATGCCCTGTTCGCCCCTGCCTGCGGCCAGATGATCAACCGCATCATGTACATGAGCGAGGCTGTCATGGAGGCGGATGAAGCCGTGGGACGCCTGGATGAGATCCTGAGCCAGAAACCGATGGAAAACACAGGCATAGAGAAACAGCCGGCAGACGCCGCTGTATCCTTTGACCATGTAACCTTTACCTACCCCGGCGCGGACCGCCCGGCTCTTTCCGACGTATCGTTTGCTGTCCGGCCCGGTCAGGTGACGGCGCTGGTAGGGCCCTCCGGGGGAGGCAAGACGACAGCAGCAAGCCTGATCCCCCGCTTCTGGGATGCAGACAGCGGCGCCGTCTCCATCGGGGGCGTCAATGTCAAAGAAATGAATCCGGAAGACCTGATGAAACAGACAGCCTTTGTGTTTCAGGATACCCGGCTGTTTAAAGAGAGCCTTCTGGAAAATATCCGCGCGGCCCGGCCGGACGCTTCCAGAGAAGAGGTCCTGTCCGCCGCACACGCTGCGCAGTGCGATGACATTCTGGAAAAACTCCCTCATGGTCTGGACACCGTTGTGGGAGCCAGGGGCGTGTACCTCTCCGGCGGCGAGCAGCAGCGGATCGCTCTTGCCCGCGCCATTTTAAAAGACGCGCCCATCGTGGTGCTGGACGAGGCAACTGCTTTTGCCGACCCTGAAAATGAGCACCAGATCCAGAAGGCGTTTGAAGCGCTGATCCGGAATAAAACCGTATTGATGATCGCCCACCGGCTGTCCACCGTACAGGATGCCGATCACATCATCGTCTTAAGCGGCGGGAAGATTGCAGAACAGGGCAGCCATGAAAGCCTGCTTGCACAGCACGGCGTTTATGCCGCTATGTGGGAGGACTATCAGCAAAGCGCCCGGTGGAAAGTCGGGCGGACAGATCCAAAAAGCGGAAAGGGGGAAAAGACCGTATGACAAAGAAATTACAGCACGTATTCGCGCTCAGCGAGAAGGGCGCAAAAGATCTTGTAAAAGCCGTCGTCTGGTGTTTTGTGTGCAACTTAAGCCTGATGCTTCCGGTGGGGGCCGTCCTGTTTACGGCACAGCACCTTTTGGATGCCATGGAAACCGGCGGCAGTCCCATGGAGGGTTTCTGGATCTACACAGGCTTTGCCCTGGCGGTCCTGGTCCTTTTGTTTGTCCTCCACTGGTTCCAGTATGCTTCCCTGTATCTGGCCACTTATAAAGAGAGCGCCAGTCGGCGGGTGAGCCTGGCGGAAACCCTGAGGCGGCTTCCCTTAAGCTTTTTCGGAAACCGGGACTTAAGCGACCTGACCTCCACCATGATCGCAGACTGCTCCAGTCTGGACCAGATGTTCTCCCACTACGTGCCGCAGCTGTTTGCGTCCGTCTTCTCCACGCTGGTGATCGGCGTCGCCATGTTCGTTTGCGACTGGCGGATGGCGCTGGCCATATTGTGGGTCGTGCCTGTTGCAGTCCTTCTGACGGCAGGAAGCAGGAAGATCCAGGACTCCTTCGGCACAAAGAATATTTTAAACAAACGGGCGGTCGCCGACTGTATCCAGGAAGGACTGGAAACCATCCGGGATATCAAGGCATGCAGCCGGCAGGACGCGTACATGGAAAAACTGGAGAAGAAACTTGCAGCCATGGAGAAAGGCTCCATCCGCTCAGAGCTGGCAACCGGCGTGTTCGTATGCTCCGCCCAGGCGTTTCTCCGGCTGGGTCTGGCAACCACCATCCTGACCGGCGGAGCTCTTCTTGCGGCCGGAAAACTTTCTTTCCTCTATTTCCTCGGGTTCCTCTTTGCCGCCGCCAGGCTGTACGACCCGCTGGGGCTTGTGCTCCAGAATATCGCCGCCACCTTCAATGCCAAACTGCAGATTGAGCGGATGCGCTCCATTCTGGAACAGCCGGTACAGGAGGGGACAGTTGAATTTACACCGAAGAACTATGACATCACCTTTGACCATGTCTCCTTCGCCTACCGGGAGGGGGACGGCGTACTTGAGGATGTAAGCTTCACTGCAAAGCAGGGAGAAGTGACCGCCCTGATCGGCCCCTCCGGCGGAGGAAAATCCACTGCCTGCAAATTGGCCGCCCGGTTCTGGGACGTTACAGCCGGGAAGGTTCTCTTAGGCGGAACGGATGTATCCACGGTGGACCCGGAAACGCTTCTTCGCTCCTACTCCATGGTATTCCAGGATGTGGTGCTGTTCCGGGATACGGTGATGGAAAATATCCGTCTTGGCCGCCGGGGTGCTTCGGACGAGGAAGTGATCGCAGCCGCCAGAGCTGCCCGGTGCGATGAATTTATCCGGGAACTGCCCCGGGGCTATCAGACCATGATCGGCGAGAACGGCTCCACCCTCTCCGGCGGCGAACGGCAGCGGATCTCCATCGCCCGCGCGCTTCTGAAAGATGCACCGGTCATCCTTCTGGATGAGGCAACCGCCAGCCTGGACGTGGAAAACGAGAGCGCTGTTCAGGAAGCCCTCTCCCGTCTGCTTGCCGGCAAGACGGTTCTGGTCATCGCCCACCGGATGCGCACCGTGGAAGCGGCAGACAAGATCGTCGTTCTCTCTGAGGGCAGGGTGACAGAGCAGGGAACCCCTTCGGAACTGATGAAACAAAACGGCCTCTTCCGCCATATGGTGGAGCTGCAGAGACAGAGCGCCGGGTGGAGACTGAAATAGCATGGCCATATAAGAAAAATCTCTTGACATGTTGTCTGCACGACATTATAATCAGCATTAGTTAGTTGCAACTAACCATTGTGGTAAAAAAAGATGCCGGCCGCATTCTAATTTACGGAAAGGAGACACCCATGTCCGAAGATCTGCTCATCCGTCATTGCTCTCCTACCCTTGCAGGGATCAAGACCGGGAACCTGTTTTCCTGTGTCTGCCCCTGCAGGAAGGAACTGACAAAATCCATATCCGGCTTAAACAGGCGGCTGGTCCCCAGAGGGATCCGCATCCTGCCGCTCAGGGTTTGCCAGGGCCGCGCCCTGATCTATGTCTACCGCCCTCACGCACTGGAGGATGATCTTACGGATCATCAGGCCAGGGAGCTGCTGCTGCACTACGGCTACATGCCGGAAAATCCCAATGCCTGTGTGATGCATCTGATCCGCCGGCTCCGTTCCACAGAGGAATTCCCCCATGAGATCGGCCTGTTTTTAAGTTATCCGCCGAAAGACGTTCTGGGATTCATCCTCAACAGAGCCTGCAACCATAAGTGCCAGGGCTGCTGGAAGGTATACGGAGATGAGCAGGAATCGAAGAGCATCTTTGAAAAATACGATCTGTGCAGCAGAATTTATTCTGAACAATGGAAACAGGGGAAATCCATCGAGCAGCTCACAGTAGCCGGCTGATGTTTCCGCCATGAAAAAGAAAGGAAGATTTGTCTTATGAATAAAATTGCAGTTGTATATTGGAGTGGTACCGGAAATACTGAAGCTATGGCCTCTGCCGTAGCAGAAGGTGCAAGAGAAAAAGGGGCGGAGGCGACCCTTATCACCGCCGCCGGATTTTCAGCGGATCAGGTCGGCGACTATGACGCCATCGCCTTTGGCTGCCCTTCTATGGGAGCGGAGCAGCTGGAAGAAACCGAGTTTGAACCGATGTTCACCTCCTGCGAGGGAGCCCTGCAGGGAAAAACCATCGCCCTGTTCGGTTCCTATGGCTGGGGCGACGGGGAATGGATGCGCGACTGGGAGGAGCGCTGCAGTCAGGACGGAGCCAGTCTTGCCAGCGACAGTGTGATCTGCAATGAGGCTCCGGATGATGAGGCTCTTTCGGCGTGCCGTACACTGGGTGCCGCGCTGGCTGAAAAATAAATAATAACTCCACTTTTCTGCAAAAACACCTGCACATTGTACAGATATCTGCACGATGCACAGGTGTTTTTCCTCTTCTTATTACTCCGGCCATTCTCCGTCAAATACCACTTCCGCCGGCCCGGTCATATACACGGTGTCCTTCTCCCGGTCCCATCTGATCTGAAGATCACCGCCCAGAAGCTTCACGGTCACCTCATCTTCCGTCAGGCCGTTCAGCGCGCAGGCAACAGCCACGGCACAGGCGCCGGTCCCACAGGCAAGCGTCTCCCCGGAGCCGCGCTCCCAGACGCGCATCTCTGCCGTATGCCGGTCGAGGACGCGCACAAACTCGGTATTCACCCGGTTCGGAAACCGCTCATGATTCTCAAACTTTGGTCCGACTGTCTCCAGCGGGAAATCTTTTACATCGCAGTCCACAAATACGACCGCATGCGGATTTCCCATGGACACGCAGGTCATATAGTATTCTTCCCCGTCTACAAGGATCGGCGCATCCACCGCCCGGTCGCCTTCCGCCTTCACCGGCACTTTCGCCGGCTCCAGTTCCGGTTTTCCCATATCGACCTTCACCAGTTTCACCTTACCGTCTTCCACCGTCAGGTCAAGATATTTGATGCCGCCCAGTGTTTCCACGGAAATGTGCGTCTTATCCGTCAGGCCATAATCATAGACATATTTTGCCACACAGCGGATGCCGTTGCCGCACATCTCTCCGCGGGAGCCGTCCGCATTGTACATCTCCATCTCAAAATCCGCCTTGTCCGACGGATTGATCATGATCAGCCCGTCCGATCCAACGCCAAAGTGACGGTCGCTGATCTTCTCCGCCAGAGCGGACGGATCCGCGATCTTCTCTTTAAAGCAGTTTACATATACGTAGTCGTTGCCAAGTCCCTGCATCTTTGTAAATTTCATAATTGTTGTCACCTCAAAATCTATTTTTTTAATCTATATTTTCTGTCTGTGGTTCGCCCTATCGTTTCAATATTTTCCATTTCCGAAAGAATAGCCCTTGTCCTCGGCATGCTTAACCCGATATAAGCTGCAATATCTTTTGTTTTTTTTGCGCCATTCTGTTCAAGGTATGTTTGTATATTTTTTATATGCTCGCGTGTTTTTCTCCGCTTGTTTTCTTCGCTTGTTTTCTCTACTGTCTTTTTGTAATATCAAATAAATCTGACAAAACGCATCTTCTCCTTTTCAAGCCATCTTTTCCTAATAGTATCATACTTCGCCTGTAAAAGGGAACAAAATAAGACCAGGAATTTGATCAGCTCTACAACACTGCACCACTTTCCCGGTCTCTTTTTTGCTCTATCTTTCTAAAGTTTTTTCTTCATCCAGAGGAATCCCCATCCCGGCATATCCATGGTCACGATCTCGTCCGTGCCGCCGCTTAAGAGATTCGTATATTCTGCCTTCTCCGGCATCCATACGGTCTTCGGATAATCGCTGAAGTTAAACACCGCATGGAGTTCCTCGTCCCCGTACCGGCGCACGATCCAGAGGATTGACGGATCGCTGTAATCCTTTGTCCACACTTCCGCGTCTGCACTGAAGACCGGTTCCTCCCGGCGGATCTTCTCCAGTTTTTTCAGCGCGTTAAAGATCCGGCCCTGAACACTGGTCCTGTTTTTGATCTGTTCCACCAGGTCCCAGTTGAATTTCCCTCTGTGGATATAGCGGGAATCCGGCGCCTTATCCGGATCTTCTTTGTAAGTATAATCATTGACCTGGCCCACCTCATCGCCGCTGTAGAGCATCGGGATCCCTGACTGAGTAAACATGTATGCGTGGAGCATCACGTCTTTTGTGACCGCCCAGTCCATCTTCTCCTCATCCTGCTCGAATCCGGCGCTCTCTACACCGCACATGGACGCGGTCGTCCCGCAGAACCTGGCGTCCTGGGTCACCGGATCGTCGTTGTAGAGTTCGCCCCGGCTGACGCTGTCCGGGGTTTTCCCCTGGAAGTAATCATTGAGATAACGCTTGTGGGGGATCTCTTCCATCCCCCATGTTTTCAGCGTATCATAATCAAGTCCCCAGCCGATGTCATCGTGGCACCGCAGATAATTGAGGAATGTGTATTCTCTCGGAAGGGCGCACACGATGTCCATCTGTTTCCGCAGCAGGCGGATGTCCCGTGTGGCGACCGTATGCCAGGTCGTCGCCATGGTCGTTACATTGTAGAGCATGTGGCACTCCGGCTTCTCCACCGTGCCGAAATACGGTGCCACCTTGTCCGGCTCCATTACAACCTCGCCAAGGAGCACGATGCCCGGACAGACGATCTCGCCGATCATGCGCATCATCCGGACGATCGTGTGCACCTGGGGCAGGTTCCGGCAGTTCGTTCCCAGTTCCTTCCAGATATAGGGAACTGCATCAATGCGGATGATATCCATGCCCTGGTTGGCCAGGTAGAGGAAATTATACATCATCTCATTGAACACCCGCGGGTTGCGGTAGTTCAGATCCCACTGATAGGGATAGAAAGTGGTCATCACATAATGCCCCATCTCCGGAAGGTATGTGAAGTTGCCCGGCGCCGTCGTCGGGAATACCTGGGGCACGGTCTTCTCATATTCCTGCGGGATAGACGGATCTGCATAGAAGAAGTAGCGGCTCATATATTCGCCGTCTCCCTGGCGGGCTTTTACCGCCCACTCATGATCCTCCGACGTATGATTCATCACGAAATCCATGCACAGACTGATCCCTTTGTCATGGCATTTCTCCGCCAGTTCCGCCAGATCATCCATGGTCCCAAGATCCGGCTTTACTTTCCGGAAATCCGCTACCGCATAACCGCCGTCAGAGCGGCCTTTCGGGGAATCAAGGAAGGGCATCAGATGGATGTAATTCACATTGCAGCTTTCAAGATACGGAAGTTTCTCCTGCACCCCTTTGATATTGCCGGCAAAGTTGTCGATGTACATCATCATGCCGACCATATCGCGTTTGCGGTACCATTCTCCTTCCGCCTCGCGCTTCGCATCAAGTTTTTTCAGCTTGTCGTTTCTCAGATCGTAATACCGCTTCATCTGTCCGCACAGCTCTGCGAACATATCGTCATTGCCGTACAGCTCCATATAGAGCCAGCGCAGCTCGTCATGATGACGTCCGAGGCGCTCCGCAAATATGCGGTCATTTTCCGCTTTTTTCCTGTCCGCCGCTTTTGCCGATCCTGCCGTTTTCACGGTGCCTGCTGTTTTCTTTGCAACCGTTTTTCTGCCGCCTGCAGCTTTTGTGGATTTTCCTGCCATGGTCTGCCCCTCCATACTTTTATCTACTGATCTTCTTCAACAAAATGCCACTGATATGCCTGATATTCTCCGTGGAGCACCGGTTTGGGCACGCCTGCCTCCCGGAGCGCCGTACTGTTGTACAGCTTCCCGGTTGTTTCTTCCCGGTACATGGTATTTTCTTTCAGGCCTTTGACTTTGATATAATCAACCGTCATATTGGCATGTTTCTTAATTCCGACAACCTGGACCAGCGCTTCTTTCTGATCCCCGGATACGAATTCCCAGGCGCCCTGATTGTCCGTCTGAGGATTGGTCAGCCGGTAATAGGTTCCCTTCTGGACCAGATCCGCATACTTTTTATACTCTGCGATCTGCCGCCGGATCTCCGCCTTGTCCTCCTCGCTCAGCTCGTTCAGGTTGAGCTCATATCCGAACGTACCTGCAAGGGCCACCGTCCCTCTTGTCTTCATGGTCGTCACACGCTCCGTCTGATGGTTCGGCGAAGCCGACACATGGGATCCGACACAGGAACATGGATAGATAAAGGATGTGCCGTACTGGATCTCCAGGCGGTCGATCGCATCCGTATTGTCGCTGCACCAGATCTGCGGCGTATAGTAGAGCATGCCGGCGTCGAACCGTCCGCCGCCGCCGCTGCATCCTTCCAGCAGGATATTCGGGTAACGCTGCACCAGACGCTCCAGGAAATCATAGAGTCCCAGCACGTAATCGTGAAGCACCCTGCCCTGGCTGTCCGCCGTTGCAGAATATACATCCGCGATGCTCCGGTTCATATCCCACTTGATATATTCCACATTGCCCTGATCCAGGACTGCGCAGATCTGATCATAAATATAATCTACTACTTCTTTTCTGGAGAAGTCAAGCACGAGCTGATGTCTGGAACGGTTCGGACGGCGTCCCGGGATCACGAAAGCCCAGTCCGGATGCTCCCGGTAGAGATCACTGTCCTCATTGACCATCTCCGGCTCGATCCAGATCCCGAACTTCAGGCCCATGTCATTGATCTTCCCGATCAGCTCGCCCAGGCTGCAGCCCAGCTTCTTTTCATTCACTTTCCAGTCGCCCAGCCCCCTTAACTCACTGTCGCGCCGACCGAACCAGCCGTCGTCCATGACGAACATCTCGATCCCCAGCTTCGCCGCCTCCGAAGCAAGCTTCAGAAGAGATTCGCCGGTGAAATCAAAATAGGACGCCTCCCAGCTATTCAACAGGATCGGGCGTACGATCTCTTTATATTTTCCTCTGCACAGATGGCTTCTCATGCAGCAGTGCAGGTTCTGGGACAGTTTCGCCAGACCTTCTCCCGAATAACTCATGATCACTTCCGGAGACTGGAACTCCTCGCCCGCATTCAACGGGTAGGCAAACTGCTCCTCCGAAAATCCCATCAGGAGCCGGGTCTGATAATACTGGTCCTGTCCCGCCTCGCTCTGGAAGCTTCCGCTGTACACAAATGCCATGGCGTAACAGCTTCCCGCATCCTCCGTGGCCTCATGCTCCGCCATGATCACCGCCGGGTTGTACTGGTGGCTGGAAGAGCCTCTCGTGCTTCCGATCTTCTGCACCCCGTGTCCGATGGGCATCCTCTGGAGATTCCGCTCCATCGCATGTCGGCCGTAGAATGTAAGGAAGTCATACTGCCCCCCTACCATGTCAAGGCAGGCCGGCGCCAGCTTCTTCACGGAAATGTGTCCGTCGCTTGCATTGACGATCCGGACGCTCCGGGTAATAATATCATACTCCGGCAGGACGCCGTAGAGCAGCACGGCGCGCACGCCGGTCACCCGGTCCTCCAGTACGACTTCAAGCGTCTGCGCCTCATCATCGTCTGCATACACCGCCGGCAGCCCCTCAAGGGAATATTTCCCGTCCCGGATGCTGTGGCTCTCATAGCGGAAATCGCTGCAGTAGGTCCGGTCTGTATTTTTGATAATGCAGGCAGGCGTCCGGTAATCGCCGGTTCCCAGAGAAGGGAATTCCTGTGGAAGGGAGTCCATTGAATAGGTTTTGTCATTCCCCGCATCATACGGGTTTCCGGAAAATCCCCGGTCGTAATAAGTCAGCAGATAATCCATACATCCGTCCGCTTTCCTGCCGTAGTACAGGTGAAGCAGAAAGCCGTATTTATCGATCTGCATCTGATAGGTCGTGTTCTTTGTATGCAGCGTGATCGTTTTCTGCGCCTCATTATATACAATACTCATAGTCTGTCTCTCCTGATCTGTAAATATTGGTTCTTTCCCGTATATGAAAATATCCGGGCAGGTGAATGTACTTCCCACATATCACCCGCCCGGTATGACGCGCTTATGCGCATCAGGGCTCGCTTATTTCACGGCGCCGTTCACCACTCCGTTGATGATCTGTTTCTGGCAGATCACATAGAATACAACGATCGGGATCAGTGCCAGCAGATAGGACGCGAACGCCAGGTTGTAGTTCGTACCGAACTGCGTCTGGAATGTCAGCTGCGCCAGCGGCAGTGTGTTCTGTCCTTTTCCTGACATAATGATCAGCGGTGTCATAACATCGTTCCATACGGCCAGTGCAGTGATAACCGCAACCGTTGCATGCATGGGCTTCATGATCGGGAAGATGATCTTCCAGAATGTACGCCATGTGCTCGCGCCGTCCACTCTCGCTGCTTCCTCGAGGGCAATCGGGATATTTACCAGGTAGCCTGTGTAAAGAAGTAAATTCATCGGCATATAGAATACCACATAGAGGAGAATAACGCCAGCCCAATTATCAAGATGCATCTCAGCCGTCTGTTTTGCAAGAGGCATCATCAGGATCGCAAACGGAACGAACATACCGCTTACGATGAAGAGATATACCAGGTTGTACAGTTTGCTGTGCGCTTTATTTCTTCCAACCGCAAATCCCATCAGGGAGTGGAGGATGATGCAGAGCACAACCGTGCTGACTGTTACCAGAAGGCTGTTGCCAAGCGACCGCCAGAAATCCGTCAGCTCCATTGCCTGGGCAAAGTTGCTTAAGGACCACTGCGCCGGCAGGGACAGGATTCCGGAGATGCTGTTTGTCATCTCGGTGGGCTGCTTGAATGCGATTACAATTGTCATATACAGCGGAAATGCCACGGTGAGCAGTCCCACAAACAGAAGGATCGTTATTGGCCAGTTTACTCTGGCTTTCATTTTCTCATACATTATAACTGTTCCTCCTTCTTACTTGATATCGTCATCTGTGCAACAGAGATCGCTACGATCACGATGAAGAATACAACCGCGTTGGCACTCTGGTATCCGAAGCTTCCGCCTGCCAGACCGTTGTTGTAGATCAGGTAGGAGATGGACTCCGTGCTCTGCTCCGGACCGCCCTTTGTCATAGCCATGATCTGGTCGAATACCATCAGGAAGTTCTTCACACAGAGGACCATGTTGATCGTAAAGAACGGGATGATCAGCGGGAAGGTCAGGTATTTGAATTTCTTCCAGCCGGTCGCGCCGTCCAGGTCGCCCGCCTCGTATACATCCTCCGGCACCGTCTGGAGACCGGAAATGTAGATGATCGTATTCATGGCGATGGACTGCCATGCGCAGACGATCACGATGGCGATCCATGCCGTCTTGCTGTTGGAGAGCATGCTTCCCTGAAGCGCTCCGATCCCCAGCATATCGCCAAGGCCCGGCAGGATGTAGGTGAAGAAATACTGGAAAATGTATCCTACAACCAGCGCTCCGAGCACGTTCGGCACGAAATATGCCGCTCTTAAAAATGTCTTGCCCTTGATCTTGCTGTTCAGGCCAAGCGCCAGGATCAGGCTGATCACATTTGTCAGGATCGTTGCCACGATGGCAAGCTTGATGGTGAACAGGTAGGAACCGCCGATCCTGGGATCCGTGAACAGATCCAGGTAGTTGCGGAATCCGATGAAATCATAAGTACCGAAACCTTTAAAATTCGTAAAACTGTAAACCACACCGCGGATAAGCGGTACCGTGTTGAAGCAGACAAACAGCGCCAGGATCGGTATGGTGATCAGCATATATGTCCGCTTGCTGTCATTTACTTTTTTCATAATCTAATCCCGCTCCTTTCCTACTCGGCAGTGCCGTGCTCTTCATTGTACTCCTGGACCGCACGGATGATATCCCGGTTGTATCTCTGCCAGCGTGTGTCGAAATCGTTCAGGAAGTCTTCCACATCCCCGTTGATGAGATAGGTCTGGATCAGCGCGTCTGCAGCCATCTCAGACGGATAGTAGTGGTCCTGATAGTCGGTCATGTTGCCGGACTCAATATACGGAAGCATGCCGTCGAGCATCGGAGCAAGTTCAAACTCACTGTCCTTGCAGGGTACTGCATTCTGATCGTCGATGTAAGCCTGGATATTCGCATCATCCATCAGGAAATCGAGAACCTCATAAGCGGCTTCTTTGTTCTCGCATTCTGCGGTTACTGCGAACAGCAGGTCAACACCTGAGTTCAGCGTATTCTTGGACGCATCATCGTTACCCGGCGTCACGAAAGAGTCAATGTTCATCTCCGGATTGACAGAGAGGATCTGCGGTACCGCGTAGCTTCCGATCGGGTACATTGCGGATTCGCCGTTGGCAAATGCCGTACATGCGTCATTATATCCGTATGCGAACGGATCGTCCGGTCCGTAGCTTACCAGCTGCGCACATTTCTCCGCTACTTCCACGTACTCCTCGGAGAATGTGGTCTCTCCTGCATTCACTTTCTGACATGTATCCGCCGGCGCAAGGTCAACCGCCAGTGAGTTCCACGGTGCAAGGCAGGTCCATGTGTCACGGAATCCGAAGTAGAACGGCAGGATGCCTTCCGCCTCGATCTCCTCGCACAGAGCCATCAGTTCATCCCAGGATTCCGGGATCTCCCAGCCGTGTTCTTCGAACATATCCCTGTTGTACAGGATGCCCGCCGCATTCGCCACATACGGCACACCGTATGTACCGTCCTTCGGCGTGATCTCCAGCGCCTCCAGGATGTCGATGTAGGACTCCTTCACATCCGCCAGCCCCGGATAATCCGATACATCTGCCAGGATATCCGCATCCAGGTAATAGGAATAGTTGATATCACCGCCGATGCCGATGATATCCGGATAATCCTCACGGATGAACCGGGTCCTCAGGATCGTCGTCGCATCATTGGGCGAACTGATCGTCAGGTGGATGTCGTCATGCGTTGCATTGAACTGGTCTTCCACCTGATCAAAGTACGTCGCCGCCTCCGGCTTGTACTGCAGGATCTCAATCTCCGTTTTTCCGCTGTTCTCATCTGAACCGCAGCCCGGAAGAATGACCGCCGCAAGCATGGACGCTGCGAGCACTGCGCTGATCGCTTTTTTCTTTTTCATAGTGTTTCAGCTCCTTCCTTTTAGCTTTTCCGCTTATATGCAGATTATAGCATCCCACATTTTCAGTAAAAATATCAGTATCACCCGTGTTATATGCCATGTTGCAACTTATGTATCTTTTTTGTAAAGTAGGGTCGCATTTTGGTATGTTTTAGTTTATAATGTTTTTATAAATTTTAAAAATGTGAAAAGGAGCCTGCTATGAGTAAGCATGTTTTTTCCATATTCCCAAACGAAAATTTCGTCGATCTGTGCATGTACCAGTTTGGAAGGGAGCAGTGCGATCCCGCCTATTCCTTCGGCCCGGCCACGCGGAACCACTACCTGTTCCACTATGTCCTGTCCGGCACAGGACGGCTCATGACGACGGATTTTAAAGGGCAGAATCACGAATACCAGATCCGGAGCGGACAGGGATTCATGATCTTCCCCAAGCAGGTCACGACCTACATCGCCGATGCCCGGCTCCCGTGGGAATACGTATGGATCGAGTTTGACGGGATGCGCGCAAGAGAAGCGGTGGAAACCGCCGGCCTTACTCCGGAAAGTCCGATATACCATGCCACGTTCAAAGACCTCAGGGAAAATATGGTCAGCGAAATGCAGTATATCGTGGATCATCAGAACGAAACTTCATTCAACCTGACCGGTCATCTCTATCTGTTCCTTGACTTTCTGACACGGTCGGCAGCATCCATGAAAATATCCGCAGACGGGCGGATGCGCGATTTTTATATAAAAGAAGCATTGAATTATATAGAACAGAATTTTCAGAACGATATATCCGTCGAAGGCATCGCCGCCTTCTGCGGACTGAACCGGACCTATTTCGGCCGGATCTTCAAAGATACCGTCGGACAGTCCCCGCAGCAGTTCCTGCTCAGCTACCGCATGACCAAAGCCGCGGAGCTGCTGAAACTGACTGCGCTGTCCATCAACGATATCGGAAATGCCGTCGGATATCCGAACCAGCTGCATTTCTCAAGAGCATTCAAAAATGTATACGGAATATCCCCCAGAGAATGGCGGAACAAGAACCGGGTGATAAAATAAACCAGACCTATCCCGCAATATATTTACATGCGGCCAGCGCAGCCACGGCGCCGTCCGCCGCTGCCGTCGTGAGCTGTCTGACTTCCTTGGTCCGGCAGTCCCCGGCGGCAAAGATACCCGGATGTGACGTAATGCAGTCTTCCGATGCCAGGATAAACCCGTTCTCATCAAGCTTTACGATATCCGCAAATATCTCATTCTGCGGGATATGGCCGACTGCAATAAAGATGCCGGACACTTCAAGCTTGTATTCTTTTCCCGTTTTCTTATTATTCAGGATCAGACGCTCAACCGCCTGATCACCGATGATATCCCGCACGGTCGTGCTAAGGATGAATTCTACATTTTCTTTTTCTTCCAGCCGTTTTACGATGTTCTCCTCACCGCGGAACTCATCCCGCCGGTGGATGAGATAGACTTTCCGGCAGTAATCAGCCAGGAACTCTGCATCCTGGAGCGCCGTGCTTCCTCCGCCCACGACCGCCACATCTCTTCCGCGGAAGAACATGCCGTCGCAGGTCGCACAGTAAGATACGCCTGCGCCCGTCAGCCTCTCCTCATTGGGCACGCCCAGATGGCGGTGGGTCACACCGGTGGCAAGGATCACGCTTCTACAGTGGTATTCTTTCCCTGTCGTATGGATGACCTTGATCCCGCTTTCTTCGTCAACGATCCCGGTCACCTGCTCCATCACAGTCTCTGCCCCAAGCTTTGTCGCCTGGTCAAGCAGATTCATGGAGAATTCACTGCCGCTGACGCTGGCGATCCCGGGATAATTTTCCACATTCGGGGAGGAAGTGATCTGTCCGCCGAAGGTGCTGCCTTCGATGATCACCGTCTGCTTCCCGGCGCGCTGCCCGTAGATGGCCGCCGTCATGCCTGCTGTCCCTCCGCCGATGATGCCGATATCATATATTTTTTCTGCACTGTTTCCCATATTCACATGATTCCTTTCTTACATGTTTCTCGATACATCCGCGCAGGCTTTCATCGCCTCAATGACCGCGCTGCGGAATCCCCGCTCCTCCAGCACACGGACCGCCTCGATCGTCGTTCCTGCCGGAGAGCACACCATATCTTTTAATTCTCCCGGATGTTTCCCGGTCTCCATGACCATCTTCGCGCTGCCGTACACCGCCTGGGCTGCAAACTGATACGCCTGCGCCCTCGGCATGCCTTCCGCCACAGCCGCATCCGCCATGGCTTCAATAAACATAAAGACATAAGCCGGTGAGCTCCCGCTTACCGCCACGACCGCATCGATCAGATGCTCCGGCACGATCTCCACTTTTCCGAAGGATTCCAGGATCTTCAGCGCGTAGGCTTTCTCTTCCTCTGTCACATACGGATTCACGCATGCCGCCGTCATGCCCTCGCCGACCAGCGCCGGCGTGTTCGGCATGGTGCGCACGATCTTCACCGGTTTCCCGAACTGCTCCTCCAGCCACGCAAGCGTTTTGCCCGGCGCGATGGTGATGATCAGCTGGTCATCGCTCACACAGTCCCGGATCTCTGCGATGGCTTCCGCATAATACTGGGGCTTCACGGACAGGATCAGCACCTCAGCCTTCCTGGCCGCTTCGCGGTTGTCAGCCGTCACATGGATCCCGTAAGTTTCTTTTACGTGCTCACGCCCTGCGGGGGAGATATCCGCGCCGATGATCTCTTCCGGGCGGAAGATCTCATTTTTAATGATGCCGCCCATGATGGCGCCCGCCATATTGCCTGTTCCGATAAATCCTAATTTCATACTGCCCTGTTTCATTTTATATTCTCTCCTTCTCCTGTTATTATTCAAAATCCGCCGTCTGATCCTCTGTATTTCAGGACACGCCTGTAAAATACATGTCAGCGAACGGTAAAGCCCCGTTCATCGTCCCGCAGCGGGATTTCTTTCGCATCCATCCATTCAATGGAAATAAAACGGTCGTGATTGAGCCGCATAAGCAGCTTATTGATCATAGGCTCACGTCCCTGCACTTCCATGGTGACCGTCCCGTCATATTCATTTCTCGCCCAGCCGGTCAGTTCCAGAGAGGAAGCCGCGTATTTCGCCGTGTAACGGAATCCCACACCCTGCACCCTGCCGTGGAAGACGATATGTTTTCTTACCTCTGACATCGATAAAAACCTCCTGCGCAACCATTTTACCACAAAACGGAGAAAAAGGCACATCCGCTTTCTATCTTGTTTATTATCCCGCCCCGTGATACAATAATCAAGACAAACGTTCTGACTGTAAAGGCCGCAAACGATCTGAGCAAAAAGGCGCATAATATACCGGACAAATGATTTCCGCATCCGATGCGGACGTCTGTTTTCGTATACAAAAGCGCCTTCGTGCGCTTTTCTTTTTTGCTTTTATAAATCAGGCGAAATACAGGCTGAAGCTGTCATAAAGGAGGCTTTCTATGGACACAAGGATCGCGCTCATCGGCATCATTCTCGAATCCCGGGAATCGGTCGATGAACTGAATCATCTGCTGAGCGAATACGGGGAATACGTGATCGGCAGGATGGGGATCCCCTATCGGGAGAAAGGCATCCACGTCATCAGCGTGGCGATGGATGCGCCGAATAACGTCATCAGCGCTCTGTCCGGCAAACTGGGGATGCTGCCGGACGTGAGTACGAAGACGATCTACGGGAAAAATATATGAGGGCAGACGCATGACTCCGAACGAGAGAGAACAGCGCGTTATATCCCTGATCGACCGACTCTGCCTGACCCGGACGCTGAAGCGGGATGAATGGATCACCGTCATCCGGGAGCGCACGCCCGGCGCCGCGGAACATCTTTTTGAACTGGCGAGGAATGTCCGCCATCTCCATTACGGACACGATATCTACATCCGCGGGCTGATCGAATTCACAAACTACTGTAAAAACGACTGCTACTACTGCGGCATCCGCAAAAGCAACGCCAGCGCGCAGCGCTACCGGCTGACGAAAGAGGACATCCTTGCCTGCTGCGGCCTGGGATACGGACTGGGATTCCGGACCTTTGTCCTGCAGGGCGGCGAGGACGGATATTTTACAGATGACCGGCTCTGTGAGATCGTCTCTGAGATCCGGCATCAGTTTCCCGACTGCGCCATCACCCTTTCTGTCGGCGAGCGCTCCCGCGAAAGCTACCGTCGCCTCTATGAAGCCGGCGCGGACCGTTATCTGCTCCGCCATGAAACCTATGATGCGAAGCATTACGGCCGGCTGCATCCCCCGCAGTTGTCCGCCGCCCACAGGAAGCGCTGTCTGTGGGACCTGAAGGAACTCGGGTTTCAGGTGGGCACAGGCTTCATGGTCGGCTCCCCGTACCAGACCCCGGAAAACCTGGCGGACGACATGCTGTTTCTCCAGAAGCTGAATCCCCAGATGGTGGGGATCGGCCCCTTTGTCCCGCACCACGACACGCCGTTCGCAGACGCCCCCGGCGGGACGGTGGAACTGACGGTATACATGCTGGGGCTCATCCGGCTTCTTCTGCCACGGGTGCTCCTTCCCGCGACGACCGCCCTCGGGACCATCGCGGCGGACGGAAGGGAGCAGGGCATCCTGGCAGGCGCCAATGTCATCATGCCGAACCTGTCCCCGCCCGGCGTGCGGGAGAAATATCTGCTCTACGACAATAAACTGTGCACCGGCGCCGAAGCTGCGGAAAGCCTGGACCGGCTGAAAGCGCAGATGGAAAAGATCGGATACCACATCACCGTCAGCCGCGGCGACTCGCTGAATATATAACTTTCAGATACAATAAAGGAGGAAGATAAATGTACGACGTAAAATCAAAATGCGCAGACGATTTCATCAATCACGAAGAAATCCTTGAGACGCTCGCCTACGCAGACGAAAACAAAGAAAATATCGAACTGATCGATGCCATCATCGAGAAGGCGAAGAAGCGCAAAGGGCTCTCCCACCGGGAGGCTTCCGTCCTGCTGGCCTGTCCCATCGAGGAAAAGAATCAGGAGATCTATAAGCTGGCGGAACAGATCAAAAAAGATTTCTACGGCAACCGGATCGTCATGTTCGCGCCGCTGTACCTGTCCAACTACTGCATCAACGGGTGCACCTACTGCCCGTACCACGCGAAGAACAAACACATCCCGAGGAAGCAGCTCTCTCAGGAAGACATCCGCCGGGAAGTCATCGCCCTGCAGGATATGGGACACAAGCGCCTCGCCCTTGAAGCCGGCGAAGATCCGGTCAGAAATACAATGGATTATTATCTGAAATCCATCGAAACAATCTACAGCATCAAACATAAGAACGGCGCCATCCGCCGCGTCAACATCAACATCGCGGCAACGACCGTTGACAATTACCGTCTGCTGAAGGAAGCCGGCATCGGCACCTACATCCTCTTCCAGGAGACCTACCACAAAGAGAGCTATCTGGAACTCCATCCGACCGGCCCGAAGCACGACTACAACTACCACACCGAGGCCATGGACCGGGCCATGGAAGGCGGCATCGACGACGTGGGCTTAGGCGTCCTCTTCGGCCTTGATAAATACCGCTATGAATTCGCCGGCCTGCTCATGCATGCGGAACATCTGGAGGCAGCTTTCGGCGTAGGTCCCCACACCATCAGCGTGCCGCGGCTCAAACATGCGGACGACATCAACCCGGACGACTTTGACAACGGCATCGATGACGATACATTTGCCAAGATCGTGGCCTGCATCCGCATCGCCGTGCCGTACACCGGCATGATCATCTCCACCCGGGAGAACCAGAAGACCCGGGAGCGCGTCCTGCATCTCGGGATCTCCCAGATCAGCGGCGGGTCCCGCACCAGCGTGGGCGGCTACTGCGAACCGGAGCCGGAAGACGAGAAATCCGAGCAGTTCGACGTCAGCGACAGCCGCACTCTGGATGAGGTCGTGCGCTGGCTCATGGAGATGGACTACATTCCCAGTTTCTGCACCGCATGCTACCGCGAAGGGCGCACCGGCGACCGGTTCATGTCCCTGTGCAAGAGCGGGCAGATCCAGAACTGCTGCCATCCGAACGCACTGATGACGCTAAAAGAATATCTGATGGATTACGCATCGCCGGAGACAAAGGCGATCGGAGATAAACTGATCGCAAAAGAAGTGCTGAATGTACCGAACGAAAAGGCACGCAATATCGTACTGGAAAACCTGCGGCTGATCGAACAGGACAACCGGAGAGACTTCCGATTCTGATAATTCCCACAAAAAAGCTAAGGACACTGAACATCGTGCCCTTAGCTTTTTAATTCCTACCAAAGTGCTTTGTAGATCCGGATCACATCATCCTTCGAGGGCACTCTCGGATTCGTCGCCGTACATGCGTCCGCAAGCGCTGCGTCAGCCATCCTGTCGATCGCGCCGAAATATTCCTCTTCTGAAATGGTTCCGATCTGTGAGATCGCAAGCGGAATATCCATCTCTTTCAGCATGAACTGCACCCAGTTCACAAGAGATCTGACGGTCATGATCTTATTATAGCTGCTGAGCCCAAGTATCTGGGCCACCGTCGCATACCGCTTCACTGCCGGAAGATAGGTATCCCGGCTCTTGCTGTGCTTATTGATATCACTGTTAAACTCAATGATATGCGGCAGAAGCATCGCATTGGCACGCCCGTGCGGGATGTGGAACGTAGCCCCCAGCTGGTGCGCCATGCCGTGATTCAGTCCGAGAGAGGCCGTATTGAAAGCCAGCCCTGCAAGACAGGATGCGGAATGCATCTTCTGCCGCGCATGCGTATCATTTCCGTCCAGGTATGCCCTCAGAAGGAATACGCCGCATATCTCAATCGCTTTTTCTGCGAGCGCGTTTGAAAAGTCACTTCTGTTGATGCTGACACAGGCTTCCAGCGCATGTGTAAATACATCCATTCCCGTATCCGCCGTGATCGCAGGCGGAACGCTTTTTACAAGTTCAGCATCCAGGATCGCCTCATCCGGCATCATAGAATAAGATACTAATGGATATTTCACTTTTTCCGCCGGATCTGTGACAACCGCAAAAGAGGTAACCTCTGATCCGGTTCCGCTGGTCGTCGGTATGGCGATCAGCCCGACTTCCGCGTAATTATCCACACGCAGTGCAAATTCGCGGATCGATTTGGATGAATCGATCGCAGAACCGCCTCCTACCGCGACGATAGCGTCCGGTTTATATTCCAGCATTTTCTTAACGCCTTCGCTGATCTTCTCAATCGGCGGATCCGGCACCACATCTTTAAATATCTCGAACTGTTTATTTCCTTTTCTGAGAGGCCCTGTTACCAGTTCGATCAGATCTCCCTGTGCGATAAACGGATCGGTTATCACCAGAACTTTCTGATAAGGGATCTCTGCAAGACGATCAAGCGCCTGATCACCGAAATATATTCGTGTTTTAATATCAAAGCTTTTCATAGCTGTCCTCTCTTTATTCAGGATAGAGACACTCCACACCCGAATTATTAAAAACCTGAAGCCATTTATCTTCCGGCTTCTCATCCGTGATTACTGTTGTAATATCATCCAGAGTTCCGATCTCTGTAAATGCGATCTTATCGAATTTACTGCTGTCGATCGCGAGTATCTTCTGCTTCGCCGCCTTCAGCATCGTACGCTTGTTGTTGGCATGCAGATCGTCCGAATCTGTAAATCCGGCTGATATATCGATCCCCTTGCACGAAATGATCGTCTTGTCCACATGATAATTCGCAAGCATTTTGTCTGTCTGCGGTCCGACCAGTGCAAAGGAACCTTCCCTTGAAACACCGCCTGTCGAAAGAACCGTCCAGTCCTGAACATCAAAGAGTTCAATAATGATCTCAATGGAGTTCGTAATGATCGTCAGATTCTTTCTGCCTTTTTCCTGCAGGTTTTTCGCTATATACACAGCCGTGGTACTGGCATCAAGCATAATACTCTCGCCGTCACGGACCAGTCCTGCGACCAGCTCCGCAATATGCTGTTTCCCGAGGATATTGCGGTTCTTCCTTACATTAAACGGCAGTTCGATATTTACATTTTCATTAATGACCGCCCCGCCGTAGCTTTTGATGGCATAGCCGTCATTCACCAGTTTTTCCAGATCTCTCCGGATCGTCTCCTCGGATACGTCATAAAACTGGCTCAACTCGCTCACAACAACTCTTCTGTCTGTCTGCAGCTTCTCAAGAATCTGATTTCGTCTTTCTATTGCAAGCATCACGCTGCCTCCTGCATATGCCAGAACAGACCCTCCGACCGCTCTGCATATCCGGCACCGGTCCGGATTACTGCAGTATAAGCAGGGGAGAGCCTGTCTGTTCTAAGCTGTTATAAAATTGCATCGCGAATCTGGGCATCCGGATGAGCGATAACAGACGAATCGAGGAACATGCCTCTATCTTTCACCGCTTCTTTCGCCCGTTCGATCGCCGCCTCTACAGCAGCAACCTCGCCTGTCAGCAGCATGTAGGATTTACCGCACATACCTCTTGCGATACGCAGTTCGATCAGATCAACGATCGCCGTCTTGGCAGCCTCATCGGCCGCAACGATAATGGACGCCGCGTCATATGTCTCGAAAATACCGAGCGCAGATACGTCCTCGATCTTAGATGCTCCATAGATCGCCGGGAAAATAGATTCATGCGGGTTACCGAGTACAAAACTGTCGATCAGGTGGAAGCCGTGCAGCGTCTTGGCATTGTCCACCGCTGCTTTAACGGCGCTTAAGTCACCTGTAATGATCGCAATATACTTACCCGGACATACTGTCTGAGCTTCGATTATACTGACTTCAGAGGTTTTTACCATTGCATCCGTTGCGGTAATACCTGCTGAAACAGTCTTATATTCTACCATTCCAATTGCCTTACTCATTGCCTGCACGTCCTTCCTATGTCTCTATGATAACATATTTGTCATTTACTTCAGTCACCGTACCCGTAACCGATGCATGGATCCCCACGCTCAGTCCCTTGCCGGGTTCAGCGATCATCTGTCCCTTCGTCACCTTATCGCCCTTCTTTACAACAGGTGATGCAGGTGCTCCGATGTGCTGGCTCATCATGATCTTGACTTTCTTTACAGCGACCTCGGATTCATCCAGAGGCGCTTCTTTATTGTATTTCGTAAGATCGATCCTTGCCATCAGTCTCTCCATCGGGACTTTTCTGTACTCTCTCTCCGGTCCGACCGGTTTCGCTTCCACTTTCGGCGGCTTGATGCCGTGCGCCCTCAAGCCGGCTTTGTATTCGGCCATCAGGCTTCTCGGTGAAAGCCCCTGGAAGCAGGAGTACAGCTCACAGACACCACAGGAAGAACAGAACATCGTGTTCACGAAGATGTCCGGCTCCTGAATATCTTTGCAGGTAGCTGCAAGCATAAACTTGTTTGGCTCGATCGGATGTCCGAGCAGATGTCTCGGACACAGATCCGTACACATCGTACACTGACAGCAGCATGCAGCTGCGCGTTTCATGTCGATGGAGTTTTTCTTTAACTTTTTCTGAACGATATAATGGTCTTCCGGCAGTACCAGGATCGCGTTTGTCGTCTTTGTGACCGGCTGCGCGCCTGTGCCGATATTTCCCATCATAGGACCGCCGACAAAATATACCGGATTCGGAGTGGTAACATGTCCCGCTTTGGCTACAACCTCGTCCAGCGGTGTTCCGATCGGAACACGGACTGTAACAGGATGCTCAACCTCGGCAACAACGGATACCAGCTTATCCTCAACAGGTGTATTCTCATGCAGAGCTCTGTACGCATTGTAAATCGTCTCCACGTTGAATACAGCCACGCCGCTCTCGATCGGGAGTCCGCCGGGGCGTACGACCTTGCCTGTCACTTCATAAATAAGGACTACTTCATCGCCGGCAGGATAAACCTCATCCAGCAGTCCGAGCCTCATTTCCGGATATTTGTCGATCACAGCACTTACCGCTTCAATCGTATTCTTATAAGCTTTCTTGATACCGATGATCGCTTCTTTCGCCCCGACCGTCTCAGCGATCGTGTGGAACATATCTGCGATCTCAGCGGCATGTTTCTCAAGAAGCTGTCTGTGAAGTCTGAGAAGCGGTTCGCATTCTGCACAGTTCAGGATGATCGTTTCCGCACGCTCATCCAGCTTGGCGTATGTAGGGAAACCTGCGCCGCCGGCACCAACGATACCGTTCTGCTGCAATATGCTGCTCAATTCTTTCATATCCATAATTCCACTACTCCAGTCCTGATCCGTCGTCAATAATTCCTACGATAGCAGCATCAATCGGTGCTTCCGGCATACCGCTGCCGATCCTGGCCGCGCTGCCCTGTGCGACAAGCACATACTCGCCGATGCCCGCGCCGATCTTGTCGATCGCGATGAGCTGGTCAGCGCCGGAATGCATATGCTCCAGAATATCCACGATCATAAACTTATTGCCGACCAAATTTTCACATTTGCGTGTTGAAACAACACTTCCAACAACTTTTCCAATCAGCATGATAAAATCCTCACCGTATCGCCGGATGCTATCTTTGCAGCGTTCGCCTCATCTGTATCGATGTGCATTTCCAGAGTAAAGCTGTCGTCTACACGGATCTTTACCTGATTGAATATTGTTCCTCTCTCATTGTCCGCTTTTACGGATACGATATCGCCATCGTGTACGCCGGCTGCCATAGCATCGCGCGGTGACATATGGATATGACGCATCGCGATAATGCATCCTTCATCAAGATAGAGCGCGCCTTTCGGTCCTACTACTGCGATCGGAGCGCTTCCGGCGATCTTGCCGGACTCTCTGATCGGAGCCTTAACGCCGAGCTTGATCGCGTCTGTCGCAGAGATCTCTACCTGCGTCTGTTTTCTGACCGGTCCAAGTACTCTGACATTCTCAATTGCGCGGAGTTTCAGGCCGACGATCGTAACCGTCTCGTTGGATGCGAACTGTCCGCCCATCAGCTCTTTTTTCTTCGTGAGCTGATAGCCTTTTCCGAACAGCACTTCCACGTGCTCCTGTGTAAGATGGATATGTCTTGCGGACACTCCGATGGGTACAAGGAAACCTGCATCATCGGATGATTTCTGCTTTTCTACTGCTTCTAAAACCAGCTTCGTAATTAATGCCACATTACTGTTATCCATATCTGATTCTCCTTGTATCTGCAGGGAACTGATCCGGTTTCCCGGTCAGTCCCCTGGTTGCTCCGTCAATAACAAATGAATATTATTTAAGAACCGGAAGAATCTTCTCCACATCATTGTGCGGTCTCGGGATTACATGTGTAGCTACGAGCTCGCCGAGTCTTCCTGCAGCCTCTGCTCCGGACTCTACAGCTGATTTAACAGCTCCTACATCGCCGCGTACCATAACTGTTACAAGTCCGCTACCGATCTTCTCTGTTCCAACGAGAACTACGTTCGCTGCTTTTAACATTGTATCTGCTGCCTCGATTGATGCAACCAGACCTCTTGTTTCAACCATTCCTAATGCTTCCTGTGACATTTTTCGTTCCTCCTTCTGAACTGTTGTTTTTTTCTGTACCGTTTCTGCCTTCTGCGCCGTTTTATTTACTCTCCGTACAGTTTTCGCCGGCACTTTGGCTGTTGTTGTTTTCTTTTCTTCCGCCATCTTAAACTGCCTCCTAACTTACCCTGTTTGCACTGCCGTTTACGATCTTCAGTACCTCCTCATGGGGGCTCGGGATCACTACGGCACAAACCGGCTGTTTGATTCCGCCGGCTCTGGCAGCTTCAACGGCCTGTGTAACAGCGGATACATCGCCGCGGATGATAATTGTGACCAGGCGTCCGCCCAGTTTTTTCTCCCATGTGACAAACTGCACATTCGCTGTCTTGCACATGATATCTACAGCAACTACCGCCGCCGTAACACTTGGGATCTCAAAAAATCCATACGCGTTTCCCATGAGACTGCTCCTTTGCTTTAATTAGGGACCTCCCGCAAGCAGTATGACTATACAGTAGGAAGGATCTTCTCAACATCGTTGTGCGGTCTCGGGATCACGTGTGTAGCTACGAGCTCGCCGAGTCTTCCTGCTGCGTCTGCGCCAGTCTCAACTGCAGCCTTAACAGCTCCTACATCGCCGCGTACCATAACTGTTACAAGTCCGCTGCCGATCTTCTCTGTTCCAACCAGCGTTACCTCTGCTGCTTTTGTCATTGCATCTGCAGCCTCGATCGCTGCTGTGAGTCCTCTTGTCTCAACCATTCCTAATGCCTGCTGTGCCATTGCCATTGTTCATTTCCTCCTAAATCTCTTCAATATCTTTTTCATTGATGATATGTGGTTCACCTTTGTCTAACCCGGTAAGTTTCAGCATCTTCTCCGTATCCTCTGTCGGTCTTGCGATCTCATACTCGGTTACAACGCCCGCCAGTTCTTCAGCTCTCGCTTTCGCCGCTTCAAGCGCTGCCGTGACATCGGATACGCTTCCGCGGAATTTGACCATGACGATCAGTGGTACAGGTAATTCATCTGCATTTGCCGGTTTGTTTTTGTCGAATTTCTCCAGCCATACATTGCCGGCCTTGCATCCGGCGTCCGCCGCCGCAAAAGCCGTTGCCAGTCCGAAGACCTCCAACATACCTACTGCTTCTCCCATAACGATCCACCTTATTTATTAATGATCGCGATCTTAAGGCCTTTCTGTGCAAGATTTGTTCTGTGAGCCTCGTTGATCTCCTCAAGCGGGAACCTGTGTGTGATCAGTTCCTTCATCGGAAGACCGATCGCCTGTGCTCTCTTAAGGAAATCAAAGGTCGTTGCGTAATCTCTCAGTGTGTATACCCAGGAGCCGACCAGGTTGATCTCTTTGGAGCAGAGGTCGAAGTGCGGATTGATCGTAGCGTCGCCGCCGTTGATGAAGAATCCGAGTTCGCAGAGTCCGCCGCCGTTGCGGATAAACTTGTAGATGTTTGAATGCGCTGCCGGTGAGCCTGTGCACTGGAACGCAAAATCTGCAAGGTGTCCGCCGAACGCGTCTTTCACTGCTGCTGAAAGAGCCTCGATCCCTTTGTACTCCATGAAGTTAACAGACTTTTCTGCGCCCATTCTCTTCGCGAAGTCAAGTCTCTGCTGGTTACCGTCTACAGCAACGATGTTCTCGATGCCCAGTGTGCGGAGTACTGCGATACAGATCAGACCGATCGGTCCGCATCCCTGTACAACAACTCTGCTGTTGAATCTCAGGATGCCTGTTGTCTTCGCTCTCTCAACCGCATGTACGAGAACCGCACATGGCTCGATGAGGATTCTGGAATCAAGATCCAGGTCGCTTACATTGAATACTGAGGATCCTTCGCGGATGAGGATGTAGTCCGAGAACCATCCGTTCAGATGGATGTCGTCATCCGGAAGAAGTCCGTATACATCAGCGTCGCCGACATTCTTCTTGTTCAGGTCGAACATCTCGATGTCCGGATCATCCTTGAAGATCATACATGTAACGACTTTGTCGCCGACCTTCAGCGGTTTTCCTGCGCTGTCCACTTTTACATTTTTACCCATCTTCACGATCTCGCCGGTTCCCTCGTGTCCGAGCGCTACCGGGATCAGTCCGAACGGGTCTTTCTTGAATTCATGGGCATCTGTTCCACAGATACCGCATCCCTCTACTTTTACGAGGATATCGCCGTCTCCCACTTCCGGGATCGGGAACTCTTTGACATCATAGTGCTCAAGTGATGTCAGCATGGCAACATGCGCTGTCTTCGGGATCGCCTGGCTTGCAGCCGGAGCGGACGGAGACGGGATGTTCTTGTCAAGCATACTTTCGAGTACCTGTTTTACAACGGCTTCCACGTTAGCGGAATTCATTTCCATGTTATCTACCTCCTGATTATTGTTTCTCGCTGATGGCGTGCGCCATATGCTTCTGCCACATTTCGGCAATTTTCGCCATGCACAGTTCGATTCCGCTTCGCTTCATCTCACTGTCGGCGTACGCCGTATGATTCCGCCACAGCCAATGTGTATTTACAGGCAAGCCTGCATACACATTTCTGTGTCGTCATCGCATGGCTTAACGTATGCACAGACTGTCAGTCATTACGCAGCGTCTTCTCTTTGTGAATGTGCTTGCGCTTGTCAGACCTTCGCCTGTCCTGCTGGCGATCGTAAATGTACAGAAGCCTTCTCCTCCGAATCCGAGCGCCGCGTAGGACGGGCCGTTCTTTACGAGGATCGCTGTGTCGATCGCCTTCGCATATTTTGTGATATTGTCGACATTCTTTGAATGGATATGTGCGGAGTGGCGGTTGCCGTGCTCAAGCCATACTGCCTGCTCAACTGCATCGTCAAAATCCTTCGCCCTTACAACGCCGAGGATCGGCATCATAAGCTCTGTGGCGATCAGCGGATGCTCCTTCGGACCTTCAAATGTGATGCATCTGATATTGTCCGGTACGGTAACGCCGATCATGCCGAGCAGCGTCTTTGCATCACGTCCGACGCATTTCCTGTTCAGCTTGCCGCCTTTGAGAACAACGGCTGTCAGGGCGTCCTGCTCTTCCTTGGATGCAAGGTAGCAGCCCTGCTCGCTGATCATGTAGTGCATCAGTTCGTCCGCAACAGAGTCAACTGCTACGATCTCTTTCTCGGCAATACACGGAAGATTATTGTCGAATGTACATCCGTTTACGATATCCTCAGCCGCTTTGCGGATGTCCGCTGTCTCATCAACAACTGCCGGCGGGTTTCCTGCACCTGCGCCGATCCCTCTTCTTCCGGAGGAAAGGACTGCGGTAACAACGCCCGGGCCGCCTGTCGCAGCGATCAGCTGGATATACGGATGCTTCATCATGATATTGCTTGTCTCAAGCGTCGGATGCTCGACCGTGCAGGCGATGTTGTCCGGGCCGCCCGCCTCTACGGATGCCTCGTTTACAAGGTTGATCGCGTAGATGGATGTCTTGATGGCCGCCGGATGCGGGTTGAATACAACCGTATTTCCTGCTGCGAACATGCCGATCGTGTTACAGAGAACCGTCTCGCTCGGGTTCGTACACGGTGTGATCGCGCCGATCACTCCGAACGGTCCCATCTCGATGAGGGTAAGTCCTCTGTCTCCCGACCATGCTGTTGTTGTGATATCTTCCGTTCCCGGAGTCTTCTCAGCAACGAGCTGGTGTTTTAAAATCTTATGTCCGACATTTCCCATGCCGGTCTCCTGTACGCCCATGCGCGCCAGGATCTCTGCGTTCTCCATAATCTTTTTGCGGATGTTGGAGATAACTTTTTCTCTGTGGTCCAGGGACATTCTGGCTACAACTTTCTGCGCCTTCTTTGCCGCCTCGATCGCCTCGTTCATGTCAGTGAATACGCCGTGGTTTCCTGTCACATCTGATGCGATCTGCATTTTTGCCATAACTTCCTGTACGATGTCCTGAACCATCTGTTCGTTTACAGACACTCTAATACCTCCTTAAAGACTTCCTTTCCGTATGCGGCGATCGCCGTATCCTGGGCAGCGGTCCCGCCGCTCACGCCCAGCGCGCCTACGATCTGTCCGTCGTACTCCAGCACCTCGCCGCCGCCGAAGATCACGATCTTGCCGTTATTCGTAAACTGAATGCCGTACAGATCCTGACCGGGCTGGCTCAGTTCCGCGAGCTGTGCGGTGGACATCTTGAGGCTTGCGGATGTGTAAGTCTTGTTTAATGCGATGTCAAAACTGGCTATGTATGCGCCGTCCATGCACTGAACAGCCACCGGCCTTCCGGCCTTGTCCGAAACGGCCGCCACAACGTCGACGCCCATCTCCGACGCTTTCGCCTTGACCTTCTCGATCAGGGCGTTGGCTGCCGCCAGTGTCATCCTGTGCTTTTTGCACTTGCAGACATGAGGCTTTTCAGCTGCCGGCGACGCTTTCATCTGGTCCAATACGGATTTCACCGCATTGGTGATATCCTGCTCATTCATAAGCTGAACTCCTACATGCCAAGCTGTTCCATAACCTTCTTTGTAATAGAAGCAACAAGGTCAGCATCTGATTTTCCTGCCGGTGCTGTAGCGCCTGCTGAGCAGCTTCCGCCGCATGTGTGGCAGCTCGGTTTGCCTGCTTTTGCGTTCGGGCAGAGATTAGCCGGATGTTTTCCCGGAAGGCCCATTTTTCTTCTTACTTCGTACAGAACCTCAACCTGCTCCGGGCTGAACTCCTGCGGTCCGCCGATCTGCATTGTCTGCCATAACAGCTGTGCGTAGAACTCTACGGACTCCATCTTCATGTATGCTGCAAGAAGGCTGTCAGAATAGGTCAGTGCGCCGTGGTTCTCAAGGAGAACTGCATCGAAGTGCTCAAGGTACGGCTCAACTGCATCCGGGATCTCCATTGTACCCGGTGTTCCGTAAGGAGTGATCGGTACGCATCCGAGAGCGATAACCGCTTCCGGCATGATCGGCTGTGTCAGCGGAATGCCTGCGATCGCAAATGTTGTAGCGTACAGCGGGTGAGCATGTACAACTGATTTAACGTCCGGTCTCTTCTGATATACGCGCATGTGCATCTTGATCTCAGATGACGGTCTGAAGCCTTTGTTTGCCTGAAGGACATTACCGTTCTCATCAACCTTGCAGATGTACTCCGGTGTCATGAAGCCTTTGCTGACGCCTGTCGGTGTGCAGAGGAACTCATGGTCGTTGAGTTTTACAGAGAAGTTACCGTCGTTGGCAGCAACCATTCCGCGATTGTAAACTCTTCTGCCGATTTCACACATTTCTTTTTTGATTTCGTATTCGTTTTGCATCTTTTCTCCTCCTTGGATCTACAAAACATTTTGTTTTGTGTTGTTTCTTTTTGAATAGTACCACACAATCCCACAATAGTCAACATGTTTTAATGTTGGTTTTTATTGGTTTCTCTTTTTTAAACCTGTTGACTGTTATGTCATGCGACGGCATACCGCCCGACTATTCTGCAATTAAACTAATTATACTTCATATGACCCTCTAAGTCAACGTGAATCAACGCCGTTTCAAAACCCGCGAAGATGCTTTTCCACACAATCCAACACGATATCTGTTGTTTTCTATTTGTTTTTTCCGTTTTCACATTGACATGTCTGCGAAAATGTTCCATACTAAAAGCAGCGATATTTTTTAAGGAAAGCGAGGCGTGTTTCATGGCATATCAGGAAACCATATACGGCACATGTGTCAGTGAACACGCGCATGCCGGCTTAAAACCGAAAGAACGCTACGAAGTCGATATCCATACCCACACGATCGCGAGCGGACACGGTTCCAGCGCCACCATCACGGATATGGTCAAGGCCGCGAAAGCCGCCAGCCTCAAGATGCTCGGCATATCGGACCACGGTCCCGCCACACTGGGCGGCGGACGGATCTCCTACTTCCGGAATCTGAAATACGCCCAGCGGGAACGCCTGGGAATCCAGATGCTCTACGGCGCGGAGACAAACATTATTAATATGAAGGGAAATCTTGACCTGAAGGACGACATCCTGAAAGATCTGGATTTCGTGATCGCCAGCATGCATAAACCCACGCTGAAGCCGGGCACGACAGAAGAGAATACGGAAGCGTACATAAAAGCCATGAAGAATCCGTATGTATCCGTCATCGGGCACTGCGATGACGAGAAGTTTCCCATCGATCCGTTTAAGCTTTTTAAAGCCGCCATGGACAATCACGTACTTCTGGAGATCAATAACAGTTCGCTCAGTCCGGAAGGCTACAGGGGCGACACAAGATTCACCGACCTGGTGATCCTGAACCTGTCCGTCCACTTCAATTATCCGGTGCTCTTCGCAAGCGACAGCCACGGCAAAGCCCATGTCGGGGACTTCACCTACGCTGCGGAAGCCGCAAGGCTCGCCAGAGTTCCCCGGAACCTTATCCTGAACCACTCGTCAAAAGCGCTGCTCGCGTTTCTGGCCGAAAAATAAATCACCTGCATATATCTGGATCTTCTCCTCATATGCAGGTGATCTTTTTATTCTTCCTTCAGGTTTTTTATTTTCTGCCTGAACACTTCTATATCTTTCTCATCCGGATGCGCAAGCGCCCGGTCAAAATTCTCGATCATCCCCCGGATCTTCTGATCCTCCGGGTTCTGTTCCAGCAGGGATTCATAACGCCTTCGCACGCTCTCCGGCATTCTGCCCTGACACATATAACTTCCGGCGATCACGCAGCCTTCTCCAAGATGGGCCTCCACACGGCCCAGGATCTGCGAAAAATATGCTTCGGAACCACCAAAGCCGGCCGTCCCGAACAAAAATACATTCCGTCCGTGCAGCTTCTCCATACATTTGCCGATATTCCCGCTACAGTCCCCTTTATCCGTCCAGAAGCCAAGGAAGATCATATCTGCGTCTTTCACTTTCTCTTCTATATTATCTGACGCTTCGGATGCCGGTGCGAACCATATGCAGCTTTCCTCCCCCAGTTCTCTGGGGACTGCTTCCGCCAGCAGTTTCGTATTACCCGTAGCGCTTTCATATATCACTGCATATTTCATAACAATCCACTCCTTGTAAATAAATAATACCGCCAGCAGTTACTTCGCCGTGTGCGCGAACTGGCTTTCATACAGATGTCTGTAAAAGCCGCCCTGCGCCAGCAGGCTTTCGTGGCTGCCCTGCTCGATGATCCGGCCGTCCCGCATCACCAGGATCACGTCCGCCTCACGGATCGTGGAGAGCCGGTGCGCAACGATAAATGTCGTACGCCCTTTCATCAGCTCCGCAAATGCATCCTGGATCTTCATCTCCGTCCGGGTATCAATGGACGAGGTCGCCTCGTCAAGAATCAGCATCGGCGGCCGGCACAGCATCACGCGGGCAATGCACAAAAGCTGCTTCTGTCCCTGGGACAGTCCGCCGCCATCTTCCGTGATCCAGGTGTCGTACCCGTTCGGCAGCCTCCGGATGAAACTGTGGATATGGGACGCTTTCGCCGCCGCGATCACTTCTTCCTCCGAAGCGTCCGGGCGTCCCATAGTAATATTGTCACGGATCGTGCCGGTCTTCAGCCAGGTGTCCTGGAGCACCATGCCGTACCCCGCACGCAGGCTTTGCCGGGTCACCTCGCGGATATCATGTCCCTCCACGGCGATCGCGCCGTCCTTCACGTCATAGAACCGCATGAGCAGGTTGATAAATGTGGTCTTGCCGCAGCCTGTCGGACCGACGATGGCGATCCGCTGTCCGGGCTTCACATCCAGATTGAAATCCCGGATCAGCTGCTGCCCTTCTTCATAAGAGAAATCCACATGCGCCGCCTTTACATTGCCCCGCACGTGGTCAAGTGTCACCGCATCCTCCGGCTCCGGCGTCTGCGGCTCTTCTTCGATCAGGTCAAAGATCCGCTGGGCACATGCCACCGCGTTCTGGAACTCCGTCACCACACCGGAGATCTCATTGAACGGCTTCGTATACTGATTGGCGTAACTCAGGAAACTGGAGAGCTGGCCGACCGTCAGCGCGCCGTTTACCACGCCGAACGCACCGGCGATCCCGACGCCTGTATAAACAAGGCTATTGACAAAACGGGTGGCCGGATTGGTGATCGAAGAGAAAAATGTCGCCTTCAGGGACGCCTTCCCCAGCCGTTCGTTGATCTCATCAAACTGCTCTGTCACCTTCTGTCCCCTGCCGAATGCCTGGACCACTTTCTGGTTCTCCACCATCTCATCGATCAGGCCCGTCTGCTCTCCGCGGATCTCCGACTGCAGCCGGAACATGGAGAAGGTCCTTCTCGCGATAAAGTTTGCCACCAGGAAAGAGACCGGTGTGATCAGCACCACGACAAACGTGATCATCACATTTACGGACAGCATGAAGCAGAACGTTCCCACGATCGTCGCGATCCCGGTAAAAAGCTGGGTGAAACCCATCAGAAGGCCGTCCGCAAACTGATCCACGTCCGCGATCACCCGGCTCACCACCTCGCCGTGGGGCCGGCCGTCAATATATTTCAGCGGCAGGATCTCGATCTTGCGGAACGCTTCATTCCGGATATCCTGCACCACCTGATAGGTCATCTTGTTATTGCAGACATTCATCAGCCACTGGGCCAGTGCCGTGACAAGCGTACAGATCCCGATCCGGATCATGACTTCGACAACGCCCGGGAAATCCACCTGTCCCGCGGATATGATGCAGTCCACCGCCTGTCCCGTAAGCTTCGGCACGTAGAGGGTCAGTGCAACGGACACGGTCGCCAGAAGGATGGAGAATACCACGAAGATCCGGTATCTTCCCAGATGGCGGAATACTTTTTTCAGGGTTTTCCCCTGTCCTGTTTTCTTTTTCATCTCAGCCATTTGCCGCTTCCTCCTTCGGGAACTGTGAATAATAGATCTCCTGGTATGCCGGGCAGGACCGGATGAGCTCCGCGTGGGTGCCGATCCCGGCCGCCACGCCGTCGTCCAGCACGATGATCTGATCCGCATACTGGACCGAAGACGCCCGCTGGGAGACGATGAACACCGTCGGCTTTTCTTTCATCCCGCGGATTGCTTCCCGGAGCGCTGCATCTGTGGCAAAGTCAAGCGCCGACGCGCTGTCGTCCAGGATCAGGATCTCCGGCTTCCGTACCAGCGCCCGGGCAATGGTCAGCCTCTGCTTCTGGCCGCCGGACAGATTACGGCCGGCCTGCTCGATCTGGAATTCCAGCCGTCCCGGCTTCTGATCCACGAATTCCCTGGCCTGAGAAACGGCAAGGGCCTCTTCCAGATCCGCTTCCGTGGCATTTTCATTGCCCCAGCGGAGGTTCTCCGCGATCGTTCCTTTAAAGAGGACCGCTTTCTGAAGGACCACGCCGATATGCGCCCGCAGGCTTTCCATTTTGTACTCTTTTATATCATGCCCGAAAATGCGCACCGTACCCGCCGCCGCATCATAGAATCGGGGGATCATATTTACGAGAGAGGACTTTCCCGAACCGGTGCCGCCGATGATGCCGATGGTCTGTCCCTGCATGGCCCGGAAATGGATATCCGTCAGGGACTCTCCCGCCGCACCTTTATAAGTGAGGGATACATGGTCGAACTCCACCGCCGGAACCGCTTCGGACGTCGCAGACAGTTCTCTTGTCCCGTCCTCCATATCCGGCCGGATCTCAAGCACACTTTCGATTCGGTTCCCGCAGGCGATGGCCTTGGTAACCGTGATGATCAGGTTGGCCAGCTTCACCAGTTCGACCAGGATCTGCGCCATATAGTTGAGGAGCGCCACAACCTCGCCCTGGGTCAGGTCTCCGATATCGACCCGCAGGGCGCCGGCATAGATGAGCGCGATCGTCCCGCCGTTTACCACCACATAGGTCAGCGGATTCATCAGACCGGAGATCCGGCCAACGAACTTCTGGGCATCCGTGAGCGCCTGGTTCTCTGATTCAAAACGCTCCCGCTCTTTCTCTTCTTTATTAAATGCACGGATCACACGCACACCGGTCAGATTCTCCCGGGTCGTCAGCAGGATGCTGTCCAGCCTGGACTGCACTTTCCGGTACAGCGGCATGGTGACCAGCATGATCCCGAATACGATCACCGAGAGCACCGGGATCACCACGACAAAGATCATGGCCGCTTTCACATCCACGGTAAAAGCCATGATCATGGCGCCGAATACGATGAACGGCGAGCGCAGGAAGAGACGCAGCACCAGGTTCACGCCGGACTGTGCCTGATTGATATCGCTGGTCAGCCGGGTGATCAGTGTGGAACTGCCGAGTTCATCCATCTCCGTAAATGTCAGCGTCTGGATGTGCTGAAACAATGCATGCCGCACCCCGGTCCCGAAGCCCGAGGCCGCCTTCGCCGAGAAATACTGGGCCGTGATCGAACAGACCAGTCCGATCAGTCCCAGGGCGATCAGCACAAAACACATTTTCACAATGTACGGCCGGTCGCTGTTCGCGATACCCACATCGATGACCGCCGCCATGACCAGCGGGACAAGCAGCTCGAACGTGGCCTCCAGCATCTTGAAGAGCGGCGCCAGCACCGATTCCTTTTTATAGTCTTTCAGATAAATAAGAAGTGATTTCATATGTTTCTCCTAAAATGCGATTTTTCCCATGCCTTCCATCTGCTCCAGAATGCCGAGGGCCTCTCCGATCATATTGAACTCTTCGGCATAGATGCAGTGGGGGAAAAATTCCTTCAGACTTTCGTCCAGGATCATCTCCCGGCACTCTGCATAGTCCATCCAGGTCACTTCCGACACCTCGTCCTCCTGCAGCGACAGCCTCTCAATATCCACCGGCTCTTCATACAGATAGATCCGGCTGAGTTCATCGTCCTTAAAGGGCTGTCCGTAAAATTCGCCCTCAAAGCCGCACCGCCGGGTCCCCACTTCCCGAAGCTGCTCCGGGCAGGCCCGGATCCCCAGTTCTTCCTCCAGCTCTCTCACGGCGCTTTCCGGATAATCGTACCCGCTCTCCACATGTCCCGCAGAAGAAATATCATAGCACCCGGGATTAGAGTCTTTCGATTCGCTCCGCTTCTGGAGAAGCACATCGTAGCCGCTCCCCTCATTGGGCCGGACGATCCAGGTATGGACCGTGGCGTGAAGCGCGCCCTCCCGGTGGGCAACGCCCCGTTCCTTCACTCTGCCGGTGCAGGTGCCGTCCGGATTCCGCTCGTCAAAGAGTTCCAGTGCTTTCCCGTCCAGCGCCGCATAGCGGAGCACATCATTTTCATCATACACAAGCTTCAGTGAGAAGAACTCCCGGCCCTCGTCCAGCAGCCGGAAGAAGACCTTGTCCCCCTCCCACAGCTCCAGCGACCAGATCTTCTCCTTGTCGATCCATTCCAGTTCACCTTCATCACAGGGCGCCGGTTCGCCCTCGAAACCGTCCGCCGTATAGAGAGACATGTATTCCACCACATCCTCCCCATAGACAAATGTCACCAGCCCCCGGTACTTCCATGAAGTGAGCGTGTAGCCGGTCTCTTCCTTCACCTCGCGGAGCAGGCACTCCTCAGGACTCTCCCCGTGTTCGAAATGTCCGCCCACGCCGATCCATTTATCTTTATTCACATCATTCTCTTTCACCGTGCGGTGAAGCATCAGATATTTCCCGTCTTTTTCAATATAGCACAGCGTGCTCATCTTTGAAGCCATTGTGGTTATCCTCCCGTAATCATGAAAAAATCAGCGCATTTTCACCATACATTCTTTGCGATAAAATGCTACGCCGCATTTCATGATATCTTTATATCCCTCCTGCCGAAGCGACGCTTCGTAATCCTGTTCTTCAATCTGCCGAAGCGCTTCATTGCATTTTTCTTCCAGCCCCTGCCAGGTCTTCGACACCTTGATCTCGATGATCACGGCCTTTCCCCGGACGCTTGGATATCTCACGAGGATATCCGGCCTGCCGTTCCCGGATTTACGGTTCGACTGCACAATGTAATTCCCGATATGTTTCAGCATCCCGACTAGGAACCCGTGATAATAGCTCTCCTGATAATCGTAGAAGCTGATCGTCTCCATCAGATTCTCCGAGAGGATCTCCGCCATCTTATCGCCGTCCCCGTTCAGCAGGCTTTCATAGAGCGGTGCAAGTTCTTTCTTCTCCGTCTTTTTCTCAAACCACTGGAGAACCGCGTTCTTGTAGACATAGCGCACCTCGCTGTTAGGGATCGCCATTTCCATCCGCACGGTCTCATCTTCCTGCTCCTCCCGTATCTTCTTCAGATACCCAGTAAAGAACAGGAAGTTCCAGAGGTTATCCTGTGTGGAATTCATGTCGTCATATGTGATGTCCTCGTGGATCGGTTTTATGATCGTACCGCCTTCGATCAGCCCCTCGATTTCCTGCCGCACCGAGAGATCCGCATGTTCGATCAGATTTTTCACGATACTGTTGGAGCTTGTATTGGACCAGTAAGGTTTTGCAAAGACCTTTTTGTCCCCGTAGCAGGAATTCACATAATTGATCACACTCCACGGATTATAAACTTCTGATTCACCAAACAGATAACCGTCGTACCACTTTCTTACTGTCTCCAGATTCTCTTCAAGTCCGTAATCCTGCAGCATCTGTTCCACCTCTTCCGGTGTAAAACCAAAATGCTCTGCAAAAGAATTATTCGTGATAGATACTACATTCAGATTATTCAGACCAGTAAATATTGACTCCTTGCTGATCCGCAGGCATCCGGTCACGACAGCAAACTCCAGATTGTCATTGGTCTTCAAGGCCGACTCGAACAGCGACCGGATCAGAGCCACCATCCTGTCATAAAATCCGCTGAAATACGCATTTTCCAACGGAACGTCATACTCATCGATCAGAATGACAGAACGCTGTCCCGTACAGGCATACAGACATTCCGACAAAAATTTTAACGAATCCGCATAATCGCTCTCCGTTCCGTTCAGATCGCGGATCCTTTCATAACGCTGTACTTCAGCTTCTCCCATTTTCCCGCTGTTTTTTACCTGTTCCCAGTGTCTTCGGTATTCTTCTCTCACCGCCTTTTTCAACATATCGTAAGCAAGGTCATACGAATACTGCTTCATGGATTTCAGGGAGATACTGATCACAGGATATTTCCCCATATGGGAGAGATATTTTTCTCCCGCATCCATGATCTTCAGCCCCTGAAACAGGCTGCTGTTATCTTTTTCCCCTTTTTCAAAGAAATATCGGAGAATGCTCATATTCAGTGTTTTTCCGAATCTCCTGGGCCGGGTAAAGAGATTGACCTTCCCCTTCATGTCCAGCAGTTCTTTTATAAACAGAGTCTTATCTACAAAATAATAGCCATGCTCCCGCAGATCCTCAAAATTTTCCACACCGATCGGCAGAGGTATCCATTCCATACAAAACGCCTCCCTTCCAGATGTAGTTTCATTTTACTACGTCCGAAAAGGAGGCGCAAGATTCAGTATATTATGGATTACAGAATGCCCCTGTTGACAAAAGGCAGCAGGTCACCTGTCCGGCAGGCTGTCCCGCACGCACAGCGCCCCATACCCGAGCTGCGCATTGGGCCACTTCCGGTATCCCGGAAGCTGCCGGGCGCCTCTTCTGAGATACGCTTTCACTTTCTCCCCGTATAAATACGGATCATTTCCGCGCACGATCCCCCATTCCATCAGGAGCGCCGCCCCGCCGGCGGCAAAGGGGACCGCAAATGATGTTCCCGTAAAGGCCCGGTAGCCTCCGCCCGGAACGGGAGCATTTACATCCACACCGGGCGCCGCCACATCTGGTTTGGGCACGCCGGCGCTCTCATAGACAGCGGACGGTCCCCGTCCGGAAAAGTCTGCATACGAAAAAGTCCTTGCGTCATACGCCGCAACGGTTACCACCCGGGCAGCCGTGGACGGGACTGTCAGGGTGGACATGCCGTCCGGCGTGAGGAATGCGGTTCCCACGTTCAGCGCCGCCTGCGCCGGAAGCCACATCTGATACGTACCGGCCACGATCAGCCGGGGCGTGAGCACGATCTGCCAGACGCCGCTGTCCACATAATCCCGCATCGGGAGAAACGCAATAAAGATCTCCTGCCGCACGCTGTACGGCTTCGGCTCCCCGTAGTAAACCAGCAGTTCGGTCGAACCGGTCAGATACCGCTGGGCGCCGGTCTTCTCCCGGAACGGGCCGGCCTGTTCCCCCGCCGGACTAATAATGGAAATATCGATCTCATCGGTGTAGGATTTCCAGATCTGCAGGCCGAAAGGCTGCTCCCGCTCCTGCACTGCCAGTTCCTGAACCGTCTCCTCTTCATCGCTTACAATCCCCGCCGCATGCCCTGCTGCCGTTCCCTCGTTGCCGGTCCCGATGCAGATCACATTTTTCCAGATAGCGGACACATCATTCAGGTACTGCTCCACCAGCGAAGAGCCGTCATGAGGTCCGTACGTATTGCCGAAACTGATATTGACCGCCACCGGCATGCGCATTTCCTGCGCCTTCCGGATCAGGTAGTCCACACCGGTCATGAGCTCCGTCGTCCTGGGGAAACCACCCGGCTGCGGACTTTTCATCTTCACAATGACCAGTTCCGACTCCGGCGCCGCTCCGCGGTATCTGCGCCCTTCGCTTCCCCGGCCGTTGCCCGCGGCGATCCCTGCCACGGCAGTCCCATGTCCGCTGCTGTCCACACTCAGAGGCGGCCGTACCGCAGGCCGTTCCGACCCTTGTGCATTCAGGAATTCATTGATCTCTTCGGATGTGAACTCCCGGTCCGCCTGGTCCCACAGCGCCGCGATCCGCGTCGTCCCATCTTCGTTCCGGAAATCCGCATTGGTCAGATCGATCCCGCTGTCCACGATGCCGACCAGCACTCCCTGTCCGGTCAGACCATAAGGAGCCTCCTGCACCGCATCGATACAGGATACCTGCCGCCCCACATCCGCCTGGAAATACAGACTCTTCGGCTTCTCGACAAACTCTACCTCCGGAAGCGAAGCCAGCGCTTCGATCCGGTCTTCCCGGATACGCACCACTGCGTAGTTGTTCAGAAGCTCCGTTACAGATTCGCTGATCTCCCGTGCCGCATCAAGACTGCCCGAATACTTGATGATCAGATCCCACGCCCGTTCACCGGCATCATATCCCACGTCCAGTTCCGCCGAGCGGGCGCGTTCCTCCGGGGTTGCTTCAAAGGCGAGGTTGAGGATGTTTTCAATCTTCTGGCTCATGCCGGATCCTTTCATGCTGAAATATCTTTCATCTGATATATTCTATGCGGCAGGATGCAGTATTGCATTGCTTTATTTTTTCTCCTTTACGATCGATCACTATATCAGCCCATGCTCCAGACAATAATAATAGATTCCGTCCTGTGCGGCATGCCCGCATCCTTCGTCGGCAACCGCCTTCAAAGATTCAGAAGAATTTGCCATTGCGATGCCGGTCGCTCAATATTCGGATTCTCTACCGCTTCTCTTCCGATAAATCTTTCCGCATAATGTAATCAGTCTGCTCGTCATTTCCCACGGTAAATGTATGAGATCCTGTTCTGTAAAAACCTTTTCCTTCATAGAACCGGATCGCTCTTTCATTTTTCTCCCAGACGCCAAGCCAGATATACTCCTTCTTCTGCTCTGCCGCCAGCCTCACCGCCTCGTCCATCAGACGACTGCCAAGCCCTGTTCCCTGAAATTCTTTTGCCACATAGATCCGCTCCACCTCCAGCGAATGCGGATCGCCGGTCTCAGTCTGCGCCGCCGCTTCATTGAGTTTGAGGCAGCCCGCCGGTCTGCTGTCCCGATACAGGAGATAGAACGCCGAGTCCTGATTCCTCAGTTCTTCGAGTATTCTGTCTCTGGCAAACGCCTGGTTCAGGTAAAGTTCCATATCCTCCGGAGTATTCATACTGGCGAATGTGTCAGAGAACGTTTCCGCCAGAAGGCTGCGCAGTATATCCGCGTCCTCCTCCGTGCATTTTTTAAGAATAATACCATCCATTTCAGGCTCCTCCTTTTCATTCTGACGCTATGTGCGTGTTTTTACTGTAGCGCTATTCTAATGCCGCGTCAATGTGAAACCTCCAAAATCATCACTGACGTCCATAATACGCCTCAGGCATTATCCGGGATTTAATCTAAGCATTGGACGAATTTTCCTGCAGGAGCTATACTATTTCAATAAAGGAGGGATTCACAATGGGAAATTATAAACTTACAGATCCGGAATTTGCAGAACGGTTTGAACATTTTGCTTTTGACGAAGTTATCAATGAAGAAGGCCAGCAGCTTGACGGGATCACCCGCCACATGGCTGTTGCAGCCACACTGATCGGCTGTCAGGGAATTGATGCGTTCCGCCTGGAAGTCCCCCGCGCTCTGGACGCGGGTCTGACTCCGGTAATGCTGAAGGAAATCATCTACCAGGCAGTAGATTATCTGGGAATCGGGCGCGTCCTTCCTTTTCTCGACGCGGCAAATGATATCCTCACCTCCAGAGGCGTCAGTCTCCCGCTGGAAAGCCAGGCGACGACTACAATGAAAGACCGTCTGGAAAAAGGTGCCCAGGCGCAGGCCGACATCTTCGGCGCCCACATGAAGGAAGCCTGGAAAACAGGCCACATCAACCGCTGGCTGGCAGACAACTGCTTCGGCGATTACTACACGCGCACCGGCCTTGACTTAAAGCAGCGTGAGATGATCACCTTCTGCTTCCTCGCCGCCCAGGGCGGATGCGAACCGCAGCTCATCGCCCATTCCAAGGGCAATATGAACCTGGGCAATGACAAAGATTTCCTTATCCGGATCGTTTCCCAGTGCCTGCCCTACATCGGGTATCCGAGAAGCCTGAATGCCATTACATGCATCAATAAAGCTGCTGCCGAGATGGAAGGCAATGTGTGATCCGGGAACGGATCAGATCTACAGATTCTCTATCGCATACATTTTTCTGAACATAGAAATGGCGCAGGGAATTCCCTGCGCCGCCCAATTGTACTGATCCGTTTATTTACGATATGCGAACTTCGGCAGCCCGTCCTCCATCGGGACTTTTACTTCTCCCTGAATGAGCGGCCTTGCATACTCAATAAAGCCTTCTCCGATATCAGAGCCGTTCTCCGTGATCCATTCAAGGGGAACGGTTTTTTCCTGATTACAGATCTGATCCACGTCTTCCATTGTATAATCGATCCGGTAATCCTCACCCGGCAGACGGGAAAATCCGATCATCTTCCCGGTCGCCCCCTCGATGGCGCATTTCACCCCGTACGCTCCGGAAGCAATGGCCTCCTTCTGGTCCGTGCCGGAAAGCATGGCGGATGAGCACCGCTGGGATACATTAAGCTCTACAGAGCGGACCTTTACGCCGATCTTTTCTTTCACCAGATTCTCCAGATATTTCCCGGAACCAGTGAGCATCTTGTGCCCGAATGTATCCACGCCCACATCGCTTGCCAGCTCGCAGATAAAGGTTCCCTTTCCATCGTTGATGCCTTCGGAAATGCAGACCACCAGGTTGGACCGCTTTTCCAGCGCAGCCTTTACATCCGCGATGAATTTCTCCGGATCAAAGGCCACTTCCGGCAGGTAGATAAGGACCGGGTTGTCGCCGGCCTCCTTTCGCGCCAGCACGCTGGCCGCGGTCAGCCAGCCCGCGTGGCGTCCCATGATCTCCACGATGGTCACAGATTTTTTGTTGTCATACACAGATGCATCCACCGCGATCTCCCGCACCGTGGAAGCCACATATTTCGCCGCACTTCCGAATCCCGGCGTATGGTCCGTACACACCAGGTCATTGTCAATGGTCTTGGGGATTCCCATGAAATGGATGTCGCTGCCGGCCTTCTTCGCATAGCGGGACAGCTTGCTCACCGTATCCATGGAATCATTTCCGCCGATGTAGAAGAAATAACCGATCCCGTACTGCGCAAACTTCTCAAACAGTTTCGGATACACTTCATCCTCCAGGTCTTCCGGGAGTTTATATCTGCAGGAACCGAGATATGACCCCGGCGTTGTCTTAATAAGCTCCAGTTCGCCGGAGCGCTCCAGCGGCTCCATGTCCATCACCTGATCATTCAGGAATCCCTCGATCCCATTGATCATTCCGTATACTGTACCGCAGGCATCCTCCCGGTTCAGCGCCTCGTATACCACGCCGTACAGGCTGGCATTGATCACTGCGGTCGGTCCGCCCGACTGCCCTACAATCACATTTCTCTTCATATATATTCCCTCCGCTTAAAAATCATCTGATTCATCCACCCTTTTACTATATCGGAAAAATTTGAATTTTACAATACACTCCGGGCAATGGTATAATAATAAAAATTAAATCTGCAGGGAGGAAAAAGATGAAATATATCTCTTTCGCCATTCCGTGTTACAACTCGGAGGCGTATATGGAAAAAGCCATTAACTCGATCCTTGTCGGCGGCAAAGACGTGGAGATCATCGTGGTCAACGATGGTTCAAAAGACGGCACCCAGGCCATCGCCGAACGCTATCAGGAAAAATATCCCACCATTGTCAAAGCGGTCAGCAAAGAAAACGGCGGACACGGCGACGCAGTGAACTGGGGGCTGCGCCATGCCACCGGAAAATATTTTAAAGTCGTGGACAGCGACGACTGGGTGGATGAGGAATCGCTTCACAAGATCCTTGAAGCCGTAAAAAACTTTGTGGAAGCCGAAACTGAAGTGGATATGATCATCGCCAATTATGTGTACGAAAAAGTCGGCATGGAACACAAGAAAGTGATCCGTTACGACAACGTCCTGCCGGAGAACCAGATCTTCCGCTGGGACGACATCGGCCGGTTCCGACTGGATCAGTACATCCTCATGCACTCCGTCATCTACCGCACGGAAATGCTGAAACTGTGCCAGCTCAATCTGCCGAAGCATACGTTCTACGTAGACAATATTTACGTCTACTACCCGCTGCCGCACGTGCGCACACTGTATTACCTGAACGTGGATTTCTACCGGTACTTCATCGGCCGCGAAGATCAGTCGGTCAATGAGAAAGTCATGATCGGACGGATCGATCAGCAGCTCTTCGTGACAAAAACCATGATCGCAATGTATGAGCTTCGCCTGATCACAAGCAAAAAGCTCCGCAAATACATGATCAACTACCTGGCCATCATGATGACTGTATCCTCGATCCTGTGCATCCGTTCAAAGAAACAGGAAAACCTGATCAAGAAAAAGGAACTCTGGGATTATCTGAAGCGCAAAGATTACAAGACATATATCAAGATCCGCTACGGCATCCTCGGACAGACCATGAACCTGCCGGGCCGTTCCGGAAGGAAAGTATCCTCGCTGGCATACAGCGTAGCGAGACGGCTGATCGGATTCAACTAGGAATCGTTTTCAAGAATTACCGCCCCGCTGGCGGGTTTTCGCGCCGGCTGGGGCGGGTTTTCGCGCCGGCTGGGGAGGGTTTTCGCACCAGCTGGGCGTTTTTTGCATCAACTGGGACGGGTTTTCGCACCAACGAACGGTAAGATTGTTGATTTAATGATTTCCGACCGTATGATTTCAAGTACAATCACCGTCGACTTTCATGTTTTTAAGTTCCCGACCGTACATTTTAAGCTGCAGGCACCGTCATTTCTCATATTTTCCTGTTCCTGACCGTAAGATTCAACTCGCCACCACCGTCTGTTTTCACATTTATCAATTCCCGACTGTTTGCCCCCTCATAAGCATACCGTTGGATCCACTATTTTCCACTTTTCGTCCGTATCAATCTATTTTAAAGCATATCAAAAGATATGAATATTGAACTTCATATCAGATATTTTTCAGCAAGCCTTTTTACATGCCTCATATCCAGAACGTTTTTCTCTGTTTCGAACGTGAGGATGAGTCTTTCTCCCGGGTAAATATCGTTTTCCTCATATGCCTGGATTTTCTTTACAGCATTATGAGCATATACCGGATCATCCATTCTGCCGTCATGTTCCCAGTATATTTCCTGTCCGGACGCCTTTGACAGGAACGTAAAATCCGGATGAACAATCCCAAATCTGTTCAGATACAACGGTTTCTCATAATGATACGGGATTCCACTCCGGTAAAAGTAATCCGCCATGATCTTTTCTGATTTAGACCGGACACGCTCGCCTTTTTCTGTCAGTATAACCGGTGTTCCTTCCGGAAAATCTTTTTTCCTGTATTCTTCGGAAATCCACTTTTCCAGTTTTTGATCCCAGGTCGGCTCAACCGGAATAATCAATGCTTTTCTTGCCTCATGTTCCTTTAAAAATATCTTCTCAATTTCGTCGTCTGCATAATCCTTTGTTATTCTCCTGATCTGAGCGAGCCTTTTCGCAGCCAGTTTTGAGATCTTTTCATCATATGACTTCTGGGCAAGCCGGCGGATCAATCGAGTCTCTGCTTTCGGAATGTATGTGCCTCGTTTTTTATCACCCGGCATACTGAGATAATACTGATATGTTTTCCCGCACCCAGACAACCTCAGATTTCCTGAAGGCGCATCGTGCAGCCTTTCTGTCGTTTCATTCAGTAACTTTTCCATTCTTTCTTCTTCCTTCAATAACATTGTCCTAAGTTTTTCCATACACTTCTCCTTCCTTATTTACTTTCATTTTACATATACATGGATTTACGGCTTGAATGTGCCTTTTTGAATTCGCGACCGTACAATTTCATCAATTAACACAGTCGGCATTTTTAATTTTGAATTCCAGACTGTACGATTTTACAAATTAACACAGTCAGGTTTCATGATTTTGAATTTTGGACTGTTTGTTCTTACAGATTAACACAGTCGATATTCATAATTCTGATTTTGCAACTGTACATCCTTGCTTAAATGTACAGTCACAAACAAAGATTTGTCATACCGGGCCGTACAGCCCGGTATCTGTGAGCTAAAAGCCAGTTCTGTTTCGCCAGAATCCATCCCGCGTGCCAAAATCCGTTCTACGCACGCATCGGATCCAGCCCGTGTTCAGCGGACCTAGTCCAGTGTCGCGCTCCGGCAGATCTCGCCTTCTTTCGGTTCGACGCATCCGCATCCTGCCGTCATTTTGCTCTGATCCCGGAACTGGACCTCGCCCGTCTCGGCATTCATGCCGTCTACGATGGCCAGCGACTCCAGCTGGAAGCCGAGATTTCTTATGATCCGCCCGCCGGACTGGAATCCTTTCTCGATGGCGATCCCGATGCCTTCTACAGTGGCGCCGGCAGACTGGACGATCTGGATCAGCCCCTGCAGGGCACAGCCGTTTGCCAGGAAATCATCGATGATCAGGACATGGTCGTCAGGCGTGAGAAACTTCTTCGCTACGATCACATGATTGATGCACTTATGTGTGAACGATTCGACCTCCGCCACATACATCTCGCCGTCCAGGTTGATGCTCTGGGATTTCTTGGCGAATACAACCGGGACATCGAAATGCTGGGCCGCCACGCAGGCGATGCCGATCCCTGACGCTTCGATCGTCAGGATCTTATTGATCGGCCTGCCGGCAAAACGGCGTTTAAACTCCGCGCCCATCTGGTCAAGAAGCTTGATATCCATCTGATGATTCAGAAAACTGTCCACTTTCAGGACATTTCCCTCTTTTACCACTCCGTCTTTTACGATACGTTCTTCCAGAAAATTCATCACTTATCCTCCGTTTCGGTCACACGACCATCCTCATTATCTTCTTCATTGTCGCCAAACACGCTGAACACTCTCCACAAAATGAAGGAATTGATCCACGCCAGCAGCGAACCGCCGATCAGGAACCAGAGCGGAATGGCGAACATCAGTGTCACACTGTTCCACAGGGACGCGATTACCGCGATCACCGCGACAGCAACCATAAGCAGTGTGTACGGGAATCTTCCGACTGTCAGAAGCAGGGCATTGCGGAATGTGGCGCGGACCATATTTTCATACCGGGCGGTCAGCGGGAACACATAGATCATGACCGAAAACAGAATAAACCCGAACAGGAAAAATACGCCGCGGAGAATCAGCCCCGGCGTTCCCGCGATCACGCCCGCTACTCTGTAGTCAATGTAGCAGACGATCCCAAGCGCAAGCAGGATGAGCCACATGATCGTGCTCTGTTTGAAATTTTCTTTAAACGCCTTAAAGAACCCCCGGAAAATATATCCCTCTTCATTTTTCACCATTTTCAGCATAACCGTATAAAGTGCTGTGGTCGATGCACCGATCGTAAATACCGGGATACAGCAGATCAGCCAGAGGACATTGAGGCAGACCATATCGCAGATCTTATTGAGCGCCCGGACGATCACATTGTCAGTAATATTGAATCTCATTTTTCTCTCCTGTCTTTCTCTTTGGAATAAATCATGATGATCATTCATTTTTATGATAAAATATCTCTTACAGTATAGCACACGAAAATAAAGGATACAATGCGGGGTAATGGAAAATGAAATTCTTATTTGCTTCTGATTCTTTTAAAGGCACACTCTCTTCCCGCCAGACTGCAGAACTTCTCACACAGGCGGCCGGCGAGGTCTTTCCGGGCTGCGGATGCAGCTTTGTGGAAATGGCTGACGGCGGGGAAGGAACGGTGGATGCCGTGCTCTCCGCCGCAGGCGGACATATGCGGACGATAAACGTACACGATCCTCTGGGAAGGATCATCCGGGCATCCTACGGCATCCTTCCTGATAAAACCGCGGTGATCGAAATGGCGGCTGCTTCCGGGCTTCCGCTTGTCCCGTCCGGGCTGCGGGACCCGCGCCGGACTACATCATACGGCACCGGCGAACTGATCGCAGATGCACTGGCGCAGGGCTGCCGGAAGATCGCTGTGGCCATCGGCGGCTCCGCCACAAACGACGGCGGGATCGGATGCATGCAGGCCCTCGGCGTACAGTTTCTGGACACAGACGGCCGGGAACTGCCCGGGCTTTATGCAGACGGATCATCAGGCACCGGACCGGGCTTCTGCACCGGCGCGGATCTGGCGCAGATCCGCAGCATCGACCTGTCCGGCATGGATCCCCTGATCCGGGGCGCAGAGTTTACCATTATGTGTGACGTCACGAATCCGCTCTGCGGAGAAACCGGCGCCACTTATACGTTCGGGAAACAAAAAGGCGGAACCCCGGAGATATTAAACGAACTGGAAGCCGGCATGCGAAACTACCGGGATATCCTCCTTTGCCAGTCCGGCGTCAACATGGACGAAGTACCTGGATCCGGCGCAGCCGGAGGGCTGGGCGCCGCGCTGATGGTCTTTCTGAACGGGAAACTCAAATCCGGGATTGAAACGGTCCTGGATCTGACCGGATTTGATGAGAAACTGGCGGATGTGGACCTGGTCATCACCGGCGAAGGCCGGGCCGACGGACAGTCCGTCTGCGGAAAAGTCATGCAGGGCGTAGGGCTGCGCTGCAGAAAATACGGCATCCCGGCGGTTGCCATCGTGGGCAGCATGGGACCGGGCGCAGAAGTGCTCTTTGACTTCGGCATTGAATCCATCATCACAACAGTAAACGGGATCATGCCTCTTGAAGAGGCTCTGGAACGTGCGGAAGAACTGTATCTGAATGCTGCGCGCCGGATGTTCCGGATGCTGCGGGCGGGGCGTATCGCACAAAAGAAAAGCCCGCGATAAGCGGGCATAAAAAAAGAGCGGGTGATGAGAATCGAACTCACGTATCCAGCTTGGAAGGCTGGTGTTCTACCATTGAACTACACCCGCATCATCTCTGACACAATCGGTATATTATCACAGATCGTGCATAAATGCAAGCACTTTTTTCTGAAATCCGGTGCTGTCCATAAAATCCGGGCCGGCGGCGCGCTCTCATCTGAACGCGTCGTCCGGCCCGTTTTTTCTATCCGATCACATCTTTATAAGAAGCATGTTTTTTAAGCGCTTCGCCGAGCTCCGGCATCCTGCCAAGATCCCCGATAAGGATCACACCGGAAAGGCGGTTATTGAGGAAGAAATACTTCCGGTACTGTTCTTTGCCCATGTCGCGGAACTCCACGGTCTTGTACAGGAGATTCGGATTCTTGCCGTTGTCCCCCGCCGCGAAAAGAGCCGTGTTCATGCCGTGGAATGTAAGCGCGGCCTCCACCGGCTCATACTCCAGGGGTTCGCCCGCCGCATTGGCTCCGGCGATGCGCCCCTGCTCGGAGGCTTCCGGCCAGATCGCGTAATTCATGCCTTCGTATTCCGCGCAGTCGCCGCAGGCGTAAATGTCCGGCAGGTTCGTCGCCATATGGCTGTCCACCTTCACTGCGCGTCCGATCTCCAGGCCCATTTCCTGTGCCAGATCCGTCTTTGCCCGGACGCCTGCGGACACGATCACGATGTCGGCGGGGATGGTCTCTCCGCCGTCGATACGGACGCCGCTCACATGGCCTTCGCCTTCAATGGCCGCTACCGTTACACCGGTCCGGATCGCCACATCATGCTTCGCCGCGATCTCTTTCAGGATCTCCGCGGAACCGGCGTCAAGCTGCCGTCCCATGAGCACCGGCGCCACTTCCAGCACGGTTACCTTAAGGCCTGCCTTCTTCAGTTCCCAGGCCGCCTCAAGGCCAAGAACACCGCCGCCGATCACGACCGCATTTTCCGCTTTTTCCATCAGCGTCTCTACCTTCTCCACGTCAGAAAGCCTGCGGATCGCGATGACTTCCGGCAACCCGCGCCCTTCCATGGGCGGGATGAAGCACTCGCTGCCCAGTGCGTAGATGAGGCGGGTGTAGCGGATCTTCTCTCCACTGTCAAGGAGCACTTCTTTCTGTTCCTGATCCACTGCCGTCACCTGTTTCCCGAGCATCTGGTATACCCGGTTCTCCTCGTACCATGCCGGTCCCTCGATGGCGATCTGCTCCGCGCTCAGGCCCGCCACGATGGACTTGGTCAGCATCGGACGGTTATAGGACGGATAGGGTTCATTGGAGATCATCACGATGGAGCCGGTCTTATCCCGCTCCCGGATGGCCTTCGCCGCATTGAATCCCGCCGCGCCGTTTCCAAGGATCACATAATATTCCTGTGTATTATTGATATAGCCGGTCTCCTGTGCATCCACCGGCACAAAGTTCTCTTTTCCCACGCCGCAGACCGGACAGATCTCCAGCGAAGAATCGAAGATCTCGCCGCAGACGAGGCATTTCACCAGACTTCTCGCGCCCGGCTTCTTCGGCTTTACCGGCTCCTTGTCCTGCACGATGCAGCCGAACTGGTAGCCGAACTCATAGGCGCTCACCAGGTCCGCCTCTGACGGTTTGAACCGCACACGGAAGCCTTCGACCGTCTTCATCTTCAGCTGTTTCAGACGGGCCGTGATATTGGGCACGCCCTCGCCGCTCCAGCCGTAGCTTCCGAACGCGCCGGCATGTTTGCCGCCGTGGGTCGCCGGGAACATGCCAAGAGTCAGATCCCAGATCGGTTTCAGCGCCTCGCCCACGATGGTTGGCGTTCCCAGCAGGATGCCGTCCGCGAAGAGCAGTTCTTCATTTACTTTTGCCGCGTCAGCTTCCACCATGTCATAGGAACGCACGTCAATGTCGCCGCTGTCCTTCACGCCCTCGGCGATCTTCTCCGTCAGGGATTTCGTATACCCGTAGGCGCTCACATACGGGATGATGACCGTTTTCTTCGGGTTCGGGTTCACCACCGTGGACCATTCACGGTACTGCTTCATCACGGATTTAATGCGGTCGCCCACCAGCACCGGCCCGTGTCCGGTGCAGACCATGGAAATGTCCATCGGCTCCACCCGGTCCAGGGCTTTGAGCATAAACGGCTTAAACGGTCCAATGATGCAGTCGTAATAATATTTCAGCGCCTTCTGATAATCGTCTTCATTTTTAATCTCAGAAGAAACCACTTCCGGCAGACAGTAATGTGAGCCAAAGGAATCGCAGGTCACCAGAATCTGCTCCTCCTCGATAAATGTATACATCGTGTCCGGCCAGTGCAGGTTCGGCACGAACATAAACTGCAGCGTCCGGTTCCCGATGGTCATCTTGTCCCCGTCCCGCGCCGGGATGCCCACGAAGTCCCGGTTCACGATCTCCTTCAGGAACCCGAGGGCGCAGCCCGTGGCAATGATCTTCATCTGGGGGCTGTAATCCAGCAGGCGCTCTACGCTTCCCGCATGGTCCGGCTCGGTATGGCTCACCACCAGGTAATCGATCCTGTGCACATCGGTCACTTCCTGAAGCTTCTCCAGATAGTTGTCAAAAAACTTCGCCTTCGCCGTCTCAAATAGTACCGTCTTATCCCCTGCTTTCATCACATAGGAATTGTAGGTCGTCCCGAACTCCGTGTACATGATGATGTCAAACACCCGGAGCTGGTCGTCGATGATCCCTGTCCAGTAAAAATCGTCCCGCAATCTGATACTTTTCATGTCTGTCTCCTTTTCTACTTTTTAATATTTTATTTCCTGCGTTTTTTATACGCCGTTTTTCTTACAGATATCAGCCAGGCAGCATTTATCACAGTGAGGCTTCGTCCGCGCCGTGCAGACGTCCCGCCCGTGATACACGAGCCGGTGGCAGAGATCGCTCCCCTCCTCCGGGGGAATGATCTTCCAGAGCGCCATCTCCACTTTCTTCGGCTCTTTGATCCCGTCCACCAGGCCGATCCGGTTCACCAGCCGGATGCAGTGGGTATCCGTCACGATGGCCGGCTTTCCGAACACATCGCCCATGATGAGGTTTGCGCTCTTCCTTCCGACTCCCGGAAGCTTCAGAAGGGCGTCAAAATCATCGGGCACCTTCCCGCCGTATTCATCCCGGATCATCTTCATGCAGGCGCTGATATCCCTTGCCTTGCTCCTGCCCAGGCCGCAGGGCCGGACGATGGCTTCGATGTCATCCACATCTGCATCCGCCAGCGCATCCACATCCGGATATTTCTTGTACAGATCTTCCACTACTATATTTACACGCGCGTCGGTGCACTGGGCGGCCAGCCTCACGCTGACCAGCAGTTTCCACGCCTGGTCATAGTCCAGGGTGCATCCGGCGTCCGGGTATTCTTCCTTCAGGCGGCTGATCACTTCCAGCGCCCGCTGTTTCTTTGTCATGATTTATGTTCCTCCAGTGTATCTTTCAGTTCTTTGAATGCTTCTGCAAACCGCTTTGAGGATGCCGTCGGGTTGCGCCTCAGCTGGCTTGCAATATGCCGGTAATTCCGGTCCGTCCGGGCGCCCATTTTCCCAAGTTCATCCCGGATGATCCTCTTCAGATCCGGAAGTTCATCCTTCATGAAAAGCCCGGCGCGCTCCGCCAGTTCCTCCAGCTGCAGCCTTCTCTGCTCACGCTGCATGCCGACCCGCTCCAGGCAGGCCTTCCGGTAGGAACGCCGCTTCTGCGCCAGCTCCTCTGTCCGTTTCCGGTGTTCCTCAGCCAGCTGCTCGGAACGTTTCTTATACTCCGCCACCAGTTCATCTGCACGCTGCCGGTATTCGCCGACCAGTTCGTCGGAACGCTGCCGGTATTCCTCCAGCTTCTCCTCGGATGCGGCCAGCACCCGCTCCTGAAGTCTGCGGATCTGCTCTTTGCTCTCTTCCAGCTGGGCCAGGACCCGTTTGAAATCCATCGCCTCGTTGAAAGACTGGGTCAGATCGACTGACGCCGCAACTGTCAGCACCATGGCCATGATGTCCGACGCCAGAAGCGGGATCCCCAGAACCACCCGCTCGATGGGCACATGGACGAACCGTACGAGCAGGACGGAAAACACGCCCCAGCAAAGCGATGAACTGGCGCAGATGTATCCGTGCACATTCAGCTTCTGGTTGCTGTAATCCCAGTACCGCACATGGAACATGCGCTCCATCACCGCACCGGTTACATACTCAAGCGCCGTGGCGGCGACCAGGCCGAAGATAAAGATCAGCCACGGATGCTCCCGCACGCCGATGGTGCTCACCAGGATCACCACCGCTCCTGATCCGTAGATCGGCAGCATCGGTCCGTGAAGGAACCCCCGGTTCACCCAGTGCCGCTTCCGCACAGACACATAGCAGCTCTCCCAGACCCAGCCGATGAAGCTGTAGATAAAGAAGAAGATCAGCCACTGGGATAAATGATATGCGTGCATAAACTACTCCTTCTCTTCGATCGCCATAAGCATATCGACTCTCCGCTGATGGCGGCCGCCCTCAAATTCCGTGGAAAGCCACGCATCCACGATCATTTTCGCCAGTTCGCCTCCCACGACCCTGGCGCCAAAAGCCAGGATATTGCAGTCGTTGTGCGCTCTCGCCATTTTCGCGGTGAACGGTTCGCTGCAGACTGCCGCCCGGATCCCCTTCACCTTATTCGCCGCAATGGAAATGCCAAGGCCTGTTCCGCAGATCAGGATCCCCTGCTCCACTTCGCCGGCCGCCACCGCCCGCGCCACGATCTCCCCGTATACAGGATAATCACAGCTCTCAGCTGAATTTGTGCCGTAATCCACAACCTCGTGTCCCTTTTCCTTCAGAAATTCAATGATCTCCGCCTTCATCTCCAGCGCAGAATGGTCGTTTCCGATCCCGATCTTCATAATGTATCTCCTCTCTCCGGCCGCCTGCACGACAGCCGCTGTTTCTATATTCTGTGTATTCCGGAGCGCAGTTCCGGCTCCGTCTCCATCATAACAAATTCACGGGGCATGCGCAAGGAAGGACCCGGGCAATTCTGTTTTAAAACAGAAAAAGGATCCCCGCAAAACACACGTTTTGCAGGAATCCCTGTGAGTTTGTGTATTATTTCAGGCAGTCCTTGCACGCCCTGCGCATGCCGCTTCATATTCCCGCAGCTTCTGTTTCGCCTCCGCGCTCAGATTCTGCGGCACGCTGATCTGCACGGTCACGTACTGATCACCCCGCACAGACGGGTTTTTCATGGAAACGATGCCTTTCCCCCTCAGCCGGATCTTCGTACCGGACTGGGTGCCTTCCCTGATCTTGCAGACTACATTGCCATACAGCGTGCCAACGACCGCTTCGCCGCCAAATACCGCTGTGGTATACGGAATGCTGACCGTTGTATAGACATCCGTCCCTTTTCGCTCATAGCCCGGTTTCGGCGCCACGGTGACTTTCAGGAAGAGGTCGCCCGCTTCACCGCCATTTGCGCCCGGCATGCCTTTCCCTTTCAGCCGGATGGACTTGCCGGTATCGATCCCGGCCGGGATATGCACCTGGAGCGACTGCACCCCGCCGGTCCTGCCGGAAGGATCCTGAAGACGGACCACCTTGTCGCAGCCAAAGGCCGCTTCGTCGAAACCGACCGTCACATCGGCATGGACATCGCTGCCCTTCTGCGGGAAACTGCCGCCGAAACCGCTTCCGCCAAAGCCGCTGCTGCGCGATGAGCGGCCTGCGCCGCCGGTTCCGTGATGAAACATATCCCCGAAAATATCTCCGAAGATGTCATCCATATTGCCGCCCTCGAAATGATATTCCTGATAGCCGCCGCCCGGTCCGCCGGAACTGTAGGTCCGCCAGAATCCGCCGCCCGGCCCGCCGTAGCCAGTGCCGCCGAAACCCGCGCCCGCATTGCCGTATCCTGCGCCGGCTCCGGCGGTCTGGTCAAAGGCCGCATGGCCGAACTGATCGTAAAGTTTTCTTTTCTCTTTATCTCCCAGGACGTCATACGCCTCGGTCACTTCTTTAAACTTCTGCTCTGCCTCCGCATTTCCCGCATTCGTATCCGGGTGATACTTTTTGGCAAGCTTCCGGTATGCTTTCTTGATCTGCGATTCATCCGCATTCCTGCTGACGCCCAGCACATCATAATAATCTCTCTTTGCTGACATGGTAACCACCCTCCCTGATCTCTGAATCTGACTGCTGTTATTATTACATGAGAACATCCGCCCGGGGCAGACGCCCCGCGCGGACAGATCCTAATTCCTTTGTTCTATTTGTAATATAACAGCCATTTTCAGAGTTGTCAAGAGGCTGACGTTACACTTTCATTGTCAGCTGGATTCTTTTCTTCTTCAGATCCACACTCATAACTTTCACATCCACGATGTCGCCCACGCTGACCACTTCCAGCGGGTGTTTGATGTACCGGTCCGTGATCTGGGAAATGTGGACCAGTCCGTCCTGGTGCACACCGATATCCACGAAGACACCGAAGTCAATGACATTGCGCACGGTTCCCTTGAGCACCATGCCCTCTTTCAGGTCTTTCATTTCCAGCACATCCGTGCGAAGGATCGGCTTTGGCATCTCATCGCGGGGATCTCTCGCCGGCTTCTCCAGCTCTTTCACGATATCGCGCAGGGTGATCTCGCCGATCCCGAGTTCTTCCGCCAGTTTCTTATAATCGCGGATGGTCACCGACAGGCCGGTCAGCCGGCGGGCGGTGATGTCTTCCGGAGTAAATCCCTGCTTCTTCAGGAGTTTCTCCGCCGCCTCATAGGATTCCGGATGAACGCCGGTGGTGTCAAGGGGGTTCTTCCCGCCCTGGATCCGGGTAAACCCGGCGCACTGCTCATAGGCTTTCGGTCCCAGCTTCGGCACTTTCAGGAGTTCTCTGCGGTCTGCGAAGCGGCCGTGCTCCTCACGGTATGCTACGATATTCTTTGCAATCGTCCCGCTGATGCCCGCGATGTACGAGAGCAGCGGCGCAGACGCGGTATTGAGGTCCACGCCCACCTTATTGACACAGTCTTCCACCACACCGTTCAGGGACTCGCCCAGCTTCTTCTGGTTCATGTCGTGCTGATACTGGCCGACGCCGATGGATTTCGGATCGATCTTCACCAGTTCCGCCAGCGGATCCTGAAGCCTCCGGGCGATGGAAGCGGCGCTGCGCTGTCCCACATCGAACTTCGGGAATTCCTCGCTGGCCAGCTTGCTCGCTGAATACACAGAAGCCCCCGCTTCATTTACGATCACATACTGTACCTTTTCTTCCGGGATCTCCTTAAGCAGTTCCACTATAAACTGCTCGGACTCCCGGGACGCCGTTCCGTTGCCCAGCGAGATCAGGGAAATATGGTATTTCGGAATGATTTTCTTCAACAGATCTTTACTGGCCTGGATCTTCTTCGGCGTCGTCGGCGCGGTCGGATAGATGACCGTCGTCCCGAGCACCTTGCCGGTCGGATCCACCACAGCCAGCTTACAGCCGGTTCGGAAGGCCGGATCCCAGCCCAGCACCACCCGTCCTGCGATGGGCGGCTGCATGAGGAGCTGGTGCAGGTTCTTTCCAAATACTTCGATGGCGCCGTCCTCCGCTTTCTCCGTCAGTGCGCTGCGGATCTCACGCTCAATGGCCGGAGCGATCAGCCGACGGTAGCTGTCCTGCACCGTTTCCTTCAGAACCGGTCCTGTGTACGGATTATCCTTATGGATCGTCTTCTTCTCCAGATAGCGCAGGATATCTTCCTCGGGCGCTTCCACCTTCACCGTTAGGAACTTCTCCTTCTCACCCCGGTTCAGCGCCAGGATCCGGTGCCCCGCCAGCTTTGATACCGGCTCCTCGAACTCGTAATACATCTCATAAACGGATTCCGCCTCCGGATCTTTCGCCGCGGAAGTTACCTTTCCTTTTTTCATCGTCGTTTTCCGGATCCAGGTCCGGTAATCCGCATTGTCCGAGATCATTTCCGCGATAATATCCATGGCGCCGGCAATCGCGTCCGCCGCGCTCTCTACGCCCTTCTCCTCAGAAATGTACTGCGCCGCCGTCTGCTCCAGCGGCTCTTTCGCATTCTGCAGCAGGATGTATGCGGCCAGCGGCTCCAGCCCTTTCTCTTTGGCGATGGTCGCCCGGGTCCGACGCTTCGGGCGGTACGGCCGGTAGAGGTCCTCCACCGTTACCAGCGTCTCCGCCGCCAGGATCTGCGCTTTCAGTTCTTCCGTCAGTTTCCCCTGCTCGTCGATGCTGGCGATCACCTGCTCTTTCTTCTCTTCCAGATTCCGCAGATATTTCAGGCGCTCGTCCAGCTTCCGCAGCTGCTCGTCATTGAGGGAGCCCGTAACTTCCTTCCGGTATCGGGAGATAAACGGGATCGTATTCCCCTCGTCTATAAGATTCACCGCGGCATCGATCTGCCAGCGCTTTACGTTCAGTTCTTCGGTTAATTTCTGATTAATGTCCATGTATGTTGCCCTCTCTAAATTCAAGATCCGCTTTATTCTATCACATTCCGGTTATATAAAAAAGGTGCGGATACTCTGATATGAGTATCCGCTTCCCAGAATCTTTATTGCTCTTTTTTCCACTCTTCCGCGAGTTCCCGCACCTCATCCAACTCCAGTTCAAAAAGCTCTGCAATGTCTTCCGGCGACATGGACACATTTTTGAAGTTTCTCGTAATCTTCGCCTTCCCGGATCTGACCGGTATAAATCTTTCCTATGTAGAAAAGAACCCGGTTGATCCAGTACTTAAAAGAAGCCACCTGCATCTCCATGTTCATCAGCGTACCGTCTTCCAGTTCGATCATCACGTCCAGAACTCCTAGTTTGTCATCCTCCGACTCCTTCCGGAGTTCTGTCGGCAGGAGCGTCGTCCGGCGGATCTCTTCCGGAGCTTTTCCGAGGATCGCCACCACGAAGCCTTTCCTCACTTTATCATTCTTCATCAGTTCCTTGAAACAGAAGTCCACGGTGGGAAGCATTATAAAATTGTCAGTATTTTTCACCATCTATTGTCCTCCTTATTGTAACATAATCCGGCCACATGCGGAAGCAGAAACGGATCACTTTCTGCACCGTTTTCTTAAGATGACTCCTAAAATATCACAGCGCCGGGTTGAAAACAATAAAGATTTTATAAAAACAGTAGTTGCCAACAAACTTACAGAAGTTGTAAAAAGTTATGCACAGTGTGTTGACATCTTTCATTCAACTCTGCAAAATATCAATATCATTAAAACGTTTTCCACACTGGAGAGGACTATTATGGACCGCACGATCACTTATCATATAGACAGCGCTTCCGCCGGGCTGCGCATCGAACAGTTCCTGCGCCGCCAGGGCTATTCTTATCAGAATCTGACCCAGCTTAAGAAGATGCCGCAGAGCATCCTCGTAAACGGAAACTGGACTTATATGCGCACAGTCCTAAATGCCAATGACACACTGACCGTTCGCATTCAGGAACATGAATCTTCTCCGAACATTCCGCCGGTGAAGCTGCCGCTGGATATCATTTATGAAGATGAAGACATCATCGTGGTGAACAAACCGGCCGGGATGCCCGTGCACCCGTCACTCAATAACTACCGCAACTCACTGGCCAACGCGCTGATGTACTATTATCAGGCGCAGGGTCTGCCCTTTATCTTCCGCTGCACGAACCGTCTGGACCGGGATACTTCCGGGCTGACCGTCATCGCAAAACATCTGGTCAGTTCCAGCATCCTGTCAGCCCTGGCGGTAAAGCATGAGATCACCCGGGAATATCTGGCCATTGTCCGGGGAACCCCCGCGCCGCCCGCCGGCACGATCAATGCCCCTGTCGGCCGGACCGGCAGTTCACTGATCGAGCGGAAGATTGACTTTGAGCACGGAGAACACGCCGTCACACATTACCGGGTGCTGGATACAAAAAACGGGCACAGCCTCGTCTCCCTCTTCCTGGAGACAGGCCGCACCCATCAGATCCGTGTCCATATGAAATATATCAGTCATCCGCTGATCGGAGATTATCTCTACAATCCCGACATGGAGCATATGAGCCGTCAGGCGCTGCACTCTTACCGGCTCGCATTCCGGCACCCGGTCACCGGGGAACCTCTGGAGTTTACCGCACCCATGCCGGAGGACATGCGCCGGGTCCTTGGGATCTGACTCCGCACCGTTGCCGCAGCCTCTGTACCCTGACGCTATCCCGGACCGCTACACACTCAGCTTCTTCTCCGCCAGCAATCCGGAGAGTCCGAATACAACCGCTGCTACGATAATGTAATAGATCGTATCGACAATGCTCCAGCCGGTTACCCCTATCCCGGATAAAGAATCGAGTCCGGGGAACCGGTTGATCGCTGCATAGAGTTGTTCGATCACTATATTTATAATGAAAAACAGTACTACAGCCAGAAAGCCGGCGAATCTGGACTTTACAAGCAGAGTCCGTGAAATGATCACCGCCAGAAACCCGACCATGATGACCAGGCTCCAGCAGAGAAAGAGCACCAGCGCCAGCAGGGCCAGATCCGTCCACTTCAGCCCGCCTTCCACAAAGAGCCATGAAAATTCTTTCACCGCCATGGCCAACTTCTCAAATCCCGCGACTTTCCATACGGCCAGTGCCGTGCTTACTCCCACCGCCAGACCGCAGACGCCGAACACGATCAGCATCTGAAGGATCGCCGAGATGAATTTCGCCCCAAGGATCTCCCAGCTTGACTTTGGCAGCATCCAGAGCATATAGCTCTGCTTCGTCCGCAGATCCCGGTTAAGAACAAGGATGCTCTCGATTCCCGTATAAAAAAGCACCAGAAATGCCCCGAACGTCATTGCCATAATGCTGATCGCCATCATCATATCATTTTCAAATAAGAGCCCTCCCCAGAACATGATCAGCGCAGCCGCCAGGGCGACGAAGATCACCATTCTCGAAGCTCTCTGTTTCCTTATCTCATATTTAATCAGTTTACCCATGATCCAGAATCCTCCCCGTTTCTACATAATGTCCACATAAAGTTCTGCAAGGGACCGGCCGCTCCTCATACGTTCCGCTTCCAGGCACACTTTATTCACCAGATGTCCGTCTTTAATGAAGATTGCATATTCGATGAAGCTTTCGATCTCTTCCAGCAGGTGCGTGGAGATCACAAATGTATTCTCTCCGTCCGCTTCCTCCAGAATGAGATTAATGATCTCCTCCCGCGCCTTATAATCGATCCCATTGAGCGGTTCATCCAGAAGATACAGCTCTGCCTGCCGTGCCAGTGTCGCCGCCAGCTTAAGCTTCGCCGCCATACCGCTGGAGAGGCTTTTTACTTTCATATCCGGCGTCAGTCCCATTTTCCCGACCAGTTCCACATATCTGTCCATGTCAAAATCTTCGAAAAAGGCGCGGTAATATTCCCCCACATCCTGCACCTTCATGAAATCATAGAAGAACGGCTCCGTTGCCATATACGCGATCTTCGCCTTATCTTCATATCCCAGCATATGTCCGTCATAAATGATCTCACCGGTTCCCGGTTTTGTAAGCCCGGATACCATCTTCATCCAGGTCGTTTTGCCGCTTCCATTCTCCCCGAGCAGCCCGTATATTTTCCCTTTTTCAATATTCAGCGTAAGGTCCGCAACCGCCTCTTTCGATCCGAACCATTTTGTCAGTCCTCTGCATTCAAGCATCATTTTCCGTTTCCTCCTTATAATCCGCGATCTGTTCGATGATATCGCCCTTTTCAAATCCCAGCCCGTCCATCTCATGCATAAAATTCTTAACCAGTTCCGATGCCATCTCTTTCTTCAAATCCTGAAACATACTCTCCTCCTCTGACACAAATGTGCCGATCCCGCGTCTGGTAAAGCAGTACCCCTGCGCTTCCAGCTCGCGGTAGATCCTCGCCGCCGTGTTCTGGTTTACTTTATACTCAACCGCCAGGTCCCGCCCGGAAGGCATCTTCTCCCCGGGCATCAGTTCCCCTTTTACCATTTTCTTCTTCAGTTCATTGATCACCTGAAGATAAATCGGTGCGCTTGTGTTGTATTCCATGATGCGCCTCCTTTTGTACCAGTGCTATAGTTAGATAGTACACTAGTGTTTTACTATTGTCAACATCTTTTTAAAATAAAATATAAAAAATAATCCGTAAATTTCTTGACATCCGCCCGGATTTCCACTATAATAGCATTTGCTGTTAGGAAATACAGCAAACTGAATATGTGCGATTAGCTCAGCTGGATAGAGCGTCTGGCTACGGACCAGAAGGTCGGGAGTTCGAATCTTCTATCGCACGTAAAGAAGAGCATTCCATTGCGGAGTGCTCTTTTTCTTTATCTTAGTATGAAAACAGGCAGGGCGAACCCTGCCTGACATTTGTCCGAATATTTTATTCTTCTGTATATTTTGCCGACTGCATCCGGATCAGTTCTTCATCATCGAAGTAATTGATCTTCATCGCGGCTTTCACATCGCGAAGCGTCTCTGCGGCAACTTTCTCCGCCTTCTCGGTTCCCTTTCTCAGCATCTCATAGACCGCCGGGATATCCTTCTGGAACTCTTTTCTCCGGTTCCGGATGGGCTCCAGCTCCGCCTGAAGTACATTGTTGAGGAACCGTTTCACCTTCATGTCCCCGAGGCCGCCTCTCTGGTAATGCGCTTTCAGCTCATCCAGATCCTCATACTCCGGCAGGAATTCCGGGAAATACTCCGGCCTGCAGAATGCATCCAGGTAGGTGAACACCGTATTGCCCTCCAGGCTTCCGGGATCTTCGATCCGGATGTGGTTCGGGTCCGTGAACATGCTGAATACTTTCTTCTTGATCTCCTCCGGCTCTTCGGACAGATAGATGCAGTTGCCAAGCGACTTGCTCATCTTGGCCTTGCCGTCCGTACCCGGCAGACGCATGCACGCCTGGTTCTCCGGAAGCAGGATCTTCGGCTCCACCAGTGTCTCGCCATATACAGAGTTAAATTTATGCACAATCTCCTTTGTCTGCTCCAGCATCGGCATCTGATCCTCGCCCACCGGCACGACCGTTGCCTTGAAAGCCGTGATGTCCGCGGCCTGGCTGATCGGATAAGTGAAGAATCCGACCGGGATGCTTGCCTCGAAGTTCCGCATCTGGATCTCGGATTTTACCGTAGGATTGCGCTGCAGCCTGGACACGGTCACCAGATTCATGTAATAGAATGACAGCTCGCACAGCTCCGGGATCTGGGACTGGATCAGGATCGTGGATTTCTCCGGGTCAAGCCCGCAGGCCAGATAATCAAGCGCCACCTCTATGATGTTCTGACGGACTTTCTCCGGATTGTCCGCATTGTCCGTCAGCGCCTGCGCGTCCGCGATCATAATAAAAATATCATCAAAGTCTCCTGTATTCTGAAGCTCTACCCTGCGCCGCAGAGAACCCACGTAATGTCCCACGTGCAGTTTCCCCGTCGGGCGGTCTCCGGTAAGCATAACTTTTCTCATTGTAGATTTTCCTCCTGGTTTTCCTATTTATTCTGGAGCAGCGGCCGTTTCCGCCTCTGTCCCGCGTATCCCGGCGCATGCCGTCTGTCCGGCGCATATACGAACTGGTACAGGATGCCGGCCATGGCGCCCGCCCCCAGCACATCCAGCACCGAATGCTGCTTCAGGAACATGGTCGCAAGGATAATGAGCCCCGCCAGCACGTATGCGCCGATGCATACGCCCCGGTGCTTCTTCAGCGCCTCACTGTCCGCAATGGCCGCGCACACGCTCAGGGAATTGAACACATGCAGGCTCGGGAATACATTGGTGCATGTATCCGTCCGGTACAGCGTCCGCACCATATCCACGAAAATATTGTCCCGTTCAAATATGACCGGTCTCAGATCCTGGCCGTTCGGAAATACCGTCGATATGATCAGGAACACGGTCATACCCGTAAACATGAATGCCGCCAGCTTATAAAAGCCCTTTACATCTGTAAAAAAGAAATACAGAAATACAACGGCAATAAAAAGGAACCACATCAGATACGGGATGATGAAATACTCGATAAACGGGATGTGTTCATCCAGCCTGATCTGGATCACATGGTAATGCGTTGTGACGTGTTTCTCAAGCCACATAAACCATGGCATATAGATCAGTATATAGAGAAACACCCACGCGTGTTTATATTTTCTGGCCAGTTCTGCGAATCGATCTCTCAGCTTCATATACGATGCCCCTTTTTGATCACAGTTTTCCCCTCTTTGTCGCTCAGTCCGCCCCGATTATAGCACTTTTTTATGCGGACAACAACCGCCTTCACGAAACATTAATTATTTTACGATCACGTTCAGCCTGCTGCCTGTCAGCCGCACCCGGATATCTCTCCGGAGGAACCCCGGCTCGCCGTCCGTGTGGAGCGGCAGCGCCCGTTCCGCCTGCACGCGTACTTCTCTGCACTTTATAAGTGAAATGCCTTTGAATCCGGTATGTTTCCCCATTAACGCCAGCGGAAGCAGGAACAGCACCTTCGGGATCCCGATCCCGTGTGCCGCGATCACATCCAGCATCCCGTCCCCGGGATCCGCCTCCGGCGTGAACTTAAATCCTCCGCCCTCATACGGCAGATTCATAAAAGCCGTAAAATACGTCCGCTCCAGGATTTTCACAGTTCCGTCCGGCAGAGTCAGCCGCATCGTCACCGGCCGGTCTTTCTTCAGACGGTCCAGCGCCACCACCGCGTAACTCAGCTTCCCCAGCCCGATCCGGTTGAGGAACACTTTCCATTTCGATACGCACACTTCATGGCAGACCGCCGCATCGAATCCGATGCCGGCGCTTACGAGGAACCTGCTGCTCCGGCTTCCCCCTGTGACCTCTCCGATATCGATCTTCCGGATCCCGGCCGGGCGAAGGATCATCTCCATGGCCCTTTCCGGATCCTTCGGAAGTCCGAGTCCACGGGCAAAATCATTGCTCGACCCGATCGGGATGTATCCCAGCGTCGTCTTTTCCGGGCATGCGATCCCGTTTATCACTTCATTGAGCGTTCCGTCGCCGCCCAGCACCACCAGGGTGTACGGTTTCCCGTCCGATGTGATATCAGACGCGATCCGCCCGGCTTCCTTCCGCTTCGTCGTCAGACAGCACTGATAAGCCGTCCGCCGCTTTATAAGCTCCGGCTCCAGCCGGCGCCAGATCATCTCTCCCAGCCCTGAACGGGCTTTGGGATTTACGATAAAATGATATTTCATTCCTTTTTACTTTCCCCGCAGAGCACGGCATCCAGGTATTTCCCCAGCGACCGGCTCATATTTCCCTCAAAATCCGCATCTCCGTGCTTCACACACCACTCGAATACATTTCCGATCACGATCATCCGGATATCGGTGGTAAACTCATCGATCTCTACATTCAGGCTGACGACTCCCGCCGCCATGGCCTTCTCCACATAGGACTGGACGGTCAGGACCGGGTAGGGCCGCTCAGTGCGGACCGCCGCGTTCAGCGCCTGGTTCTTCGTGTCATAATACTCGGCCACGAATTCCACGCCCAGCTCCCGGCAGTATTTCACATAATTGAGATAGACCTTGATGATCCCCTCTTTCACGCCCTCTACACTGTCCGGCAGTTCCAGAAGATCCGGATCGATCTTCGGCTGATCCTCGATATAATAGGAAAGCAGATCGTCCTTCGTCTTGAAATGATGATAAAAACTGCCGTTGGAGACGCCGGCCTCCTCGCAGATATTTTTGATGGACAGTTCTTCGTAGCCCTGTTTCTCCAGAATCCGCTTCGCCGCCCGGAAGATCCGCTCACGCGTCTCTCTGGACTTCTGCTGCTGTCTGGAAATCGTTGGTTTCTCACTCATGATCTGACACGCTCCTGTAATATTCTGTCCCGACCATTGTACCATATGTTCCCCGCAGATTCAAGAAAACAGAGTACACTCTGCAATCACCCCTTATTCCGGCATGAATGCCTCGAATGCCGACGGGACCGCATATTTTTCCTGAAGCTCCCGGATATCCGCGAAGACCAGGCTCTCATCCTGGGGATGGAGCTCCCGTTCCAGCTCATCCACCAGGATCTCATATCCGGTCATATGCCATTCCACATGGCTGAAAATATGTTTCGCCTCACCTATCTTCCGGACGCGTACCGGCGCCAGCCCCAGTTCTTTACTGTAGGCGATCACTTCTTTCTTCGTCAGCCGCCCCTCCCGGTTCGGAAATTCATACAGCCCCGCCAGCAGCCCCTTTGCCGGACGTTTCCGGATCACGGTCTTCCCGGCATCCCGGAAGAGGAATACGGTCCGCTCCTCGATCCGCCGCGCTTTGGCTTTCGTCTTGACCGGATAATCCAGTTCCCGGCCTTCCGCGTGGGCGCGGCAGATCTGGCGCACCGGGCACGCTTCGCATTTTGGCCGTCCGCCTGGCAGGCAGACGATGGCGCCCAGCTCGATCAGGCTCTGGTTGAAATCCCCCGGCGCTGTCCGCGGGATGACTTCCTCCACCAGTTCCTCCATCTTTTTCTTCGTGGCTCCCCTGGCGATATCCGAATCATCCGCCGTGATCCGGGCTACCACCCGGAGCACGTTGCCGTCCACCGCGGGCTTCGGGATATGGTATACAAAGGAACTGATCGCCCCGGCCGTATAACTGCCGATCCCTTTTAAAGAACGGATCTCCTCGTATGTCTCCGGGAATTCTCCGCCGTATTCCTCCATGATCCGGCAGGCCGTCTCTTTCAGGTTCCTTGCCCGGCTGTAGTATCCGAGCCCTTCCCACAGCTTCATCAGCCGGTCGTCAGACACGGCGGCCAGCGCCGCCACGTCCGGCAGCTCCCGGATAAACCGCTCAAAATACGGGATCACCGTCTCCACCCGGGTCTGCTGGAGCATGATCTCCGAGATCCATACCCGGTAGGCATTCATCCGCTTCCGCCAGGGCAGGTCGCGCCGTTCCGCCCGGTACCAGTCCACCAGAAGCGGTGCCGCCTCCTTAAGCTCCGGGCTTCCAAGCACCACGTCCACCGGATCCCTGACCGCTATGCTGTCCGGGCTTACCTCGCAGTCGTAAGCCAGCACGCGCACGCCTGCGGCCGCCGCTTTCTGCAGTGCATCCGCGAATGCCGGATGGGTCTCCCGGTTGGGTGTGAAATATTTTACATCCCTCATCTGGATCACGAAGAAAACGTATGCCTCATACCCTTCTTTCACCGCCCGGGCCAGTTCCTCCAGATGCTTCACCGCCCGGTCGCTGGGCGCATCCGGGAAGAGGCACACCCCGTCCCGCTCCAGCGTCACGCCCTTGACTTCGATAAAGATCTTCCGTTCACCGGTCTCCACATACAGATCGAATCGGGAGTTCCCCCAGGTCGTCTCCGGCCGGATCTGAGTTACATTTTCAAAAAGGGCACCGCCCTCGATCCACTCCTGCACCACCCGGTTCGGGATCTGGGAATCCATGTTGATCATCCGGCTCCCCTTCTCCACCGCGATCAGGTCCCACTTTGTCTTCCGGTCCGGATTGGCGCTTCTCTGGACATAGACTGATGCGCCGGGCACCAGCAGCTCGGCGCACCGCCCCGTATTCTTCACATGGACCGTTTCCTTCTGTCCGTTCAGCTCCACATAAGCGATAAACCGGTTCGGGCGCTCCAGAAAAACCGCCCGCTCGATCCTCTCGTATCTCATATGCCGTCGTCTCCTTTATCACACTTTATCCGCGCATCTGCGCCGCGGGGATTCCCGCAGAAATAAAGCACGCCGGAACCATGACGCGATCCCGGCGTTATTTGTCTTTCGAAATAATAGCTTATAAAATCTTGGAAAGGAATTCCTTCAGGCGCTCATCTTTCGGATGGTCAAAGAACTCCTGCGGAGCCGCCTCCTCGAGGATCTGTCCGTCGTCCATGAAGATCACCCTGGAAGCCACTTCTCTTGCAAATCCCATCTCATGTGTCACCACGACCATGGTCATGCCTTCCTTAGCCAGCTGTTTCATCAGGTCCAGAACCTCGCCGACCATCTCCGGATCCAGCGCGGACGTGGGCTCATCGAAGAGGATCACATCCGGGTTCATGGCAAGGGAGCGGATGATCGCCACCCTCTGTTTCTGCCCGCCGGACAGGGTGGACGGATAAACGTCCGCCTTATCATCCAGGCCGATCCGCTTCAGCAGCTCCATTGCCTGCTGTTTTGCCTCGCTTTTGATCTGTTCCTTCGTCGTCGTGATCGGGATCAGTTCCTCTTTATTGCTCCTGAATTTATTCTTAAAGCTGATCATGCGGTTTTTCCGCTTTGCTTTCTTCAGATCCTGGCAGCGCAGATAGGCCGGAGCCATCATAACGTTCTGCAGGACCGTCTTATTATTGAACAGGTTAAAGTGCTGGAATACCATTCCCATGTGACGGCGGTGGACATTGATATCCACCTTCATGTCCGCGATGTCAACGCCCTTGAAGATAATGCTTCCGGACGTCGGGTCCTCCATACAGTTGAGGCACCGCAGGAAGGTACTCTTACCGGAGCCGGAAGGTCCGAGCACTGCGACGATATCGCCTTTATTGATGGTGATGTTGATCCCTTTGAGGACTTCAAGACCACCGAAGCTTTTCTTAAGATTAATTACGTCTATCACTCTTCCTCAGGCTCCTTTCCAGTAATCTGACTAACAGGCTGATGAGCAGCACAAGCACGATGTAGATGACTGCCATAACCAGATACGGCACCATGAAATCATAGCTGTTCGCTCCGATGTAGTTAAATGCCACATAGAGATCCGCCGCCGCGACGAAACTTACGACCGATGTCTCCTTCACCAGTGTGATGAACTCATTGCCCAGCGTAGGCAGGATGTTCTTCACGGCCTGGGGGATCACGATCTTCGTCATGCTGGCCCCGAAGCTTAAGCCCACCGCACGGCCCGCCTCCATCTGTCCGCTGTCCACGGACTGAATGCCGCTTCGCATGATCTCCGAGATATAGGCGCCGCTGTTCAGACCGAACACGATCATGGATAACTGCACGCCATCCATATGTACGCCGATAAGCGGCAGGATTACATAGTATCCGACCAGCAGCTGAACAACCATCGGCGTTCCTCTGAACAGTGCCACATAGAAGCTGCAGATCCCGTTCAGGATGCGCGGCAGCCTTTTATATTTCGGAACAACCCGGACCGTCGCGATCAGCGTTCCGATGATGATACCGACGATCAGACCCGTGACTGCGATGAGAAGCGTGTTTTCCAGACCGGTTATCACTCTTGTATAGCCGTTCTGTTCAATGAACACTTCTATAAATTTGTCTATTCTCTGACTAATATTATCCATTGCTTTCCCTTCTTAAAAGAAGGAAAATGCATGCATCCCGGTCAACCGTCAATAATGCCTGTATTTTCCTTCCAGCCTTAAATATCTTTTTGTTTTATACGTATTTACAATAAAATGTATTTCTTACTGCATCTCGTTGATCGCTGCTGTGATCGCTGCTGCCGGAGCCGCGTCAATGATCACATAGTCGATGCTTCCGTTGAGCATATCCTGAACAGCCAGAGAACCGTTCTTGTATGTCTGGCATGTCGCTGCAAGTCCCGGGAATCCCAGGTCATCGCTTCCCTCTACATAGCTGTTTCCGGTTGTTCCCTGCTGTACGCCGATCTTCACGGAAGAATCCAGCTCGCCGAGTGCTGCCGCGATGGAATCTGCATCCGTCATCTCGTCAAATGTTGTGTCGTCGCTCGGAACGATCAGTCTCTGGGATGCCTGATAATAGGACTCGGAGAATGTCACATACTCTTTTCTGTCCTCGCTGACTGTCAGGCCTGCCATCGCGATATCGCACTTCTGCTGTCCCACGGAGAGACATACCGCATCGAAATCCATGTTCTGGATAACCAGTTCCTGTCCAAGCTCCTCGGCAAGAAGCGCTGCAATCTCCATATCGATTCCCACGTAGCTCTCGCCTTCCATGTACTCAAAAGGCTCGAACGCCGCATTCGTCGCAACAACCAGCTGATCCTTGGATGTATCAAGCTCCGCGGACTCTACCGGTGTAGGATCGCCGCCGCCGAAATATTTGTCGCAGATCTCATCCAGAGTTCCGTCTTCTTTGATCTTGTTGATAAATGTATTCACCTGCTCCAGGAGCTCCGGCTGAGTCTTGTCAACGCCGAACGCATACTCCTCGTCTGTCAGATCTACATCAATAACCTTTGCCGTTACTTTTCCGCTGTCATCGGAACCGCCCTCGCTGCCGCCTTTATCACTGCCGCCGCATCCTGCGAGCATGCCGACTGTAAGCGCTGCCGTAAGGCATACTGCCAATAACTTCTTCATCTTACATTCCTCCATATCAATTAACATTTTGCATAATCATACAGATTATCTTACTAATTCTAGCACATTTCTCCGAAAATTCAACCCCGGATTGAAAATTTATGCAAATGTTTATGCAAGGAGCGCCTTGATGCCGAAGAAAAGGAATACCAGCACGCCCAGCACGATCCGGTAGTAGCCGAATACTTTGAAGTCATTTTTCTTTATGTAGCTCATCAGGAATTTGATCGCCACGATGGATACCCCGAAGGAAACCACCATGCCCACGAGCAGCACCGCAACCTGCATTCCCGTGAACGCGAAGCCGAACTTAACGAGCTTCAGCAGGCTGGCGCCGAACATAACCGGGATCGCAAGGAAGAACGTGTACTCCGCCGCAAGGCTTCTGGACACGCCGATCATCAGGGCGCCCACGATGGTCGCGCCGGATCTGGATGTACCCGGGATCATGGCCAGCATCTGGAACACACCGATGATCAGGACCATCTGGATCGACAGCTGGGAGAACTTCGCTGCTCTGGGCTCTTTGCCCTGCTGATAATTCTCGACTACGATAAACAGTACACCGTATATGATCAGCATCAGCGCCACCACATACCAGTGATAGAACACTTTATCGATCAGATCGTCAAACAGGAGGCCGATCACACCGGCAGGAACGCATCCGATCACCACTTTGATCCAGATCTGCCAGGTCATCAGTTTCTGCTTCTGCGTCTTCGTCGGTGAAAACGGATTCAGCTTGTGGAAATACAGCACCACAACCGCCAGGATCGCGCCAAGCTGGATCACCACCTGGAACATTTCAAAAAATGCATCGCCCTGATCAAGCTTCAGCAGCTCTTCAAGGATGATCAGATGCCCGGTGCTGCTGATCGGAAGCCACTCCGTGATACCTTCCACGATACCGAATATAATTGCCTTTAAAATGTCTAACATACTCCATCTCCTCCTCTGAGCGCAAATTTTTCGATCGCATCTGCCACTCCGTCTTCTTCATTTGAAAGGGTGATATAATCCGCGGCTTTCTTTACCTCTTCCTCTGCGTTCGCCATCGCGACGCCGAAGCCGACTTCCTTCAGCATAAGCAGGTCATTGTCCCCGTCTCCGCAGGCCATGATCTCCTCACGCCGGATCCCCAGCAGCCGTCCGAGGCTTACAAGCCCCGACCCCTTATTGACGCCTGCCGCATTGATCTCGATATTATATCCCAGCGAGCCTACCAGTTCCAGTCCTTCCACCTCAGACAGTTCCTGCCACGCCTTTGTGCGCTCTTCCATATCCGCAAACAGCATCTGGATCTTATCGAGTCCCCGGTCACTCTCCCGGACCATCCGGAAAATATCTTCCACCCAGATCCTTGTCTTCCTCATATATTCCCACATATTCGGATTTTTGTGGTACCGCGGGATCATATCTCTCTTATCTGCAGGAGCATAGCTCACACCGTCATAATATACCTCTTGTAATGTATCATATTTTCCGCAGATTTCCAATGCTTTTTCCGCCAGTTTCGCCGAAAGCAGATGTTCATCCACAACACGGTTTTCCCACACATCCATCACCTTCGCCCCATTGGACGTAAGCGCGTACCGCATTCCCGGAAAATTACGGATCTCCTCCGGGATTCCTGTCAGCGGCCGGCCGGTAGCGATCAGCACGACGATCCCGCTGTCGATGGCCGTCCGTAGCGCCCGTTTTGACCGATCGGTAAACTCTTTCCTGTCTGTCAGGAGCGTCCCGTCCAGATCCAGCCCTATCATTTTTATCTTTTCCATAATATATTTCTCCGAAAACTGAGATTTTTTACACCTATTTCATTCTATCAGAGTTTGCCAAATAACGCAATTTGTAGTATAATAATTACCCGGCGTTTTAAATTCCTTACATTTAAGCTCAAAGCGCCGTAAATTATGCAAGATACTGAGAAAGAAACATAACCTCAAAGAAAGGAATCTATTTTATGAAGACAGGTAAAAAACGATGGATACAGTCAGGGATCGCACTGCTCTGCTCTTTCGCAATTGTACTTTCAGTCTTCCCTGTATCCGCCGACAATGACATCAGCAGCCTGGAAGATCAGGCTTCCACTCTGCAGGACCAGCTCGCAGGGATCAACAAGGATATCCTGGCGCTCAGCGACGAGATATCCGGCACTCAGATGCAGCTTGAGATCTTAAACGGCGATATGGAGCGTACTGAAGATGAGCTGGCTGTCGCCAAAGAAAATGAGGTCCGGCAGTATGAGGATATGAAAGACCGTATTAAATATATGTACGAACACGGCAATGCAACACTGCTGGAAATGCTTTTCTCAGCAGAAGACATGGCCGACTTCCTCAACAAAGCTGATTTTATTGAAAACTTAAGTACATACGACCGTGATGCTCTGAATGAACTCAAAGAGATCCATCAGCAGATCACAGACCATCAGGAAACGCTGAAAGCGCAGCAGGCCTCACTGAACGACCTGCAGTCCCGCCTCAAAGACCAGCAGGATTCTCTGCAGGCAAAGGCGTCGGCAACATCCACTGATCTGGCTGATGTCCAGAACAGACTTGAAAAAGCCCGCGAGGAGGAAGCGAGACGGATCGCCGAGGAAGAAGCAGCCCGCCGCGCAGCAGCTGAAGCCGCCGCATCCGGAGCAGGCTCAGCTGACTCATCCGGAAGTTCCGGCAGCTCAGGCAATTCCGGCAGTTCAGGCGGTTCCGTTACCACAGGCGGAAGCGTCAGCGCCACAGCGGACGAGCTGACACTCCTCGCTGCGATCATTCAATGCGAAGCATATCAGGATTACAATTGCCTGCTTGCTGTAGCGACCGTGATCATGAACCGTGTACAGAGTCCAAGATTCCCTAATTCCATCAGCGGTGTGGTATATGCCAGCGGACAGTTCTCACCGACATGGACCGGACGTCTTGACCAGGTGCTGAACAGCGGACCTTCAAGTCTCTCCCTTCAGGTCGCACAGGATGCGATCAACGGAGCAAGACTTTCATCCGTTGCAGACTGCTATTACTTCCTGTATGCGCCGTCCACAAACAGGACAGGCGTCATCGTCGGGGATAACGTATTCTTCCAGAGCTGGTAGGGAACTTCCTGTTTTTCGAACAGTCTGATCCATAAATGCACTCGGCATCACGCATTGCATAGGGAATGGATTCTGACACAGCAAAAGATGTGTTTAGGTTCAGTTCGAGAATTATGAAAAATCTAAGGCCACGAAAAGCCGGCAAAATACGAAAAGAGGAATTGGAGAACTCGCCTTTCAGGCTCAGACAACTCCAATTCCTCTTTTAACGCCGACTTTTTGTGGCCTAATTTTTTTCTATAATTCTCTCAGATTCACCTGCCCACATCTTTGCTGCGCAGAATCACTTCCCCATCACAGAATCGACTGCCCAATACTTTTG
>DXIS01000036.1 GCA_019112735.1 Candidatus Mediterraneibacter guildfordensis
TTGATCTGCTCTACAGTCTTGCCCTGAGCGTCAGCCAGTTTCTTGATGTCCTCTTCCTCTGTCGGAACGAACTCGTGAAGCGGTGGGTCAAGGAAACGGATCGTTACCGGGTTGCCCTCAAGAGCCTCGTACAGTTTCTCGAAGTCTCCCTGCTGCTCCGGAAGGATCTTCTCAAGAGCTGCCTCTCTCTCTTCCTCTGTCTCAGAGCAGATCATCTCGCGGAATGCGTCGATTCTGTTGCCCTCGAAGAACATATGCTCTGTACGGCACAGACCGATGCCTTCAGCGCCCAGCTCGCGTGCTTTCTTCGCGTCAGCCGGTGTATCAGCGTTTGTGCGGACTTTCATTGTTCTGTACTTGTCAGCCCAGCCCATGATGCGTCCGAACTCGCCTGCGATCGTAGCGTCTACTGTCGGGATGATTCCGTCGTAGATGTTACCTGTGGATCCGTCGATGGAGATCGGGTCTCCCTCGTGGAACTCTTTTCCTGCGAGTGTGAATCTCTTATTTGCTTCGTCCATAGCGATGTCGCCGCATCCGGATACACAGCATGTACCCATACCACGTGCAACAACGGCTGCGTGTGATGTCATACCACCGCGTACAGTCAGGATACCCTGAGCGGATTTCATACCTGTGATATCTTCCGGTGATGTCTCAAGACGAACGAGAACGACTTTCTCGCCTCTTGCAGCCCACTCTACCGCGTCGTCTGCTGTGAAGACGATCTTACCGCATGCAGCTCCCGGTGAAGCGCCGAGTGCCTTTCCGATCGGTGTTGCAGCTTTCAGTGCAGCAGCGTCGAACTGCGGGTGAAGCAGTGTATCAAGGTTACGCGGATCGATCATAGCTACAGCCTCTTCCTCTGTTCTCATGCCCTCGTCAACAAGGTCGCATGCGATCTTCAGAGCAGCCTGAGCTGTTCTCTTACCGTTACGTGTCTGAAGCATGTACAGTTTACCGTGCTCTACAGTAAACTCCATATCCTGCATATCTCTGTAGTGTGTCTCCAGAGTCTTGCACACATCTTTGAACTGTGCGAAAGCTTCCGGGAACTTCTGCTCCATCTCGGAGATGTGCATCGGTGTACGAACGCCGGCAACAACGTCCTCGCCCTGTGCGTTTGTAAGGAACTCACCGAAAAGTCCGTTTGCTCCTGTAGCCGGGTCACGTGTGAATGCAACACCGGTACCACAGTCATCACCCATGTTACCGAACGCCATCATCTGTACGTTGACAGCTGTTCCCCATGAATACGGGATATCGTTGTCACGACGGTATACGTTTGCTCTCGGGTTGTCCCATGAACGGAATACAGCCTTAACAGCGCCGATCAGCTGCTCTTTCGCATCAGACGGGAAGTCTGCGCCGATCTTCTCTTTGTACTCAGCCTTGAACTGTCCTGCCAGAGTCTTAAGATCCTCTGCTGTCAGCTCTACATCCTGTTTCACGCCTTTTTCTTCTTTCATCTTGTCGATGAGCTCTTCGAAGTATTTCTTACCTACTTCCATAACTACATCAGAATACATCTGGATGAATCTTCTGTAGCAGTCCCATGCCCAGCGCTCGTTGCCTGATGCAGACGCCAGCGCCTCAACTACTTCTTCGTTCAGACCGAGGTTCAGGATCGTGTCCATCATACCCGGCATGGAAGCTCTTGCACCGGAACGTACGGAAACGAGAAGCGGGTTCTCTTTGTCTCCGAATTTCTTTCCTGTGATCTCCTCGAGTTTTGCCATTGCATCCATGATCTGGCTCATGATCTCGTCGTTGATCTGTCTTCCGTCCTCATAGTACTGTGTACAAGCTTCTGTTGTAACAGTGAATCCCTGCGGAACCGGAAGGCCCAGGCCTGTCATCTCTGCAAGGTTGGCGCCTTTACCGCCAAGAAGGTTTCTCATTGTCGCGTTACCTTCTTTGAACATATAAACCCATTTTGTTGCCATGTTCCAATGACCTCCTCAATAATTTTGCTAATATTTCCGTAATATTTCGCATATAATATTTTAATGGTTTCAGCCCCTTGCGTCAAGCGTTTTATGGGGAATTGTACACATTCTTAATATCTGTCAGCTAAAGGATGAGTTTGATGAGCGCAATGGCAATGGATGCCGCCGCCACGATGCGTTTGAGCATCGCCGGATCGATCTTTTCCGCATTTCTGCTCCCGAACGCCACGCCGATCCCGTGGGCGATAAGGACCGGTATGAGCAGCAGGAACATTTCCGTATTCTCCGCTCCGCTCCAGAGGTATCCGCCTGCCGCCGGCCCCGGACGCCGCGCAGACCGCCCCGGTCGCCACGCCCAGCAGGAAGAAAAGGACCGCCTTCATTCCGGCCACAGTCATCTGTCTCTCCGGCCCGTCCGTTTTCCCGTCCTTCCGGAGAAGGATGGAGATGCCCGAGACAAGCACCACGATATAGAGGATCATCTGCATCACATCCTCGGGGATCAGCAGGTTGACCCACACGCCGGCCAGCGCCCCGGGAAGGCTGCCCGCCGAGAGGATCACCACCGGCTTCAGGTCCAGGTTGCCCTGGCGGTAGTAGGTCACCGACCCCAGCACGCCCGAGATGAGAAAGGCGGAAAAGCTTAATGCCAGCGATTCTCCGGCGGGCATCCCGCGAAAGCCGGTATAGAACATCGGGAGCAGGAAGCCGGTGATGCCGGTAAGGCCGATGCAGGCACCCACCAGAAGATTCAGGAGAAGGATCAGGATCATACTCATAATTCTGCCGCCTCTTTCATGATTTTCTCCTCATCCAGCGTGAGCACTTCCCGGTCCCGCATCAGGATCTTCCCGTTTACGATATTGTCGCATACATCCCCGGCCGTCACGCATTCCAGCAGTGTGTTGACGACATTTCCGGTAGGGTAAAGATGAGGCTGCATCAGATGAATGGTAATGAGATCCGCCTGCTTTCCCGGCGCGATCACACCGCCGTCCTCGCCCATCAGCCGGTATCCGTTCTCCGTCGCCATGCGCAGGATCTCCCGGGCCGGCATGACCGCCGGTTCATTGAGGCGGCTTCCATATTCCACGTTCATGACAGACCGGAAGATCTTCATCTCATTCCACAGGCTTAAGCCCCCGTGGGCCGCCCCGTCCGTCCCCAGGCCCACGCAGATCCCGCGAGCCTGTAAAGACGGCGTATCCGGCGCACCTTTGCCGCAGTTGCTGAACGGGCAGTGGCAGACTTTTACCTCACACTCCGCCAGCAGTTCCTTTTCATGCTCTGAGAGGAGCAGGCAGTGGGCAGCGATGAAATCCCCATCCAGCGCCCCGATGGAATCCAGGTATTCAAAGGGACGCATCTGTTTATTCGTCAGGAAGAAATTGACCTCCCCGGCGTATTCATTCATATGGGCCTGCAGTTTCGCCCCCCGCTCTTTCGCCCGCTCCGACACCTTCCGGTTCAGTTCGTCCGAACAGGAGATCAGGGAGCGCAGGGAATAGGCCACTTTCAGATTTCCTTTTCCGTTGTATGCATCATAGAGGCGGTCGGTCTGGGCCAGCGCTTCATCTGCATTCTGCGCAATGGATTCCGGCAGCCCCTTCTCATCCATGGTGGATGCAGAGAGAAGGCCGCGAAGCCCCGAGCGCACGTACACATCCGCTGCCGCTTCCATATGATAGCTTCCGGCGTCCACAAATGCGGTGGTGCCGGACCTGATCATTTCCAGGGCGGCAAGGGACGCGCTGAGTTCCATTTTTTCATCGGTAAGGGTGCTCTCAAAGGGCAGCATGATCCGCGTCCAGATCATCGGAAGGGCGTCCAGCACCCTGCCTTTCAGGAGCTGCTGCCCGGTATGCATGTGGCAATCCGCCAGCCCCGGCATGACCACTTTGCCCCTGCCGGAAATGTGCTCCTTTGCCGGCAGTTCCCGGTCGCCCTCCTTTGCTTCGCGGACAGACTGAATGATCCCGTCTTTTATCTCAATGGTCTGGCCGCCGCGCACCGTTCCGTCCGGGAACAGCACCGCGGCATCCGTTATGATCAGGTCAGGCATATGTTTTCCCTCCGTTTTCATGTCAGATGGCCCCCGTGATCTTCAGCACCACATGGGCGATCAGCGCTGAACCGACAAAGGTCCCGGTCATGACAAAGACGCCCACGAGGATCATTTTCCATCCCTGTTTCAGGAAGGATCTGATCTGGTCGCTGATGGAAATGCCGGCGTAGGCGCCCACCATGGTGAGCGGAGCCGTGAAATTGATCTTTCCCGCCGCATCAATGACAAATTCCCGGCAGGGAGAAATCGGGCAGGCCGCCAGAAGGCCGATGATGGATACATACGCCACAACAGGAAGCTTCAGCGGGATCACTTTGCTCACGGCAACGCCCAGGGCTGCGATGACCAGCAGCACCAGGATGCCTGGAAGAGACTCCATGAATCCCACATCAAATCCGACAAAGTTCGCCAGTGCGATCCCGAACCCGGATATTACAAATAAAACAAGCCATTCGATATATCTCATTTCTGCTCCTCCTTCTCCTCCAATGCGTCTGCGGCGGCAGCTCTCTCCTGTCTGCGCTTCCCGCCGAACCGTCCGATCTTCGGCTCCAGTACTTTATAGAGCCAGTTGCAAAGCGGCAGGCCGATCAGAAGCGACATATAGATCCCGTCGATACCGGATATGGTCTCGCTGGCGCTGGCCAGTGCCGAGATCTGGTCCGCCATGGCCGGGAATATTTCCGTCAGGGACGCCACGGCGCTCGCCATCAGGATGCCCGCGCCCACGCCGGATGCCATGCCCAGCGCATAGGGATGGAAAATGTCAAGCATGGCGATCACGGATACCATGAATCCGAAATAGATCGTACCGGTCATTCCGCCCACCACATAGATGGAAAGGCTTCCCCTCGCCTCCGGTGAATCCGGCCCGTACACATCGGTGATCAGCGCCAGGTTGGACTCCCGGTTAATGGAATGGGTCGCACCGATGGCTTCCCGCTTCATGCCCAGCAGGATCGCCAGCGGCATGGCCAGAAGGATGGTCCCCAGGTTGCCGTACTCCTGCAGAAGGAGCGCCGGTCCCGCAGAGACAACGGTCTCCAGGCTGGCGCCGGCATTGATGCCCAGCTTTGCGATAAACGGGCAGATGGCCACGATGACCAGCTTGGACGCGGCCTTTACTTCTTTTGACTTCATGATTTTTGTTGCCTGCGGCCCCGAAAGGACGCCCATGATCAGCGCGTAGAAGATCGGGAACAGGATGAACTGCCCCGGCCCCAGCGGGATCTGGATCTGACCGATGGAATCGGCGATCAGGATGAATATGACGGCTGCGATGTAGATCTTATACTCTGTCTTCAGCCTTGCCTTGAGCGACGGATAGACGAACTTATCCATTTCACTTCCTCCTCATTCTCTTTTGTATTTTTTTAAGTTTGTTCCAACGCTATGTATTGTAGCGGGACACGCCCCGGCAAAAAAGGACAAATGAGACTTTTTTTCTTTTTTTTGATCCTATAATAGAGACAAGTCCGATCAATCGGTTTTATGGGAGAACTTGTTATGACACTGGAAGAACTGGTCCGGGAAGTGTCGGAGCTTGAAGAATACACAAGATATATGCCGGAAGAACTGTGGCAGCGCTGCAGCATCCGCGTGTATCCGCCGGGAACGATCATCCATCAGAAAGATTATAAGCTGGAATATTTCGGTCTCATCGCCAAAGGCGAACACCGGGTGATCAATGAATTTCAGAACGGGAATGTCTATATGATCGAAAAGAATGAGCCCATTGACTTCGTGGGCGAAGTGACCATCCTCGCAGGAATGGAGAAAACGTCCGTCACCATTGAGACGCTCACCGAGACAACGGTGGCATTTTTCTCGCGGAAAGATTTTGAAGACTGGATCTCAAAGGATATCCATTTTCTCCGGCTGGTGGCACACAAAGTCGCCTATAAGCTGTACCGCTCCTCTTATAACCGGGGCGCAAGGCTCTTCTATCCGCCCCATTTCATCCTGCTGGACTATATCCTGAAAGCGGCCGCCGCCATGGATATCGAGAAAAAACATGAGATCATCCTGCCCAAGACCCGGCAGGCTTTATATGAAGAGTGCGGCATCACGGTAAAAACGATCAACCGCACGGTGAAAAAGCTGAAGGATGAGGGGCTGATCTCCCTCAGAAAAGGGAAGATCAGCATGACCTCCGAACAGTACCGCAAAGCACAGAAAGTGATCCATCACTATGTGAATTACGAGGACTGGCCGTCGTAGGCGGCATAACGTCCGCCGCCTACATGTTAAGAAATGCGCGGTAGCCTTTTACCGCTTCGTACACATCCGCCTTGCTCGTGACTTCATAGGGCGCGTGCATGTTCAGGACCGCAACACCGCTGTCGATCACTTCCATGCCGTAGTTTGCCATAATATAGGCAATGGTTCCGCCTCCGCCCACATCGACGCGTCCCAGCTCCGCAAACTGGTAAGCCACACCCGCGTCATCCAGCGCGTTCCGCAGCGCCGCGATATATTCCGCATTGGCGTCATTGGAGCCGGATTTGCCCCTGCTGCCCGTAAACTTATTGAATGTAATTCCGTTCGCGAAAAACGCGGAACTCCGTTTCTCAAATGCCTCGGCAAACATCGGGTCGTAGGCCGCGCTTACGTCAGAAGAAAGCATCCGTGAATTCATCAGCGCGCGGCGCACTTTCAGATCCGACTCGCCCTCTGTCATGGCGATCAGCTCCGCCACCGTATTCTCAAAGAAGCGGGAGTGCATGCCTGTGGCGCCGACACTTCCGATCTCTTCTTTATCTACAAGAAGGCAGCACCCTGTCCTCTTCGCCTCCGTTACATCCAGCATCGCAAACAGCGACGTAAATGCGCAGACCCTGTCGTCCTGCCCGTAGGAAAGGATCATGCTGCGGTCCAGTCCGCAGTCGCGGGCCCTGCCGGCCGGAACGATCTCCAGTTCCGCCGAGAGGAAATCCTCCTCCGCCATATCATATTTTTCTTTCAGAAGGCGGAGTACATTGGCCTTGATCGTTTCTTTCTCCTTCTCATCCCCTGCGGCTTCTTCCAACGGACGGTTGGCAATGAGCAGGTCCAGCTTCTCCCCCTCGATCACCTTCGACGCTTTCTTCTCCATCTGCTCCTGTGCAAGATGAATGAGAAGATCCGTGATCACGAATACCGGATCATTCTCATCCTCTCCGATGGAAACCTTCTCCGTCGTCCCGTCCTTCTTCACGATCACGCCGTGCAGCGCCAGCGGCTGCGCCACCCACTGATACTTCTTGATGCCGCCGTAATAATGCGTATCCAGATAAGCAAGCCCCTCATTCTCATAGAGCGGATTCTGCTTCACATCAATGCGCGGAGAATCAATGTGTGCGCCCAGGATGTTCATGCCCGCAGAAACCGGCTCCTCCCCGAGGCGGAAAAGCGCCAGCATCTTCTTCATGCACACCGCATATACCTTATCTCCCGCTTTCAGGCTCTCTCCCGCTGCCATCACCTCATTCAGGTCCCGGTAGCCGGCCTCCTGCGCCATACGGACGCCGAGCTCCACGCACTCCCGCTCCGTCTTGCCGGCATCAAGGCAGGATTTATATCTTTTACTGATCTGTTCAAGTTCCTCCAACTGCTGGCTGTTGTAAGAACTCCATGCACATTTTCTATCCATTTTTAAGTTCTCCTCTCTATCGGGGACGTAGTAAAATTGAATTTTACTACGTCCCCGATTGAATTTTACTATGTCCCAAATTGAACTTTGCCCTGTCCCTTTTGGTTATTTGTTGATTATACAACTTTTTACGCCACGATACAATCGTTCGGTTTCTGCTTTTGATATCTTCAATTCTTTCCGAAGCAAAGCCTTATATTCTTCCCTTAAGTTTTTATCTTCAAGAATTATCCTGGGTTCTTCAAGATTCTTCCTGTTTGCCTCCTGATTCAAATATATCAATGCCGCTCTGCTTCTTTGCGCTTCCACTTCACCTGGAACATCAATGAAAACCTGTTTCTGTCCTCTGTCATGAAATTCCAGACTTTCTTCAAAATCTCCAAATTTAGACTTATACAGTTTTATTGCCTTTGGATGTATTATGTGGTCTTTTTCTGCCGCATATTCTTTGAGACTGGAAAATTGATAGTTCACAGGATTTTTTGCTATTTTCGCATGAACCGGATTCATATGGATATATCTCAGACAATTCCAGAAATAATGTTCTGTTTCCACACATTCACTGCAGAACCGATCCTGAAATACATGTCCGTTACGATTGTGTTTATAATTGTAATATTCTGCAAATTCTGCCAAGACACTGGCCATAAAATGAGATAAGAGTTTCAGATCAACATGAATCAAAATATGAAAATGCGTAGACATGATAACATACGCATATATTTCTATATCTTGATCTTTAAGATGCTTCTTAAGAAGCCTCAGGAAATTGTTCTTCTCTCTTTTCTGTTTAAAAATCTCTTCTTTATTAATCCCCCGCGCTATCACATGATAAACATCCGTAGCGCTTATTCTGCGTGCTGTACGCGGCATCGTTTCACCCCTTTCACAATTTGGGACAGGGCAAAACTCAATTTGGGACACAGTAAATGTTAATTTGGGACGTAGTAAAATTGAATTTTACTACGTCCCGGAACGAAGTATTACCATTCAAATTTCTTCTCGAAATATGCCTTCAGATCTTCGATCTTGATCCGTTCCTGCTCCATTGTATCACGGTCGCGGACTGTCACCGCTCCGTCTTCTTCCGACTCGAAATCGTAAGTCACGCAGAACGGTGTTCCGATCTCGTCCTGACGGCGGTAACGTTTTCCGATGTTTCCGCGGTCATCATACTCGCAGTTGTAATACTTGCTCAGTTCTGCGAAGATCTTCTCCGCACCTTCGTTCAGTTTCTTGGAAAGCGGCAGCACTCCGATCTTGACCGGTGCCAGCGCCGGATGGAAATGAAGCACGGTACGCATATCCGGCTTTTCTTCTGTTCCGATATTTTCCTCGTCGTATGCGCTGCACAGGAATGCCAGGACCATACGGTCGGCTCCCAGTGAAGGCTCGATAACATACGGGATATATTTTTCATTGATCTCGTCGTCAAAATAAGTCAGATCCTGGCCGGATACGTTCTGATGCTGGGTCAGGTCGTAATCTGTACGGTCTGCGATGCCCCACAGTTCGCCCCATCCGAACGGGAAGAGGAATTCTACATCTGTGGTTGCTTTGCTGTAGAAAGAAAGTTCTTCCTTGTCATGGTCACGGTAGCGCACCTCATCTTCTTTGAGGCCGAGGGATGACAGCCAGTTCAGACAGAAGCTCTTCCAGTAATCGAACCACTCCAGGTCTGTATCCGGTTTACAGAAGAATTCCAGTTCCATCTGCTCGAACTCTCTTGTACGGAATGTGAAGTTTCCGGGCGTGATCTCGTTCCGGAATGATTTTCCGATCTGCGCGATGCCGAACGGCAGTTTCTTTCTGGATGTACGCTGTACATTCTTGAAGTTTACAAAGATTCCCTGCGCGGTCTCCGGACGGAGATAAACGGTATTCTTCGCATCCTCGGTCACGCCCTGGAATGTCTTGAACATCAGGTTAAACTGACGGATATCTGTGAAATTATGTTTGCCGCAGGTCGGGCACGGGATCTGGTGTTCCTCGATAAATGCCGTCATCTGCTCCTGTGACCATCCGTCCACGGAGCCTTCCAGTGTGATGCTTTTTTCTTCACAGTAGTCTTCGATCAGCTTGTCAGCGCGGAAACGCTCATGACATTCTTTACAGTCCATCAGCGGATCGCTGAAACCGCCCAGATGTCCGGACGCCACCCATGTCTGCGGGTTCATCAGGATCGCACAGTCAACGCCTACATTGTACGGATTCTCCTGTACGAATTTCTTCCACCATGCTTTCTTTACATTGTTCTTCAGTTCAACACCGAGATTGCCGTAATCCCATGTGTTTGCAAGGCCGCCGTAGATCTCGGATCCCGGATAAACGAATCCTCTTGATTTGGCAAGGGCCACGATTTTATCCATTGTCTTTTCAACCATAATTATGTTCCTCACATTTCTTTTTCTCAATCGGTACTTATTATAACGGCTGCATCCATTTTTTTCAAGGGAATGAACGCAATGTTTCCCCTGCTGTACATGCGTCTCCGTGACTGCCCTCATCCGTCATGTCAGCGTCTCCAGGATCTCCAGCGATTTGAACCGCCTGTCCACGTATACTTCCATGAGCCGGTCCACCACTTTTTCCAGTTCGGCGAGCACATTTTCCGCCACAGTAAATGTATACAGTTTGACGACCGGCGTGGATTCTATGTACTGCATGCTGTATAACGTGGAATTGTCAAGGATCATCCCGTCTATGACGTCCCCGCTGCACTCGCTGCAGACAATGCCGCCCTTTGCCGGGCTGAATACGGCGGGCCGCTCCTTATCCCCGCAGATCACACACTGAAATACCTGGGGTGCCTGACCATTGACCGTCAGCGCTTTCAGTTCGAAGATCCGGCGCACGAGGCGGTTGGGGATATGAGGATTGATCAGCGCACGCATGGACTGATAAAGCAGCTTCAGCATTTCCCGCTCATCGGTATATTCCTTTGCATAATAATCGGCCACCTCGAGAAAATAAAATCCATAATAAGCGCCCACCACATCTTCCCGCAGCTCCGCGAAATAGTTTGTAATGCTGGCCGACTGGATCGTATAAGAAGTCCGCCCCTCATACATGGTAAATTCACCGAATGCCAGCGGATTGACCGCGCCGACAAGTGGACTGTTCGGCCGCCTCGCACCGCGGGCAAACGCGGAGATCTTTCCCTGTTCTTTTGTCAGTATGACCACCCGCCGGTCATATTCCCCGATGGGCATGGTGGAGAGCACCATCCCTGTAAGTACGATCTGATTCACGCTGTTCCTTTCCGCAGGTTTCCCGGCAGATGCCGGTTTTCCCCGCACTGCATTCACGGTCGGCCGTCATCCTGTAATTCAGGTAATCTTCGATCCTGCCGCTTGCCATAAACTGATCCCAGTATGTCTCTTTCATCGGTCCACCTCGTCTTATGTGATAAGATTAGGTTTCCCGGCTCATAAAAACACTATACCCCGCAAAAAATACCAGGACTTTTTGCAGGGTAAAGCCTTGACAGTCCATTCATATTATAATGAATTTCCCGTCCGATATCAATTTCTTTTAGCGTCAGTTTCTAGTGGCAGCTTCCGTTTCCGCCGCAGCCGTGTTTGTTCTCACCGCAGTGGTGTCCCTCGCCGTGATGTCCTTCTCCATGACAGCCTTCTCCGTGATGATGCCCCTCACCGTGGTGACTGCACTGAACATCCGGGTTATAGGACAGATTTCCTGCAAGGAACGCTTTTACCGCCTCGTCCGCATTTCCGGAAACACCGCCGTACAGATCGATCCCGGCGTCCACCAGGGCATTTTTCGCGCCCATGCCGATGCCGCCGCAGATCAGCGCATCCACACTCATGTCTGTCAGAAAGCCTGCCAGCGCGCCGTGGCCGCTCCCGTTCGTGTCAACGACCTGCTCTTTTGTGATCTGCCCGTCCTCCACATCGTAGACTTTAAACTGCTCCGTATGTCCGAAATGCTGAAATACTTCTCCGTTTTCAAATGTTACTGCGATCCTCATTGCATGTTCCCCTTTCTCTGCTATGTCCGGGCGGCGCTCCGGAGCCGTTCCCGGTTCCCGCGTATCCGCGCTTTCCGGGAACGCACCTGTGCCCCGCCGGCATTTTTTCCGGCAGAAATGAACAGCGGAACCGTCGCACAGGCGGTAACTGCCTCCCGATATCTCCATGGGCCTGCCGTTCACGATGCAGTCCGCGATCTTCTCACGTGCAGATTCATAGATCTCCGTTACCGTTGTCCGGGAAATATCCATCTGCTTCGCGCACTGTTCGTGGGTCAGCTTCTCCAGATCGATCAGCCGGATCACTTCATATTCTTCCACCGCCAGCGTTACACGCCCCCCGCAGGGGATGCCGTCCGGCGCAAAACTTGAATAATCCGGTTCCGTGCAGACTCTTCTGCATCTTCTCGGTCTTGCCATAGAGACACCTCCATTTCATTTCCGTCATATGTCGAAAATAATATAACACATCTCTCACAGAAATACAAGTCCCATCTGTCCCAGTACATTTCCAATATCCCCGTCAATACAGATCGAGCGACTGGCAATTTCTCTTGGCGCATAGGCCTCCCCATAATTGATGCAGGCATATACCGCTTTCGGATTCCGGTATGTCATCCTCCAGAATGGATACTTGATGATGCCCGGCGTATTCATTCCCACACCCAGCTCCAGAAACAGGATCCGCTTCCCCTCATGTTCTCTCACAAACCGCTCATACCGTCCTGCCGCCTGATGCCAGCCCGCATCCTGTACGAATGTTTCGTCCGCCCGGAGGTTCATTCTCATCGGCGCCCCGCATTTCGGACAGTGCGGGATGAGTTCTGAAGGGATCGTCATTTCCGGCCGCCTTCCTTTCGGCAGTCTCAAGTCCCCGTCCGCTCCGGCCACATACCCCTGGGCCAGCACCATCCTGCGGACTGTATCCCCATTCTCATAAGTTTCCTGGTGGCACGGCCTGCTGCACTGAAAGAGGCCGTAATCGCCCTGGGTATAAAAAAGCCGGCGCTTATCAAATCCGGCTTTCTGAAAACAATGATCCACGTTCGTCGTCAGGACAAAATAGTCTTTGTCTTTCACCAGTCCGTACAGATTTTCATAGACCGGTTCCGGCGGATCCATATACCGGTTGATCCAGATATATCGGCTCCAGTACGCCCAGTATTCTTCCAGCATGTCATACGGATAAAAACCGCCGGAATACATATCCCGGAATCCATATTTTCTCCGGAAATCCGCAAAATATTTTTCAAACCTCTCACCGGTGTAAACCATCCCTGCCGAGGCGGAAAGCCCCGCGCCGGCTCCGATCACAACTGCGTCCGCCTCTGCAAACACGCTCCCAAGCCGCCCGGCCGGCGTCCGTTCTTTCATGTTCTTATCCGTTCCCGAGGAGTTCCCGGTAGATGTGAAGATCTTCGTCTTTGAAAACATTGAATATCACCTCCAGCTTCCCGGCAGCCGGGTCTGCCGCCGCGGTCCGGTCCCGGAACTCCCGCACGGTCCGCACTGCGATCTCTGCGGCCCGCCGGTTCGGAAAATGAAATTCTCCTGTGGAAATACAGCAGAAGGCCACGCTTCCCAGATGGTTTTCTGCGGCAAGCTCCAGACAGGACCGATAACAGGACGCCAGCAGTTCCTCATCCTTTTTCGTTACCCGGCCGCCCACGACCGGTCCCACCGTGTGGAGCACATACCGGCAGGGCAGATTGAACGCCGGGGTGATCTTCGCCCGCCCGGTCTCCTCCTCATGCCCCTGGACCCGCATCAGCTCCGCACAGGCGGCGCGAAGCTGCACACCCGCGTAAGTGTGGATCACATTGTCGATGCAGCCGTGGCAGGGCACAAAGCAGCCCAGCAGCCGACTGTTCGCTGCATTTACGATGGCATCGCATTTCAGCGTCGTAATATCCCCCTGCCACAGATAAATCCCGTCTTCCGCCGGGGTAAGTTCCGCGATGTCCGTGATCCCTTTCTTCCGGGTCTCTTCCTGCAGATACGCATCCTGGATCTCCAGGAATCCTCCGGAGACCGGACGGGGCATTCGGATATTGAACAGCGAACGGAGCAGACGCTTCTGCGCCTGCTCATCCGCCGGGATATCCGGATCTTCATGCCACGGTCCGCCGTATTCTCTCTGCTCATTTAAAAGTTCTTTTATCAGGTATATCCGCCGTTCTTTCTGTGTCATATCTTTATTTCCTCACTACACTGATCCGCTCGCGGAAATGTTTTCCATTTACCGCCTCATCAACCACGGCAATGGCATAATCCGCATAGCTGATCACACTCTCGCCCCGCTCATTGAGGGTCAGTTCCTCACCGCCCAGGATGTAGGCTCCGGTGCGTTCTCCGTCCGCCTGGAAATCTCCGGCCGGGCTGATATAAGTCCAGTTGACATCCGTTCTTTCTCTGAGTTCGCCGAGCGCCTTTGCCATGGCTGCCGCAAGTGGTTTGAACGCATCCGGAAAAACCGCCCCATCCGCCACGCATACGGTATGCTCCGGATCCACATAGAGGCTCCCTGCGCCGCCCACGATCAGGAGACGGGTGTCCGTGCCCGAAAGGATGTCGCACAGATGTTTCAGCGAAGTGCTGTGCTGCGGAAGCGTTTCCTCCGTCCATGCACCGAATGTATCCACGACCACATCGAACCCGGCCAGATTCTCCGCTGTCAGATCATAAAGATCTTTCAGGATCACCTTTTCCGCTGACGTGCGGTTTTCTCCGCGCACAACTGCGGTCACATCCAGCCCGCGCTCTGCCGCTTCCCTGACGATCAGTTTTCCTGCTTTCCCGTTTGCACATACAACTGCTATTTTCATGATAATCTTCCTCCTGTACTGATTCAATGTTATTTAACAGATTATTTCCTGTATTTCATCAGGGTCTTGAAACGGCCGTTTTCTCAACTCCTGGCTTTATTATAGATGCAGCAGGAAGCAACGTAAAGTACGCACAAAAATGTGGCATAGTAACCGGGAGGTAACTTTACAGATCCCGAAAATACGAATACAATAAGGTCTATAAAGGAGAGAAAAATATGTCAGACTATACAGAAAAGAAAACGCTCCCGGCATGCCCGGTGGAGACCACACTCACCCTCATCGGAGATAAATGGAAAGTGCTGATCGTCCGGGACCTGCTGCCGGGAGCGAAACGATTCGGCGAATTAAAGAAATCCGTGGGAAATGTTTCCCAGAAAGTACTGACCGCCCAGTTGCGCGATATGGAGCGCGACGGGCTTGTCAGCCGCAAAGTTTATCCGGAAGTACCCCCGAAAGTGGAGTACTCTCTCACAGAACTCGGCATGAGCCTGAAGCCCATCCTCGACGCCCTCTGGAACTGGGGCGAGGATTACAAGTCCAAAGTCTCATCTGACGAAGAAGACCGCCTCTGAGGAGATTTACTCCTCATCCCGGTAGCCGAAGTTCTTCATCATATAGTCGCTGTCCCGCCAGTTCTTCTGCACCTTCACCCACAGCTTCAGATTCACTTTGCAGTCCAGCAGGCGCTCGATCTCATACCGGGCCGTGCTGCCGATCTTTTTGAGCATACTGCCCTGTTTGCCGATGATGATCCCTTTGTGGGAATCCCGCTCGCAGATGATGGTCGCGTCAATGTGCATGACTTTGCGCTCCATTTTCATGCGGTCAATGGCCACCGCAATGCCGTGGGGGATCTCTTCGTTCAGGCAGTGCAGCGCCTTCTCCCGGATCAGCTCCGCCACGATCTGGCGCTCCGGCTGGTCCGTCACCGTATCCTCATCATAAAACTGCGGCCCGTAGGGGAGATATTTCAGGATCACCTTTACAAGTTCATCCGTATTGTCCCCGCTCCTTGCAGACACCGGCACGATATCTGCGAAATCATACTCCTTCCGGTATGTATCGATGGCCGGGAGCAGTTCCTCTTTCTTCACCATATCGATCTTGTTGATCACCAGGATGACCGGCGTCTTCACTTTCTTCAACTGGTCAAGGATGTGCCGTTCCCCCGCCCCGATAAATGTGGACGGCTCCACCAGCCAGAGCACCACGTCCACTTCATTGAGCGACCGCTCCGCCACATGGACCATATACTCGCCCAGCTTGTTCTTCGCCTTGTGGATGCCCGGCGTGTCGACGAAAACGATCTGGCCGTCCTCCGTCGTCAGCACCGTCTGGATCCGGTTCCTCGTCGTCTGCGGCTTATTGGATGTGATCGCAATCTTCTGCCCGATCAGCCGGTTCATCAGGGTGGATTTTCCTACATTCGGCCTGCCGATCAGCGTGGCAAAGCCGGATTTAAAATTTTCATTCATACAAAATACCTCGGTTTGGGACGTAGTAAAATTCAATTTTACTACGTCCCGGTTCACAGTTTTTTCACATTTAACTCAGTGTCTTTATTTCCATGAACATGTCTCTGTTCTCTTCGATCTTGTCTTCGCTTCCGATGACGCACAGCGACTGTTCCGCCAGGACCGCCCGCAGCACGTCCGCCAGCGCGCGGATGTCCGCCTGGTCCGCGTCCAGGATCTGGTTCCGCTCGGTGCGGATCATTTCTTCTGATACATGGTTCATGTACAGGTTCATGGACCGGCTGCCTTTTGCCGCCGGATTCATCGGACGGTCAATGTTGCTGATCGTGCCGATGACAAATTTATTCATGTCGCGGTCGCTCACGCTGAGGTTTTCGAGATAATCAACCACGCCCTCGTACACATCCATGGTCTTCTTCAGGTTCGGGTCGCGGTAGGAAATGAGATACCCTTCACCGATCCGGTTGAAGTTGCTCATGCAGCCGTAAGCCCCGCCTTTGACGCGGATGTTCTGCCACAGGTAATCGTAGCTTAAGATCACTTTCAGAATCTGAAGGGCGCCGGTGTACGCCGCGCCGCCGTCGATGAAATTGCCGGTCCGCGCCACGTACTGCACTTTTGAAGACGTCTTGAACCCTTCGTTCCGTTTCCTGCAGTGGAGGATGCACGGCCCCGAAACGCCATCATCGCTGCCGTCCGCCGGCTCCGTCGCGGAAGATGCATCATTCAGATGTCCGCCCACGGCGTCAAAGGCTTTTTCCATGGGTTCCAGCCCGTCTTCCGAGGACGTGTAGCTGACCATCATGTTGTCCGCGCGGAAGAGTTTTGCCGCGATCGCTTTCAGGTTGCGGATCAGCTCCGCTTTATGCTCTTCGAAATGTTCCTCGATCTCTTTAACAACTTCGTAATACCCGATGCCGTCTGTATCGTCCTTGAACTTGGCGATCGGCGAAGTATAGGACAGGGAGCGGAGCGCCGCCGTCGTATGGCCGGAAGAGAGGAAGGACATCTGGAGCCTGGATTTCAGCATGGCCAGGATCTCTTTCAGCCGCTTCTCATCATCCAGCTTCGACTCCATCAGGATCTCCCGCATCATGGCGAAGAGCACATCCATCTCCGGGTACAGGGCTTTTCCTTTCATTTCAAATGTGGCGCGGAACGCCTTTTCTTTTACTTTCGTCACATCCGTGTACAGCTCCAGCGAAGTGCCGATGCCGCCGGTGTGCACGTTGATCTCATTAAAAAGTTCTCCGTATTCATAGTTCGTGGTGTCGATGATCCCCAGCACGCTCTGCAGGATCCCCACATACGGAAGCTTCTCTTCCCGGATGCCGGACAGGTCGAACATGAGGGTCACATACCCGATGCCGTTGGTCTCTACATTGTGGTGGACCAGCTTTATGCCGTTCACTTCCCGCTCGTCATTATAGACCGGGGCGATCTCCCTGGAAATGTCGGAGCGCTTCAGCACCGGGATCTTCGCCAGGTCCTCCGGCGCGGACTCCTCTTCCTGGTAGGCTTCCAGCTCTTTTGTATCCCGGACGAGCTTCTCCACTTCTTCTGCGGAGAGGCTTTCCTTATATGTCTGCAGTTTTTCCGCCAGTTCCCGGTCCATCCGCGCGGTGCGTCCCTGCTCCGGACGGATGATCACGATGGCTCCGTGGGTATTGTTAAGCAGCCAGGTCCGGATCAGATCCTCAAAATATCCCGTCTCCACCTGGCTCTTCAGGAATTCAAATGTCGGGATGGCCTGCATGTGGATAAACGGTTTCTCTTCATCATAAAGCCAGCTGTCGAAAAGCTGCAGCCCGTACATCAGGCCCCGCGGATAGCTGCCGAAATCCGCCTCGCGGAAACGGAATTCATAGTAATTAATGCCGGCACGGAGCGATTTTTTATCAATGCCGTTCTCCGCCAGATTCCGGAGCGTATCTTCCACCACCCGGATAAACGCTTCCTTCTGTTCCATATTGGCGCTCTTGGCGATCACCGAGAAGATCGGCTGGTATACGCCGTTATCGTAAGATCCCATGATATCCTTGCCGATGCCGGCGTCCAGCAGCGCTTTTTTTAGCGGCGCGCCCGGCGCGGACAAAAGGGCATAGTCCAGGATCTGGAAAGCCAGATACAGCTTCTCATCCAGTGAAGTGCCGATCACCTTATTGTAGGAAAGATAGGTATTATCTGATAAACTTTCATCGCTTGCTATGGAATATTCCTGCACGATCTCCTTCATTTCCTTAAAGGGTTCCTGATAATGGATCTCAGAGTCCACTTCGATCCGGTCAAAATCAGAGAGATATTTTTCATCCAGCCACTGAAGCTTCTCTTCCATATCCATATCGCCGTACAGGTAGATATAGCTGTTGGACGGATGATAATATTTCTGGTGGAAATCAAGGAACTGCTCATAGGTCAGCTCCGGGATCACATCCGGATCGCCGCCGGACTCATTGGCGTAGGACGTATCCGGGAAAAGGGAATTCAGGATCACCCGGTCCAGCACGCCTTCCGGTGAGGAGAAGGCGCCCTTCATCTCGTTGTACACCACACCCGACAGGGTCAGATCCCCGTCCGGATCCTCCAGGTGATAGCTCCAGCCCTCCTGCCGGAATGTCTTGTCGCTCTCATAAATATTCGGATAGAACACCGCGTCCATATACACGTGCATCAGGTTCTGGAAATCCGCGTCATTGCAGCTGGCCACCGGGTAGACCGTCTTATCCGGGTAGGTCATTGCATTTAAAAATGTATTCAGAGATCCTTTCACCAGCTCCACAAATGGATCCTTCACCGGGAACTCCCGGGAACCGCACAGGACCGAGTGCTCCATAATGTGGGGCACGCCGGTGCTGTCTGAGGGCGGCGTGCGGAACCCGATGGCAAACACTTTGTTCTCATCGTCATTTTCCATCAGGAGCACCCGCGCTCCGCTTTTTTTATGCCTCAGAAGTACGCCTTTTGATCTGAGATCCGAGAGATCTTCCTCTCTGACGACTTCATAGGCGGTCAGGTCATATATACTCATATTCCAGTCTCCTTTTTTTGCGTTAGTCATTCTTACAGTATAGCACCATCTTCCGGCGTTTAAAAGACAAGCATCCGCTCTTTTATCATTTCCTCTTTTTCCCTGCCGGAATACGGGATGCCCTGCGCCGCATCCGCCGATGAAGCCAGCAGATGCATGGTGCCCCGGCTGATCCCGGTCGCCCTGGCCGCCGGATTGGATGAAAATTCCACGTACTGGATGTTCCTGAACGGCACGCACAGGTACTGCCGTCCGAAATAACCGCCGGCTGTTTTCAGGATCCGCCTGTCCGCGCCTGTTCCGGCCGTCCGGTATCTGAGGAGCATGCACAGAAGGGTAAGGACAGGGACAACCGCCGCACCGGACCACAGGAAACGGATATATTTCTCCGGGACCACAAAGGCTGCTGCCGCCGCTGCCGCAAATGTACAGGCCGCGAAGATCCCGAACGGGATGCTCCAGGCCGCCCAGACAGACGCCGGCATCTGCTCTGTCCGGATGTCCGGTGTGTCCGCATACTCCGGGAGCAGGAGCCGGAGCTGATGCCTCAGTTCATTCTCCGCACAATACAAGATCAGGAAAGAATTCTTCTCCTCCTGGTCGTCTCCCATCCCCACATTGATGATCTCCGCCATATAGCGCCGGCCGATCCGCGCCACCATGGACTGACGGATCTTCAGCGCCTGGATCTTGTCCACCGGGATGGTGTATTCCACCTTTTTAAAGAACCCGTATTGAATGTAGATCTTATCCTCCCTGCGCTTTGCGCGGAAATCATAGTAACGGACGAAATCTTTCACCGTATCCCACAGAGAGGACAGGGCGATCAGCGCCGCGACCGCGATCCCGGCCGCCCCGCCTGCCGCCGTCCCGAGAAGGTCCGCATTGCGCACTGTTTCGACCATGCTGAACACGGTTCCCGCGAGCGCAAGGATGAAGATCACGACCGAGACCGCGCTGATCGAAAAAATGCCGTGCCGGAGCACATCCCCGAGGTCCGCGCGCACGTCATATTCTTCGTCTTCCGCGGGGCGCACTGCCCCATTCTGCTTCTCCGCGGGGCGCACCGCCCCGTTCTGTTCTTCCGCGCATTCCTGCCCTCTGCCGGCTTCATTCTCCGGCTTTTGCAGACCGGGCAGGCTGCCCGCCGCCTCGATCCGCCGCGCCACTTCCTGGCGGAACCAGAGCGCATCCGTCTTCTTCAGCAGGATCTTCACATCCGTGCTGTCCGCCGTGGACCGGCTGTTCGTATCCAGTTTTACCTTGCATGTCCCGAACAGCATTTCGATCAGGTTCTGCTCCAGATTGATATTGGAAATATTGCGGATGCCGATCGTATTCTTCTGCTTATTGACGCTTCCTTTCTCGATCACCACCGCATTGTCTTCGATCGATATGTACGTCTTCCGCCACACCAACACCTGGGCGATGACCGCCGCTGCCAGAAGAAGGATCACGCCGGGTACGATCAGCGCGCCCTTTTCCGTCAGGAACGAAAGGTCCGCTTTCAGGATCTCGTCCAGATGCTCCAGAAGCTGTGTAACGACGAGCACCGCGATGGCTGCGAGCACGCCTGCGGTCTGTTCCAGAACAACCGATATATGATTGCGGAATTTCCTGTTCTCATTCATACTTTTTCCCATCTTCCTGTATGTTTTCTTTCCGTTCATCTGCGGACCGCTGCTCCAGCACGATCTCATTGATCCGCTTTCTCAGGCTGTCCGCGATCTGCTCCGCCCGCTCTTCCTCCAGGAAGGACAGCGTCACATCCCCACCGCCTGTGGTCACGATCACCTTTGCCACATGGAACGCCTGGTCGATGGGGCCTTTCTTGGTCTGCAGCTTGTGGATCCGCTCGATGGGCACGATCTGCCGTTTCACAAACAGATAGCCTTCTATGACGTCGATGCATTCTTCATTGATGCTGTACCGGTACCGGTGATACCGGAAGTACGGGCTGACCGTCATATCCACCAGCGTCAGCAGCGCCAGGGCCAGCGAGATCCATTTCCCGACAGTTATATCCTTCGGAAACAGCCAGAAATAATTGACCGCTCCGATAACGGCCAGAACGATCAGGCCTGCCACCAGATCGGCGGTATACATGCAGCGCAGTGCCCGCACCGGAAGTTTCCTGTATTCTTTCGTACTTTGTATGATCTTTTCGTCCATAGCACACTCCTGATTGTATTATCTTTTTAATACAATCTTACGGAATCCGGCTGTTCATGTCAACTTCTTTTCCAGCTTTTCACGGATCCTGAGAAGCCGGTTGTACTTTTCCACATGCTCCATATGGCGCGCCGGTCCGGCATCGATCCGGTCCGCCCCGTACGCGACCGCCAGATCCGTCAGCAGCGTATCCGCCGTCTCCCCTTCTGAACAGCAGAAGATCACAGGCACTCCATCCGCCTTCGCCTTTTGGATCTGTACGGACAGTTCACCAAGCGTCGCCGTCTGTCCGATCCTGACATGCAGCGCCGGATCCGGCCCCACTTCTGTCAGACGGATCTCCGGCACCGGCAGACGCGCGGCACGCACGCCGCCCAGATACCGGTACAGCGGGAGTTTCAGCGCCTCGGCTGCCGCTGAGGCCGCAGCGGCGGACACACAGAACAGAGTCTCTCTTCTTCGTTCAAACCGGGACAGGATCCCGTCGATCCGCTCCTGGTCAAATATATTTTCCCCGGTCAGCTCCGCGGCGATCACGGTATTGATATACTCCGCGTCCGCCCGCACATCCGGATCCTCTCTTCCGTTCCCCGGCACGGATACCCGGCCGACCACATCCTCCCCGGCCAGCACATCCGTCTCAAGGGCGGACTGCCCGCAGCAGTTAAGGATCACTCTGGAAAAGATATCTCTTATCGGTAAAACTGCATTTAACCGCTCCATTTTGCCCATCCTCCTTCCATGTCCTAGTATTTCCCGCGATGCCTTCTTAATGCGTTGACTTTTCATATTCCAGAGATTACAATTCGGGTAGATGCATACATGATACCTGATCAGATTCAAAATGCACTCAGGAGGAACCGGCATATGAAAGAAAAAGCCAAGTATTTTTCCATGCTGACGCTCAGCACGCTGCTCATCGCTTTCGGAACGTATTTCTTCAAATTCACCAATAATTTCACTTTCGGCGGCATCACCGGCCTGGCCGTGCTGGTCGCAAAGACCAGGCTAATTTCCGCCAGTGATTTCAACCTGGTCATGAGTATGATCCTGCTGCTGATCGGCCTCATCGTCCTGGGGAAGAAATTCGCTGCAAAAACAGCCTACTGCAGCATCCTTCTCTCCGTGGCGCTGTCCGCCATGGAGCGTATCTGGCCCATGGACCATCCGCTCACCGGACAGCCGATGCTGGAACTGTGCTTCGCCATCGCGCTTCCGGCGCTCGGCTCGGCGATCCTTTTCAATATCGGGGCGTCCAGCGGCGGCACGGATATCATTGCCATGATCCTGAAGAAATATTCCAGTTTCGACATCGGCCGTGCGCTCCTTATCTCGGACGCACTGATCACGGCCGCCGGCTTCTTCATCTTCGATGTGGAGACCGGGCTTTATTCGGTCCTCGGCCTGGCGATCCGCTCATTTATGATCGACAACTTCATCGAGAGTTTTAACCTGTCGAAATATTTTAATGTCGTCTGCGACCATCCGGAACCGATCTGCGACTTCATCGTGCACACACTTTCCAGGAGCGCCAGCGTCTGTCACGCCAAAGGCGCCTATTCCGGTAAAGATAAATACATCATCTTCACCGCCCTGAACCGTGTGCAGGCCGTCCGGCTCAGGAACTTTATCCGGCAGAACGATCCACAGGCATTCATCCTCATCTCCAACACAAGCGAGATCATCGGAAAAGGATTTCATAGTATTTAAGAAACGGAGAAATATACATGAAACATCTTGTCATTGCTGAAAAGCCTTCCGTCGGCCGCGACATCGCCCGGGTGCTCGGCTGCGGAAAGAAGAACAATTCCTATATGGAAGAAGAAAACTATATCGTTACCTGGGCGCTGGGCCATCTGGTCACCCTGGCCGACCCGGAGGAATACGGAAGCCAGTATAAGACCTGGAGCATGGACACCCTGCCCATGCTTCCCGATCCCTGGAAGCTGGTCGTCATCGGCCAGACCGCCCGGCAGTACCACGCCGTGAAAGAACAGATCTTCCGCAGGGATGTATCGGATATCATCATCGCCACCGACGCGGGGCGGGAAGGCGAGCTGGTCGCCCGGTGGATCCTTGAGAAAGCCGGAAATAAAAAACCGGTGAAACGTCTCTGGATCTCATCCGTGACGGACAAGGCGATCCGGGAAGGATTCGCCCGCCTGAAACCGGGAAAAGATTATGAAAATCTGTACCATGCCGCCGTAGCGCGGGCGGAATCCGACTGGGTCGTAGGCATCAACGCCACCCGGGCGCTCACATGCAGATATAACGCCCAGCTCTCCTGCGGACGGGTGCAGACGCCCACCCTTGCAATGATCGCCGCCCGGGAAGATGAAATTAAAAAATTTGTTCCGAAACCATATTATGGACTAAAACTTTCCTGTGGCGGGATCACATTCATCTGGAACGATGCGAAATCCGGCTCAAACCGGACCTTCGACAAGGACCGGATCGAGGCCGTCCGGAAAGCGGCGCGCGGAAAAGCCCTGCACATCACGGAGATCCGGAGAAAATCGAAAAAAACGTTCGCGCCAGCGCTTTACGACCTGACCGCGCTTCAGAGGGAGGCGAACCAGCGGTACGGATATTCCGCCAAAGAGACCCTGAACATCATGCAGCGCCTGTACGAAAACCATAAAGTCCTGACCTACCCGCGCACAGATTCCCGGTATCTCACGTCCGACATCGTGCCCACCCTGAAGGAACGTCTCCAGGCATGCGCCGTCGGTCCTTACCGGAAGGCGGCGTCGCGACTTGCCATGAGCGAGATCAGGGCGGATAAATCTTTCGTCAATAACGCAAAAGTATCGGACCACCACGCCATCATCCCGACGGAACAGTTCGTCCAGCCGGAACATTTCTCGAATGAAGAGCGAAAGATCTACGGTCTGGTCGTCCGCCGTTTTCTCGCGGTCCTCTCTCCCGCATGCGAATACGAAGAGACTTCCCTGACCGGGACCATCGACGGCGAAATATTCCGCGCAAAGGGGAACGTCATCCTGAAGGCCGGATGGCGGGAAATCTACGACTCCGACTGGCAGGATCCGGAAGCAGACGAGGATGATGGAAGCTTTGAAAATGATGCGGCGGACAGCCTGCTTCCCGGAAGCGCAGATATTACATTTAAAGAGGGAGCAGACCTGATGATAGACGCCATCCGCACCACTGAGGGCCGGACCCGTCCGCCTGCTTATTTTACCGAAGGCACTCTGATCGCAGCCATGGAAAACCCGGTGCGCTATATGCAGCATCAGGACCGCACCCTGGCCCGCACGCTGGGCGAAACCGGCGGACTCGGGACCGTGGCTACCCGGGCCGACATTATCGAGAAACTTTTTGCCGGCTTCCTCATGGAGAAAAAAGGAAACGAGATCCATATCACCTCCAAGGGAAGACAGCTTCTGTCCCTGGTGCCCGCCGACCTAAAAAGCCCCGAACTCACCGCCCAGTGGGAACTGCGCCTGAAAGCCATCGCCCAGGGAAAAGAATCTGACAAAAAATTCATGTCCGAGATCGAGGCTTACACCCGGTCACTGATCAGCCAGATCAAAAATTCGGACGGAACCTTCCGCCACGACAACCTGACCAGGCACAAATGCCCCCAGTGCAGGAAGTTCATGCTGGAAGTAAACGGAAAACACGGAAAAATGCTCGTCTGCCAGGACCGGGAATGCGGATACCGGGAAACCATTTCCCGCCGCACCAACGCCCGCTGCCCGGTCTGCCACAAAAAAATGGAACTGGTCGGCAAAGGCGATGCCCAGCGGTTCGTCTGCTCCTGCGGACATAAAGAGAAACTGAGCGCTTTCCAGGAACGGAAAAAGAAAGAAGGAAAAGGCGCCAATAAGCGCGACGTGGCCGCCTATATGAAAAAACAGGCAAAAGAAGCGAATGCGCCGATCAACAACGCATTCGCGGAAGCCTTTAAGAATCTGAAATTATAAAACAATATAGTGCACTACGATATCCTCGTAATGCCCGTCTTTCATGAGGAATCCGCCGGGGATCGTCCCGAGCCTCACAAATCCGAGTTTCTTATACAGTTTCAGCGCCGGCGTGTTGGATGCCACGACGGCGTTGAACTGAAGGATCTTAAATCCCAGTTCTTTCGCTTTCTGAAGGCAGTGGCGCACCAGCGCTTCTCCGATCTTATGTCCTCTCATGTCTCTGCGAACGGCATAGCTGGCGTTGCAGATATGGCCGCACCGTCCGATATTGTTCGGATGCAGGATATAGAGGCCGGCAATATGACCCGTTTCCGCATCAACTGCCATCCCTGTATAGGACTGCTCCTTAAAAAACAGATCGCCTGTTTCTTCTGTAAGCAGTTCCGTCTGCGGGAACGCCACGCCGTCCTCCACGACCTGATTCCAGATATCAACCGCTTCTTTTACATATCTTTCCGTATACGCTGTAATCTGTATCTGCATGTCTGATCTCTCCTCTGTATCTCCCGATGCCTTTTCCCGCATCGTCCTGTACAGTAGTATAGCACAGACCTGCGTTTACCGGAAGAAATGATCGCCCAGCTGATAGCCGTTCCCGCCGGTGCTGAAGTAGAGACAGTCCCCGATCGGGTTGCTTCCGGCCAGCGCATCGGCCGCCGCCTGCATGGCGGAATCCGTATAGCCGTCGCTTGCCAGCACGGAATCAAGCCATCCGGTCATGGCCGGCGTAAACTGCCCGGACTGGTAGATCACGTCCGTGATCGTATCCGGAAACTGTCCGCTGTTCACCCGGTTCATTACAACGGCGCCCACTGCCACCTGCCCCTCGTAGGGCTGATTGCCGGCCTCGCAGAAGATCAGCGCGGCAAGAAGTTCTTTCTCCTCAGCCGCTGTCTGGGCCGCCGCCTGCGCAGCCGCTTCGCGGGCCGCCTCTTCTTCCGCTTTTTGCTGCGCTTCTTTTTCAGCTTCTTCCGCCTTCCGGCGCTCCTCTTCCACTTTCTCCATATAATCTTCATGAGCCTTTTCGGCAGCCGCTTTTATCCCGACTACGGCATCCTCATGAATACCGGCTGCAATTTCTGCAAAATCCCATGCCGCCCCATCCGCAACCGTCTCTGTTCTGCCTTTTTCCTGCACCTGCGCTGTCTCTGTCCCAGCCGTATGCTGCTCGGCCGCCAGACTCGTGAATCCCGTTAACAATATCAGACCCGCCGCTGCCGCATAACACACGCGCATCAGCCGTCTGTTCTGATTATATTTCATATACTCCTCCTCTTATCCATTGCAATATCTTTAACAGTTCTTTTCTAAATATATGCTGTTCATTTCAATTTTATTACAGATATTACAGAAATGTTACAAATCGGATTGTAATATAATCTTTCCACATTGTCAACTTTTTTATTTCACCATATTTTCCCACAGTGCAAGCATGGCATCCGCTTGCCGGCTTATCGCATAAAAACAGCCGGCCGGAGAAAATTCTCCGACCGGCGTATCTTATCCATAAATATTATTTTCTCAGAAAATTAGCGATCCGTTTATAAAGAACAAATGTTACCGCTCCATTGATCCCTGCCTTGATAACATTAAATCCTACGATAAAAGGCATCAGGGACCACACGGCTGATGCCGGAACTCCCATAAAAATCGGCGTGATCACCATATTTGCGCCCATCATAACAACCGCCATTGCAGCCATGCCGCACAACAACGCTACAACCGCCATTGTTCTTGTCTTTTTATACCGGTAGATCGATCCGGCTACAATTACAAGAACCCCCGTAGCGATCACATGCATCAGAATGCCATAAAGTCCACTCGATGCGCTGACAGTCAATCCCTGGACAACTGAAGTAACAACTGTAAGGATCAGCCCCACTACCGGTCCGAAAGCAAATGTACCGATCAGGATCGGGATATCCGCCGGATCATACTCCAGAAATGCTACTGCCGGAAAGATCGGAAAATGGATCAGATATACCAATACAACCGATATAGCAACCATTGCCCCCATCTTTACCAGCTTCGCTGTACGTCTTCCTGTTGATACTGCTGCATTTGTTTCTGTACTCATATTGTGTCTCTCCTTTTTCTCCCGCACCCGCGGTTTATTCATTTTGAAAAAGGCAGTCTTCCCGGAAATCCGTCCACCTGATCAAAAAAGAAACCCCGGAAATAATTCCGGGGTCAAAAACATCGATCAAAATGAACCGCCGCCTGCACTCCAAGAGGCAGACCGCTCTAAATCTCTTCTCTCATCCAGACTATACTGTCGGTACCGGAATTCTTTCCTGAAAGAAAGTCACCGGTTCGGCCGCTCAGGTGAGCGGTTCGCGGACTGTACCGCCGGTTGGGACTTGCACCCGACCCCGAAGATCTGTTCCTTTTTACAGTTAATAATATAACTCTTTTCCCTCACCATTGCAATATTTTTTTATATATTGTTCATAATCCATTCAAAAGTTGAACACACTTTCTACACAACTCGCCTGTATACTATAATTGTTCTTAAGAAGAACACTTTTTCATAAACTTTTTCCCCCTTTGAGCCGCAGAAATGTGGCTCTTCCTTTTTGTACGGACTTCGCCCCGTCGGATGCCCGCCCGTACAGGCACGGCGGTCGCCCTCCGTGCGTATCGCACAAAAAAAGAACCGCGGAATCTCCACAGTTCTTCTTAATATACATATCTTTATTTTTTACAGAAATCTTCCTCTCATCTTCCCCCATATATGCGCCTGCACATAATCATAGGCTCTGTCGTAGACAAAGAGCCCGATCTGGCCACCCGCGATCACAACGAGGAGCATCGTGTCTGACACTGCCTGCGCGAACAGCATATCACGGAAAAGGATCACGATCGGAATATATACGATATTGAACACAACATATTTGGCGATCCAAAAGATCAGATGCCGTTTCTGCATCCCGTGCCTCTTCGAGAGCCAGCGCCACACCGCTTCGATCCCCAGGATATAGAATCCCATGGCCGCAAATGTGAGCACATAGAATTTATTCGGCGCCACGAAGAACCCCAGCAGCACTGCCGCCAGGTAAAATGCACCACCTGCCGCCAGTCCGAACTCGCGGATCACGATCCCCACGAAAAAGGACGCCGCCGCAAGGAGGAAAAGGGTGCTGGTCTCGATCACGCTTCCAAGCGCCATAAAAACGATCGTCAGCGCAAGCAGCAGGCCGCCCAGCGCTACAGTCTTTGCCTTTACATGCATGAACAGAGATCTCCTCCCATACATTCGCAGCACGTATCCGCCAGCCACAGGTCACAGCAGAAGTTTCCGGTCCCGCAAGATGATCCGCCCATGCCGTACCCGGTTCCGTACGGACTGTTCTGATATCTCCTGCTGCTGAACTCAAGCTGGTTCAGGAGCTGTCTGTACTGCAGGTTATTGGGTTCCATATTGACAGCCTGCGCCGCGTGGTCCCTGGCCAGTACGTTATTGCCCAGGCCCGCATTGGCGCATCCGCTTAAATAATACCACAGGGCGGAACGCTCTGATATCTGGTCCAGTGTGTTGAGCGCTTCCCGGAAACGCCGGCTGTTGATATAATTGACCGCCGCCTGAAGCCTCGGGTCCTGCTGGGCGTTCTGGTAGCTGCCGCCTCCATAGGATCCGCCGCCGTAGGAATAGCTTCCCGTACTGCTTCCGGATGAGCTGCCCCCGTAGGAATATCCGCCGGCCCCGCCTGATGATCGTTCATGCATGATCGTATCATAGGCTTCCTGCACTTCTTTGAACTTCTCCTCCGCCAGATCAGCCAGCGGGTTGTTCACATTTGCATCCGGATGATATTTCCTGGTCAGATCGCGGTATGCTTTCTTTATCTCATCATCCGAGGCGTTCGGAGATACGCCGAGCACCTCATATGGATTCTTACTCATTTTTTCTGATCCTCACTTTTCTTCATCTGTATCTTATTATAACGACTCCAAATTCCATCATACAATATATTCCGCAAAATGTCCACATCTATCAGACAGGGCAGCCGCTCGAACTCCGCCGTGCTCTCTGCGATCATCATGCAGAGGATTTCCCGGATCCGCTCCTCATATCCTTCTTCGGCATAAATATTCTTCAGCGGATTATAGCGGTTCTTCTCCAGGTCTTCCGGCAGATCTTCATAGGCGTCCATAAGATAGATAAACTTGCCCAGGAAGAAGCCCATCCGTCTGAGCTGTTCTTCCCATACATCCTTTCTGTACAGGAAGAGCTCTTCCATCAGCTTCCCGAAACAGCCCGCCGTCCGGTCAAGGTCCATACTGTTCTCCCGTTCACACGACGCCAGCTCTTTAAGTGATTCCCGGATCGCCCGGCTCTGCCGCGGGTACTGGCGGATCACTTTCCTGACCTTCCGCCGGATCGCATTCCTTGCCGCCAGACTTGTGATCTTCCTGTCGTCCTTCCAGTCGTCATCCAGATGATAATAGGCCAGCAGCACATTCATCGCCGCCGCGTAAGACGTAACTTCATTCTTCAGCATCGGACGCTTCTTCACCGGGTGCGCCTTGCACCGGTGCATCTCCGTGCTTCCCTCGCACTCATACAGGGAAGAGAGAAGGACGACCGCGAAGGTCATATCATAGGTCAGCGTCATCTGCCCCATAAAACCGTACTCTTCCTTAAGGACACGGCACAGGCCGCAGTAATATGCTTTATATTTATTCAGATCTTTTACCTTTAATTCCGGTTCATGAATCGTCACATAACCAAACATAACAGTCTCCCGCTTTTGCCGCTTCAGATTGCGCTCTGCGCAATCATTATACCACGTCTCCCCTAAATTAATTATGATTTTTTTCTGAAAAAACACCACAAAAAATACGGCCGGGAAATCGAAACCTGATTTCCTGACCGTATTCTTTAGTCTTCTTTATTTAGCCTGAAGCACTTTATATGCTCCGCTTTCTACTACTACGACTGTCGGCTCTTTGGACGGCTCGCCATCCTCGCCCCATGAGATCTGTTTTCCGGTAAGACCGTCGATGGTGATCTCTGTCATAGCTGTCTTCATTGCTTCGCACATATCTGTCACGCTCATGGTCGGATCAATATCCGCTTTCTCAGCAGCCGCTTTGATCACGTAGATGCAGTCATATGCGTCTGCGGCGAACTGGATCGGTGTATCGCCGAATGCCTCTTCGAAGTCAGCAACGAATGTCTGGGTTGCCTCGTCCTCAGCGTCCGGTGTGAACGGTGTCAGGAACATCAGTCCCTCTGCCAGTGCGGCGTCAAATCCTTCTACGTCAAGAAGTCCGTCCATGCCGTCCACGCCGAACCACTTCGGAGCAAATCCTGCTCTGTCAGCCTGTGCGAGGATCAGGGAAGCTTCCTGATAGTAGATCGGAAGGAATACAAGCTCTGCGCCTGCATCTTTTGCCTTCTGGATCTGTACGGAGAAATCTGTGCTGCTGTCTGATGTAAACGCCTCTGCAGCTACGATCTCAAGTCCTTTTGCCTCTGCCTCTGTTGCAAAGTTCTGATAGATACCTGTTGAGTACGTATCTGAACTGTCGTAGATGATCGCTACTTTTGTCGCAAGTCCGTTTTCAGCGATGTAGTCCGCTGATACTGTACCCTGGCTCGGGTCAGAGAAACACATACGGAATGCATTGTCATACTGGATACTCTCTACTGCTGTAGCTGACGGTGTGAGCTGGAACATATTGTCCGCATGTGTCTCCTCAACTACTGCTGTACACGGTGTGGATGTTACCGTTCCGACCAGCATCTGCATGCCCCAGTCTTTCAGCGTGTTGTATGCATTGACGGATTTCTCAGAGTTGTTCTGATCATCCTCAAATGAATACTCGATCTGATAGCCGTTGATACCGCCGTCCGCGTTGATCTCATCCACTGCCAGCTGGATACCGTTCTGAACCGCTGTTCCGTAGATCGCCGTATCTCCTGTGATCGGTCCGATGCCGCCGATCTTGAATGTTGTCGCATCAGCATTGCCTTCGCTGCTGTCTTTTCCGCCGCCGCATGCAGCCAGGGAAAATACCATTGCAGACGCAAGGGCAAGGCTTGCTGCCTTTTTCCACATTTTCATAATAACTCCTCCTTGATAAATGCTAACGGTTTAATGTTAAACGCCCCCGGCGCATTTGTCAAGGCAAAAAACAGAATGCACTCTGCTTTTTTCAAAGTGCATTCTGTTTTTATACTATATTCTATACTATTCGCCGGCTTACCGCTCCTGCCGATCAATCAACTGTAACGATCTTTCCGTCCTCATCCCAGAGGTCATGCCAGTCTTTTGCGGCCGGCCAGAGGAATACATGTCCCTTCACGAGACGGTTGTTGCGCTCCAGCGTCGCGATCTTCGCCATCTCCTCATCGGTCAGCGGATCTTCGGTGATGGACTTCAGGTTGCTGACATAGTTCTTCTCACGGACAGAGAAGGGGATCGGGATCGCGCCCAGCTGGTGGGACCACTTCAGGCAGATCAGCGCCGGATGGCAGTTGTGCGCCGCCGCGATCTCACGGATCTCCGGTTGCTCCATATCCGCGATGTCCTCCGGCATGATGTCACGCTCCGGACGCTGCGGCGAACCGAGCGGCATGTAGCCGATCACCTGGATGTCATGCGCCACGAGGTAATCGAACAGTTCCTTCTGCTGCATGCACGGATGAAGCTCGATCTCGCAGGCTGCCGGACGGATCTTCATCAGCGGGAGCACCGCCTCCAGCTTCGGGATCGTCATATTGGAAATCCCGATGTAGCGGATCAGTCCTTTCTCCACGAGGCTTTCGCACTGTCTGTAAGTATCCATGAACTCCTCCACGCTGAACGGTCTGGAATCCGGATTCCTGGAATCCACATCACATCCCGGAGCATGATAGTTCGGGAAGGGCCAGTGGATGAAATACATATCAAGGTAATCACATTTCAGATCCCGGATGCTCTTCGTGCAGGCCTCCTCCACTTTTCTGTGCATGTCGTTCCACACTTTGGACATGATGAAGAGCTCTTTACGCTCTACCACCCCTTCGTCAAACGCCGCCTGGAACACTTCCCCGATCTGGTCTTCATTTCCATAGCAGGCCGCGCAGTCAAACATCCGGTAGCCGCTGCGGAGCGCTCCTGCCACTGCATTTGACACTTCCTCCGCGCTCACACGGTCCGAACCGAATGTTCCGATCCCCATGCCCGGGATCTCTTCGCCGGTGTACACTTTCACTTTCGGCACGATGGCCGGATTAATGAATTCTCCCATTTTCGTTCCTCCTTTATTAAAGTTCTGTGATCTTTATCTGAGGCAGGATCCGTTCCATATCTTCCTTTACAAAGAATCCCGTCTCCTCTCTCAGCGCTGCCGCCGCCGAAATGGCGCTGGCTTTCCTGAGTGTCTCCTTTACTGAAAGGCCTTCGCTGATGCCCAGGGCATATCCGGCGATCATGGAATCGCCGCACCCCACCGTGTTCACCGCGTCGATCTTCGGCACCTCCGCCCGAAAGATCCCTTCATCGCATACCACAAAGGATCCGTCACCGCCGAGGGACACCGCCACAATGTCCACACCTTTTTCGTGGACCTCTTTCGCCGCTTCCACCATGTCTTCCAGATGGTCGCAGGCCTTGCCGGTGAGCATCCGGATCTCATCGATATTCGGCTTGATCATGGTCGGGCAGGCTTCGATCCCCATTTCCAGCAGATTCCCGCTGGTATCAAGGATCACCGGCTTCCCGGCCTCTTTACAGATCTTTACCAGCCGCTGGTAGGCCCTTCCGTCCAGTCCTTTCGGCACGCTTCCGGACATGGAAACAACGTCCGCCTTCGCGGCCAGGCCTTTGAATTTCTCTTCAAAATTTACAAAATCCTCTTCCGTCACCGTGAATCCGGGCTCCAGGAATTCCGTCTGCACATGGTTCACTTCATCCCAGATATTGATGCAGGACCGGCTCTCATCTGCCAGATGGTAGAACTCGCTTCTGATCCCGAAGGGCTTCAGGGAGTCCTCGATGTAATGTCCCGCATGTCCGCCCACGAATCCAGTCGCCACGACTTCCACCCCGGCGATGGACGCGGGTTTGGATACATTGAGTCCTTTGCCGCCCGGTGTGTAGGCGCATTCCTTCACCCGGTTGACCTCGCCGACCCGGAATCCTTCCACCACGTACCGCTTGTCGATGGCCGCATTCAGTGTCACTGTCAGTATCATGTCTTCCGCCTCCTGATCCTCCTGGAATTAATCTTCATTTACAAGCATCAGTTTGCCTTTGACAAGCCCCGGCGTCTTAAACATCTGGAATGCTTCCTGGGCCTGGCTCATGGGCATCTTCTTATAAATGAATTCCGGATCGAACTTCAGCTGTCCCGTCGCGAAATAATGCGCGGTCAGTTCCCACTCTTTTCCCGGGAACGGCGCGCTGTAGGACATCCAGGAACCGGTCAGTTTGAATTCCTTGCGGTTCATCTGCTCCCAGAGATCCTGGGTAAATGACAGCGTCTCGTGGGGCGTGCCGATGAAGCACACATGGGATTTATTTGCGGCCAGCTTAAATGCCATCTGCATGGTCGGCACCTGTCCGGCCGTCTCGAATACATAGCCGTATCCTTTTCCGCCGGTGATCGCCATCGCCTTATCCATGAAATCTTCTTCCGTCGTATTTACCACTTCGTCCGCGCCGAGACGCTTTGCCAGTTCCAGCCTTGCATCGCTGATATCGAATACAACGACTTTCTTCGCGCCGAAGATCTTCGTCCACTGCATGGTGAACATGCCGATCGTGCCGCCGCCCAGCACCGCCACATACTGGCCGCCCTGATAATCATTCTGGTAAACACCGTGGATCGCCACGGTGGCCGGCTCGAACATGGCCGCCTGCTCATACGGGATGGACGGATCATAAACGATCGCATTCTGCTCCGGGATCACCACATAATCCGCGTTGCTGCCCTGCTCTCTGGAACCGATGAAGCTGTAATGCTTGCACAGGGAGAAATTGCCGTTCTGGCAGTCATCGCATTTCATGCACGGTTTCAGCGGCGCGCCGGACACATGATCGCCGACTTTGACCTTTGTCACGCCTTCGCCCACTTCGACCACATCGCCGGAGAATTCATGTCCCAGAACGATCGGATAGAAATGCACGCCGTGGTTGAGTACGCGCGGGATATCCGAACCGCAGATGCCGGACGCCTTTACTCTGACTTTGACTTCACCCGGTCCCGGCGTCGGTTCTTCATAATCCATGTAACGCACATCTTCATTTGCACATACAACAGCTGCTTTCATGTTTATCTGCCTCCTCTTTCTTTCATGATGCCTTTTAACTGCTGATAAAGTTCTATGTATGTTTTATAATTTCCGTCATATACCGCACGTTTTTCAGGATCCGGCTCATGGGATCTCCTGTCGTGTACGGTCAGCCGCACCGCCTCTTCAAAATCCCGGTACATGCCGATGCCCACGCCCGCCAGGATCACCGCCCCAAGCGTGGTGGCCGTGTCCGATGACGGAACGACGATCGGTTTGCCTGTAATGTCGGACTTGATCTGGGTCCAGAGCAGGGAATTCGCCGAGCCGCCCATGGCGCGCATGACCGTCACTTTCGCGCCGGCTTCTTCCGCAACGTCCAGGTTGTGCTTCAGGGCGTATGCCGTGCCTTCCATGGCCGCACGGATAAAATGCCCCTTCGTCTTGCTGAAATCCAGCCCGTAGTACACGCCTTTGGCGTCCGGATCCCAGATCGGGGTCCGCTCGCCGGACATATAGGGCAGGAAGATCACGCCGTCGCTTCCCGGAGCGACCGCTGCCGCCTCTTCATTGAAGAGATCCAGGGAACTCTTTCCCTGGCGTTTCCCTTCTTCCCTCTCCCAGGCGCCGAACTCTTTCTCCAGCCAGCGCATCACGCCGCCTCCGCCGGTAGTTCCGCCCTGCAGGAGCCAGTGCCCCGGGATCACATGATAGCCGAGGATCAGCCGTTCATCCGCCTGATACGTATCAGTACAGATGCTCATGCCGCCGGCCTGTCCGCCCTGCTCCTGGGTCTCCCCGCTGTGGATGACGCCTGCGCCCAGGGTTCCGCATGCCGCGTCAAGGCCGCCCGCCGCCACCGGCGTACCTGCGGCAAGCCCGCACTGCGCGGCCGCCTGCTCCGTCACCGTTCCGATGATCGCGTGGCAGGGATAGATCTCCGGCAGGATATCCGGCGAAAAGCCGAATGCCCGGCACATGTCTTCATCCCACACGCCTTTCCTCATATCGAAACAGTGCAGCCCGTATCCCTGCGACAGTTCCTGGCTCATCACCCCGGTCAGCCGGAATGCGATAAAGCTGTTGGACTGCAGGATCTTGTATGTCTTCGCATACACATCCGGAAGGTTCCGTTGATACCAGATGATCTTCGGCGTCGTGTAGGACGGCTGCAGCGGATTGCCGCACAGCCCGAAGATCCGGTCCTTCCCGATCTTTTCATTATATTCTTCACAGATATCGACCGCCCGCGTATCCATCCAGATCGGCGTGTTCGCAAGGACATTTCCGTCCCGGTCCACCGGGATGGCGGACCAGCTCTGCCCGTCGATCCCCACGCCCCGGATCTCGGCCGGATCGATGCCGCCTTTCTTCAGCACTTCCGGGATAGTCCTGCATATGGCATCCCACCATTCATCCGGGTTCTGCTCCGCCCATCCGGGGTGCGGATAATACACCGGATAGTCGCCGTTCCCGGCCGCCATCACCTGTCCGTCCTTCGCGAACACAGCGATCTTGCAGGCGCTTGTCCCGATATCAATGCCCAGTAAATATTCTCCCATAATTGATCTCCTTACACATTCAGCCGCCGCACTGACCGGCCTTCCACGAATCCCGTCTTCAGCGTCACCGTTGCAGACAGCTTCTGTCCGTCGGCGTCATCTTCATTTTCATGTTCTTCCGGGATCCTTCCTTCCAGACGGCCGAGCAGGATATCAGCAGCGGCGTGCGCGATCTTCACTGTAGGCTGTGTTACGATACTCAGCTTCGGAACCGACGCCCGGGCAAAATCCACGTTGTCAAATCCGATGACAGACAGCTCGTCCGGCACCCGGATCCCCAGGTCATTGATCTCCATCATCGCGCCCACTGTCATCTCATAGTTGGAAATGAACACAGCGGTCATGTCCGGGTTCTGTTCATGCAGTTTCCACATGGCAGCCGCGCCGCCTTCGATCGTATAATTTCCTCTGGCGATCAGCGCTTCATCTGTATCTGCCCCGGCCTCTCTGACCGCTGCCCGGAATCCCTTCAGTCTTTCTTTCGCCGTATAAATATCTTCCGGGCCGGCGATCATCCCGATCTTCCGATGCCCGGCATTTACCAGACGTTTCACCGCATCCCTTGCAGCGCCCTCATTATCAACCAGAATACAGTCGCAGGACACATCCTGCATCTTCCGGTCGATCATCACAATGGGCCTGCCGGCACGGATAAATCTTTTAAACCCGGGATCCGAACTGCCGGCCGGCATGACGATCAGCCCGTCCACCCGCCGGTGATAGAGGAATTCCACCGCTTCCTTCTCCCGCTCCGCATCGGAACGGCAGTCGCAGATCATAGTCGCATAGCCATGGCTTCTCAGAATATCCTCCGCCTCAATAATGATCTCGGCGAAAAAGATATTATTGAGCTCGGGGAGAACGATCCCGATGGTCTTCGTCCGGTTCGTCTTCAGCCCCCGCGCCACTTCATTTACCTCAAAATGAAGTTCCGCGATGGCTTCTTCGATCTTAATGCGGTTCTTTTCCCGGACATTTCCCCCGTTCAGATAAGAAGAGATCGTCGCCAGCCCGAGACCGGTCCGCTTTGCGATGTCCTTCATCGTAGCTCCCATCTTCTCACCGCCTTTTCTTTTTCTGTCCGCCTGCGCGGATATTTTCCCGTATTACTCTGCCCGGATTATTCTGCCTTGCTGTCGCATCCGCACATCTTCATACGGATCTTTACCTGCTCCTTGACCGCTTCCATGCCGACATTGCCCAGTTTCTTCGGATCATACGTCTCCGGCTTCTCTTCAAGCAGCTTCTTCACGGCAGCCGTATATGCAGCCCTCAGTTCTGTGGCGAAATTCACCTTGCACATACCGCGCTCCACGCACTCTCTTACATCTTCCTCGCTTAAGCCCGATGCACCGTGAAGCACGAGCGGTACGGATACCAGTTCTTTGATCGCGCTTACACGCGGTTTGTCAAGCACCGGTGTGCCCACATAGAATCCGTGCGCCGTCCCGATGGCTACAGCCAGTGAGGATACGCCTGTGCGCTCCGCGAACTCCTTCGCCTCCTGCGGATCCGTATTCGTGTCCGCATCCGCCTCCAGGTCGTCTTCCTTGCCGCCCACTTTGCCAAGCTCGGCCTCAACCGGGATGCCAAGCGCCTTCGCCACATCGACTACCTTCTTCGTCAGTGCGATGTTGCTCTCGAAATCCTCGCCGGAACCGTCGATCATGACAGAGGTATATCCCGCGTGCATCGCCTGTACAGCCAGCTCAAAGCTGTTGCCGTGATCCAGGTGCAGGCAGACCGGAACAGACACTTTCTCCGCCTCGGCTTTCACGATCGCCGCATAAGTCTCAACCGTTCCGTATTTAATCGTACCCGGCGTCGTCTGGAGCATGACCGGCGCTTTCAGTTCCTCAGCGGCAGCCAGCACCGCCTTCACCATTTCCATGTTCTCGATGTTGAACGCACCGACCGCATAACCGCCCTTCTGCGCGTCCAGAAGCATTTTTTCTGAAGTAACTAATGGCATGATTCATTCCTCCTTAATCTCAAAACCGAAACGTTTCGGTTTTCTCTATGTATTTATAGTAATACACGGGATGGTAATTGTCAAGTTGAAAAATGAAGTTTGACAAAATCATGTCAGGTTTTGTCATTTTATGCAATCAATAGCATAAACTTGATTATTTTTATAGTTTATGCTATGCAAAGCAAAGATGTCCGCAGACGGGAGCTTGCCCCGTTGCAGAAAATCAGGGACAATTATGAAAAGATCGTACTCTCTCTCGCCCCCGGACTCGATTCAACCTACGACGGAATAAAATCGTTCAACTTAATTGACTGGCTGCTGTCCTAACCACAATATTGAGTGTATAGGGGAGCCCTTCCCCTATACACTCACTGTCCTATACCGCATATTTCTGAAATATGAAAAATGCACGATCGTCGTCTGTGACCACATTCAGCGTAAGGGGCGCTGACAGATCAAGACTGAATATTCCTAGGAAAGATTTTGCATCAACAACTTTTCTTCCGGAAACAATGTCAAATTCACCTTTCAAATTTGCAATATCTCTTGAAAACATTTCTATCATATCATAGTCTGTGAATCGAATACTCAGTGATCTCCTCATATGCTTTACCTCCTGACTCTCTCCGAAATGCCCATACAGGCTTTGGCCCATTACTGTTGCAAAAAAAAGACAATAACCACGTTATCCTGCATTGGATTCCCTGTTTATTGTCTCTTTTCTTAATATCTGCTTTCACAGATTGTATTAATATGCACTTATAATATAAGAACAAATATAACTCTGCAAGCATTTTTTTAGAATCTAACTCGCCTCTAACTCGCCCCATTACAGAAAATCAGGGACAAAATTCCGGGAAACGGATCTTCAGTTCCCCGCCAAATATCTGCACCGGCACTTCTTCTTTCATACTGTATATTGCCGGCGGCTTATCCCCTTCGAAATCATACACGATCACCCGGTCTTTCTCCGGATCAATGACCCAGTATTCCCGTACGTCCGCGCCACAGTATTTGCCTGATTTGATCGCATAGTCCCGCTTTCTGGAAGATGGGGAAACGATTTCCGCAACAAAGTCAGGACCACCTGTCACCCGATCCTCCTTCACCTTCTCCGGATCGCATACAATAATGATATCCGGAACCACCATTGTCTTATCATCACGATCAAGCTGTACATCCACCGGACCCTGAAGCACTTTACACTTCCCACCTTTTTTATTTACATAGTCAACCATCTGGAAGCTTACCTGCATCGCTATATCCTGATGCCGGACAGACGGGGACGCCATATCATACAATACGCCGTCGATCAGCTCGGCGCGTGTGTCTTCCGGAAGCGCATAATAATCCTCGACCGTATACCCTCTGTATCGCTCAATGCCGTATCTGATCGCACTTTCCTTAATGATGTTTACATCTGAACCCTTTTTATATTCTGTCATTTCATCACGCCTCCATGCATATTACATTTTCAGAAGGTCAGAACTGCATTCTGCAAAAATCCGATCAATCCGCCAAGATCAAATACCTTCAGATTCTCCGCCGCGCTTTCCGGAACCTGTCTGAACCGTTTCAGATCATCAAGGATACGGCCGAGCCCTGCATAATCCGCTTCCTCGATCCCCGGATCAGCTCCTGCTTTCAGTTTCGCCGGCAGGCTGAACTGCCTGCACAGGCGGGTGTTCATTTTCGTATAATCTCCGTAATAATATTCCTCTGACAGGTATCTTTTCAGCGGAACACACGCTCCGCTTTTCTTCAGCCGGACTTCAGCGATCTCATCCCGGATTCCTGTCTCTTTGCCGTGCGCATCATAAAAACCGGCCACTTCCGGAATATAATCCCGAAAGAAACACCGGTCAATATAAAGATGGAACAGGTAGCCTCGATACACAGCTTCTCCCATCCTGTCCCGATACTTCTCGATAAAACGGTCCGGATGGGGCCACTCCATCATACATTCTTTGTACGCAGGATCCCTGAAATGCGATACTGCTTTTGCTTCCCGGCTGGTCACCGTATCCGGGAGCAGATTGCCGATATAGAAATCATTCTGCCGCTTCGGATCTGTGCACAGCGGATCTTCCGGATCTTCATATGTTAATCTGTCAAGGTACATCTTCGCTGCGGTCAGATGTAAAATATAGCCCGGCATATAATCACTTCCCTGCATCCCTTTGATTTACTTTTATCCATATAGCAGATTATATCAGACAGCCGGTCAGCAAACAACTAAAAGCGCATCGGATATTTGTACCTGACAGAGAAATTTCAGTGACAAAGAGAGCGAATGGGAGCAAATGGAGACAGAGGAACCAGCCGCATAGAGCATCCAGCCTTTCCGACTGTTTCCTCCGCTGCCGGTTCCTCTGTCTCCATTTGCTCCCATCCGTTTATCTTTCTTTTCGATCATCAGGTAAATCCCGGCAGCGATCATTGCTGCCGCCGCTGCCTTTGGCACGTTAATCCCCTCGTGCAGGAAGATCAGGGCCAGAAGGATCGTCAGGACAGTACTGGATTTATCCACAGGTACGACTTTGTTGACATCCCCAAGCTGCAGCGCGGATCCCAATCTCATTGAGCTTAAACGCGCCGTCCAAGGCCACGGGGATCGTATTCCCCACTGCCACAAGCTGGACTGTTCCCGCATTCTGGATGTGATCCGGCACCGACTGCTGCTTTTCCATGATATGTTCCACTCCTACCCTTTCACAGCTCCCGCTGCCACGCCTTTGATGATATGCTTCTGGCACGCCAGGTAGAAGATGATGACCGGGATCACCGCAAGGATCAGCGCCGCCATAACAGCACCCATATCCACGCGTCCGTAGCTGCCTTTCATATACTGGATGGCGATGGAGATCGTCTTATACTTGTTCAGGTCCAGCACGAGGTACGGAAGGAGGAAGTCGTTCCAGATCCACATCGTCTCCAGGATACCTACCGAGATATACGTCGGTTTCATGATCGGGAGCACCACGCCGAAAAATGTGCGCAGCGGGGTACATCCGTCGATCATCGCCGCCTCCTCGATCTCAAGCGGGATGGACTTCACGAAGCCGCAGAACATAAACACCGCCAGTCCCGCTCCGAAGCCCAGATAAATGATGATGATCCCCCACGGTGTGTTGAGCCTTGTCCGGTCCGCCACAAGGGACAGCGTGAACATCACCATCTGGAACGGCACGACCATGGAGAAGATGCAGAGCAGATAAAGGGCTTTCGTAAATTTCGTCTTCACCCTCGTGATATACCATGCGCACATGGACGTGCACACAAGGATCACCAGCACGGAGCCCACCGTGATGAATATCGTCCAGACAACCGCGCTGAGCAGTTCGTACTTGTCGACCGCCGTCACATAATTCTCAATACTGTTCCACGTCTTCTCCACAGGCAGCTTGAACGGCTCCTTGTTGATATAGACTTTCTTTTTAAATGAGTTCATAAGCACGATCAGGATCGGCGCGATATAGACCAGTCCGATGACCGTGAATATTCCTGTGCCGAGAAGGCTTAACGCCTGTTTCTTTTTCCCGTTCATTTACTGCTGCACCTCCTTTGAGCGCGTCGCACGCAGCTGAATCAGACCGATGCCGACTACGATCACGAAGAAAATAACCGCCTTCGCCTGTCCCACGCCTTCCCAGCCGGTACGTCCGTAGAAGGTATTGAAGATATTGAGCGCCATCATCTCTGACATCTTCGACGGTTCGCCCGCCGTCAGCGACAGGTTCTGGTCGAAGAGCTTGAATCCGTTGGTGATGGACAGGAACATACAGATCGTAATGGACGGCATCATCATGGGGAGCGTCACCCGGAAAAGCCTCTGGATCCCGGACGCGCCGTCGATCTGCGCCGCTTCCATCACGTCTCCCGGGATAGACTGGAGCCCCGCGATGTAGATGATCATCATATATCCGATCTGCTGCCAGCTCACAAGGATGATCAGCCCCCAGAAACCGTACCACTCGTTTAATCCGAGGGCAGTCTGGTATTTTGCAAGGATGCCGTTGAAGATCAGCTGCCAGATATATCCAAGCACGATGCCTCCGATCAGGTTCGGCATAAAGAAGATGGTGCGGAAGATATTTGTTCCCTTCATCTTCTGCGTCAGCGCCATTGCCAGCGCGAACGCAAAGACATTGATCACGATCAGAGATACGGCCGCAAACAGGCAGGTGTACCAGAATGAGTGCCGGAATACTGTGTCTTTAAGCGCTTCAATATAATTCGATATTCCCACGAATTTCGCGTCCGTCACTGTTGTAAACTCACAGAACGACAGCCAGATCCCCATGATAAACGGAATGATAAATCCAAGGATAAACGCAAAGAACGTGGGGAGTACAAAGATCGGCATATAGCGTTTTACCGCTTTTTCCATTATAATCGTCCTCCTTTTAAAAAGCGGCGTTCAGACCGTCTCTGCCCGCCGCTTATACCGTAAGTTTTTATATATAGTAGAATGAAAGTAAGAGCTTAAAGTTTCTTATTTTGCAGCCGCTGCCTCTGCCGCCCAGCCGTCTACGAACGCGCTCACTACTGCATCCCAGTTCGCGTCCGTCTGGTCTGCGGCGTATGCTGTCAGGGCTGATCCCACGCCGTTTTTCCACTCTTCGGACGGCATTGTGGAGAAGCACCATGTCACAGGCGTCTTGCCTTCTTCCATATATTTGTTCGCCTCATTTACCAGAGTATTGGTGGACTCCAGATTTGCCGGGAACGGGATCACAAATCCCATGTCGCTGCACATCGCCTCCACGCCTTCGTCAGACGTCACACACCAGTTCATGAAGTCAAGAGTCGCCTGGATATCATCCTCGGACGCCTTGGAGTTTACGCACCAGTAGTTTTCTGTTCCTGTGCACACACCCTGGTTCTCTTCGCCTTCCACGCCGATATAAATCGGGAGGATTCCCAGATTCTCGTCTCCGACGTCCGCAATGTTGTTGTATTCCCATGTGCCGTTCTGGTAGAATACCGCTTCCTCTGTCACGAACTCAGCCGTCGCGTCGTCCGCCGTCTTGGTAGAGATCTCGGTCGGAGCGCAGGTCGCGTTGTTTATGTACAGATCCCATATCTGACGGTAGTTGTCGAGATAGGTTCCTTTGATCGCGTCTGTCGTGTCGATCCCTTCGTCTTTGTATTCATAGTAGATCGGAAGGTTTGCGAGATGGGTCTTGAATCTCCAGTCAGACGATCCGTCCATACCTGCTGATGTAAAGGCGGAGAAGCCGAGTTCATCCTTGCGCGCCGTGATGTCCTCTACGACCTCCTTGAAGCTGTCAAAGTCTGTGATGTCGTCCGCCGTGTATCCTGCCTGTTCCAGCAGCGCCTTGTTGTAAATGATCCCGTAATTCTCGACCACGTAGGCGATGCCCGCCATCTTGTCCCCGTCCATCAGGGCGAAACTGTCGTCTGTCAGCTCTCCTGCGATATCAGAGTCCGACAGGTCATAGCAGTAATCCTTCCAGCTTGCCAGGCCGACCGGTCCGTTCACCTGGAACAGCGTCGGGGCGTCTGTCTTCGCCATCTCGGATTTCAGCGTCTTCTCATACTCGCCGGAAGCCGCCGTCAGCACGGTCACCGGCACGCCGGTCTCGTCCGTATAAGTCTCCGCCAGCTCCTGCCAGTACTCATCCGCCTCAGGCTTGAAGTTCAGATAATACACCTTTCCTTTCGCCTCTTCCGAACCGCCTTCTCCGGAACCGGAATCACTTCCGCAGCCTGCCGTCAGACCTGCGATCATCGCTGCTGCCAGTACGATCGATAATACTTTTTTCTTTTTCATAGTATCCCTCACCTTTCTGAAAACCTTTTGTTTTCCTTGTTCTTGAGGGAATTATAGCAGTCCCGTCCTCCCTGCCGTTAACAAATACACAACCTCGGATAGCAAAAAATATACATCACTGTTCTTCCTCAAACATACGGATGCTCTCATCTTCTCTGGCCGCGAATTCCTCCGGCGTCATCTTGCCCTGCGCAAGGGCCGGCAGGATCTCTCCCAGCGTCTCCTCCTGCAGGATGGAGTTCCATTTCACCTGGTAATTCGGCACGAGCTGGGGATCCTTCCTGTATGCTTCGATATAATCCCGTTCCGCAGGGATCATCCCGGAAGGATCTTTGGCAAAGAGTTCTTCCCTCTGCTCCATGTTCAGCTGCGTGCGCAGCTTTAACAGCGCCGCGGCGCCTTCCTTTACCTCTTCGCTGTACCAGGATACGATCGCCCAGCCGAACGTCTCCGGCGATGAGATCATCTTATTCTCCGGAAAGGCGGAGAAACGCACCTTGTCCTGCCATTCTTCCGGGATCTGGTCCATCATCCAGTATCCGTTGGGGATCATCGCCGCCTCCCCGGCAAAGAAGTTCTCATAAGAAACGTCAAAATCGGAATAGAGCGCATTTTCCGTCGTATAGGAAAACAGCCTCTGCAGCGTCTGCGCAAGATGTATCCCGCTCTCGTTCTGATAAGTTTCCGGATAGAATTCCTGCATGAACGCCGCACCTTCCTCTGTGGACGCCGTCTCCGCAGTGGCGATCAGCATGGGCGCCCAGCCCGTGCCCTCCGTGTGCAGCGCCAGGGGCGTGATCCCACTGTTCTGAAGCTGCTCGCAACAGTCCCAGAACTCTTCCCACGTCTCCGGGAACCGCCCGATCCCCGCCTGTGCGAATAATTCTTCATTCCAGTACATCCCCGAGCAGGAGAATGCCGCCGTGCTGATCGGACTTAAGTAAATGCTCCCGTCCTCCTCGCTGCACGACTCAAGCACCGCAGGCTCGATCATCGCCATCCATTCCTCGTCCCCGTATATATAATCGGACAGCTCTTCGATCCGTCCATCCTGTATCATCATATAGTAGAAAGACGGGAGCATCCGAAGATCCGTGATCACCGCCGGAAGCGTATCCGTCACATTCTGGCGCTTTAAGTTCTGCCGGTATTCCTCCTCCGTCTCCATGATCCAGTCCACATCCGCCTGCCATTTCCCGTCGTACATCTGGTTGAACGCGCGGATCACATTTTCCTCATTGCGTATCCCCGTGGAAGAGTCCACGATCAGAGTGATTGGAATGGACACTTCCCCGTCTCCGCTCACGGTCTCCGTATCCGCCCCCGCACAGCCTGCCGCCGTCAGGGCCAGGAGCAGCGCCGCAGCTCCCGCAGCCGTCATTCTCCTTTTATCCATCCCACTGTTCCTCCTCTTTCTCCTGTATGTCCCCGCCGGGGATCCTGATCGTACACACCGTTCCTTCTTCCCCTGACTCACAGTAAAACGCCGCTCTGCCGCCGTATTTCAGGCGAAGCCGCATCAGGATGTTCATCACTCCGTACCCGTGCCGCTTATCCGGGAAGCAGTCTTTGAGCTCCGCCACAGGCAGGTCGTTCATGCCGTTGATCTTATCCGCCATCGCCGGATCCATGGGAGATCCGTTGTTCGACACGCTCAGGCACAGGTCTCCCTCTTTTTCCTCTACCGTTATGACGATCCTGCCGCCCTCGAATATATCCTGAAATCCGTACTTCACCGCATTCTCCACGAGGGGCTGCAGGATCAGCTTCAGGATATGTGTGCCCGCGGCGTCCACCCGGCAGTCGATCTCACAGGTAAACAGATCCTGATTGCGGATCTGCTGGATCTCTATGTAGCTGCGGACATTTTCCAGCTCGTCCTCCACAGTCACGATCTCGCTCCCCTTGCTCAGCGACAGACGCGGATATTTTGACAGCGCCTGGATCATCCGCATGGTCGTCTCTTCCTTATTGATCCGCGCAAGCATGTAGATCGTATCCAGTGTATTATAGAGGAAATGAGGATTGATCTGGCTGATCAGCATGTTCAGCTCCGTTGTCCGAAGTTCCTTCTCCTGCGCCTTGATCTCATCGAGCAGCCGCCGGATATTCTGCAGCATCTCATTGTAAGAGTTCCCGATCTCATCCAGCTCTGTGTTCGTGTGCAGTTCTATCGTCCGCTCGAAATTCGTCCCGTCGAATCCGGCCATCGCCTCCCGGATCGTACGGATCGGCTTTGTAAATCTCTTTGAGAAATAGATACTGATGACAAAGGCGGCTGCGGTCACAAGCAGATAGATTCCCGCCATCACAAGAAAGACGGGGATGATCCCCCGGTTCAGCACCCGGTCCGGCACAAAGGAGAATACCGTCAGCCCGCTGCTTGCATCCCGGTACGCCGAAAGCACGCCGCCCTTCACCCGCTCTCCCGAAAGAAGCATCCCGGACATACCCTCTCCGTCTCCAGTCCGCGCATCCCTGACAGCCATCTCCCCGATATCTTTCGGAACACTCTCATCCTCGCGGAAAGTTCCCGGAGCCAAAGACAGGCATACCTGTCCTTCCCCGTCGACAATGCCGACAACCGCCTCATCTTCCAGCTCCGGGCTGATCCCCGCAATCTCTCTTAAGAATCCATCCTCCATCTTGAAGAACAGCATTCCCGGCTCATGGGCATACTCCAGACTTCTCACATATCTTCCGATAAACAGGGCGTCGTCTCCAGTCCCGAACAGAGTATCCTTCGTCCAGAACCACTTTGTCCTGGAATACTCCTCTCCCAGATACCGCTCGAATCCGCTCTCCTCTACATCCTCATATGAGACGTCGGAGTAAGACCTGCTGTATACATTTCCCTTATTGTCCACGTAACAGTAATCCGCCACATAATCAAGGTCGATATACGCAAAGTACTTGCTCAGGGCGATGTGCCTGACATCCTCCAGTCCCTGTGTCCGAAGGCTCTGCTGCACATCGTCGTAGAGGATGCACTCTGCGGTCGTCTCATCCGTCCTGCGGAACATATTTTCCAGGGCAAGCCCCATCCGCTCGGTCATAAACTCATATTTGTCTATAATAGATCTCGTCAGCCTGTCCCGCACACTGAGCCCTACGCCCAGGCTGGACAGCAGAAGCGCCAGCCCCAGGAGGGCCGCCGTATACTTCAGATACCGTCTCTGTATGCCTGATCTCTTCCCGTCCTTTCTCACCGTTCTCCCCGCCTTTTTCCTTATGTTTCGTATTCCTTCCGGTATTCGCTCGGCAGTTTCCCCGTATACTGCTTGAACAGATGGGAGAAGTAAGAAGGATTATGGATTCCCACTGCGTCGCAGATATCCCCGATGCTCCCGCTTCCCGACTCCAGCAGTTCCCTTGCTTTCTCCATCCTCTTCTCCATCAGGTATTTCTTGAATGTCATATGAAATGTATTCTTGAACACTCTGCCGAAATACACCGGATTCAGATAAATGTGCGCCGCCACGGAAACGATGGAGAGGTCCTCTTCCTGCAGATGCTCCTGGATATAAGCCACCGCCTCTGATATATATTCCCGGAAATATCCCGTCTCGTCCTCCGCCGCTTCCTTTTCCCTCGCCTCTACGGCGTCACACAGGATCCGGTAGCAGACGTCCACCGCTTTCGCCGCGTTCAGGTTCTCAAGATTGTAGTAGTAATTGCGGAACTTTTCCTTCATATCCTCCGTAAGCCCATAGGTATCCTGCAACATAAATTCCGTCCGAAGCATCACCCGGTGCAGATATTTACACTGCTGCTCCTCGTCATCCGGAAGACTGTAGATAAGCTGGATAAAGGCTTCTTTGAGCTCTTTTTTGCTGTTCCTGCGCACCGCGCCCGCGATCAGGCTGTCCATGTCAGCCCGTCCGTTCATATCCAGAGCCGGATCCTCCGCCAGGGATACCTCCTCCGATACGGTAAATGCGCTTGCGCCGGATATGCTCGCCATCCCGAACAGCCGCTGCGCCTCGGCGAAGCTCCGCTGTATCCCGGCGATCGTTTTATACGGCTTTGAAATTGCCGCCACCACGGGGCTTTTCTCATCCTCCTTCACATGCTCCAGTATTTCTTTGAGCGTCCGGACCGCATCTTTCTTTGCTGTACGGATGATAAACGCGCATTCTTCCCCGCCGCCTTCCGTCCTCCAGAAGAAGAACCTGCCTCCTATCACTTCCTCAAGCCTCCGGATAAGAGCGAAGCGGGACGCCTCGTAGTCCAGAGGATTGGTGATCTTGTAGGCAAGGTCAATGTCTACGCACACGGTGATGAACCGTTCGTCATTTCCCGGCACATCTCCCAGCATCCGGAATACCTCTTCTATCTTCTCCTGCGGGATACGGTTCTGCACATACTTCTGGACAACCACCTGCAGGAAGCTGTTCCGGTCCTTCACCAGAAGCTGCTCCCAGCTCTCATACTTTGCTTCGTGCTCCATCCTCTCCATACAGGACTGATACGCACTCTTCATCGTCTCCTGGAGTTTCTCATCCTCAATGGGCTTTAACAGGTAGGCGAACGCCCCCAGGTCACACGCCTGCTGCGCATAGTCAAAGTCCCGGTACGCGCTCAGCACGATAAACAGACACTCCAGGTCCGTCTTCTGGATCTCCTCCATCACCATCAGCCCCGTGATCTGCTTCATGCGGATATCCGTCAGCACCACATGGGGCTTCACCTCCTGTATTACCTGGAGCGCCTGTTCCCCGCTCTGGGCAGATCCCGCCACCTCAAATCCCATGCTCTTCCAGTCGTATGTATCGATCAGCCCTTTCAGCAGGATCGGTTCGTCGTCTACAATTACCAGCTTTAATAATCTCATATCATTCTCCAGTCCGTACACTGAGTCTATCTTAACATATTACAGGTCTATTTTAATCTTTAATTCTCAGAAGACATTATCAAAAAACATACCTGTCATGCAAAATAAAAAACTTTAGACTATGACAAAGACAGCCTTACACTGAAAAATGCAGATGCGCTACTGACGGTCCGTGGATGCAAAGGCTCAACAGCATGAAAAAAACGCCCGGAAGATTTCTCCTCCGGGCGCTTCCTCTCATTCCTGTGAAATTATCCGTATACCTTCAAAACTACATACAAAGAATCTCTACATCTCTTACCTATTCCCGCTTTGGTTATGCCCTCGACCTATTAGTAACAGTCAGCTCCATGTGTTACCACACTTCCACCTCTGCCCTATCTACCTCGTCGTCTTCAAGGGGTCTTACTAACTTGACGTTATGGGATATCTCATCTTGAGGGGGGCTTCACGCTTAGATGCCTTCAGCGTTTATCCCTTCCCGGCTTGGCTACTCTGCTATGCTCTTGGTAAAACAACAGATACACCAGCGGCCAGTCCATCCCGGTCCTCTCGTACTAAGGACAGCTCCTCTCAAATATCCTACGCCCACGCCGGATAGGGACCGAACTGTC
>DXIS01000006.1 GCA_019112735.1 Candidatus Mediterraneibacter guildfordensis
GCCGCACAATGGCCGGAACAATCACGCCATACTCTTTGACGCTCTGGATTGTCTCTCGCATTTCCTCATCGTGCCGCACCTGAAAAGGGTGGTCCGGGAAAGGATGAAGGTCCGTCAGCTGCAGGCGAACCACCACTTCTTCCTGGGGTGGCTGCTGGGCAGGCGAGGCGGTTTTCTTTCGTCCCCTGGCAGGTGACGCGGGCTTGTCGCTCAATGCTTCTCACCTCCATTGAGACGCAAAAAGGAGGCCCAGCCCTGAACCTCCTTCGCATCTGATTTTGGGCATAGAAAAACGGACATCAGCAGAAACACTAATGTCCGTCAATCCATCGGCTCACAAGAGCCGCTATATTCAGTTGTCCGGCTTCACACAGGGGAGGCTCCGGCGGAGCCTGGCACACATCACGACAGTTCTCTTTGCCACTTCATTCTCTTGTCGTTCCCTGTGTTTTGCCCTTAATTTTTCCCTCACGAGCGTCCGTGAGGCCATAAAAATGCGGTAATGTTCGATAACAGCCTATAACGCCTTCGCATGGATAAATTGGCGTATTTTCAAGGGTTTCCGGGGCTTTAATAACACCCGATAACGCCTCTCGGAAGGTGGTGAAAGTTCAAGGGGCTAAATCATCTTATAATCATCCGGATCCTTTATCAATACCGGTTCGTATTTTATCATTTGCAGCTGCTCCACATAACTGTTCCGAAAACACCACATTTTCTACGCACACCGCACCCGATACCTGTCTGTTTTTTCATTTTACAAGCTTAGCACGGGGATGTCAAATTTTTGCTCCTGCCCGTGTACCTTTACAAACCTCTAATCCCTCCGGAACAGATCCCCTGTCTCATACAACCCAAACTTCCCGTACACGTTTCTCCGCTCTCTCGCACGTTCTCCAAGCTCCCTGAGATGCAGCGGCGCCCGTTTTCCCGTTGCGATCCGGATCAGATACCGGGTGCAATAATATGCCCAGCCGACCGGAAGCAGGATCTTTATACGCTTCGCAAGGGGCCAGTTTGTACAGACCATTTCATTCACAGATCTGACCGCCTGCTGGAACATATTTCTTCTTCCGACTCCGTCTTTGCCGCGACTGGAGATCAAATATGTCTCATAGACTCTGCCCTCCTGCTTTCTTCCAAAGTTGCCGCCGGTAAATACATCCCATATCACCGCCCGGGCCAGTTCATCCACTTCCGCCTTATTCCGGAATACTCCGCGCTCCCCGCTCCAAGCGCGTTTCGGACATCCCAGATATTTTTCCGCCGTCCGCGTCAGGATACAGGCAAATCTCCACAGGCCGATCCGTTTCAGCTTCTCCTCGAAGATGCTGCGGAATTCTTCCTCTGAAAATGAAGCTGCGAACACGGCCCAGTCACACAGATGACGAAGCCCGATGCCTTCTCCCAGCATATGATGGCTGGTATGCAGAAGAAGGCTCAGCCCGTGATGAAACGCTGACGGAAACCGCAGCTGTCCGCCCTCATAATCGGTGAGCTGCGACTGTTCATAAATGTCCCGGAAATATTCCCGGCAGATCTCGCCGGCTTTCCCGTAAGGAACTCCCGCAGGCTCAAAATGCATCTCCAGATGTTCGGTCTCATTCCGGTATACTACATGACAGATATGTTCTTCTTCCCATGGACGGAACCCGTTTGCTTCCAGTACCTTCCCTGCCCTTTCTAGATCAGACTTGCGGACCAGGAAATCCACATCCCCCATCAGCCGTTCCATCGGCCTCGGGTAATACGCTGCAGAAGCGCAGCCCTTTAGGATCACATACGGGATCCCGGCTTCTTCCATCATTTGATGCACTTTCTGATGGGAAAATGTAACTCTGTAATTGTGGAACGCGACGGCAGCCACATCCTTCTCCCAGCGGTTTTGCACTTCGGGATCCAGCCCCTCCGCCTGTTTTGCGCTGCAGAAACCAAGAACTGTCACTGTCTGCTTATTACACTCTTCACAGACCGCCTGCCAGTCCACATCCCGCGGGATCGTAAACCCGGCGTCAAAAAGAGCGTTTCCGGTCAGTTTTAAGACCACTGCTTCTGTCTTCATACTCATATGTCCTAGAATTTTCTCCAGACCATCTTGTTGACTACTCCTGTATAACTCTGGATGATCTTCACAACTTTAGTACTCACATTTTCTTCTACATAATCCGGAACCGGGATGCCGTAATCCCCGTTCCGGTTCATTTCCACCGCAGTATCCACCGCCTGCAGCAGGGATTTCTCATCGATCCCGGCCAGGACAAAACATGCCTTATCAAGCGCTTCCGGACGCTCCGTGGAAGTACGGATGCACACAGCCGGGAACGGATGACCGATAGACGTAAAGAAAGAACTCTCCTCCGGCAGCGTTCCTGAATCGGATACAACCGCAAACGCATTCATCTGCAGATGATTGTAGTCATGGAAGCCAAGCGGCTCATGCTGTACGACCCGCGGATCCAGCTGGAAACCGGAAGCTTCCAGACGCTTCCTGGAACGCGGATGGCAGGAGTAGAGGATGGGCATGTCATACTTCTCTGCCAGCTTATTGATCGCTGTAAACAGTGAGAGGAAATTCTTCTCTGTATCAATATTCTCCTCCCTGTGTGCGGACAGAAGGATATACTTGCCGGATTCCAGTCCCAGTTTCTCCAGTACATCTGATTTCTCGATTCCTAACAGATTCTGATGGAGTACTTCCGCCATGGGGCTGCCTGTCACATAGACGCGCTCTTTCGGCAGTCCGCACTCATGGAGATATTTGCGGGCATGCTCGGAGTAGGCCAGATTCACATCGGAAATGATATCCACGATCCTGCGGTTCGTCTCCTCAGGTAAACACTCATCCTTGCACCGGTTGCCCGCTTCCATATGAAAAATCGGAATATGCAGGCGCTTCGCCGCAATCGCAGAAAGGCATGAATTGGTATCCCCCAGGATTAGCAGCGCATCAGGTTTGATCTGCGTCATCAGCTTATATGATGCATTGATGATATTCCCCACAGTTGCACCCAGGTCATCTCCTACCGCATCCATATACACTTCCGGATCGTCAAGTTTCAAATCCCTGAAAAAAACGCCATTCAGGTTATAGTCATAATTCTGTCCGGTATGAGCCAGGATCGTATCAAAATACTTCCGGCATTTGGTGATCACCGCCCCCAGACGGATGATCTCCGGCCGGGTGCCTACGATGATCAGAAGCTTCAATTTTCCATTTTCCTGAAAATGTATTTGTGAATAGTCCGTTTTCATCGATTCCTCCTGCAAAATTCTTTATTCCACCGGTTCTCCAAAGGTGTCCGGATGCTCCGGGTCGAACGGCTCATTGGCCCACATCAGGGTCACAAGCTCCTCCGTATCCGACAGATTGATGATATTGTGGGTATAGCCCGGAATCATATCTACCACCGTGAGCTCTTCCCCGCTGACTTTATAGTTTACCACCGGGTACGGATTGCCTTCCTCATCCTTCCCGATCCTCCGGAGCTGGATCAGGCCATGACCAGACACTACCACAAACTTTTCATTCTTCGTATGATGCCAGTGCTGCCCCTTCGTGATACCGGGCTTACTGATGTTGACGGATACCTGGCCTCTGTCCGCGGTCCGCAGGATCTCCGTAAAGATCCCCCCGTCATCCCGGTTCATCTTCAATTTATAAGAAAATCCGTCCGCCGGCAGATAGGACAGATAGTTGGCATACAGCCGCTTCGCAAACCCGTCGCTCATATCCGGCACAGACAGATCCTTTCTGCTCTCCTTAAAAGAGTAGAGCAGGTCCACGATCTCTCCCAGCGTCTTGTGAAACATAACCGGACAACAGCAGAAGCCATTTTCATCCCGGTGCTCCTGTCCATTCAACGCCAGCAGCATCTCCTCGATCAGATCATCGATATAGAGAAGCTCCAGTTCTGTGCTCCGGTCATTGACCTGGATCGGCAGATCATTGGCTATATTATTGCTGAATGTGGCCACCGCAGAATTGTAGTTCGGGCGGCACCATTTGCCAAAGAGATTCGGGAACCGATAGATCAGCACCTTCGCCCCGGTCTCCTTGCTGTACTGCCGGAACAGTTCTTCTCCTGCCAGCTTGCTCTTTCCATATTCGCTTCCTGCAAACCGTCCCGTAAGACTTGCCTGCACGCTGCTGGAAAGCATGACCGGCGCCTGATTGCCATATTTCTTCAACGTATCAAGAAGCGTGGAGGAAAATCCAAAATTCCCCTTCATAAACTCAGCCGGATCCTTGGGTCTGTTCACCCCGGCCAGATGGAAGACAAAATCCGCCTCCCTGCAGTAAGACTCCAGTTCTTCGGGCGTGGAAGACAGATCATATTCATCAATCACCAGCCCGGCCGGATCCTCCAGCCCATTGATCCTATGTACCCGGTCCTTGCCATCACGGATATTTTTCAGGGATTCCACCAGATTCTTTCCCACGAAGCCTCTGGCCCCTGTCACCAATATATGCATATGCCTCTCTCCTTTACCGATTCTCCCACTCTGCCAGCTCGTCCTGAATATACTTCAGCGCCAGGAGCTTGTCCTTTACCTGCTCCACATCCAGCAGATCCGTATTGCTGGAGTTAAACTCGGTCAGTGTATTTCTCTCCACGTACACGGTAAATCATGAGTACCAGCATATTTTTTGACCGCCGTTTCCTGGCGGCCGGTTTACACATTCGTTGTTTTTGTTTTGCTCCGGCAGATTTCCGGCAGCTGCCCAGACCATGGAAGCAGGTCTTCCATAAAACGGTAATCCGTATCTTCCTGGTGGTCCTTCATCACAGTCAGGACGTATTCCAGATAGCGGAAAGGATTCAGGTTATTCGCCTTCGCTGTTTCTGTGATGCTGTAGACGATCGCACTGGATTTTGCGCCGTCGATACTGTCGATCAGCTTCCATGCATGTTTGTGCAGGCAGAAGCTGCGCAGCGCGCCTTCTGTTGCGTTATTATCAAGCGGGACTTCACCGTCATCCAGGAATACTTTTAATGCCTCTTCCTGGTTAATGCAGTAGTTGATCCCTTCCAGGGTTTTACCTTTGATCAGGCGGCCGGATCCCTTGATCTCTTTTGCCCACGCAAAGAAAGCCTCCACCAGAGGTTTGAGGTTGATCTGCCGCTGTTTCCTGCGGTCGTCCGGTTTCAGATCTGCAAGCTGGTTGTCCAGATGATAGATCGCGCCGATCCGCTTGATCGCTTCATAGGCGACCGTTTCTTTGGCTGCCCCATGCTCCTTTTTCGGCAGTGCTTTCAGGGCATCCGCGAAATACCTTCTCGCATGGGTCCAGCACCCTGCGAAGACGATGGCTTCGGTTTCCCGGTCCAGCTTCCGGTAGGCGGAATATCCGTCGCAGACGACGACACCGTTAAATCCTTTCAGGAATTCCCGCGGATGGTCTGCTTTCCGGGTCTTCTGGTATTCATACAGGATGATTGGGGTATCCCCATATCCCTTTCCCGTCCGGTAGACCCACATGTAACTCTTACTGTTCGCCGGACGCCCGTCCTTTGACACCTTGACCGGAGTCTCGTCGGCCTGCAGCACATGGAAGCGGTACATCCTGTTATGAAGGTAATCATAAAGGGACCCCAGATACCGGTCGGAACACTGGATTACCCAGTTTGCCATCACTTGCCGGGAGATGTGGATGTCATTGCGCAGGAATTCCTGGCTGATCCGGTATAAGGGAAGTCCATTGACATACTTGGCATTCAGGATGCTTGCGGCCAGGGAGGGCGTCAGGATGCTGTTTCGGAGCAGCTCCTTCGGCCGGTCCGCTTTCACGATCGTCTGGTTGTCCTTTCCGGCATACACGGCCACATGGTGTTCTTCGACTGTGTAGACTGCCGGCTGTACCCGGACTCTTTTATAGACTTCATCCGGGAGCTGCTTCCAGCCAGCAGCGCCGAAGATTTCCTGCAGCTTTTCTTCAGGAAGGGTATGGGGAATGACTTCCACAGGAAGATCCTTAAGATCTTCCTCGCGTTTTCCTTTTTTCTTACGGCGCGTGACCTGGATCACATCCTCTTCTGCGGGCTCAACAACATAAAGCGTCTCGGTCAGTGCTTCCGCTTCGTTAAAGATGAGCTCCAGTTCCAGCTGCCCGGCGATCACATCCAGCTTTTCGGAAGAGCGCCCATAGCGGTGATTGTTTGCAGACGCGATCTGCTCGATCAGGCGTTCCATGTTTGTATTCAGTTGGGCCAGCTGGTCCTGCATGGACAGGGTCACTGCCACGAGTGTTTCCCTGTTGAAACTGTTCAGTTCTTCCGGTGAGTAGATCTTCGTCATGTTCGGCGCTCCTTTGTCTTGCTGGGACTATTGTACCGCAAATCGAAAGAAAAAGCGAACCAGGCGAAAAATGAATCTGTCATTCTCACCAAAGGATAAACACTCTGAAAAGCCGAAAAAACTACTGGTTTTTTTCAGTTTTTCAGAGTACTTATCCACACAGCAGCTGATCGCTGTGGAGTACTCTTAATTGAATGAATGGCATGAGGCCCGGATGTGGATAACTTCCACCGTATCTGCGAGGGCAAACCGGAAAAGATTTTTAAATTTCTCCGTTTTGCACAACGTATCAAAGGAGATCTCTGGGCTGCACTTCCTGGATCGGATGTCTGGATACGATCTCCAGCCCCTGCATCAGCGCCCGGTATTGTTCCGGCGTGATCTCCAGGGCCTCTTCTTTGGTACGGGGCCAGCTGAATCCGCCCAGCTCCAGCCTTTTGTAAAGAAGAAGGAATCCATCCCCTTCCCATACAAGCCCTTTGATGCGGTCACTGCGTCTTCCGCAGAACAGGAAGAGGATATCCTTTTCGTATGGATCCAGCTGGAAGTTAAATTTCACAATGGATGCCAGCCCGTCAATGCCGCGCCGCAGATCCGTATAGCCGGCAGCAATGTAAACCTTACGGAAGCCGGATGCGTTATTCAGCATGGAGGATCCCTCCTATCCGGGAGAGCAGTTCTGCCGAGGCTGAATTCGAGATCTCCAGGACAAGTTTCCCTTTCCGGATTACAAGATCCGGATGGAAAACGGATGATGCATCTGGTAACACAGCAGGAAGTTTGATCTCGGCGAAAGATACCGACTGCTGAACGGCAGATAACTGTCCTGCCTTTGTAACTGCAGGCAGGGACGGATTCTGAGATGCTTCATAAGCTTCCCGGCGCAGGATGCGCTGCCAGTAAAAGAACTGTTTCTCGGAGATCCCGTTTGCCCGGCACCAGGCGGTCTTTGACATCCCGCTGTTCATACATTCATTCAGGATCCTGGCCCAGTGCTCTGCACGGACCTGATGTGTGATTTTATCCATGGCACTAACTCCTTTAAAAAACTTGTAGTTTTCTGGAGTTATTATCTCATGGAGCGAGGAAACTAGCACGGTACTGAGAATTTACCGTGTAC
>DXIS01000037.1 GCA_019112735.1 Candidatus Mediterraneibacter guildfordensis
CTTTGCCACTGCTGCTTTCTTAACAAGTGCCACTGCTTCGTCTTTGTCGTAGAGGTTTCCTCTCTCGATCAGTTTCGCAGCTTCGATATATTTCTTTCCTCGTTTCATTTTACAATAACCTCCTTGTGGTAATGGCGGGAACGTGCCCCTCCCACTTCTGTTTCATAGCTTCTATAACGCCAAGTGCTCTACTCTTCTACAACTACACCCATGGAACGGCATGTTCCTGCCACCATGCTCATGGCAGCCTCTACGGATGCTGCGTTGAGGTCCGGCATCTTCATCTCAGCGATCTCCTGGAGCTGAGCTTTTGTGATCGTTGCAACTTTGTTCTTGTTCGGCACGCCTGAACCGGACTGGATCTTGCATGCTTTCTTGATCAGAACCGCTGCCGGCGGTGTCTTTGTGATGAAGCTGAAGCTTCTGTCATTGTATACAGTGATGACTACCGGGATGATCAGGTCGCCCTGGTCTGCTGTTCTTGCATTGAACTGCTTTGTAAACTCAACGATGTTTACACCGTGCTGTCCAAGTGCAGGACCTACCGGCGGTGCCGGAGTTGCCTTGCCGGCCGGAATCTGTAATTTGATATAACCTTCTACTTTTTTTGCCATTTCAATTACCTCCTTGTGGTACTCGCGGGGCCGTGCCCCTCCCACTCATCTTTAATCCATTTTCTTCACTTCTGAAAAACCAAGTTCAACCGGTGTCTCACGGCCAAACAGCTCTACATTGATAGACAGGCTCTTCTTCTGCTCGTTCATGCTCTGAACAACGCCGACCGTGCCTTCCCACGCGCCGCTTAAGACGACAACCGTATCGCCCACACCGAAGTTGACGATCACATTGTCTTTCTTAATGCCGAGATTCTCCATCTCGCTGTCCTCGAGCGGAACCGGTTTGGATCCCGGTCCGACGAATCCGGTCACACCGCGGGTATTTCTCACCACATACCATGTGTCATCGTTCATGATCATATGGATCATCACATACCCCGGGAACATCTTGCGCTGTACCGCCTTCTGTACATTTCCCCGAAGCTCCGTCACTTCCTCCATGGGAACGCGTACTTCCAGGATCTGGTCTTCCAGATGGCGGTTCTCGATCGTCTTATCAATGTTCGCCTTTACTTTGTTTTCATACCCTGAATAAGTATGAACCACATACCATTTTGCTTCTGACATAAAATCACCTTTCTGCTGCGGTCAGCTATCTTACCAATAAGTCGATCCCATATTTCAGGATAGCGTCAACAACCGCAATCACTGCTCCGAGCACTACGGAAACAGCGATAACTGCTGTGGTCTGTCTTGCAAGTGTCTTCCTGTCTGGCCAGATGACTTTCTTAAACTCTGCCTGAAGTCCTTTGAACCAGCTCTTCTTCTGAGTTTTCTGAGTCTTTGCCTTATCACTCATTTGTCCACTTCCTTCCGACGACTACTTCGTTTCCTTGTGCAGTGTGTGTGATTTGCAGAATCTGCAGTACTTCTTGGTCTCCATGCGTTCCGGATGAGCTTTCTTGTCCTTCGTCATGTTGTAGTTACGGTTTTTGCATTCCGTACACTCCAGAGTAATTCTTGTGCGCACAACTTCCACCTCGCTTTTAACATATTCACAACGTGTTGCTGATGGTTGCGAAGCCATCAAATTTTAGGCATAAAAAAAAGACCTACTTCCATTCGCCGTAGTAGTATACCACGGCGGATGGATGTAAGTCAAGGTTTTAAACTTATTTTTCGCTTTTCTCAGGCTCTCCCCCGGTTTCTCTGCCGATCACGGCCCCGGTGCGGAGATCCCGACGCTTGCTTTTCAGCCGTTTATACACGCTCGTTCTGAACAGTGTATAGACTACAGATACGATCGGGATGAAGATCAGCATGCCGACAACGCCCATCACATTGCCGCCGATCGTAACCGCCGCCAGCACCCATATGGACGGAAGTCCGACAGACGCGCCAACCACCTTCGGATAGATCAGGTTGCCCTCGATCTGCTGCAGGACCAGGAATACGATCACAAAGATCAGCGCCTTGAGCGGATCTACCATTAATATAAGAAACGCTCCGATCACACAGCCGATAAACGCGCCGAAGATCGGGATCAGCGCCGTAAACGCGATCAGCACGGCCACCAGCAGTGTATACGGCATATTGATCACTGTCATAACTATAAAAAACATTATCCCCAGGATCAGCGCTTCCACACACTGGCCGGTAAGGAAGCTTGAGAACGACTTTGCCGTAAGCGTGCACACCTCCAGGCATGACTCCACCCGTTTCTCCGGCATAAACGCGTACATTACCTTTATCACCTGCACCCGCAGTTTTTCCTTCTGCAGCAGCACATAACATGCAAAGACAAACGCGATCACAAATGTCGTCACACCGCTCACGATCGAACCGATTGCCAGAAACGTCGAATTCAGCACATCTCCCGCACCATTCTGGAAAAATGACATCGCCCGGTTGACGATCTGATCCACATTCAGGTTCATCCCCGCAAGCCACCTGCTGATCTCGCTGTTATCCTTAAACAGGTCTTCCAGGAAGCGCTGGGCGTCCGGTATAAAAGTCCGGATCGTCCGCCCCAGCGAAAGCACCGTTTCCGTCAGTTCCGGGATCACGATAAACATGACCAGTACAACGACGCCGATCACGATCGCGATGGTCAGGATCAGGCTGACCGGCCTGGCCAGTTTCTTTACGGCTTTCTTTTCCTTCAGGTATTTATTGTGGAAAATCTTCTCCTCCAGGAAATTCATCGGCACATTCAGCACAAAAGCGATCGCGCCGCCCAGCAGAAACGGGAAAATGATCCCGAACGCAAACCTGATCCAGCCGAAAATGATCGCATAATTCCAGAGCGCGATCAGGATCACGATCGTAAAAAGGATCAGCCGCCTCAGCTGCTTCATACTCTTATCGTCAAAATTCATAACTCCTCCGATCCTCTGTGTTCATAAGATAAATCATCTTCTCTATCTTATCACATCCTGCAGATGTATCAAGGGGAGATTATGAATTTACCGATTCCCCGGATGTCCCTTCTCCCACAGTTTGTCTGCCGTGGCTTTCCAGTTCTGCGCATATGGCTCGCACCGGTCGCAGAGTTCATTGACATCCTCTGGATCCTGGTAATCCGTGTTCACCGCTCCGGTCTCTTCGACCAGTTTCCGCAGCCGCTGCGGATTCTCCAGCATCGGGCAGGGCCGCAGATGGTTCTCATTAAACGGCTGGTTGTCGTGATACGCCTGGAAGATCGGGCTTCTCAGGGCCTCAAGGAGCGTGCAGTCATGGATATTTACATTTGAATAATGAATGAATACGCAGGGCTCCACATCACCTTTTGCATTGATATGGAGATATCTTCTGCCCCCGGCGATGCATCCGCCCACATATTCCCCGTCGTTCTGGAAATCCATACCGAAGATCGGCTTGGTCTCCCGGAAATGGCGGATCCGGTGATACATTTCCTCCCGCTGCTCCGGCGTCGGAAGCAGATCCGTCACCGCGCCGTGCCCTACCGGCATATAGTGGAAATACCATACGAAGAGGGCGCCACTCTCGATCATCATGTCATAAAAATCTTCACTGCTCACATCCGCGAAATTCTGGCTTGTATAGCATACGGATATACCGAACGGAAGATTATGTTCTTTCATAAGCGCCATTGCCCGGCGCACCTTGTGGTATACGCCGCTTCCTCGCCGTCCGTCGTTGGCCTCCTCGAATCCTTCCAGACTGATGGCCGGGACGAAATTCTTCACGCGCAGCATTTCCTGGCAGAACGCCTCATCGATGAGCGTGCCGTTTGTAAATGCAAGGAACTCACAGTCCGGATGCATCTCACAGATCCTGAAAATATCTTTGCTGCGGACCGTCGGCTCGCCTCCTGTATAGATATACATGTAGGTGCCCAGTTCTTTTCCCTGTTTCACAATGGAATCAATGTCCTCAAGGCTCAGGTTGAACTGGTGCCCGTACTCCGCCGCCCAGCAGCCGGTGCAGTTCAGGTTGCAGGCCGTGGTCGGATCGAGCAGGATCGCCCAGGGGATATTGCAGTTATATTTTTCCGCCATCTCTTCCTGCACCGCGCTCCCCTTCAGACTGGCATTGGTAATAAAGTTCTGGAAGAACGTCCGGCGCACGCCCGGATCAAGATCATACAGCCTGAGGATGAGCTGATACCAGTTGTTCTTCTGATCGATGGCATTGCGGATCGCATTGCGCTGGCCGGCATACCAGTCCTTTGGCATCATCCGGTCCACGAACGCCATCAGCTTCGGGATATTCTCCTCCGGATTGCCCTCCAGATATTTCAGCGCCTGATTCACTGTGAATTCCTGCATTGTCTCTTTAATTGATTTTCCCATTTGTATCTCCGCCTTTCTTTCTCTTTTCTGTAAAATGTATATCAATCCATACTTGTCTTATGCTCACGGTTCGGATCTCAGGATCTCCATGAATTCCTCTCCGGTGATCGTCTCTTTCTCATAGAGATAGTCCGCCAGTTTATCCAGCTTGTCCCGGTTCTCCGCGAGGATCCGATCCGCTTTTTCATGCTGTTTCTTCACCAGTTCCACGACCTGCCGGTCGATCTCTGTCTGGGTCTCCGCCGAGCAGCTTAAGGATGTGTCGCCGCCCAGATACTGATTGGTCACAGTCTCCATGGCAACCATATCAAAATCTTTACTCATGCCGTACCGGGTGATCATGGCCCGGGCCAGCTTCGTCGCCTGCTCGATATCGTTGGACGCCCCGGTGGATGCCGAATGGAATACCAGTTCCTCCGCCGCCCTTCCGCCGGTCAGCGTGGCGATCTTGTTCTCCAGCTCTTCCTGGCTCATCAGATAATGATTGCCTTCTTCCACCTGCATGGTATAGCCAAGCGCGCCCGAAGTACGGGGAACGATGGTGATCTTCTGCACCGGCGCGGAATGGCTCTGCATGGCCGCCACAAGGGCGTGGCCGATCTCGTGGTAAGCAACCACCTTTTTCTCCTGATCCGTGAGGATCGCATTTTTCTTCTGATAGCCCGCGATCACGACTTCAATGCTTTCTTCCAGATCCGCCTGAGTGACAACGTTCCGGTTCTGGCGCACGGCCCGGAGCGCGGCTTCATTTACAATATTGGCAAGCTCCGCGCCGGATGCTCCGGACGCCATCCTTGCGATCGCCTGGAAATCCACACTCTCGTCCAGCCGGACTTTCTTCGCATGGACTTTCAGGATCTCCTCCCGGCCTTTCAGATCCGGCAGTTCCACCGGCACCCGCCGGTCAAAACGCCCCGGCCTTGTGAGCGCCGGATCCAGAGATTCCGGACGGTTGGTGGCTGCCAGGATGATGACTCCGTTGTTCGTCTCGAATCCGTCCATCTCTGTCAGCAGCTGGTTCAGCGTCTGCTCCCGTTCATCATTGCCGCCCACCCGGCCGTCACGCTTCTGGCCGATGGCGTCGATCTCATCGATAAATACAATGCAGGGGGCTTTCTCCTTGGCCTGCCGGAACAGATCCCGGACTTTCGAGGCACCCATGCCGACGAACATTTCCACGAATTCCGAACCGGACATGGAGAAGAAGGGCACATTTGACTCGCCCGCTACCGCCTTTGCCAGCATCGTCTTGCCGGTTCCGGGAGGACCCACGAGCAGGATGCCTTTCGGCATCGACGCGCCGATCTCCCGGTATTTCGACGGATTATGGAGATACTCCACGATCTCGGACAGATTCTCCTTGGCCTCATCCTCGCCGGCCACGTCGGAGAACCGGATCCCTTCGGAAGATTTCACATAGATCTTGGCATTGCTCCTGCCCATGCCGAAGATCATCGAATTATCACCGCCAGCCTTGTTCATCAGCTTGCGGGACATATACTGGCCCAGCCCGATGAAGATGGCGATCGGAACGATCCAGGACAGCAGGAACGCCAGGATCGGCGACTCCTGTTCGATGATCTGCCCGGAGAACTTCGCGCCCGCATCATGCAGCCGGTCGGTCAGCCCCGGGTCATCCACCATCCCCGTCTTATAGATCGCCGTATTGTCCTTATCCGTAAATACAATCTCATTATCCTGCTGATTGATCTGCACCTGCCCGATCTTCTTTTCAACAGTCATATCCATAAATGTGTCGTAGCCCACTTCCTTTACCTGCCGTTCCGCCGCCCAGGGCACGAACAGGAAATTGATCAGAAGCAGGGCCGCAAGCACGATAATATAATAAAAAACGAGCGGCTTCTTCGGTTTCTTTACTTCATGCATAGTGTCTGTTCCTTTCTTTTTTTCAACTGCCGCCTTACCGCGGCTGATTTATCCCTCCGGCTGCTGCCGGTCCATCGCGCCAAGCGCCGAGATCAGCGCCTGCTGCATGGCCAGTGTGGCAAAATCCATCGCATACTCTGCGTAGAGCAGATCCGCCTCTTCCTCATCCTGCGCCGGCGTATTTTCCTCGCAGTGTACATCCTGCGCAAGATCTTTCAGCAGTTCCCCGGTTTTCTTCCGGTAATCAAGCTGCGCTTTAGCGAGTTTCGCCACCGCCCCGGAACGGCTGGATCTGGCTTTCTCCTCCAGCAGCAGTTCATTTTCCCTGTATTCATCACATGCTTCTTTCAGCACCGTCCGGATCCGGTCACGCCCGCCCCGTTCACAGGCAAGGATGCGGCTCCGGAGTTTTCCGTACTGTTCTTCCATCTCATATAATTTCACAGCAAAAACGCTGTCGTCTGTTCTCATCTCACGGACCTCCTTTCAATATGATCAAAACATGCCCGAGATTCATCCCACACTTGATATATAGCAAATAAAAAAGCACTTTGCGACTCTCAATTTTCTGATTCTGTACTTACAAAACCGCGATTCTGTCAAAAAAACTGACAGATTGCGGATAATGTAAAGACACACAAGGGAGATTATAAGCAACAAAAAAAGAACCGGCAGATAGTAATCCGCCGGTTCCCGTTTTTTATTGTTCCTGATTTCCCGGGAACACTTTCCCGGTTATGATCCGCTCAATCTGATAGAGCACGCGCTCTTCGTCCACTTTCCCTTCTTCCATGCATTGCACAAGGACGCCCACCATCCCGCACGCATAGAACCGGAGCATGATCTGCATTTCTTCATAGCTGACCTGCACCTCCCGCGGACGGCTCTGGGCCATCTTCTCCAGATAAACCGCGACCGCGTCCACCATCATCCCTTCAATCTGATACCACTTCCGGGAATCTACCAGACGCTTCAGCTTTTTCCTGTGTTTCTTCACGAACTGGAGATACGCCAGCAGCGCATTGATCCGCTCGGATTCGTTCAGGCTCTTTTCCAGAAGTTCATGTGTCGCACGCCTGAAGGTCCACTCCAGGACATCCATAATGTCATGGAAGTGATAATAAAATGTCTGTCTTGAGATCTGGCACGCTTCGATCAGTTTTGTCACTGTGATCTTGTCCAGATCTTCTTTTTCAAGCAGTTCGGAAAATGTATCCGCGATCTGCGTCTTCATATCTTTCATCTGTATACTTCCCCGCTGTATTATATAAACTCAATAAAAAACATACTGCTATTTTATAATACATCATACCGCGAAACAAGAGAAAAAAGACATCTTCCGCTTTTCGCCTACGCTTCCATCCATTTCTGATACAATTCTTCCACTGATGCAAATATATAATCCGGACCGTATTGATATCTTTCCGCTTCTTCTTTTGTAGCTTCCCCTGTAAGAACAAGAGCTGTCTCCACCCCTGCACTGTATCCGCAGAGAATATCTGTATACAGGCGGTCCCCCACGATCAGCGTCTTTTCTTTCGGATAATGGTTCAGTTTCAACGCTGATTCGACCATGGCGGTTCCGGGCTTTCCCATATACTGCGGCGTCCGCTTCACTGCATGCTCCAGCATCTGACAGATAGCGCCGCAGTCCGGTACGTACCCGAATTCAATCGGGCATACATAATCCAGATTCGTAGCAATATAGCCCACTTCCCGTGTGCTGAGGATCTGACAGGTATCCATAATCTTTTCATACGTCAGCTGATTGTCATAAGAGACAAGCACGCACGCAATCTCCGGATCCTGGCAGTCAACCGTAACGCGTATCCCGTTACGCTTTAATTCTCTCATCAGGGATTTTGTCCCCATTACATAGATCAGTTTCCCCTCGTAATGTTTCTTCAGATACTGTACAGTTGCATACGATGCAGTTATAAAGTTTGTATAATCTGTTGCTATCCCCAGCTTCTGAAAGGAACGAATGTAATCATCTATCCCCCTGGTCGAATTATTTGTGATGAAAACAAACTGGCCGCCTGATTCCTTCACCGCCTCCAGGAATTGTTTCGTACCGCTGATAAGCCGTTCGCCAATGCACACCGTGCCGTCTATATCCAGCAAAAACAGCCGCTTATCCTTAAGCATTTTCCACCCGCTTCCTCACACGCAGAGCCACATCAGGATAATTCGTTATAACCGCCTCCAGGTCTTCACAGATAAACCGCTCCAGGTCTTCCTCCCGGTTAACTGTCCAGACACGGACTTTCAGCCCGCTTTCACGATATTTTTTCATAAAGTCTGACATATACATATGATATACGGCAGGATGCAGCCCGGACACGCCCGTATCTTTCGCATATTTTTCCACTTCAAGGGGCACGTCGCTGTACAGGTAGGCCGTCTCCGCCTTTGCATTCAGACTGCGGATTTTCTGTACACTGTAATGATTAAAAGAGGAATAGACAACCCGGTCTTCCATCTCGGTTTCTCTTACGATATCCAGTGTCTTTTTCTCTATATCCGGATACCAGAATATCCCCGTCTTCAATTCAATATTCACCTGCATCGTTCCCGTTTTCACATATTCCAGCACTTCTCTCAATGTAGGGATCCTGACCCCGCGATAACGTTCCATCCCGTTGTGAAAAGAAAATCCGTAAAGTTCCTGCAAAGTGTAGTCCCGGACAAACCCTTTTCCCGTGCTGGTCCTGTCGATGGTTTCATCATGGATCACCACGACTTCCCCGTCTTTTGTCAGCTGTACATCAAGTTCGATCCCGTCCGCCTCCTGCTGCCGGGCCAGTTCAAATGCCGGCATCGTATTTTCCGGAGCATATCCGCTGGCTCCTCTGTGCGCAAATATTTTTGTCATGATCAATATCCTTCCCGTCAGATTCTAAAAGCCGCCGGATCAGTTCGGCGGCTTTACTTGTATGGTCCATTATAACCATTTTTTATTCATTTACAAGATTATACTCTTCAATAGATTTATTAATGGAATCCGCCATACCCGCAACAGCTTCATCTGCCGTCACTTCTCCATTAAGCATGCTCTCGATCTCAGACTCAACGGTGGCTCTTGCCTCTGAGAATACACTGAGCAGTGCTCCCACATACTCCGGCGAAGAATCATGCAGCTGGTCGATCGCCGTCTGGAACTGCGGATACTGAGCGATATTATCTTTGAACACCTGCTCCTCCTGTGCCGCTGTCGTCACCGGGAAATACCCTGTCTGTGCATTCCAGTACGCCTGTGACTCCGGAGAAACAAGGAATTTCACGAACTCCCATGTAGCTCTCAGCTTCTTCGGATCCTGATTGTTCAGCGCCCACAAAGATGCGCCGCCGATTGATACGCCGCCCTGGTCACTGTCTTTCACTGACGGGAAGTAAGCTGTTCCAACCTCGAATTTACCGTTTACATCCTGAAGGATCTGTTTAAGAGAAGCTGTTGATGCCAGCGTGATCGCTGATTTCCCTGCGGAGAAATCGGCAAGTCCCGCATCGCCGCCTTTTCCTACGACCGGAGCATATCCCTTATCATTCAGAGATTTCCATGCATTAAGAATATTTGCAGCGCCGCCGTTCTCATCGAATGCAACTGCCGTCGCCGCAGCTTCTCTTCCGTTTCCATTGTTCGCATAATCAAGCCCCTGCTTTCCAAGGAACTGCTCAAAGAACCATCCGTAGATGGATAATGACATGACTTCGCCTGCTCCGCCTTCGTTCAGGAGCTTGTCACCGATAGCCTCAATCCCCTCAAGGCTGGTCGGGATTTCCGTTATCCCCGCTTTCTCAAATATATCTTTATTGTAATACATCAGCGGTGTGGATGAGTTGAACGGCATGGAATACAGCTGGTCATCGATTGTATAATACGCGGCCAGGTTCGGCTCGATCTGCGAGAGATCGTAATTGTCCGCATCCACCATCTGCTGCATCGGAATGATCCAGCCGGAATCGATCATAAAGCGGGTTCCGATCTCATATACCTGCACCAGATCCGCACCCATGGAACCGATCTGCGCACTTCTCAGTTTGTTAAGCGCATCATCGTATTCACCCTGGAACTCAGATACTACTGTGATGCCCAGCTCATTCTGCTCATTGAAGCGCTTTACCAGCTCATCGATCGCCTGTCCGTTCACACCGCCCATTGAGTGCCAGAATGTGATCTCTGTGCCGTCCACCTCGTCGGCTCCTGCCATCTCTACGGTCTCTGCCGCCGCGCCGGTTCCTTCACCTTCCTGCGCGGCTGCCTGATCCTCCAGGCTCTTTCCGCCGCATCCTGCGAGCAGGCCGACTGTCATAACTGCCGCCATTAAAATTGATACAACTCTCTTTTTCATCTTTTTTCTCCTTTAATCTTCAACTTGTCTGTTACTGATCGTTCTATGTAAACTTATCCTTTTACCGCTCCCGAGAACATACCGCGGATCAGCTGCTTCTGCCCTACGATAAAGATCGAGATCGACGGGATAATGATCATGACAACGCCTGCGATCATCATCGTGATCGACTGGGAATCCACACTGTTCAGCATACTGATCCCGATCTGGACCGTCCTCATATCATTGGATCCGGTAACAAGCAGTGGCCACATGTACATATTCCATGCATTGATAAAGGTGTAGACCGCCATTGCCCCGATCGCTGATTTGGTCAGCGGGAGAAGGATCTTCACAATAAACCTCAGATTGCCGCATCCGTCCAGCTTCGCCGATTCATACAGTGATTTCGGAAAAGTCATGTAAAACTGACGGAACAGGAATATTCCCATTGCAGAGGTCAGATACGGAATGATCAGTACCGGATAAGTGTCCAGCATTCCCAGATTTCCCACTGTCAGGTAGTTGGAAATGATCGTCGCCTCGCCCGGAACCATCATGGTTGCCATAACCAGCATAAAGAGGATTCCCTTTCCTTTAAACTCAAGGAACGAAAATGCGAACGCCGCCAGCGAACATGTAATGATCTGTCCGACTGTGATACATCCCGCCATAATAAATGAGTTCAGAATAAATCTCAGCAGCGGGACATTTGTAAACGCATCTGCGAAATTCTGGAGTGTCGGATGCTGCGGAAGAATATTCAGCTCTGTAGTGAACAGTTCTCCGGACGGCATAAATGCAATGCTCACCGCATAGAGCAGAGGCAGCAGGATAACAAAAGCCATCACCACATTTCCTGCCAGAAGCCCGCCTGTACGAAGCCGCCTTCTTGTCAGGGCCTTTGCATTCATCCGCTTCTTCAGCGCCAGCAGTTCTTCTCTGCTGATCGTATTTCTGGGCGAAACCGCCATCGTATCTGTCTGGCTCATCAGTAGCTCACTCCTTTCTTTTCAATCCGGAACATCACAAGGGTGATCAGCATTATGATAATAAACAGAACCACGGACTGTGCCGCTGCACTGCCGAATCTGTAATTGAAAAATGCATCACGGTAGATTGAATACACAATTACATTTGTCGCCTCATCCGGACCGCCTTCCGTCAGGATCTTGATCTGTCCGAATGACTGGAACGCCTGGATAATATTAACCACCAGCGTATAAAACATGATCGGAGAAAGTCCCGGCAGCGTCAGACTGAAAAACTTCTGCACGCTGCTCGCACCGTCCACGGATGCTCTTTCATAGATCGTCTCGTCAATGTTTCCAAGTCCTGCCGAGAAATACAGGAAATTGATCCCGCTGTTCAGCCAGGCTGTCAGGATCGCCACACAATACAGCGCTGTGTCAGGATCATTCAGCCAGTTAATATCCAGTCCCAGCAGCTTATTTACAATGCCGACTGTCGGATGCAGCATGATCTGAAATACCATTGCCGCAGAACTGGACGCGATCGCCATCGGAAGCGCATAAGACGTACTGAAAAACCGGATGCCCGGGAACGCCTTATTACACAGCACTGCCGCGATCAGACCCAGCAGCATGCCGCCTACTACAACGATCACCACAAAGATCAGCGTAACTTTCAGACTGTTGCGGAAAGACTCCGAAGCCAGCAGATCCATATAGTTCTGCAGCCCCACAAAAATCTTCGCCTGCCCCATCTTATCCGTCAGGAAAAGACTCAGGAAAATCGTCTTAAAAAACGGATAAAAGAGGAATACCGCAAACACCAGCATACATGGTATAAGATAAAAATATGGTGTGATACTTAACTTTTTCTTCTGGGTATTCATGATCGCACCTCCTCTGCATAAAACAGATTTTCTTCCGTGTCACTGTCAAAAAGATGGATCCGCTCCGGGTCAAAATACAGGCGGACCGCTTCACCTGTGCGCGTTTTGTTCTCCGGTTTCATACGCGCCGTATGTGATCTTCCCTGCTCATCAAAGTAAAGGAATACTTCCGCGCCAAGCAGTTCACGGGCTGTAATGATCTCAGTCATTCCCTCGGTCGCTTTTTCAAAGCCCTTTTCTGCCGCTTCTTCTTCCGTATAGATATCTTCCGGACGGATGCCCAGTGTCACTTTCCGGTTCAACGCTTTCAGCTTCGCCATCTCTGCGCGGTATCCGTTCAGTTTCACCTTGCGTCCGCTGTTTCTGTCCCCGATATACACTACGATTTCCCCGGCCTCCTCTGCGACTTCCGCCTGAAAGAAATTCATAGCCGGCGATCCGATGAATCCTGCCACAAACAGATTGGCAGGATTGTTATAAAGTTCGATCGGCGCTTCCACCTGCTGCACGATCCCGTCCTTCATAACCACGATCCTTGTACCAAGTGTCATGGCTTCTGTCTGGTCATGCGTCACATAAATGATCGTTGTTTCAAGTTCTTTATGAAGTTTTGCCAGTTCGATCCGCATCTGCGCTCTCAGCTTCGCATCCAGATTAGACAGGGGCTCATCCATCAGGAAGGCCTTCGGCTTCCGTATAATGGCGCTTCCGATGGCTACCCTCTGTTTCTGTCCGCCGGACAGCGCCGCCGGTTTCCGGTCCAGAAGATGCTCGATCTCCAGTGTTCTCGCCACTTTATGTACCCGCTCGTCAATATCTTTCTTCGGAACTTTCCGGATCTTCAGAGCATACGCAAGATTGCCGTACACGGTCATATTCGGATACAATGCATAGTTTTGAAATACCATGGAAAGCCCCCGGTCTTTCGGCTCATAATAATTGCACAATTCACCATCGATCCACAACTCACCGTCACTGATGTCTTCCAGTCCCGCGATCATCCTAAGCGTCGTGGATTTCCCGCAGCCTGACGGTCCGACAAAGATGATGAATTCCCTGTCCCTGATGTCGAGATTGAAATCTTTCACTGCAAAGCTGCCTTTTTCAAACTCTTTGCACACATTTCTCAGTATAATCTCTGACACGGTCTCTCTCTCCTTTCATTTATCAGCGTCTTCCTGTTTCTTTTCTACATGTCCTTCTCAAGCACGCAATCGATATTTTAAATAATTCCGAAAAACACAGCTATCATTCTTGTAGAAAACTTACGTGAAGAAACGGTAAACAATTGTGTTGAAATGTAAAATACAAAAACCTTCTGTACCTGCCTGGAACACTCCGGAATTCCGGAATTTCCGACAGATACAGAAGGTTTCCCTTCATCGTCTGTATAAAATATATTTTTTACAGAATTATTACATTCCTACTGTCCCAGCGTCGCCATCATGACAGCCTTGATCGTATGCATGCGGTTCTCCGCCTCGTCAAACACTTTGGACTGCGGAGATTCGAACACTTCGTCCGTCACTTCCATATCCGTGATGCCGAACCGTTCGCCCATCTCTTTGCCGACTTTTGTCTTCAGGTCGTGGAATGCCGGCAGGCAGTGCAGGAAGATCGCCGTATCCTTCGCATTTGCCATAACTTCCTTCGTCACTTTATACGGGGAGAGTTCTCTGATCCGCTTCTCCCATACCTCGTCCGGCTCGCCCATGGATACCCACACATCCGTGTAGATGACGTCGGCGTCTTTTGTTCCTTCTTTTACATCGCTGGTCAGCGTGATCGTGGAACCGGACGCCTTTGCATACTCCTCGCACTGGGCCACCAGCTCCGGGTTCGGGAAATACTCTTCTGTCGTACACGCCACGAAATCAAGTCCCAGTTTGGAGCATGCCACCATCAGGGAATTGCCCATGTTGTAGCGGGCGTCTCCCATATAGACCAGCTTCAGTCCTTTCAGCGTCCCGAAGTTCTCACGGATGGTCAGCATATCGGCCAGCATCTGGGTCGGGTGGTATTCATTCGTCAGGCCGTTCCACACCGGCACGCCGGCATATTTCGCCAGTTCTTCCACAAGCTCCTGACCGAAGCCGCGGTACTCGATGCCGTCAAACATCCGGCCAAGCACGCGGGCGGTATCCTCGATACTCTCCTTCTTGCCGATCTGGGAGCCCGTCGGGCCGAGATAGGTCGTGCCCATACCCATGTCATGCGCGGCCACTTCAAATGCACAGCGGGTCCGGGTGCTGTCTTTCTCAAAGATCAGCGCCACATTTTTCCCGTGCCAGTTGTCCACCGGCTCGCCGTTTTTCTTTTTTGCCTTTACTTCCGCCGAAAGGTCGATCAGGTAAGTGATCTCCTCCGGTGTAAAATCTTTTAATGTAAGAAAATTACGTCCTTTTAAATTCATGATCTTATCCCTCGCTCTTCTGTATGAAACATGCTTTATTATACATTCCGCCACGCATAAAATGCAATACCCGTGCATAAATTTTCATATTTAAAGGCAGAGCCCGCTTCCGTACTCTGCCTTTTATTCTGATCTATTTTCTTCTCTGCCTGCCCGCTTCAAACATCAGGACAGCCGCGGCCACCGCCGCGTTCAGCGATTCCGCTCTCCCGCACATGGGGATCAGGATCCGCCGGTCCGCGCATGCGGCCACCTCGTCCCGCAGCCCGTTCCCCTCATTCCCGATGAGGAACGCGCAGCCGGTTGTATAATCCTCCTCATCATATGCACGTTCACCGGCGAGATGCGCGGCATAGACGAGGATCCCTTCCTTCTTCAGTTCTCCGATGACGCCCGGCAGGTCCTCCACATAAAGGAACGGCATCCTGAGCACCGCGCCCATGGTGGAGCGCACCACCTTCGGGTTATAAATATCCACGCAGTCACTGCTCAGGATGATCCCGGTCACCCCTGCCGCCTCCGCGGTGCGGAAAATGGTCCCGAGGTTGCCCGGGTCCTGCAAATTATCCAGTACGAGCACATGGGCTTTCGCCGGCTCTGCGCCGAGGATATCCGGCATGCGGTAGTCTCTGCGTTCCACGACCGCCAGGATCCCCTGGGGCGTCTTCGTCCCGGACACATGGTCGAATACCGGGTCCGCCAGGATCTCCGTCAGCCCGGCCCTTTTAAGCCCTTCCGCTTCCGCCGCATTTTTCTTCGCATAACTTTCTGACAGGTAGATCTTCCGGATCTTCCCCTGCCATGCAGAATCAGCCGTCAGTTCCCCCGCCATCCGCGGTCCTTCTATCAGAAATACGCCCGCTTCGTCTCTTGCCCGGCTCTTTTTCATCAGCCGGACCAGTTCTTTCACCTGCGCGTTGGCTGTACTTGTGATCATCAGCGTTTACCTTTCCTTGCATCAAACTTCTGCAGAATATCATTTGCTCCGATCATGATCAGGATGGCGTTCTCCGGCAGCGGCTCCATCGGGTCAAATGTAACGTCAACCTGTTTGTTGATGATAATACCGACTACGTTGATGCCGAAACGTTCACGGACACGGAGCTCCGCGAGGCATTTGCCCTGCCACGGTTCCGGCACGACCGCCTCGACCATGCTGTAATCATCGGACAGCTCGATCCAGTCTGAAAATTCCTTTGCCACCAGGTTCTTCGCCACGCGGCTGCCCATCTCGATCTCCGGATATACGACCGCGTCCGCGCCCACTTTCTTCAGGATCGTGCCCTGAAGCTTATCTTTTGCCTTCGCCAGCACCTTCGGGATCCCCATGTCCTTGCAGAGCATGGTCGCCATAATGCTCGCCTCAAAGTTCTCGGAAACGGCCACGACCGCTCCGTCCAGATTCCTTCCGCCCAGCGCTTCCAGCGCCTCCGGGTCGGATACGTCCGCCTTCAGTGCGTAAGACACCTCCTCTGAGATCTCCTGGATCTTCTCAGCGGAATCATCCACCACCAGCACATCCGCGCCCATCTTCTCCAGTGTCAGCGCCACGCTCCATCCGAAGCTTCCCAGTCCAAGTACTGCAAATTGTTTACTCATTTTTCTGTTCTCCTGTTTTTATTATTGTTATTATAAAGAACCATTTCTTTTCAAATGCATCACGTTTAGCCGAGCATGACCTTCTTCTCCGGCAGCTCGCGGAACTGATCGCTCTTATGCGATTTGCCGGCAAATACAAGGGCCATGGTCATCGGTCCGATACGGCCCACATACATGAGGATCATAAGCACCACATGGCTCGCCCTCGTAAGATGCGGCGTCAGATCCGCCGAAAGCCCGACTGTACCGATCGCCGAGGACGCCTCATACATCAGGTTCAGGAACTCGGCCTGCGGGTCGAAGATCGACATGGCCGCGACCGCTGTCAGCCAGAATGTAAAGGTGATCATTGTGATTGCCAGCGCGGACCGGATGCTTTCCATCGCCAGTTTCCGGCCGAAACATTCCGTATCCTTGTGCCCTCTCAGGACAGAGATAACGGTCAGGGCGACCAGCGCGAATGTGGTCGTTTTGATACCGCCCGCCGTACCGGCCGGGGAACCTCCGATAAACATCAGGATGCAGCCCAGCAGCCGGGAGCTCTCCGTCAGCCCCGACTGAGACACAGAGGCAAATCCCGCCGTACGCGTGGTCACCGACTGGAAGGCAGAAGCCAGCACCTTCTCCGGTACGCTTAAGTCCGCCATGGTCTCCGGGTTATTGAACTCCAGCAGGAAATACCCGAGCGTGCCGCCCAGGATCAGGACCGCCGTCATGATCAGGACGATCTTACTCTGAAGGCCGAGCCTTGTGAAGATCCTTCGTTTCGCGCCGCTCTCACCCGCACCTTTCTTCGCCGTCACGAAGATATCATGCCACACCGGGAATCCGAGACCGCCCATCACGATCAGGAACATGGTCGTCAGGCTCACCAGCGGCGAATCCACATACTGCATAAAGCTGGTGGAACCGATAATGTCGATCCCGGCGTTGCAGAAGCCGGAGATGGAATGGAACACCCCGTACCAGATCCCTTTTACAAGACCGAACTCCGGCACGAATTTAATTGAAAAAAGAACCGCTCCGATCCCTTCCACGATAAACGTTCCCCGGATGATCCGGATGATGAACTTCACCAGTCCGGAAAGCGTATCAAGCCCGTAGGCCTCCTGGATCAGCACCCTGCTTTTCATGGAGATCTTCTTGCCAAGCAGCAGGAAGAAAAGCACCGTACAGGCGATCACCCCCAGACCTCCGATCTGGATAAGGATCATAACCACGATCTGTCCGGCCAGCGTAAACTGTTCCGCCGGAACGACTGTAACCAGTCCGGTCACGCATACGGATGTGACAGATGTAAAAAGCGCATCGATAAATGCGATCGGCTGCTGGTTGCAGAATGGCAGCCACAGGATAAAGCCGCCCAGAAAAATCACCCCGAAGAATCCGAGCGCCACGATCTGCATCGTGTTCAGCCGCACTCTTCTGGGGCTTTTATCTCTCCTGTCCATAATATCCTCCCAATTCAAGAAAACGAATGTACTGACATCCGTTTCGCATTGCATTGCTATATTAGCACAGGGTTATGAAATATTCAATTTACTAAACACATTATAAACGGTTTTCAGCGATTTCTTTGCAACTTCTTAACTTCCCGCCTGACCCGGATCCGTCCCGGCATACAGGTTCATCCCCGCTAATAGATCTTCTCTATTTCTCCCGTGATCCCGTACTCTTCGCGGAAAACCGCCAGATCCGCATCATCCCGGATCAGCATGACCTCCTCAAACTTCCCGTCGTCAAGACGCCGGAAGCCTGCCACCTGCTCCCCGGTGCAGATACTGCAGCGGAGGACCGGACGGCAGACGGACGGATCATACTGTCTGGATGATGGCGTTTTCTTCTTACGGTGAAACATGATGGCCTCCTGTTCTACATCTGCTTTCGCACAACCGCATATTCATCTCCGTTCCTGTAATACGGACACTGATAATACCGGTCTGACATAATCCTCACATAATCATCTTCATCCATATTCATATCGCACAGATATGCCCCATACTCATCATCATATACATAAAAAGCGCATGTCTCGCAGCTTACCCGTTCTTTCTTCTTCAATTTCAAATGCTCCTTGTTTCTTACTCTTGCAGAGTATTATACCACGCGCGCAGAGAAGGAAGCGCTGCAAAGCAGCATTTATTTCTCAAGCCGTGGCTTGCCGGTATAATCTCCGCGCAGCGGAGCAGCCCGGGACCGGGCTGGATTGCACGTATGTGCAATCATTATACCACGCGCCGCGTATATTTAGCGAACAAAATGCAAAGCCTATCTCCAGCACTTTCCTGTGCAAAAACATAAATTTCCAAAATCTCAAGGAGGATCACCATGGACGAACAGACCAGAAAACTGCTGGAGGAATGCTGCTCCGGATGCCGGATGGCTATTGAGAGCTTCAGGCAGGTACAGGAATATGTAAAAGACACCGGCTTAAAACAGCTGATCAGCACTTACACGGAAAAGCACTGTCAGCTGGAGGAAGAGGCCGCCTCTCTCCTGAAGGAATCCGGCAATCCGGAGAAATCTCCGGGCATTATGGCAAGCGCCATGTCGCACTTTACCACAGATATCAAGCTGTCACTGAACAGCGACAACACCCAGATCGCCAAACTGCTCATCGACGGATGCGCCATGGGCATCAAGACGCTCGGGGAGAAATCCCACCAGTACAGCCAGGCCGATAAAAAGGCGGTCAGCCTGACAGACCGGATCATCCGCACCGAGGAAGATCTGATGAAAAAGCTGAAAGATTTTCTGTAATATTGTATTTCCCGCTCCTTTTCATGTATAATGTGCAGGAAGAAAAGGAGTATCGGAATTATGCTGAGATCATATATCGCTTTCGATGTGGAGACAACGGGGCTCAATCCCCAGGAAAATGAGATCATAGAGATCGGCGCTTTGAAGGTGCGCGACGGCAGAGTGGCCGAACGGTTCATGGAATTCATCAAACCGTCCGCGCCCCTCGCCCCCGCCATCACAAACCTCACCGGGATCACGGACGAGATGCTCTCCGGCGCCCGGCCAAGGTGCAGCGTCATTGCGGATTTTCTTGATTTCTGCGAGGATGACTTTCTGATCGGGCACAATGTCATTTTTGATTACAGCTTTATGAAATGCAGCGCCTCCGCAGAAAATCTTCCCTTCGAAAAATCCGGCATCGATACGCTGAAGATCGCCCAGAAAGTTCACAAGGATCTGCCCTCCAAAAGCCTGGGCAGCCTGTGCGACTATTATCATATCGAAAACAGATCCGCCCACCGGGCTTATCACGATGCCCTGGCCACGGCCAAACTGTACCAGACGCTGGCCCATCACTTCGAGGAGCAGGATCCAAAGCTCTTTAAGCCTGTCCAGCTTACATATAAGATAAAGAAGCCCCAGCCCGCCACGCCCAAACAGCTTGCACTGCTGAGCAACCTGATCCGCAAAACAAAAGCTGAAGTCACATGGGATACAAAGACGCTTACGAGGAGCGAGGCATCACGGATCATTGACCGGCTTCTAAATAATCGGGCATAATAATCGAGCCCCGCATGGGATCCATGCAGGGCTCATTTTAATCAATCTGTATTTTACTGTGTTCTCAGTTCTGCGTTCATCTTCTTGCCAAGCTTCTTCATCACCTGGTTTGCTGCACTCTCGATCTCCTGGGAAGTCAGTGTCTTCTCATCGGATCCGATGGTCAGCCTGATGGTCACGGATTTCTTGTCAGCCGGGATCTGTTTTCCTCTGTATTCGTCCACAAAGGAAGCATCCTTAAGAAGCGCGCTTGCTTTCTTCTTACCCATGATCGCATCGTAAATGTCATGCCATGCCGCATCTGTGTCAAAGAGCATCGAGATATCGTAATCCGTCTCCGGATACTCGGCAAGATGCGTAAACTTATTTGTTCTGGATTTGAGCGGCTTCAGCTTCGTTGCATCCATCTCAAACAGCATGACGGAAAGATTCTTGATGCCGCATTCCATGGAAACTTTCTTTGCGACCAGACCCATATCTCCGATCTTCTCATCGCCCAGATAAATGTTCAGCCATACGACATTGTCCGCCCATACCGGCTTCTCTTCTTTTCTGAACTCATAGGCTTCCATGTGCGTATACCGCGGCATATTTTCAAGGACGCCTTTGGCCTCTCTGAACAGCCTGTTCACATCCTTAACACTGCTTGCGAAAGCTGCGCCGATGTGTCTGCGCTGCTCCGGAAGAGACTCGGTTGCATCGTATACAGAAGTATAATTCTTATCGAAGAATACCTGCGCCTCTTCGAAGATGGCAAAATCATTGTAGTAGCGCTCGTTCTTCACAACAGCCTCGCACAGGTTCGGGAGCAGGGATGAACGGATATATCCCAGGTCCGGCGCCGGCGGGGTTGAAAGCCGCAGGATGCCGTCCGTGTTCTGAAGGACCGCATTTACGAATACATCATTCATCCACGGATAGGTGTAAATCTCCTGCATGCCGCAGCGGATGGCCAGATATTCCTTGATGCTTCTGACAAGGGTCTTGTCTTTCTGATTGATCGCGCCGGTAAATGAGGTTGTGAACTCGGTTGCATCGAAATTGTCATAACCGTACATTCTGGCGACCTCTTCCATCACATCGTCCTTGATGGAAATGTCGCCGGTGGAACGCCAGGTCGGCGCGGTCACATGCATGTTGTCGCCGTCGATCTGCACGTCGAAGCCGAGCTTCTCAAGTTTGCCCTGGATCTCATCATTGGTCAGATGTTTTCCAAGCCGTTTCTCAAGCCATGCAAGACTTACATCGATCTGCGCACGCTCCAGTTTCTTCACATAGTTATCGCAGAATCCGGTCACTTTCAGTTCCGGATAGAGCTCTTTGAAATACTGCATGGAAAGGGCAAGCGCCTGGTCGCACCGCTCCGGATCGATGGCTTTCTCATATCTGGATGAAGCCTCGGTACGGGTGTCATAGCGAAGCGCCGTACGTCGGATGCCTGCCGCCTCAAAGTTGGCAACCTCCAGGATCACCCGCTCTGTCTTCGGCAGGATCGAGTCTTTTGCCCCGCCCATCACGCCGGCAAGCGCAACCGGTCCTTCAGAGTCTGTGATCACCAGGTCGTCGTCGCAGAGCGTAAGTTCGTTGTCATTTAACAGAAGAAGCTTCTCGCCCTCCGAAGCATGCCTTACTACAATGTGATTAGAAATATTGTCCGCGTCAAATGCATGGGTCGGGTTGCCCACCGCGAGCATGACATAGTTTGTAATATCCACAAGGGCATTGATCGGACGCATGCCCGCTTTCCAGATCCGGTTCTGCATCTGATACGGCGAAGGCTTCACACTCACGCCTGACATTTCCACGCCGATGTATCTCGTACACCGGTCCGGAGAATCGATCTCAACCCGGAAGTCAGACTGGACGTCCGTCTCGAACGGTTCGATCTTTTTAAGTGGCAGGTCGTAAAGCGCCGCGATCTCGCGGGCGATGCCGTAATGTCCCCAGAGGTCCGGTCTGTTTGTCATTGATTTATTGTCGATCTCCAGAAGAACGTCGTTCATATCCAGCGCATCCGCCAGCGGCGTACCTGCCGGCACGTCAAAGGCAGACAGATCCAGGATCTCCGCCTCCTGCTCTGCCGGGAAGAGTTCGCCCAGGCCGATCTCCTCGGAAGCACAGATCATGCCGTATGACTCCACGCCGCGGAGTTTGGAATTCTTGATCTCGACCGGCTCGCCTTCCCCATGCCAGCGGACGATGGCGCCCGGGCAGGATACCGCGACACGCATGCCTTCTGTCAGGTTGATGCCGCCGCAGACGATGTCTTTGATCTCGCCGTTTCCGATATCTACTTTGCACACTCTCAGTCTGTCCGCATTCGGATGCGGCTCGATCTTCTCGATCACTCCGACGATCATATGGTCAAAACGGCGTGCAAGATATTCTACATCCTCCACTTCGACGGTGGACATGGTCAGGTCGTACGCCAGTTTTTTCAGGTCCGCATCTTCCGGGATATTTACATAATCCTTGATCCATGATAATGATAACTTCATTTTCTCTCTCCTTATCTAAACTGTTTCAGGAATCTTAAGTCCGCGCTGTGGAACAGCCGCACGTCATCCACGCCGTAGCGCATCATGACAAGTCTGTCCAGTCCGATATTTACATAGAATCCCGTATACTCGTCCGGATCCAGGCCTGCCGCCCTCAGTACATTCGGGTGCGGCGAACCGCCCGGCATAACTTCGATCCAGCCCACGTGCTTGCATACGCTGCAGCCTTTGCCGCCGCACACCTGGCACTGCATGTCGATCTCAAATCCCGGCTCCACGAACGGGAAGAATCCGGAGCGCATCCGCACCGGCACGTCCGTTCCGAACACCTTGCTGAGGATGCTCTTGATCAGGACTTTACCTGATGTAAATGTGATATCTTTGTCAACGATCAGCGCTTCATACTGGAAGAAGGCTCTCTCGTGATGGGCGTCGGTCGTCTCATTTCTGTAAACGCGTCCCGGATACACGAAACGGTACGGCGGTTTGTGTGTCTGCATATAGCGCACGCTTCCGCCTGTCAGGTGCGGGCGCAGGCAGAGCTTCTCATTGGTGCTTCCGCTGTCATGTCCTTCCAGCCAGTAGGTGTCCATGCTCTCGCGGGCCGGATGGTTCGGCGGGAAGTTCAGTTTATCAAAGGCATACATTTCGCTCGTGATCTCATCTTCCTCAAAAATCTCAAATCCCATCGAGCGGAATGCGTCGTTTAGGTCATAGCACATCTGTGTGATCGGATGCAGGCCGCCGCCGGACGGCAGGAGTCCCGGAACGGAGCAGTCAAAATCCGCAGACACTTCCGAAGCCTTGAGCTTCAGCTCCACCCGCTTCTCATCGATCAGTTCCTTCACTTCATTCTTTGCCTGGTTCAGAAGTTTTCCCATCTCAGGACGAAGAGCCACATCCAGCGTCGGGATCTCTTTCATCAGAAGGCTCAGCGCCCCCTGCTTCCCGATATACGCGCTCTTCACATTCTGCAGCTCGTTCTCACTCGCCGCTTCAGAAATCTTGTTTTTTGCTTCTGATAAAATACCGTTGATTTTATCTTTCATTACGCTTCTCCTTTCAATCCGTGTAAGGGGTTCCTGTGAAATAAAAAAACACCGCCGCCTGTTATTTCACAAATAACAAGGGACGATGTTGATCGCGGTACCACCCTATTTCAGGACAGATCCTCTGCCCTGCACTCTTCCATGTGCAATCTTCTGCTGCACGGGCATCCGGCTTAACGCACGGGGCTTTTCGCCGGAGAGCTCCTATACTGAAACTTCGGGGAGATTCACGCAGGATGCTTTCAGCCGGTGACATCCTGTCTCTGATCCGCTACGCCTTCCTTACTCACGTATATTCACAGCTCAAAAACATAAGTATTATTGCATATATTCTGTCATCTGTCAAATATAGTCTTAATCTCTATTGACATTTATCCCTGGTGTATATATACTGTATATACAGATATATACAGTTGAAGTTCAACGCAATCAATAAATCCGTACACATAACTCTATTACAAACGAAAGGAGGTCCCGCCATGAAGCCATTGCTTGAAGTCAGCCATCTCGGCAAACAGATCGGCTCCCTGCACCTGCAGGATATCTCTTTCACACTGGAACCCGGCTATATCTTCGGCCTGATCGGGCGGAACGGGGCCGGCAAGACGTCCCTCATCCGCACGCTCCTGAACCTGTACCGCATGGATTCCGGAAGCGTTACTGTAGACGGCTGCCCCATGAGCACCATGGAGCGGGAGGCCAAAGACCGGATTGGCTTTGTCCTTGATGATTTTCTCTTTGAGGAGCGGATGACCCTCGCCGCCAACGGCAGACTCTTCGGGGCTTCCTACTCCGGATACAGCCACGAACTGTTCCTGAAGTTCTGCGAACGGTTCGGACTGGACCCGAAACAGAAGGCCGGGCGCCTCTCCCGCGGACAAAAGACCCGCTTCCAGCTGGCCTTCGCCCTCTCCCACCAGGCGGAGCTGTACATCATGGATGAGCCGGCAGCCGGACTGGACCCGCTCTTCCGGAAAGAGCTGACCGGTTACATGCAGGAGCTGGTGGAGGACGGCACAAGGAGCGTCCTCTTCTCCACCCATCTGACCTCCGACCTGGACCAGATCGGGGATTACATCGCCCTTATCGACGAGGGTCGGCTCTGCTTCTGCATGGACAGGGAGAGCCTGCGCGAACGGTTCGTCTTCCTTCGGGGAACGGAAGCGCAGATCCGCGCCCTGCACAGTCCGAAGATCCTTTCCGCCGTGCATGAGCCTTACGGCAGCACGGCGCTGGCCGAATATCCGGACGAAGCGATGACTGCCGGGCTGGAAGCTTCTGCGCCCACCCTGGCGGAACTCCTCTTCCATCTGCAGAAAGGAGGGTGCATCTCATGAAGAAGCTTGCCATTTACCGGTTCCTGTATGCGCTCCGCCATAACCTTCCGGTACTGCTCCTTTATCTGGCCGGCGGGTATCTGCTGAGCAGTATACTGTTCACCTTTACCGTTGGAACTTTATTCGGCGATTATGTCTGGCAGCACAATATCGAACTCCCGGATCTCTCCGCCCAAAGCGAGCGGAAAGCCCGGGTGCAGGAACTCCTTTACACCGTCATGACCGATAATTACAACCTTCTCCTGTGCGAGGCCATGCTGGTCCTGCTGGTCGTGATCTGGCTCATCGCCCGGAGACTGCCGCTCGCCCTGCCGAAAGCACTGTACGTCTGTCCGGCCGGGCCCCGGGAGAAGCTCCGTTACCTGCGGATCTACCTGACCGTAAAGGCGGTCTTCCTGGCGCTCCTGCTGGCGGCCCTGACCCTCTTCTGGACCGGGACGCTGATCCTGCCGGCCCCTGTCCTGGCTGTCCAGGTCAGCCTGACCGTTTTTACCGTCATTGCATTCAGCCTGAACCCGGATCCGGGCAACCGGAAGGAAGCGCTGAAAAAATGTCCTGACAGGGTCACGGAAAAGAGCAGCCAGACCGTTGTGAACGTCTACTGGAGCGGGCTTCTACTCCTGGAAAACACGGTTTTTTACGCCTGCATGTACGCCCTGCCTTCATTTGGCTGGCTCACGGCCGCATGCTGGATCCCCGCGCTGCTCATCAACATCTGGATCGCGAAGAAGCACCTCACGCCGGTGCTTTGCACCATGCTGGATTACGAGAAAATCTATTACCCGCTGCCCGACGACGGATCCGCCGGGCCGCAGTAAAAACGGGAAATTCACATAAGGAAGTCTGATATGAAGATCTTTATCAATGAGAACAGCCCCCGCCCGATCTATGAACAGATCATGCTGGCGGTACAAAATTCCATCGCGAACCGGGAACTCGCTTCCGGCGATATGCTTCCCTCCATCCGTTCCCTCGCCCGGGAGCTGGGCATCAGCGTCATCACCACCAAGCGGGCGTACGAGGAACTGGAGAAGCAGGGCCTGATCTATTCCGAACAGGGGAAGGGCTTCTTCGTCAGCGAGGTGAACCAGAACCGACTGATGGAGGGACGGCTCCGGGAGTACGAGCGGCGTCTGCGCGATATGCTCGGGGAAGCACGGGAACTCGGCCTGTCGCCGGAAGATATCACGGACATGGTCCGGATGTTCTGGGACAAAGGAGGTGATCCGAAATGACCACATTTTCATGTATCGATATAACCCGCCGGTACCGGCACTTTCTGCTGGACCATGTATCTTTTACCATGGAAAGCGGATATTTCTACATTCTCGCCGGTGTGAACGGCTCCGGCAAGACGACCCTGCTGGACTGCTTAAGCGGCGCAGCCCTGTCTTCCGCCCCCGGTTTTACCGGCGACGCGCGGCTCGGCGGCCTGTCGCTTAGGCAGGATCCGGAAGCCTTCCGCCGCAGGATCGGATACATCAGCGAGAAATGTCCCTTCTTCACGGAAGCGTCTGTCGCAGAAAACGGCCTGACCTACGGCGCGTTCTACCCGGACTGGTCCGTGAAGGAATATTCATTCTGGCTGATGCGCCTGGGCGTGGACGCATCGAAACGGGTCTTCCAGCTCTCCAAAGGAGAATTCATGAAGATGCAGATCTGCTTCGCCCTGGCCCATCACCCGGACTTCCTCTTCCTGGATGAGCCGCTGGAAGGATTCGACCCGGTATTCCGCAGGGAATTCCTGGAACTCCTGGGCGAACTTCTGGAGCAGGACATGGGGATCCTGCTGTCCACCCACATCACCGAGGATGTGGACCGGCTGGCGGATTACGTCCTCATCCTGGAAAACGGCCGGCTGGCCGCCAACGCCACGAAAGAAGAACTGAGCGACCGGTACGCCTCCGTCTCCGGGACTGCCGCCCCGCACATCCGCGATCTGCTGGAACTGGAACACCGAAAAGAAGGAGGTGCGCCATGAAAACTGCAAAAGACCAGAAAATAAATTATCTGAAATATGAAAAAGAGCACCGGAAGCCGGCCATGAGCCGGATCCTCACGGCCGCCTGCCTGCTCTGGATGTTCATTACCGCCGCAGCAGAAGCGTCTTCTGCGTCGCAGGCATCCCTGGCGCTCCAGTCGGCGGCCGCAGCAGGAACGGCACAGACATTCACGATGAACACATTCCGGTACATGGTCCTGTTCACCATTGCAACCGCCGTTCCCTACAACGACCTCTTCTATATCAGTGAGCAGGGAAAAACGATTCCTGTTCTGTCCAAATACCGGTTTGCGCCCGTGGATATCAGAAAAATGCGCCGCGCAAAAACATTTCTGCTCCTGCGCGGCGCGGCTTTCTTCTATATATGCAGCCTGATCATTTATATCGCCACAGGCCTTGGCTATTTCGGCTCAGAGCTCCACTGGAGCACGTTCATGCCCCGGTTCGGGTTTGCCCTGCTCTTCTCAGTCTGCCTGACTGCCGTGATGCTGGTCAGCGAGCGGATCCGGTTTCAGCTTTACGCTTCACAAGCTCCTTCCCGGACGTAACCACAATGGTCACGCCAAGCACCATCAGGAGCACCGCGACGATCAGCTGAAGGCCTTCCACCATGAACACGCCTGTCCCGGCTGAAAATGCTTTGACCAGCGAGATGAACCGCTGTACCAGCGCCGTGAATGTCACGATCAGCATGATCACGAACGGCGGCACCAGTGTCTTCAAAGTCCGGCCTGTCACCTTCAGGAATACGCAGAGGGTGATCAGAACCAGAGCGCTCAGCAGCTGGTTGGCGCTTCCGAACAGCGGCCAGATATTGGAGTAGCCCACCTGCGTCAGGATGTAGCCGAATACAAGGGTGATCACCGTTGCAAAATATTTGTTGCAGAGCACTTTTCTCCAGCCCTCGGCGTGCTCCATGTCATCCGTGCTGAAGAGCTCCTGGAAAGACATCCTTCCGATACGGGCCACGGAGTCCAGTGTAGTAAATGCCAGCGCGGATACGCACATGGTCATAAAGCTCTGCGCCACATAGACCGGGATGCCGAACATCTCCAGGAATCCGGCAACGCCCGAGGAGAAGATCTGGAACGGGGTTCCCACGGCCGCCGTGCCGTCCGCCGCAGCCGCCGCGCCCGCCACACAGAGGGCGATGACCGCCAGAAGGCTTTCCAGCACCATGGCGCCGTAGCCGACTTTCAGCATATCTTTCTCATTGGAGATCGTCTTCGAGGACGTTCCGGACGATACCAGGCTGTGGAATCCGGACACTGCACCGCAGGCCACCGTCACGAAGAGGATCGGGAACAGCGTCCCCAGGCTCTCATTCTGGAATCCCGTGAATGCCGGAAGGTTCATCGCCGGGTGGGCGAATACAAGGCCCAGCACCGCGCCGGCGATCATGCCAGCGAACATGAATGTGGACATATAGTCACGGGGCTGCATCACGAACCACATAGGCAGCACGGCCGCCAGGAAGATATAGATGAACGCGATATAAACCCACATGTCTTTGCCCAGGATCACCGGGAAATTCATACCGAATACAAAGGCAAGCACCGTGCACACCAGGCCGAAGACCACTTCTTTCCATCCGGTCAGCTGTACTTTATGCTGCACCACGCCGAATACAACGGCAAACAGGATGAAGAACAGGGAGATGCTTCCCGCCGCACCGTTTACCGTGGCATTCTCTGACAGCGTCTGCACGCCGTCCGTCACCACATAGGCGTTAAATGTATCTGCCACCATGTCCGCGAACGCCGCGATGACGATCAGACAGAACAGCCAGCAGAACCCGAGGAACAGCTTCCGTCCCGCTTTGCCGATGTATTTCTCGATCAGCAGTCCCATGGACTTGCCGTCGTTCTTCACACTGGCGTACAGCGCGCCAAAGTCTGTCACCGCTCCGAAGAAGATGCCGCCCAGGATGATCCACAGAAGGACCGGCAGCCATCCGAAGGCCGCCGCCTGGATCGCTCCGGTGACCGGTCCGGCCCCCGCGATGGACGAGAACTGATGGGCGAATACCGTCCATCCGTCTGTCGGCACATAGTCCTGTCCGTCATTATGAAGGACCGCCGGCGTCTTCGCCTTCGGGTCGATCCCCCACTTCTTTGCCAGCCACCGGCCGTACAACGCATAGGCAGCGATCAGGCACACGGCAGCGATCAGTACGATTACTAAGGTGTTCATAATTCTCCACACTCCTTTTCTGATAAAACAACAGGTCGTAATGATAAGGATCAGAGCCAATACTAACTTTGTTTTTATTTCGTAGGAAAGCAATTTCCTACGAAATAAAAAAAACATCCTCCGGCAGATTGCTCTGCCAGAAGACGAAATAAATATTCCGCGTTACCACTTCTCTTGCCGGAAACAGATCCGGCCGCTCATCCCCATCGTCCGCACCGCGGATTAACAGGTTTCCTTCTAACGGTGGAATACCGGTCCGGGTTACCTAAGGCTTCGCCCTTCTTCACCCCGACTGCTCGCAGGGGATAGCTTTCACGGTCATGCTGTTCCCTCGCACCGCCCGGGAACTCTCTGAAAACATGGATATCCTGAAAGTCATGTCCTGTTCTTCGCATTGGCTTATTTCTTAATCCTGTTCCATTATAACTCAGAATTTCCGGATGTCAATAGGAAATTAGAGCATACTCTGTTTTTGTTTTGAAAACCAAATCACTTTATGCTGTCCGCAACATTCTCCCAACCACCCGCGTGCTTTCCGGCACTGCGGATCCGGCACACTGCTGTCAGAACTGCCACAGCGATCACCACGCCCGCCAGTGCCCCCGCACTGTCCAGTATCACATCCGATATCTGACCGCTCCGTCCCGGCACGAAAAGCTGATGAAATTCATCCGTTGCCGCATAAGCTGATGCTGTCAGCCACGCGGAAAACAGTGCTCTTCTTTTCCTGTTGTTCCTCGGGATGTCTGCCATGCCGCCCCGGATCTCTCCCGGATCCCGCTCAATGCATGCCGGAAGGTATGCGCCCGCCGCCAGCATCGCCAGCACCGCATACTCTGTGGCATGCGCGGTCTTCCTCACCGGATGATCGATCTTCTCAATAAACGCCTGCTGATCTTCCGCGCTCCATTCTTCGAATCCCGGAACAAAGAGTTCACTCACCAGTCTCCCGACTAAATAACTGTCATCTGTAGATTCATCGGCCGTACGGGAGGAAAATAGGAAAATACATATCATCATAATAATCATCAGCGTCAGAAATATTTTTCTTCTCAGATTCATTTCACACATCTCCGGTTTACTTCTACTTTGTCCAGAATCCCGTGGGCCGATACCCCCGGATGTGTCACCCTGATCCGACAGATCTGCTCTGTAAACTCCGGATCGATCTTCAGCGCCCGGGCGATCTCCTGCACCTGCTGCCCTTTATCCATCCTCTTCAGGATCTGTCCGATGATTCCCAGAAGCTCCCCCTCCGGAATATCAAAATTCGCCCCGGACACATCAGCCTTCTCATGAGGGATATCAAGCCGCTCCACTGCCCACGCTCCGTTATTGATCTCCAGTACCGCCATCGTGATATCCTGATGGAAGCGCCGCTTCCCGCAGCTTCCGGGATTAAGATACAGGCGCCCGTCCCTGACCTCTTCAGAATATTTGTGGGAATGGCCGAAAATAATCACCTGCCAGTCCCCCGAATCCTGCGGCAGATCTTTTTTATTGTGGACCATATAGAAGTTCACCCCGCCCAGCATAAACTCCAGATGATGCGGCAGATACTCCGCCCACTCTTTGTCATTATTGCCTCTGACAATATAGACCGGCGCATGTTTCCCGGCCGCTTCTTTCATCTGATCGACGATCTTCTGCGAATTAATATCCCCCGCATGGAGCACGGCATCGCACTCCCCGATCACCTTTATCACTTCCGGCCGTAGCAGGCCGTGTGTATCCGATAACACTGCTATCTTCATCATATATCCCTCCCGGATCTTTGTGCAGGGATAAGGCCGTGATCCCGACCCGGCTGCACGTATGTGTGACCATTTTACCACTTATACATGAAACGATACTGCATAAAAAGCATTTTCTGTATCTGATATTTTGTTTATATTTTCTAAATATTCTGTTTATTTATAATTAATTATATTTTTTTCTGATTACGTGTTGACATATTCATTATTATGAGTTATTATAATGACATCAAAAGAACAGAAAATAAAACAAAGGAGGACGGACCACCGAAAACATAATCGTAACCTAATAATTTAAGAAAAGAGAGGTAGAGTCCAATGGGAAGGTAACATAAAATCCGAAACCACTATTCAGATGAATAGTTTTATATAGATAAAAAACAAAATAAAGGAGGCTAGATCCAATGGATGGAATAAGCTGAAAAATCCACTGTACGAAATACCAACGATACAGTGGATTTTTCATGTCCTGTTTTATTTACAGACAGAACGCCGCATACAGCGGGATTGATTTCATCCCGTCCTCATCTTCTCCGAAATTCCTGGCTGTCAGCCGGATCACAGTCTCCGGATGATACATGCGGATGTAATGCTTTATGCTGCGCGCATGCACATTCTCCCCGTATTTCACTTCAACCGGGATCACTTTCCCCTCTTTCTGGATCACGAAGTCTACTTCTGCCTGGGGGGAATCCGATGTCCAGTAATACAGATCATACCCATTTCCCTTCAGCGTCTGCGCAACATAATTTTCGGTCAGGGCTCCTTTGTATACATCTGAAAGATCATCCCGGATCATATTTTCAGGCATAATCCCTGCAAACGCAGACAGGAGCCCCGTATCCGCCATATATAATTTGAACGCCGACACATCCCTGAAAACCCGGACCGGCATCTCTCCTCTGGTCACACGGTCCGCTTCAAGCACAACACCCGCCATCACAAGCCAGGCGATCGAATCCCCGAAAAGTCCTGCTGTTGCACCCTTACGGATCAGTTTGTACTGAAATTTTTTATTATCCTTTGCCAGCTGTGCCGGAAGGGAGCGAAACGCATTCTGTATTTTCGTACTTTCTCCGGCTTCCGCGTATTTTGCCATGTCTGCTGTGTACGCATTCAGGATCATCATCTGAAGTTCCGGAACATTGATCACCGACTGATCCTCGATATATTTCTTCACGGCCGCCGGCATACCGCCCACCAGCATGTACCGCCGCAGCCACAGCAGGAGTTCTCTGTGCGTCTGTTCCGGCATTTGTTCCATACTGCTGAAATGTTCCCGGATAATCGTCACAAGATGACCATTTCCCATTGCACGAAGGAACTCGTCAAACTGAAGCGGATACATCGTCTTCATGATTACTTTTCCTACAGGGAACGAATATTTTTCCCGGTGTATCGCCACACCAAGCAGGCTTCCCGCCGCCGCGACATGATATTCCGGCGCTTCTTCTGCAAAATATTTCAGAGAAGTAAGCGCACGTTCACAGGCCTGGATCTCATCAAATATGAGGAGCGTCTGTCCTGGAATAATCTTTTCGTTAAAATATTCCTCCAGAAAACGGATCAGACGGTCCGGCTTCAGATCACCATCGAAAAACTCAGCGATAACCGGCATCCTTTCAAAATTGATATATATGAAATTCTTATAATAATCTCTTCCGAAATTCTGAAGCGCATATGTCTTCCCTACCTGCCTCGCACCATACAGGACCAGAGGCATACGGTTCCTTTCCATGTTCTTCCATTCCAGAAGTTCTGCAGTAATATTTCGTTCCATGGCGATACCTTCTCCCACATCTGATTTAATATAAATGCTATCATATCTCCATCTTTCTTTCAATAAAAAATCACTCTAAAATGATTTTTTCCAGCTAAAATATCATTTTAAAATGATTTTTTATTATTTCTTGACTTCTTTTCAGTCTGTGATACAATATTATCGTTTATTGTTTGAATTCAAACTATTCTATTTCAAACAAACATACTTATATTCTGACGTAAAGGAGATTTTCAGAAATGGAATATTCTTTTCACTACCTTATCATGGCGCAGCAGGCGCTCTTTCAGAAGGAACTTCTCGCCCGGCTTAAGGACACCGACCTGACCAGCGGCCAGCCAAAGATACTGGACTATCTGGCTGATCATGACGGCGCCAGCCAGAAGGACATCGCGCAGGGCTGTCATGTCGAACCCGGCACGCTGACTACACTGCTGAACCGCATGGAAGAGATGGATCTTGTAGAACGCCGCATGCTCAACGGCAACCGCCGGAGCTATCATATTTTCATGACAGAAAAAGGGAAAGCGCACGCGGATCTGACACAAACGGCATTCAAAGAACTGGAAGAAACAGCATTTCACGGCATAACCGCAGAAGAACAGGAACAGTTCATGCACCTCTTTGAACGGATCTTTGAAAATACACTTGCACATAACGAAAAGGACTGATTATATTATGGAAAAACTGAAACGATATATTGTATTTCTGATCGGACTCTTCATTAATTCACTGGGAGTCAGCCTGATCACCAAAGCGAACCTTGGCACTTCGCCGATCTCCTCGATCCCTTACGTGCTCAGCCTGAACTTCCCGTTTACGCTGGGACAGTTCACTATCGCATTCAGCCTGCTGCTGATCCTGGTCCAGCTTGCGATCCTGCGCAGGGATTTCAAAGCGGAGCACGTACTGCAGATCCCGATCTCGATCCTGTTCGGCTGGTTCATCGATCTGACTATGGGGATGCTTTTCTTTGTCAGACCGCACGGCTATATTTCCAGTCTGATCTATCTTCTGACCGGCTGTCTGATCCTGGGATTCGGCGTGTATACCGAAGTCCTGGCAAATGTAGCCATGCTGCCGGGTGAATCTTTCGTCCGCGCTGTCTCTTCCACATGGAAGACCGAATTCGGCACAACAAAAGTCGCCTTCGACGTATCCCTTACCGTGATCGCCACCGTACTCTCGCTCATTTTTGCAGGACGGCTGGACGGCGTCCGGGAAGGAACCATCATTGCAGCGCTTCTGGTCGGCTTCATCACAAGACTGATCGGACGGAAGCTCTCTTTCCTGGAAGCGAAACTGTTCAGTTCATCCCGTTTTTCTCCGCCTCGAGCCTGCTGATCACTTTCTGCATCTTGAACGCCGCTCTGCCGCAGGCCGCTGTTAAAACAGCGATCAGCACAGCGAATCCCCAGGCGATCCCGGTGCCCGTAACCCCTCCGATCACTTCTACCAGAAAGCAGATCAGCTCCAGCGCGATCACGCCCATGAACATCTTCAGTATCTTCCGGTAATGTCCGATCATGGACTCCGTGTCCGTATACAGTTCAAAGGGTCCATCCGCCGCCCGCTTCCTCAGGATGATCCAGAATCCCCAAAGCGCAACTATCTCGATCCCCAGGTCTGTCATCAATTCCCGATACTCATCGCTGACATGATAGGCATGCTCTCCAAAGTCGATCTGGTAGATCCACTCCCCTTTCTCGCATCTTTCAAAACTGTAAAATCCGGCAAAAAATCCTTTCAGCGCCCAACCATCCGACACCATCTGATTCAGCCATTCCGTCTCAGGATCTTTATCAAAATATAACCGGAATCTGATCATAACATCCACCTCCTCATGCGCGGTCCATCAGGCCCGCATTTCCAAGCAGTTCCGCAAGCCGCGCCCGCTCTGTCTCAAATACTTCTTTTCCCGCTTCTGTGATAATATATTCCTTCTTCTTCCTTGACTCAGTCTCCTGGCTCACCACGCGGATCCACCCGCGCTTCTGCATGGTCTGCAACGCTCCGTAGAGCGTACCCGCCCCGAGACTCACCCGCCCCTTTGTCAGTTCCTCCACTTCCTGGATTATGCCGTATCCGTGATTCGGATGACGTAAGGAAAGAAGAATATAGAAAAAAGCTTCGGTAAGAGGATTATCTTTCTCCGACATAAGACCACTCCCTTCTCGATATATCGTTCAGTGATATATTGTAATTATAATATATCGTCTCGCGTTATATTTGTCAAGAAAAAACAGCAGACATTTTTAATATCTGCTGTTTTTTCTCTCCTTTTAACTGCCGTTTTGCGCGCCGGCTGCATACTCGCCGGCTGCGATCAGACTTTGAACCGGTATCCCACGCCCCAGATCGTCTCGATATACTGCGGGTGCGAGGTGTCATACTCGATCTTCTCGCGGATCTTCTTGATATGCACGGTCACGGTCGCGATGTCGCCCACGGACTCCATATCCCAGATCTCACGGAAGAGTTCTTCCTTCGTATACACATGGTTCGGATGCCCTGCCAGGAATGTCAGCAGGTCGAACTCCTTAGTCGTAAAGGACCGCTCCTCGCCGTTCACCCACACGCGCCGCGCGGTGGTGTCTATCTTCAGGCCGCGGATCTCGATCACTTTATTCTCCTCCACGTTGCTGCCGATCAGCCGCTCGTAACGGGCCAGATGCGCCTTCACGCGGGCAACCAGCTCGCTGGGGCTGAAAGGCTTGGTCATATAATCATCCGCGCCGAGCCCCAGGCCCCGGATCTTGTCGATATCGTCCTTCTTCGCGGACACCATGATGATCGGAGTGTTCTTCTTATCCCGGATCTGCCTGCAGATCTCAAAGCCGTCCACACCGGGCAGCATCAGGTCCAGGATGATCAGGTCAAAGTCCCCGTCAAGCCCCATCTCAAGGCCGGTCTGGCCGTCATTGGCCACTTCCACTTCAAAGCTGCTCAGTTCCAGATAGTCTTTCTCAAGATCAGCGATGCTCTCTTCATCTTCTACGATCAAAATACGCTTACTCATCGATCGGTACCTCCTGATATTTTCTGATCACAAAATACATTGTCGTACCAGCGCCCTCATCACTGGTGGCCCAGATATTGCCTCCGTGCTCCTCGACGATCTTCTTTACAATGGAAAGGCCGATGCCGCTTCCGCCCTTGGATGAATTCCTGGATGCATCCGTGCGGTAGAACCGGTCGAAAATATACGGCAGATCCTTTGCCGCGATACCCTTGCCATTGTCACCCAGTTCAACCTGAATGAAATCTCCCACATCCTTTATTTCCATCGTCACCTTTCCCTGTTCCTTGTCCATATATTTCAGGGAATTGGAGACGATATTATTGATAACCCGCCTCAGCTGTTCCGGATCCACGATCACCTTGCAGTCCTCCGGCATGGTGTTCCGGTAGGTAAATGCGACGCCCTTTCCATCCAGCTCCATGCGCAGATCCTCCGCACAGTCCTCAAAATAATCCCGCGCCGAAATGGTGGCGAAATTATAGGGGATCCTGTTCGTATCGATCTTGGAATAGAAGGTCAGCTCGTTGATCAGCAGATCCATCTCGCTGGTCTTATTATATATTGTCCGGATATATCTGTCCATCTTTTCCGGCGTGTCCGCCACCCCGTCCATGATGCCTTCCACATATCCCTTGATGGTCGTGATCGGCGTCTTCAGGTCATGGGAAATATTGCTGATCAGCTCTTTATTTTCCCGGTCGAACTGGACCCGCTCCTCCGCCTGGCTCTTCAGACGCATGCGCATCTCCTCAAAGTCCTGGCAGAGCTGCCCGATCTCGTCGTCCGATTCCTGCCGGATCTCAAAGTCCAGGTTTCCTTCCTTTATGTTACGCGCCGCCTTCTGAAGCCTTGACAGCGGCACGGACACCGACCGGTAGATCCAGTAGATCAGAAGCGCGGTCGTGATAAATACAAGCAGCATATAGAGCTGCAGCACCTCGCCGGCCTCCCCCGGGCCGATGGCGTACACCGCGATGGTCATGAAAATGACCGGCAGGATCATGACGGTCAGAAAAACGATAACCAGTTTTGTTCTCAGTTTCATGGGCTGTTCCTCTTTTCCGCACAAATATGCGCAAAGTCTGTTACCGGATAAAAGAAGCCGGACACATACTCAGATGCGCCCGGCACTCTGAAATACCTGTAAATATTTTACAGATATTTCTTTAATGCGTCAACTTTGTCCAGTTTTTCCCACGGCAGGTCCAGATCCGTGCGTCCGAAATGTCCGTACGCCGCCGTCTGCTTGTAGATCGGTCTGCGCAGGTCCAGCATGCGGATGATGCCCGCCGGACGGAAATCAAAGTTCTCTCTTAAGATCTCAACCAGTTTCTCGTCGGACACCTTGCCGGTCCCGAATGTATTTACAGAAATGGATGTCGGATGCGCCACACCGATGGCATAGGACAGCTGGATCTCGCACCGCTTCGCCAGTCCCGCCGCCACGATATTCTTCGCCGCATACCGCGCCGCATAAGCCGCAGAACGGTCTACCTTCGTGCAGTCCTTTCCGGAAAATGCACCGCCGCCGTGACGCGCCATTCCGCCGTACGTATCAACGATGATCTTGCGTCCGGTCAGGCCGCTGTCGCCATGCGGTCCGCCGATCACGAACCGGCCTGTCGGATTGATAAAGAATTTAGTCGCCTCATCGGTCATGCCTTCCGGGATCACCGCGTCAAATACATGCTTCTTAATATCCGCGTGGATCTGCTCCTGGCTCACATCCGGGTCGTGCTGGGTGGAAAGCACCACCGCATCCAGCCGTTTCGGCATATGGTTCTCATCGTACTCGACGGTTACCTGTGTCTTGCCGTCCGGACGGAGATAGGGCAGCGTGCCGTTCTTTCTCACTTCGGTCAGGCGGCGCGCCAGCTTGTGCGCCAGTGCGATCGGATAGGGCATATATTCCTCCGTCTCGTCAGAAGCATAGCCGAACATCATACCCTGGTCGCCTGCGCCGATGGCATCGATGTCATCCTCGGACATGGTATGTTCTTTCGCCTCCAGCGCCTTGTCAACGCCCAGCGCGATATCCGCCGACTGCTCGTCGATGGTCGTGATCACGCCGCAGGTGTCCGCGTCGAATCCGAATTTTCCTCTCGTATATCCGATCTCACGCACCGTATCGCGCACGATCTTCGGGATGTCCACATACGCCTGTGTGGTGATCTCTCCCATGACCATGACCATACCGGTCGTACAGCATGTCTCACACGCCACGCGGCTCATCGGATCCTGCTCCATCAGCGCGTCCAGGATCGCGTCAGAGATGGCGTCGCACATCTTGTCCGGATGGCCTTCTGTAACTGACTCAGATGTAAACAATAATTTCTCCATGTAAACTCTCCTTTCCGCCGGGTTTCCCGGCATGACTTTCTCTTCGGACCGTCTGTCATGCGTCAGCCCGGATCTCCCGGCCGCATGAAAATAAGAAAGCAGTCCGCACAAGCGGACTGCCGATATTATCATCCCAACAATCCTCTTATTGTTCGATCACTCGCTCAGGTTGGCACCTTCCTTGTCAGGGGTTGCCGCAGCTTCACAGATCCTTTGTATCTCCACTGCTCTGAATAAGAGAAAGTATTCTATATATTTTTGCTACAGTAAGAAACTTTACTATGTACGATCATAAAAGTCAAGAGAATTTATGGTTTTTTCACTTTTTACCTCTCATTACTCCTGCGCTTTAGTGATCACCCCGTTGTCATCGATCGAAATATTCGGCGACAGCCCTTCAAGAAAGTCAAACATTTCCCTCTGTTCTTCTTTGCCTTCCAGATACTGCGTCGTATAATCCCTCTGCTGACACGGGGTAAAGGACATTTCATCCAGACCGTCAGCGTCGATCTTCAGATTGAGGAGCCCGGTATATTTTGTCTCATCGTTAAACCAGAAATCCCCCATGCTGTACACGATCGGGCCGTCGTCTGTGTACTCGATCCCCTCCAGTACATGCGGGTGGCCGCCCACGACGATATCCGCTCCCGAAGCAAGGAATTCTTTTCCCTCTTCTGTCTGGTAATCCGCATACTGCTCTTCATCTTCCGGTCCCCAGTGGATATAGGCGATCAGATAGTCGCATTCTTTAGAGGCTTCGCTGATCACCTGATTAAATTCTGCCGTGTCATACGCTTCCAGGATCCCCGGGGAATCTTCGGTTGCCTGGGGCGTAAAATGATATTGCTCCGCGCTGCTTGCCCCTACAAATCCGATCTTGATCCCGTTTGAGATAAAGTAGACCGGCCGCTTCGCCTCTTCGATATTCCTGCCGCCGCCCACATAAGGAATGCCGGCTTCATCCAGAAGATCTGCCGTATCAAGCAGGGCGTCCGGCCCGTAGTCATACACATGGTTGTTCGCCAGCGACACAAGATCTGTTCCCATTTCCTGAAGAAGCGCCATTCTCTCCGGCCTGGCGCGGAAAGTATAATATTTCCCTTCCAGCGGCTCTCCTCTGTCGCTTATCGCATATTCATGATTTATGAAGAAGATATCCGCACTCTTTGTAATATCTAGGATCTGCGGTGAAATGCATTTTTCCAGATCATTTACTTCATCATAATGATCCAGTACAAATCCGTCCTCTGCAAAGCACAGGTCGCCGGCGACTGAGATATGTACGCTTTCGGCGTTTTCTCCGGCTTTGCCCTGCCCACTGATGTAGATGCCGTTCTCTTTCGCTGTTTCTGCATCTTTTAATTTCCCTGTGTATTCATCATTCAGCACATACAGGCTGCTTCCGAAATTATCATATACATCTTTTGCAGAAAGCTTTTCGCCCGCCTCTGCCTTATCAGCCAGACTTCCTTCCAGTATGGCAGGATATGTCTCAACCGCCCAGGCGGCGAACGCCTGCCCGTCCGGCAGTTCCTCTTCTGGCGCCGCGCCCGCATTTTCTGCCGTGTTCACGGTTTCTTCAAAGCACACTGCTAGGGCGGATCTTACCGCCTCTGCCCGTTTCCTGTCCTGTGCGCTCTGATAGGCCCGGACCGCCAGAACACTGATCAGAAGTACGAGCAATGCAAAGACCGCCGCCACGATCATCCGCTGCCTGCGTACTTTTCTTCTCCGCATGGCTCGCATCCGCGCCCTTCTCCGCTGATCGTATCCCGGTCTCCGCTGATCGTATCCCGGTCTCCGCTGATCATTTCCCGGTCCGTCCATGTGGTATCTTTGGTCACTCATCTTCTGTATCCCCCTCTCTCCTGATACACGCCGCGATCACGGTGATAAAAAAAGGCAGGATCTTCTGATCCTGCCTCTGTCTCCTACAATGATCGGCTTATACGTTTCAACCGACTTTCAGTCTGAACTTCTGTATCTCTTTCTCACTCGTCACTTTCTCGATCACGCCGCCGAGACTTCTGAGCTTCTCGTCGAACCGCTCATACCCTCTCTGGATATAAACGATATCATCCACGATGGTGATGCCTTCCGCCGCAAGTCCTGCGATACACAGTGCCGCTCCGGCTCTTAAGTCCGGTGCGCTCACGCGGGCCCCGGAGAACTTCTCCACACCTTCGATGGTCGCGGAATTGCCTTCCACTTTCGCCTGTGCGCCCATACGCGCCAGCTCGCCCAGATATTTGAAACGGTTTTCAAAAATGCTCTCTGTGATGGTGCTGGTCCCTTTTGCAAGGGCAAGCACCACGCCGATCTGCGGCTGCATATCCGTCGGATATCCCGGATACGGAAGCGTCTTCACCTGAGTGCTTCTCAGGCGGCCCTTCGCCACTACGCGGACCGCGTCGTCAAACTCTTCGACCTCGCATCCGATGTCTACGAGCTTTGAGATCGTAGCATCCAGATGCTTCGGGATCACGTTCAGCACCGTGACATCGCCTCTGGTCGCCGCTGCGGCAAACATGAATGTTCCCGCTTCGATCTGGTCCGGAATGATCGGATACTCTGTCTTATGAAGCGTGCGCACGCCTCTGATCTTGATCACGTCCGTACCGGCTCCTCTGATATTCGCACCCATGCTGTTCAGGAAGTTCGCCACATCCACCACATGGGGCTCTTTTGCCACATTTTCCATGATGGTAAGTCCTTCGGACATTGCCGCTGCCATCATCACGTTGATCGTAGCGCCTACAGAAACCACATCAAAATAGAGATGTGTTCCCTTCAGATGCTCCGCTTCCGCGACGATCTTGCCGTGCTCGATATCCACATCGGCGCCAAGCGCCCGGAATCCTTTCAGATGCTGGTCGATCGGCCTGCTGCCGATATTGCATCCGCCCGGCAGAGCCACTTCCGCTCTTTTATACTTTCCGAGCAGCGCGCCCAGCAGATAGTAGGACGCTCTGATCTTTTTAATATAGTCATATTCAATATCAAAATTCGTGATCGTACCGCCGTTGATCTTGACGGTATGTCTGTCCAGCCTCTGGACCATCGCTCCGATGCCTTTGATGGCTTCGAGCATTACGTTAATATCATTAACATCCGGCAGATTATCAATCTGTACGGTTTCATCCGTCATGATCGCTGCAGCCAGAATAGCAAGAGCCGCGTTTTTCGCGCCGCCGATCTCTACTTCGCCGACAAGCGGATTACCACCCTTGATTATATATTGCTCCATTTTGCACCTCGACTCTGATCTTATTTTACTATTTATAGTTCCCCTCTGTAATTCAAGTCTGATACATTTTTGCTCATACGTAATTATTTTAGTGTTCTATCCGGCCGCTTGTCAAGTTTTTTCCGGTAATCCGCCTTTTTTTTGCGTTTTTTTACCGCTCGCAGGACATTCCCTATCGTATCCTCGATCCGGCATCCGTCCTCGCATATTGTAATGTCCGCGTACTTTTCAAAGTAAGGAACGCGTTCGTAATACAGGTCTTTGAGCGACTGTCCCTCTTTAAGGACGACCCCCCGCTTCTTCGGATTTCTTATCCTCTTTTTTATTGTCGGATAAGATGCTTTCAAATATACGATGGTTCCGATTTTTTTATAATGCTCCATGGCTTCCCTGCAGTAGACCACGCTTCCGCCCGGGGATATCACGGAGTTTTCTGTCTGGATGGAGGCATTGACCTGGTTTTCTATCTTCAGGAATCCCTCCTGCCCGACCTCCGCGATGATCTCCCGGAGCAGCTTGTGCTCCTGCTCCTGGATCAGCAGGTCTACGTCGATAAAATTCATGCCCAGCCGTTTCGCGACCACAATCCCCACTGTGCTCTTTCCGACAGCCGGCATTCCGATAAATATAAGATTCTTCTTCATGTATACTTGCTCCTGTTTTATCTGTCCGGGTACTCTGGATTTCAGTAATATCTCCGGTTTCTTCTCCGCCGTCCGCATCTGCGGCGGTATAGTTCTTCACACAGCATCACTCCGGTTAGTTCCATCATCCGGTCTCTGTCCAGATCCTCTTCATGACGCGCCGCATTCTCGCAGGCTCTTCTGCACATCAGCCGGATCTGCAGCTTATCCGGATACCGGTCATAGATCATGCTGTTTTCATATTCCATACGGTCACATTCCTCTTCCACATACGGAAGGAGCCGCTTTGAAATGTCCGGATACAGGCTTTTCATATATTCAGCGTCCAGCCGCTCTGTCCGGTCATCATCATAAGAAAAAGGCATCGGGTACGCCATATAATATGGCAGTTTCTCGTACATGCTCTTCCACTCCCGAAATGGCATTTTCTATGGATACTATATGCGGATATAAATACAGCGGTGAACATTCACCGCTGCAATATTCCTTCATGCTGGGCTACCGCGCTCCCGTATCAGGACTTTCCCGGAGGATCTTCTGCACCTCCAGCCTCGTCTCTCCGATCCCGATGATGTCATCTCTCTGGATCACAACCGGCCGGTCAATGCGCACGCCGTTCAGATAAGTCCCGTTTCTTGAACCTTCATCTTTCAGATAAAGCTTATCTCCGCGGCGGATGACCGCGCAGTGCAGCTTCGAAACTCTTCCGTCCCCGATGATCGAGAGAAATTTCTCATACATACTGCCGTCCTGGCTGCGTCCGATGCCGACCGCATCATAAAATGTAAAGCTGTATTTATCCCAGCTGTCAATGTCTTCCAGCAGGATCTTCCAGCGAAGCTTCTGCTTCTTTACGCGGCGGTCCTGTGCCGGCGCTGCCGTCTGGGGCCTGCGTCTGCGGCGCGGTGCTTCATCATATTCTTCATCTTCATCATATCTGCCGTTTCCGCGTCTTGCGCCTGACGCAGCGGCCGCTTTTCTCTTTCCTATGCTTACAAATGATACCGTCAGCATAATAACACAGCCGACAGCAAGTACAGCCATTATAATCCAATACCACATATTATTTTCACTCCTCTAAGGTTTTATACTACTATACTTTTCTTCTCCGGGCAAGTAAAAGGTCGGTTTTTGTCAAAACATGCGGTAGTAAAAGCCACTTTTCTGTGTTAGAATATGTGTGGTTAAACCGAATTTATGAAAGGTTCAGGAGAGAATTATGAGTACCGTCCGACCATTTAAAGGGATCCGCCCCCGGCAGGATCTTGCGGCTTCGATCGCCGCGCTTCCCTATGATGTTTACAATACTGAAGAAGCACGGAAAGTCGTAGAGGCTAATCCCTCTTCTTTTCTGAAGATTGACCGTGCGGAAACGCTTTTCCCAGAAGGGATCAACATTTACTCGTCCGAAGTCTATCTGAAAGCGCGGGATACGCTGGACGAGATGATCCGGGACGGAGAGTTCGTGCAGGATGAAGAACCCTGCTTCTATATCTATGCCCTGACCATGAACGGCAGGACCCAGACCGGGCTGGTCGGATGCGCGTCCATCGACGATTATGTAAACAACGTGATCCTGAAACATGAGAATACACTGGAGGCCAAGGAGGCGGACCGCATCCGCCACGTAGACACCTGCAGCGCCCAGACCGGGCCCATCTTCCTGGCTTACCGCCCCTGCGATGAGCTGCGCGGGATCATCCGCTCTGTCTGCGCATCGGCGCCAATGTACGACTTCACCTCGGACGACGGCATCAGGCATCAGGCGTGGAAGATCAGTGAGGCCGGTATCATTTCACACATTTCGCAGCTGTTCGCGGATATTCCGCATTTATATATCGCCGACGGCCATCACCGGGCCGCCTCGGCCGTGAAGGTCGGGTTGAAGAGAAGGGAGGAAGATCCGGAATCCTCCGGCGACGAGGAATACAACTATTTCCTCAGCGTCCTTTTCCCGGCGGATGAACTGTGCATCTATGACTACAACCGGGTTGTGACAAACCGGAACGGCTGTACATTTGAAGAGTTTCCTGCTATGATAAAGGACGGATTTGAGATCAGCGGACCGGAAGACGCACCGTGCCGTCCTTCGGCAAAAGGCGAATTCGGCCTGTGCTGGGCCGGACGCTGGTACCGGATGAAGGCGCGCCCTTCCCTGTACACCGGGGACCCGGTCCATGATCTGGACGTGTCCATCCTTCAGGATCATATCCTGGATCCCGTATTCGGGATCAAAGATCCGAAGAAAGATCCCCGCGTCCGCTTCATCGGCGGCATACGCGGGCTGGAGGCGCTGGAGCAGGCTTCAGAAGAAACCGGCGGCGTGGCATTTGCCATGTATCCCACATCCATGGACGAACTGCTGTCCGTGGCGGACGCCGGACGACTGATGCCGCCCAAATCCACCTGGTTTGAACCCAAACTGCGCAGCGGGCTTTTCATCCACCGTTTCTGATGAAAAAGCTTTCTGCCCCGGATTTTCATATTTAAAATATAAGGAGATGTAATTTACATGGAAAGAAATGAGCTTTGCTGGTGCGGCAGCGGCAAGAAATACAAAAAATGCCACATGCCCATCGAGGAAAAAATGATGCTTCACGCAGAAAAGGGCGAGATTGTCCCGACCCGGCAGCTTCTGAAGACGCCGGAGCAGATCGAGAAGATCCGGATCAGCGCCGCGCTCAACACCGCGGTCCTTGACGAAGTGGCAAAGCATATCCATATCGGCATGAGCACCGCCGAGATCGACGATATCGTGTACCGCTACACCACAGAGCACGGCGGCATCCCCGCCCCGCTCAATTACCAGGGCTTCCCAAAGAGCGTGTGCACATCCCTGAACAACGAGATCTGCCACGGCATCCCGGATGAGAACATCATCCTTCAGGAAGGCGACATCATCAACGTGGACGTATCCACCATCGTAGACGGATACTTCTCCGACGCATCCCGGATGTTCAAAATGGGGAAGATCTCCGACCGCGCAGAAAAACTGATCCGCGTCACCGAAGAATGTGTGGAGCGCGGACTGGCAGCCGCAAAACCGTGGGGACACCTGGGTGACATCGCCGACGCTATCAACAGCCACGCAAAAGCCAACGGCTACTCCGTCGTAGAAGAGATCGGCGGCCACGGCATCGGCCTTGCATTCCACGAAGATCCCTTCGTAAGTTATGTAACCCCGAAGGGCAGCGAGATGCTCCTGGTTCCCGGCATGATGTTCACCATCGAGCCCATGATCAACGAGGGCAGCCCGGACTTCTTCGTAGACGAAGACAACGGCTGGACCGTGTACACCATCGACGACGGACTGTCCGCTCAGATCGAATATATGGTGCTTGTAAAAGAAGATGGAATAGAAGTACTTACGAAATAACTCAATTTGGGACGTAGTAAAATTGAATTTTACTACGTCCCAAATTGAGTTTTGCCCTGTCCCTTTTTAAGCATAGCGCCTTACTCTCAGTCCGATCCCCATGGATTCTGCCAGCTTCCGGCTGGCTTCGATGTCTTTTTCCGGCAGTACGTCCACCACCGTGAACCGCACGTCCGGGATCTTCTTCGCGCATTCTGCTGCAAATTCCAGCATTCCTTCAAATGCATGGTCGAATTTCGGCCGGGTCACCGCCGTATACTCTTCCGCTGTCGGCGCGTTCAGGCTGATGGATACGCAGTCCACGACCGTCGCAAGCTCCGGGATGACGTCCCGTCCGTAATAGAGGTTTGCCAGTCCGTTCGTATTCACCCGGATCTTTACCCCGTATTTTTCTTTCGCATATTCCGCCGACCGGATCAGGATGTCGAGCGCACAGGTGGGCTCTCCGTACCCGCAGTAGACCAGCTCGTCGTATCCTGTGAAATCAAATGCATCCAGCGCCGCGATCACTTCTTCCAGCGTCGGATCCGTCTTGTGCCAGAGAGTGTCCGCCGAGTTCCCCACGCTGTCCTGATGGCTGCGGATGCAGAACGTGCACGCGCAGTCGCATTTGTTGGTCAGGTTCACATAAACCTGGTTCTTATAAGTATATAAAATGTCCGCCATGTCTGTCTCTCCTTCCGTCTCTGATTCCTTACGCCTCTCCGCCCAGGAGCTTCTGGATCCGCACATTCGCATGGGACCGCTCCAGGAGCACTGCCATCGCATAGAAGAGGGCCGCACTTCCGCCGGACTGGATCACGCTTCCCGCGACGGACGCAAGGGGCGCCGCAAATGAACCGAAGATCAGTCCTTCCGCCACATAGTACCCTGTCGCGGAGATCAGAAGCGCCAGGAACGGCGCCGCGATATTCCGCCGGCACAACAGCTTCCCGTTCTTCCCGGAAAACGGCAGCACGATCAGCATCTTGATGATGACCGTGGCCGGCATCCACACCGGCGCGGTCAGAAGGTCGGCCATCCCACCGCCGATGGCTGCGGCGGCCAGGGCGCACGGCCTCGGGAGAAATACGGCCGCCAGATAGATCAGGGTGTCCCCGAAATGGATGTACCCGCCGTTCATCCCGTACGGGATATGGCAGATATATGCCGTCATGACTGTGATCATGGCTGCGAAAATCCCGGTTGTAACAAGTTTTAAAGTCTGTTTTCGCATCTCATTTACTCCTCTCTTCGATTCTTCTCGCCCAGCATCCACAGATACCGTTCATACTCTACGCCGTCATTTCGCGGCACACCGTCCCGCACCGCGTCTTCGATGGCCCGCTCGATCATGGAGCCGGCCAGTTCCATCGCCTGCGCCAGGCTGTCTCCCCGGGCCCTGCCCGCCGCCACGATGGAGGCGAACAGATCGCCGGTTCCGGAATAACTGTCCCCGATGAACGGGAATGCCGAGAAGGAAGTCCCTTCTTCCGTCACTGCAAGGTTCCCCATCATCTCCCGGCCCGTCGCTTCATCAACATAGCGGATACCGGTAACGACCGTCTCTTTCGTCTTCCCGGTCATCAGCTCTCCGGCCATCTCTTCCGCGGCCGCGATGATCTGCTCCTTCTGCCGGGCCCCGTCTGTCAGCCGGCAGTCCCGTCCGGTCAGAAGACAGAGCTCCGTGAGGTTCGGGGTAATGATATCCGCCCGCTCCGTCAGCGCCTTCATCTCCGCCTCCATCCGGGATGTAAATACCGGATAGCGGCTCCCGTTATCCCCCATGACCGGGTCTACCAGAAGAAATGTATCGTCTTCATAAAAAATATCAATAAAATCCAGCACCTTGCGGATCTGGTGCTCCCCGGAGAGGAAGCCCGTGTAAATGCCGTCAAAATGAACATCCATCTTCCGCCACTCTTCCGTAATATTCCGCATCCGGTCTGTATAATCATCACAGTAATAACTGGAATACCCTGTCTGGGCGCTTAAGACCGCCGTGGGCAGCGGGCAGGGCTGGACGCCCATCGCCGCCACCGCCGATATGGCGGCCGTAAGCGAGCATTTGCCGAATCCGGACAGGTCATTGATCACTGCTATCTTCTTTGTCATATCCTGCACTCCTCGTCTGTCACTGCAGTATTCCTGTGTCTGCATTTTCATTTCCAATATCTGCGGTCAATCTTAGCACTCATCTGGTCGTTCTGAAACAGCCAGTTATTTCATTTTTAACCAGACCAGTTTTATGCCCGCAAAAAGGGCCGGCCTTCCTCAGACCGGCCCCGTTGCCTCATAATTATCCGTATATGCTTGTATCGATCGGTTTCAGCACGATCGCCGAGTGCCGTCCCATATTCAGGACAACCTCGCCGTTTTCCACGATATATTCATCGTAAGCGGTCGTATAGCCTTCTTCATATGTATACATGAGCCGCTTCATCCGGCCTTCTTTGCGAACGCCGGACAGCCATACCGGCACGGTCACGCGCTTCAGTTCCTTGCTGTTGTTGAGCACGACCACGATCTGCTCGCTGCCCTGGAAACGGGCGTATGCAAGCACATTGTAATCCGCGTGGAGAAGTTTGACCGATCCCTTGCGGAGCGGTTTTTCTTCCTTATGGATGCGGATCATCTCTTTGTGGAACTCCAGCAGCTCCTTATCTTCCTTTCCCCACGGATAGGTCCTCCGGCTGTCCGGGTCGGTAAATCCGCACAGGCCGGCCTCATCGCCGTAATAAATGGTCGGCGCGCCCACCCAGGTAAACTGGACGGTCACCGCCTCCCGGAGGACTGCCTTGTTGACACCCTCCTCCGCCGCTTTATGCCCCACATGCTCGGCCCGGCCCACGATGTGGTTCGTCCGGGTCAGGAACCGGGAATGATCATGGTTGGAAAGCTCGTTCATCGCCACCTGCAGGGAAGGCGTGAGCATGCTCGCCATAAAATGCCGCATGGCACCCACGAAGTTGTCCGGATTCCCCCACAGGTCGGTCCGGCGCTCGTCGCTGTGCTTCTCCATGCCGGTCAGGAACCAGGTCAGCGGCTCCATGAACGCATCATAGTTCATCACGCTGTCCCATTCATCCCCCTGGAGCCAGTCCACGGGATCCCCGTAATGCTCCGCCAGGATAATGGCCTCCGGATTGGCGCTCTTCACTTCCTTTCGGAAGCGTTTCCAGAACATATGGTTATACTCATTGCTGCAGCCCAGGTCCGCGGCCACATCAAGCCTCCACCCGTCCACATTGTAGGGCGGAGAAACCCATTTCTTTCCGATATTCATTATATATTGCTCAAGCTCCGGCGAATCCTCGTACGCCAGCTTTGGCAGCGTATCGTGTCCCCACCATCCGTCATAGCTTCCGTTGTACGGCCATGCCTCCGGACGGTCGTCATGAAAATGAAAGAAATCATGGTACGGACTGTCCCCGCTCACATAGGCCCCCTTCGGATATTCGGGCCGCTGCTCATAGATCCGCTCGCGGTCCAGCCATTTATTAAATGAACCACAGTGGTTGAACACGCCGTCCAGGATCACCCGCATGCCGCGCCGGTGCATCTCCTCAACAAGCCGGATGAACAGCCGGTTGCTGGCATCCAGGTTATCAATGTCGCCCACACGCTTCTGATATTTCGTCGCGTGGACATTATCCTGCGCGCCCTCCGGCAGCACCTCGCCGCCGTCCTCCACGATCACGCCGTAGTGGGGATCGATATAATCATAATCCTGTATATCATATTTATGGTTGGACGGTGAGACAAACAGCGGGTTAAAATAAATAACCTCGATCCCCAGATCCTGGAGATAATCCAGCTTATCCATCACACCCTGCAGGTCCCCGCCGTAGAAATTTCGGATATCAAGGGAAGCCGGCACCTGGTCCCAGTCCCGGACCTTCCGGCTGGGCGCCCCGATATAAATATATTCCCCGTCCTCCACGTCGTTGGACGGATCCCCGTTGTAAAAACGGTCCACGAAGATCTGGTACATGACCGCGCCCTTGGCCCAGTCCGGAGTCTTAAATCCGGGCACGATAACGAAATTATAATAATCCTCCCGCCGGTCGGACACGCCGCAGCGGTTGAAAAACCAGATCTGTTCGCCTTTCTTGATCTCGAAGGAATAGCGGAACGGTTCTTCTCCAAGCTGGCATTCGATCTCGTAATAATCGAAATCATCGCCGGAAATGACCTTCCACATCGTCCAGCTTCTGCCGCCGACGAGCAGGCATACTTCCTCCACATCGTTGTGCGCTGTGCGGAAACGCAGCCGGATCTTCTCATTCTTCTCCGGTTCAGCCGGGATCACATAATCCTGCGTACCGTCACAGAACAGCGCATCTCTGTTCATATATTAAGCCTCCTCTTTTCCCCCGTTTTCAAAAAGCGCCTCGAACTCCGCCCTCGTGATCTTCTCCTTCTCAAGCAGGAGCTGTGCGCAGGCATCCAGCACGTCATGATACTCACTGATGATATTGCGCGCCTTCAGATAGCATTCATCGATGATCCGTTTTACCTCCTCATCGATGGTTCCGGCCACTTTCTCTCCGTAGCCTCTCGACATATGGCCGAAATCGCGGCCGATAAATACTTCATCGCTGTCATTGTCATAGTTGATCAGGCCCAGGCGTTCGGACATACCGAACTTGGTGATCATGGATTTTGCGATCGCCGTCGCCTGCTTGATATCCTGGGATGCGCCGGTCGTAATGTCGTCGAAGATCTCCTCCTCGGCTACACGGCCGCCCAGAGATACCGTGATCTCCTGGAGCATATGCCCCTTTGTGTTGAACATATCATCCCGCTCCGGAAGCGGCATCGTATATCCGCCGGCCCCGCCGGTGGGAATGATGGACACACTGTAGACCGGTCCCACATCCGGGAGCACATGGAACAGGATCGCATGGCCCGCCTCATGATACGCCGTGATCCGGCGCTCTTTCTCGGATACGACCCGGCTCTTCTTCTCCGGCCCGATGCCGACTTTCACAAATGCGTGCCGGATATCCTGCTGCTGTACATACACCCGGTTGTCCTTTGCCGCCAGGATCGCCGCCTCATTGAGCAGGTTCTCCAGGTCCGCGCCGGTGAAGCCCGCCGTTGTCTGCGCGATCTGCCTGAGATCCACATCCTCTCCAAGCGGTTTATTTTTCGCATGGACTTTCAGGATCTCCTCCCGTCCGGCCACATCCGGGCGTCCCACGATCACATTCCGGTCAAAACGTCCGGGACGCAGGATCGCCGGGTCCAGGATGTCCTTCCGGTTGGTCGCCGCCATCACGATAATGCCTTCATTGACGCCGAAGCCGTCCATCTCCACCAGGAGCTGGTTGAGCGTCTGCTCACGCTCATCATGACCGCCGCCCAGACCGCTGCCGCGCCGTCTGGCAACCGCGTCGATCTCATCGATAAATACGATGCAGGGCGCATTCTTCTTCGCATCCTGGAAAAGATCCCGGACACGGGACGCGCCTACACCGACGAACATTTCCACAAAATCCGAACCGGATATGCTGAAAAACGGCACGCCGGCCTCGCCTGCCACCGCCTTGGCAAGCAAGGTCTTACCGGTTCCCGGAGGTCCCTCCAGGAGCACGCCCTTGGGGATCCTTGCCCCCACCTGTACATATTTCTTCGGGGCCTTCAGGAAATCCACGATCTCCTCCAGTTCCTCTTTTTCCTCTTTCAGGCCAGCCACGTCCGCAAAGGTCACCTTGATCTCATTCTGGCCGGCCATCCGCGCCCGGCTCTTGCCGAAACTCATGGCTTTCGCATTGGCGCCTCCGCTCTGCCGGTTCATCAGGAAGAACAGAAGGAACACCGCCGCCAGCGTGATCATAAGCGGCAGGAGCACCGTCGTCAGCATCGAATCCTCCGGTATGGCCGACATACCATAGGCGATGCCGTGCTCATCCAGCAGGCTCTCCACCTTCTCCACATCCGACACATTCACCGTCTTTGTCACGCTGTCATCCTTCAGCATAAAGGACACCGTACCCGTGGGCACGGCGCTGTTCTGGTCAATGTATACGTCTGTTACATTTTCCGCCTCAACTTCGGACACAAAGTCCGTATATGCTACTTCCTGCCGGTGCACCTGCATCCGGCTCGCCATCCAGAGCGCGGCGACCACGACCAGAATAAACATCAGAATGGTCGAGCCGTTCACGCTCCTGTAGTTCTTATTATTGTCCAAAACCGATACTCCTCCCTGTTATTCCAGGCCTTCCACCACACCGATGTAGGGCAGGTTCCTGTATTTCTGGGCATAATCAAGACCATAGCCCACGATGAATTCGTCCGGGACTTCAAATCCGCAGTAGTCCGCTTTCACATCCTTCTCCCGGCGCTCCGGTTTGTCAAGGAGCGTGCACAGCCGGATGCTGGCCGGATTGCGCTTCTTCATGACATCCATCAGATAATACAGCGTATTGCCGGAATCCACGATATCCTCCACAATGAGCACTTCCTTATTCTCGATCGTCTCGTCAAGATCTTTGGCGATGCGCACCACGCCGCTTGACTTCGTGCCGTCGCCGTAGCTGCCCACGCACATGAAATCCATGGTCACCGGCACGGTGATCCGCTTCGCAAGCTCGCACATAAAGAATACGCCGCCTTTCAGCACGCCGATCAGATGAACCTGCTTTCCCGCATAGTCCTCGCTGATCTTTTTCCCAAGTTCCCGGATCCTCTCGTCAACTTTCTCTTCCGGGATCAATACTCTGATCGTCTCTGACATTTGTTCCATCCTCCGTAATTTTTATCTCCAGGATCCGCTCTGTGCCGTCCGTCACATAGTATGCACAGTTCATCCTGTATCCCGGGATCCACACGATCTCCGGACCGTCCGCGATGAGGAGCATCTCTTCCCGCTCTTCGCGTGGTATTTTCTCGTTAATAAAGTAAGATTTAAGTTTCTGCCTGTTCCCTTCCTTATCTATCGTCAGATAATCTCCGGGACGCCTGTTCCTTGCGGAAAGGCCACTTTTTATTATATCATAATCCATCCGTTTCGTGTAACTTTTTTGCGGGATATCCTGGGGCGGCATCCCCTTTTTTTGCTCTGTGATCCTGCACGATATCCGGAGCCTGCGCCCGGACCGCCGGTCATACAGGATGGTATCGCCCGGGATCCGAAGCGCCGTATCTTCCGCGGGCTCCCGGTCCGGATCCCCGTCCGGCCGTCTGCCGAACAGGATCCCGCCGACGGTCCGCACCGCCCGGATGCCCCCCGGCAGATCGGTCATACGGCCGCTCTGCTTATCAACCAGGTCCAGCACAGCCCGCACGTGAACGGCCGCGATATCCTTTTCCGTCCCCAGCATCCTGGCGATACACTGTTTCACCAGCTGTTTCTGTACGGCGGGATGCTCCGCCTCCAGGGCCGCTTTATCGAGGACGAGCTTCCCATCCTCCCCCGGATGCACACAGCGCGCCAGGGCTTCCTGCGTCTCATGTTCCAGGAGATCCCACAGTTCCCGCGCCTGTCCGGACAGTTCCGTCAGATGCGCCGCAGCCGCGGGATTGACTTCGCGCTCCAGGACCGGGATCACGCGGTGGCGGATCCGGTTGCGCGTATAGACATCCTCTTCATTTGTGGCATCCGTGCACCAGCCGGTCCCCTGCTCCCGCAGAAATGTCTCGATCTCATCTCTTCCCGCCCAGAGAAGCGGGCGGATCCATTTCCCGCGGGCCGGCCAGATCCCGCACAGGCCGCGCAGGCCCGTGCCTCTCGCAATGTTCATAAGGACCGTCTCCGCGTTATCATCCCGGTGATGGGCCGTGGCGATCTTCGCACGGGCTTCCCCTGCGCACACTTTTTCAAAAGCCGCCCTTCGCACGGCGCGCCCCGCCTCCTCCAGAGATTGTTTCCGTTTTGCGGCGATTAATTCCACATTTTCATGAAAAACAATACATTCTACACCAAGGCGTCCGCAGAGTTCCCGCACATACTGTTCATCCGCGTCCGCATCCGCGCCCCGGAGCCCGTGGTTGACATGGCACACTTTCACCGTGAACCCGAGCCGCCTGCGCAGCGCACAGAGCACAAAAAGCAGGCATACCGAATCTGCACCGCCCGATACGCCCGCTGCCACGACATCGCCTTTTCTGATCATGTCCTGTCTCTTCACATATTTCTCTGTCTGTTCCACAAAATCGTTCATCATACGTAAACTATAACCAATCCTCCTCCAAAAGTAAAGAGGATCTACCGTTCACGCCAGATCCCCGCAGCCAGCACGGTCATGTCATCCATCGGCTCTTTGCCCGTCCACGCCAGCACCTGTTCCAGCACGTGATGGGCCAGTTCTTTCGGATTGCACATATCCGTCCCCTGGATGATCGTCTCCAGCAGGATATCCTGTTCGCCCACCGGCAGTGCGTCCAGCACCCCGTCCGTGACCATGATGACAAAATCGCCGTCGTCCAGCTGCCGCGTCGCCGCGTCGATCTCGATCCGGTTCACCACCCCGATCGGAAGGCTGGAGGAACTCAGATGTTCGACCTGCCCGCTCTTTTTGATAAAGGTGGAAGACGCGCCCGCCTTCACGATCTCACACATGCCGGTATACAGGTCAAATATGGTCATATCCACTGTAGAATAGTGGATCTCCTCCCTGCCCATGACCAGGGCGGCATTAAGCATACGGATCGCCGCCTTCTCAGGGAATCCGGCGCCCAGCAGTTCCTCCAGCAGTTCGATCACCATCGTGCTCTCCCGGCACGCATCCTCCCCGGCGCCCATCCCGTCCGAGAGAATGGCTGCCTGCCGGCCGCCCTGAAGATCCAGAAGGGCGAAATTGTCCCCCGATATCCGGGAACAGCCTTTTCCGATCTTCGCCATCCCCTGCATCGTATAGAACGCCGTGCCTTCCCGGCATACGACTGTAACATACTCCGGCCCGACTGTCCCTGTGCTGCCGCCCGGCAGGACAAACCGCCGGCCGGTCGCCTCCGTGACCGTCTTCACCACCTCTTTTACAGGGATCGTCTGTCCGGCAAGCGTCCGCGCCGTCACATGGATCTCATATTTCCCTTCCGGATTCATAAAGAACCGGATCCCCAGCACTCTCAGACCCTTTTTCCTGAGCGCCCCTTCCAGCTTCTTTTTCAGCCTGTCATCCGAAAATATACTGTTCTCCAGTTCTCTGGCCGAACTCCGGATCATATCCGCGAACGTATCCAGCTGGATCGCACAGCACTCCCTGCTCCTGGCCATCCGGTTGACCCAGATAATATTCTGCCTGGCCTCATGGAATCCCGCAAGCATCTCCCGGAGAAAACGGGGCGCTTTCTCGCACTGCTGCATCAGCCTGCGTTTCACTTCCGTGTTCAGTTCATTTCCATAATGATCCACCGCCGAGAGGATATCGTATCCCATCTGGTACGTATGTATAAAATTCTCGCCCCAGCACCAGTCACATTTCCCACAGCGTCCGCATACTTTATCCCTGACACGCGAAAACATCGCTTCCACTTCCTCATTTGAAAAGGCATCCTTCTTTTCCTCCAGCCGGAGAAACATCTGTGACAGCCGCTGCAGTGAATCCGCATATTTCTCAATCTGCTCCACATAAGGACTTTCATGGAGTATCTGTCCCTCACTCATCCGCCTTCTCCCTTCATGTTCATACAGAAAAACTCCGGGAGGATTCTCCCGGAGTCTTCATTCGTGATCCGTCTATTCTGACGGTTTAAATACAATTTCATTCGGATCCACAAGGTTCAGCCTGTCCTCGGCCATGTCCTTGATATAATCATCCGTCTTTACATATTCTTCAAATTTATCAATCTCTTTGGAGCGTTCCTTCTGCTCCCTGATCTGCTCCTGCAGTTCTGCTTCCTGCGCTTTGTACTGCTCATTTTTCGCCTGGAGCCTCGCCGAACTGACCGCAAGCGCACCCGTCAGGCACACGAGCACAGCGCAGATCATAAGTATACTTCTTTTGTAACGGCTCAGTTTCCGGTTCCGCCTGCCCCATCGTGCATCCAGTCCCGGCTGTCTGTCTTTTTTCATCCGTGCATCACCCTGCTTATCAATATTTTCATACACCCCATTATCAAAAATATCTTATCTGTTTTTCCTGTTCTTTTCAAGCTTTTTCTCGATCTTTATGTAAATTTTACCGAACAGCCGCAGGATCAGCCCGGATACGGCCGCCCCGAGCAGCATGCCCGCTATAAAATACCACCGGATCCGCCCCTGCATGGCCTGATACATGCGGCGGAATATCCAGACGCTCGCCGCGATCCAGAACAGAAGATCTTCCACCCCCGCCGCTGACGTACTGTGGGGAATGATCGTTCTGACACACCGGAGGATCCTGTATCCGAGCAGGACCATGGCGCCGCTTAACACCGCATACAGAAAAACAGCCGCTTCATTTCCGATCCCCGATATCATGGAGCCCCTTATTTGAACAGACGGGCCATAAATCCCCCGTCGCGTTTTCCCGTCTGGGCGATCCCGGAATATGCGATGCTATCGATATTCCCGGACAGGTCGACTTCGCCTTTCTCCACGCTCAGGCGGTTGACATGAAGATCCGTCCCCTTCACCATCAGCATCCCCAGTTCCGTCTCCAGCAGGATCTCATTCAGATCAAACGACAGCACGTCCAGAACCCCTGTGACCATGCTGGTCTTCCGGTTATTCAGTACCAGTTTGTGCGGCTTCGCCGTCCGCTGTTCTTCCATCCGCATCCCCTCCCACATCTGATATATATGTGAAGATGATGCGATTTATTCCTACAGATATCTGAAAAGTTCAGACGCCTCTTCTTTCTTTGTCGTATCCTGAAGCTTCAGCACCTCCGCCTTCACGGTCCGCGTGCCGAACTGGATCTCGATCACATCCCCCGGCTTCACCTGGGCTGACGCCTTTGCCGGTTTGTCGTTTACCATGACGCGTCCCGCGTCACATGCCTCATTTGCCACAGTCCTTCTCTTGATCAGTCTGGACACCTTTAAAAATTTATCAAGTCTCATCCGTCTCTCCCTTTCTGCATGTCCTGCCACACAAAAGGCACCTGCGATATCCACTATCGCAAGTGCCTGTATCAGCTTTTATTTAAATCCGGAAGGATTAGTTGATCGCGTCTTTTAACGCTTTGCCTGCTTTGAACTTCGGAGCCTTGCAAGCTGCGATCTTCATTGTCTTGCCTGTCTGCGGATTTCTTCCTTCTCTTGCTGCTCTCTCGCTTACTTCAAATGTTCCAAAGCCAACAAGCTGTACTTTGTCGCCTTTTTTAAGCTGCTCTGTAACAACATCGATGAAAGCCTTTAATGCTTTTTCGGAATCCTTTTTGGAAATTTCTGCCTGCTCTGCAACAGCTGCGATTAATTCTGTTCTGTTCATGGATAAATTCCTCCTCTTATTGTATCAACATACAATATTCATTCTGTTTTTTAAACGGAAAAGCGCCCAGAACAGGCGTTTTTCCGTCTTTATGTTCTGTTATAACGGTTCGCGGCATCTTTGTCAAGAATTTTCACCGTTTTTTGCGGTATTCTACCGTATTCGACCGATCTTTACGCCATTATCGGCTTCAGGGCCTCTGCCAGCTTCTCTTTCTCTGCTTCCGCCTCTGCCAGATCCTTCCCTAATGTGGTGTAATAGATCTTGATCTTCGGCTCTGTTCCGGACGGGCGCACGATCACGGTTTCATTATTCTCCAGCTTGTAGATCAGAACATTTGCAGCCGGGAGACCTGTCTCCTCCGGCTTCGTGTAGTCTGTCACAGATACGACTTTATAGCCTGCCACCTCTGTCAGCGGGTTGTCTCTTAAGCCCTGCATGATGCCGGCCATCTTGTCCATTCCGCTCAGACCCGGGAACTCGAAGCTGTCCACCTTGTTCAGGTAGCGGCCGTACTGTGCATAGATCTCTTCCATCCTTGCCTTCAGGGAGCTGCCGATGCTTCTGTAGTAAGCCGCCATCTCGCAGATCAGCATGGAGCCGATGACTGCGTCTTTGTCGCGCACATACGGTCCCGCAAGATATCCGTAGCTCTCCTCGAATCCGAAGATAAAGCGGTCAACCTCGCCCGCCTCTTCCAGCTGTGCGATCTGGTCGCCGATCCATTTGAATCCGGTAAGGACATTCCGCAGCTCCACGCCGTAATGCTCCGCCACTGCATCTGCAAGCGGTGTGGAAACGATTGATTTCACGGCCACCGGATTCTCCGGCATGGTCCCTTTCTCAATGCGGCCTGCGCAGATATAGTCAAGCAGGAGTACGCCCACTTCATTGCCGCTTACCAGCTCATAGGAGCCGTCCGGGCATTTCATGGCGATGCCCACGCGGTCTGCATCCGGATCCGTCGCCAGCATCAGGTCCGCGCCGGTCTCTTTCGCCAGGTTCAGGCCCTGCTCCAGCGCTGCGAAGATCTCCGGGTTCGGGTAGCTGCAGGTGGTGAAATAGCCGTTCGGATATTCCTGATCCGGAACGATCGTGATATCTGTAATGCCGATATCCTTGAGCACCTGTGTCACAGGCATCAGGCCGGAGCCGTTGAGCGGGCTGTACACCAGTTTCAGCCCTGCGGTCTTACAAAGGCCCGGACGTACCTGACGGGACTCGATCGCATCGTAGAGCGCACGCTTGCAGTCCTCGCCGACGAAGCGGATCAGACCTTCCTCAACGCCCTCTGCGAACGGCATATATTTCGCGCCGTCCAGCACATCCGTCTTCTGGATTTCTTCATATACGATCGCCGCCGCGTCGTCTGTCATCTGGCATCCGTCCGGTCCGTACGCCTTATATCCGTTGTACTTCGCCGGGTTGTGGGATGCGGTCACCATAACGCCTGCGTTGCAGTTATAGTAGCGTGTCGCAAATGAAAGCGCCGGCACCGGCATCAGGGTATCATAGATCCTTACCTTGATCCCGTTGGCCGCCAGCACGCCCGCCGCCGTCTTGGCGAATACATCGCTCTTTATACGGCTGTCGTAGCTGATCGCCACGGTCTGTGTGCCGCCCTGGGTCTTTACCCAGTTGGCCAGTCCCTGCGTAGCCTGGCGCACCACATAGATATTCATGCGGTTCGTGCCCGCCCCGAGGACGCCGCGCAGCCCGGCCGTACCGAACTTCAGCGATACTGCGAAACGCTCCTTGATCTCATCGTCACTGCCTTCGATTTTCATTAATTCCGGCTTCAGATCCGGGTCTTCCAGATCAGCCGCCATCCAGCGCTTATACTCTTCCTGATACATTTTGACCACTCCTGTTTTTTATTTGATTTTATCCGGTGGTTTTCCCTGGAAAAACCACGCTAAACATAGTCTTAATATATCATGTTTTTATGGAAACGGCAACCGATCATCCTCATATCACGACAGAAAATATCTGCTCCAGAAAGGCGCTTTTTTCTTCCAACTGACGCAGGACGAGCGCCAGTTTATCCCGGTTCTTCTCCGGCATCCAGGCTTTGCTGGAATGATAATAACTGCCCGCCGTCTTCCAGTATTTCTCCGGGTAGGCCAGCATCAGCCCGATGTACTCCCGCTCGCCCTGCTCGAGAGGCCGTATGCGCTCATACGCTTCCAGAAGTTTCTGTCCTGTTTTTTGTTTCCATGAATATTTTTCCATGACTTTCCTGAGAAAGTAGTACAGATCATACACCTGTATCCCCGTCTTCATACGGTCAAAATCCGTCACCGCGATCCCCTCTTCCGTCAGCAGGAGATTGTGATAATTGTAGGCCCCGTGGAACAGCCGTCCCTCCCGGACGCTCCGGGCATACAGCCGCGCGCAGCCTGAAGCTTCCATCTGCTCCGCCACGCGCTCCGCCATCCGGTACATCTGCTCGAAACTTTCAAGGAACAGATATTCAAATGCATTTTTCACCGGGCGTCCCCGGATAAAGCGCCGGACCTTCTTCAACTCCCGGTTATGCCGCCGGATCTCCTCCAGCGGGTCCGGCGCGGCGCCGGTCCCTTCCGGATACCCGCCGCGCAGTTCTCTGATCCCTTCGTCATTCAGCCCGTTATGGAGCCGCGCAAGCTGCCCGGCCGCGCGGACCGCTTCCGCCTCCTGGCGGACGTCACATTCCCGTCCGCCGTACCACCGCTTCATCATATATCTGCGCCCATCCGGCAGGACGGCAAGGATCCCGCCTTCCGATGTAAAAACCGGCGTGTCAACTTTAATATTGCTCTGTTCTTCCAGACGGCTGAGAACCTGATACAAAAAGAGGGCGCGCTGTTCCGACAGTTTCGTCTCACGGAGCAGCATCGTCCCCTCATTCGTATCGCAAAAAAACGCACCCCTCATCTTTCGGGTGCCTTTCACTTCCAGATCATACTTTTCCAATACTTCCAGTTCATATTCTTCTCTCATGGCTGCCCCCTGTCACCGCCTGTTCTGACTCTTTCTAATCTATGAAAGGGACAGCCATGGTATGATCATAAATTCAGTTTTTCTTTTACATAATCACAGAGAATGTCCTTCCGGTTGCGGGCCGGGTCATCGATCACATATTCCAGCAGTTCACTGAGCATGCTCCCCAGCTCCCGGCCGGGCTTCATCCCGAGATCCATCAGTTCTCTCCCGCTCACCGCAAGCTGCCTCAGCGTCACACACTCATCCTCCAGCAGCGCCTTCCGGTACAGTTCCCGGACCGCCACGATATTTTCAATCTTCTCCCGTCTGCGGTACGGGCTCTGGGCCTTCACATCCGCCAGCCTCACCGCCAGATAATAGGGGAAAAGCTCCACCCCGATCCGGTTCATGGCCCGCCGTACATTCTTCGGTGTCGCCTCCATCCGGTAGTCATGATAGCACACCAGTCTGGTCACTTTCCGGATCGTCTCATTATCAAACTTCAGCCGGCGAAGGACCTTCCCGGCGATCTTCTCACTGATCAGCGCATGCCCTTTAAAATGATCCCTGCCGTTCTCATCCGTCGTCTTCGCCCGGGGCTTCCCCATATCATGGAAAAGCATGGTCAGACGCAGCACCTTATCCTGCTTCACATTTTTCAGGGCGCGGACCGTATGCTCTGCCACCGTATATTTATGGTGGGGCGTGTTCTGCTCCACCCCTTCCATGGCGTCCCACTCCGGCAGGATCACTTTCGTGATCCCCAGCTCGTATGCGTCCCGGATCCGCTCCGGGTTCGGAGAAACCAGAAGCTTGACCAGTTCCGCCTGGATGCGCTCCGCACTGATATTGCGGAGGCTGGGCGCCATCTCCCGGACAGCCGCCGCCGTCTCCGGCTCGATCGGGAAATCAAGCTGGGCGGAAAACCGCACGGCCCGGAGGATCCGCAGCGCATCTTCGGAAAACCGCTCCCGCGGATCCCCCACGCACCGGATCAGATGATGGTTCAGATCCTGCATACCCCCGAAGACGTCAACCAGACGCACTTCGTCGTTATAGGCCATGGCATTGATCGTAAAATCACGTCTGCGGAGATCCTCTTCCAGTTTATTCGTAAACCGGACCTCCTTCGGATGCCGGTTGTCCTCATACTCCCCGTCCACCCGGTACGTCGTCACTTCAAAGCTGTCTTTCCCCACAAGCACGGTGACTGTCCCGTGTTCGATCCCGGTATCCACCGTCCTCCGGAAGATCCGCTTGATCTCCTGCGGTCTTGCGGACGTTGTGATATCCCAGTCCTCCGGCTGCCTCGCCAGAATGGAATCCCGCACGCAGCCGCCCACCGCGTACGCCTCGTACCCGTGGAACTGCAGATTATTAATGATCATCAGCACTTTCTCAGGCAAATTTATCTTCATTCTGAAACTCTTCTTTCCCACATGAATTATTTCCGTTCAGGATGCGCTCCTCGCGCCGCTGACAGGTAAGCAGGATCACCTGCTCCCTCCCGCTTCCCAACCATTGTAATACAGATCCCAGTCTTTTGTCATCATAAAATGCAAATACGTCGTCCAGTATGACCGGGAAGGGCTCCTCCAGAAGGACGTCCGCAGCCGCCATCCGAAGCGCAAAATAGATCTGCTCCAGGGTCCCCCGGCTCAGGCGCTCCGCCGGGATCCGCCTCTGTCCGTCCCAGACCGTGATCCGGAATCCGTTCTTCGACCTTCCCGCTTCCACGGACCGGTACCGCCCGTCCGTGATCCGGGCAAATATCTCCGACATCCGGTCGCTGATCCGCCGTTCCATCCCGTCACCGGAAAGTTTCGCCGCTTCCTTCAGCTGTTCCTCCGCCAGGGCCAGCGCCCGGCACCGCTCCTCCAGCCTGTACCGGCGTTCGCTTTTCCCGGTTTCTTCATACTGCTCCCGGAGATTCCCGCGGCGCAGCTCCCTGTCCCGGTACTCTGCACGGATATGGGCCAGCTCCCCTGCCAGACGGCTCCGGTTTTCCTCCCCATCCTCCGCCGGCACAGCCGCAGATCCCGGGATCTCATCAACGCGCCCGGCACTCCGCACCGCCCATATCTTGCGAAACAGAATAATTGCTCCCGCAAGAAGAAGCGTGATCCCGGCGAGCAGTACCGCCTCCCGGATCTCCTTTCCTGCCGGGAACGGGAACCCGGGCACTGCGCCGGCTCCGGCCAGCACCGCACCGGCCAGTACAGCCAGGATCCCGGGAAGGGCGGACCGGATGCCCTGCCGCTTACCATGCCGTTTCCCCGTCCCGCGCTTCTCCCGTGCTTCTTTCTTCTCCGCCTGTCCGTCATCCAGGCGTTCCTTCTTTTCTTTATACTCGGCTTCCAGACGCTGCATATCCCGCTCCAGGTAACGGATCTCCCGCTGAAGGTCCGTGCGGACCTCATCTTCCGCATCCGTCTCCGTCCGCAGTTCCCGCTCCGTCTCCCGCCGCTTCCCGTTAAGGATCTGCAGTGCGCCGCTCAGATTATACACTCCGCCGCCGGTCTCATAATAATTCGCCGCGTAGTCCGCCAGCGCCTCGGCCAGTTCCTTCCCCGGCTCCGACTTCAGCTGACCCACTGACACCGTACTGTCGAACACGCCCGGCGTCATGCCGCCCAGCAGCATCTCCAGGTCCCCGTTCTCCACGGACAGTTCCTCGCCGTCATCCTCGCAGACCAGGGACGCCCGCCTCGTATAGCGGGCAAAATCACGTTCCAGCCTGAACCGCCTGCCGCCGCATGTAAAGCGCATAACGCCGCCGTAGACGCCGGGTTCGTCCCAGGGTTCATACCGCGTAAAATCGTCATTCGCCGCCGCGCGGCCCCGGCCCCGGTCCAGCCCGAAGAGCATCGCCCGGATGAACGCGTGCAGCGTCGTCTTGCCGAACTCATTGTCCCCGGTGATGATCTGAAGCCCCCTGCCCAGATAAAAATGCCGGTCCGAGAGCCTGCCGAATTTTCTGATGTAGAGTTCTGTAATTACCATTGTCCCGTCCTCACTGCCGCCTGCTCTCAAGCAGCGCTTCAACGCCCTCGCACAGCGCCTCGTACTCCGTGCTGCCTTCCCGGCACCCCCGGAACCGCCCGATATATCTTCCCAGGATCGTATCGGCATGTTCCGCATAAAGCCGTTCAAAATCATAGGCCGGGCCTGTCTCATCCACGATCTCCAGAATATTCCTGCCGCCGGCCATCCGGGATACATCGAATCGGACTTCCGGATCACGCTTCCCTTTCAGCACGATCTTGTAAATATTCTGGTTTCCATGTTCATCCGTCAGTTTCCAGATATGTCTTGCAACACTCCCGGTCGTATCCTCCGCCCCGACCTCAACCGACAGATGGATGTATTCTCTTGACGCACAGGGCACCCATTCCGTGCGCACGCCCTGGTTGGTGATCTCCCCCTTCACATACCCGTGCGGCCCGGTGTCATTCCGGTCCGCCGGCTCCAGCGCGCCCGCGTAAATGATCCGGTCCCGCTCAAGCACCTGCGGCTTATGGATATGCCCCAGCGCGATATAGTCAAAACCGGCCCCTCCCAGCTTCCGCCGGTCAAAGGGGATATGCCGGTCATCCCCGCCGTGGGCCAGCAGGATCTCATGCCTTCGCACGCCGGCGGCCCGCACATGGTTATAGAGCGGCTCCGTGATCTCCCGGCTGTGATAACTCAGGCCGTACACCGCCGTGTCAAGCTCCGGGAAATCCGCATACTGCATCGTCTCCCCGAAGAGCGGATACACATTCTCACTCCACCGGAACGTCCGGTAATTGGAATTCTTCCCGATATAGTCATGATTGCCCGCGATCAGGACCACCTTCGTATGCGTCAGTTCCGAGAACAGATAGTCCGCCTCCTTCAGTTCACGCACCAGCGGCTGCCGGTGGAACAGATCCCCCGCGATCAGCAGAAGGTCCGTCTGCTCCTCCTCGCACACCCCGAGCACATGTTCAAATGTCTCCCACAGTTCCCGCGCCCGGCCTTCGCTGTACAGCGGCCCCGCGTCCGGCCGCGCGCCCAGATGGACGTCCGCGATATGGATAAACCGCATCCTTTTCTCCTCCCCACTATAAAAAGAAGGAGCGCAGACGGCCGCCATTCATGCCGGTCATCCTGCGCCCACATTCATCTTCATCCTGCACTGCCCTTTGCCGTGCCGGCCGGGACATTTCCCCCGGTCTTCTACAGCTCGCAGTTATTGACGGTCCTCGGGAACGGGATCACGTCGCGGATATTGGACATTCCCGTCAGGTACATCACGCACCGTTCGAACCCGAGTCCGAATCCCGCGTGGCGTGTAGAACCGTATTTTCTCAGATCCAGATAGAAGCCGTAGTCCTCTTCCTTCAGTCCCAGCTCTCTCATCCGGTTCAGAAGCTTGTCATAATCATCCTCTCTCTGGCTGCCGCCGATGATCTCGCCGATCCCCGGCACCAGGCAGTCCACAGCCGCAACGGTCTTTCCGTCGTCGTTCTGCTTCATGTAGAACGCCTTGATCTCCTTCGGATAGTCCGTCACGAATACCGGGCGCTTAAAGATCTGCTCGGTCAGGTAGCGCTCATGCTCCGTCTGCAGGTCGCAGCCCCAGGATACCTTGTACTCGAATTTATCATTATTCTTCTCCAGAAGTTCAATGGCCTCTGTATACGTGATGCGTGCGAAATCAGACATCGCAACATTCTGAAGCCGCTCAAGCAGCCCCTTGTCCACGAACGAATTGAAGAAAGCCATCTCCTCCGGTGCATTTTCCACAACATAGTTAATGATATACTTCAGCATATCCTCTGCCAGATCCATGTCGTCCGCCAGATCCGCAAAGGCGATCTCCGGCTCGATCATCCAGAACTCCGCCGCGTGGCGCGTCGTATTGGAGTTCTCCGCGCGGAACGTGGGCCCGAACGTGTAAATGCTGCGGAACGCCTGCGCGTATGTCTCGCCGTTGAGCTGTCCGCTCACCGTAAGGCTTGTCTCCTTGCCGAAGAAATCCTTCGTATAATCAACCGTGCCGTCCTCATTCTTCGGCACATTTTCCATATCCAGCGTGGTCACGCGGAACATCTCGCCCGCACCCTCGCAGTCGCTTCCCGTGATCAGCGGCGTGTGCACATACACGAATCCCCTCTCCTGGAAGAACCGGTGGATCGCATAGGCTGCCAGCGAACGCACGCGGAATACCGCCTGGAACGTATTCGTTCTCGGGCGGAGATGGGAGATCGTGCGGAGATACTCGAAACTGTGGCGTTTCTTCTGGAGCGGGTAGTCCGGAGCGGACGCCCCCTCGATCTCCACCGTGTCCGCCTGGATCTCAAACGGCTGCTTCGCCTGGGGCGTCGCCACCAGCGTACCGGTCACGATGACCGCCGCGCCTACATTGAGCTTCGACACCTCGGCAAAATTCTCCATCCCGTCATGATATACCACCTGCAGCGGCTGAAAATAAGATCCGTCGTTTACCACGATGAATCCGAACGTCTTCGAATCACGGATGCTGCGGACCCAGCCGCCGACCGTGATCTTCTGATCGATATATGCTTCCCTGTTCTTAAATAATTCCCTGATCGTTGTCAGTTCCATCTCAAAAACTCCTTATCCATCTGAAATATTCACTCTCCATAGTATAACACCTGAAAACGCCCTAGTAAACAGAAGATTTCAGCGCAGCCGCCCGCGCTGAAATCCTTCCTACCAACGTTCTTCTTCCCACTTCAGGATATTGCCCGAATCCGCATCGATCTCAAATTCATACTCCATCCCGTTATAAAAGATCTCGCCCTCGTAGACGTACCATCCGTCATCCTCATCGAGCTCGATGGAAATATTCGAAGCCGTCGCGCCTTCCACCCGGGCAAGCGCGATATCCCTGGCCTCCTCCAGGCTGATCCGCCCGTTCCCGGACGGTGCATTCTGACCGCTGTTTCCCTGCGCATTGTCCGCCGGCTGTTCTGCATTTTCCCCGGTCTGGGCATTGTCCGCAGGCTGCTCCGCGTCCCCGGCCTGAGCATCGTCCGCCGGAGCCTGCACATCCGCATCCTGGCCGCCCTGTCCCGAGCGCAGGTCGTCGATCTCCTGGCGCAGTTCATTGATCTCGTTCTGGAGCTGTGCCTCCCGCTCCGCCGCCTGCCGGCTGCCGCACCCGGTGAAAAACATCATCGAAAACACGATCCCCGCAAGTACTGTTATATATCTTTTCCGCATCGTAAAAACGCCTCCTTTCTTCCCGTAACTGTATTATACAGGAAAAAGATTAAAGGAACATTAAAAAAATCCCGGAAACTTTCATTTCCGGAATCTTTAAAGAGGCGCAGACCGGATTTGAACCGGTGAATCAGGGTGTTGCAGACCCACGCCTTACCACTTGGCTACTGCGCCTTGAGTATGAGCACTTAGCGACTGTCCTTTAGTCGCTTACGTGAAGAAGTATACCAGAGTCCGGTCTATCCGTCAAGGGACTGCCGGTATGCTTCCAGAAACTCTCCGTAGATCCGGTCTTCTGCATCCAGCCGGACTCTGACCGCTTCATCATAATCGGAATAACTCCCCAGGTAGATACGGCTCCCGCGAAAACCGATGCTTACCCGGTATCTTCCGTTTGCAGTGCGGAAGACGCCGCGGAAGCCGCTTTTGTTATCCTTCCTGTACTTTCTCTTTTCCAGGAATTCAATGCACGTTCCATCTACCCGGTGCAGTCTGTCAACGATCTTTTCCTGATTCTCTTTTTTTAAACAGCCGCAGCTTTTGCAGCTTCCACTGACAAGATTATATTCTGTCGCTTCGATCTCATTTCCGCAGTCACAGCGGCAGCGCCAGTATACATTGCCGCGCCTGTCCCTGTTTTCCGTGGGTTCCAGCGCCGTCAGGCGCCCGAACCGCTGCCCTGAAATATCAACTGCATTTTTATTCCACCTGTGCGCCAGGCAGCCGCAGCTTTTCACCTTGCCCGCTTTCAGGTCATACGCAGTAACGATTTTCTCACCGCCGCATGTACAACGGCACAGCCACCGTGACCGGCCGTTGCGGCTCTCTTCCCTGCCGACCACCGTCAGAAGTCCGAACGTCCGGCCGGTCAGGTCTTCAACATTTCTAGTTCCCATGTCTGCTGTGTTTTCTGCGGGCATAGATCATGCATCCGACCGCTCCAACCGCACACAGCGACAGTCCGGCTGCCACCGCATACGGTGCAGTCTCTTCATTCTGTCCGGTTTTCGGCTGATCGGGTTCTTCCGGCTGAACCGGCGCTTTCTCCGTCTCAGTCTTCGGACTTGCATCTACATCGTAGATATAGGTCCCGTCCTCAACCATCGGGATTCCGATCAGGAACGGAGCCATTTCTACAAAACCGTCCGCAGCCTCATGCTGGACCAGCAGATAGAGGCCTAATTCCAGATCCTGGAACACAACCTTTCCATCCTCACTGATCGTCCTGGTCTCTCCGGAAATATCCTGTTCTTCAGCATATGAAGCCAGGGCTTTTGCCGTCTGGTCGGACTGGATATCCTCCAGTGAGACTCTGCTTCCGGCAAACTCTTTATTCAAAGTAAAATCATAATTCCCGTCATCCTGCGTTACATCGCCGGCACGATACAGGGTCAGCGTTCCTCCGGGTACAGCTTTTCCATCATACTGTACCGAAACAGAGATTGAACCCTGCGTGTCCATATCCGGCACATCGTGGGCCGATACGACCAGATTTATGTTGAAAATCATCAGCGCGGCCAGCATCAGCAGTACCGGCAACCTTTTTTTCAACTTCATTCGATGTTCCTCCTATCTTTTTCTGCGGGCTCTCGCCAGCAGTACAACTACAATAACGACTGCACTTACAGCAAGCGCCGCAGCTGATGCGATGAGCACTGTCTTCTCATTCACCGCAGCCTGCTGCACACTCTCTTCCGGCAGGTTCGGGATCCTGTGTCCGCGGACCAGCAGCCGGTGCGTATTGATCCCGTACGGAGTACAGGTAACCAGCGTACAGTAATCCTGATCCGGATCGATCGCCAGTGCATCCAGGTCATACGGATCCACCGTAAGGATCTGGTCCACTTCGTAGGTCATGGTCCTGTCCAGGACCTTCAGGAGAAATATATCCCCCTCTGTCATCTCATCCAGATCTGTAAAGAGCCGGGCGCTCGGCAGCCCCCGGTGTCCTGACAGAACACAGTGGGTGCCTTTCCCGCCTGTGGGCAGCGAACTGCCCTCAAGATGTCCGATCGCGACCTGCAGGGCGGCTTCGTCCGTTCCGTGATAAACCGGCAGCGAGCAGTTGATCTTCGGAACTTCTACATACCCCATCACGCCGTCACCATCGATACTGAGCAGCTGCTCATATTCCGCTTTGTCAGCATCCGTCATCGTAAACCGGTCCGGATCATCCATGAGCTCCTGATTGTATCTTTCCGCTTCAGCCCAGAGCCTCTCATACGTCTCTTCATCGGTTTCTTCAACCTGATGCGTATATTCTGTAATCGCTCTGGACTGATGAAATGAATTCCAGAGATCGCTGACTGTGGGATACAGCAGCAGAGCAAGCCCTGCTGCAAAAATCAGTACCAATGCAATAGTCGCTATTCTGTTCTTCTTCACGTCTTATTTTCTTGTGCGTCTTCTGATAATGAGCACTGCACCTGCGCCGATCACCAGCACGCCGCCGATGATGTAGAGGATCGTAGTTCCCATACCGCCTGTGGTCGGAAGAAGGTCGCCGGCCTTGTTAACGATATGAACACCGCCTGACTGCCATGTATCATTGGAAACGGATGCTTCCAGATTCGCATTTTTTACAGCAATCTCCACACGCTCCGCCAGCTTGTTGTATCCATCCGGAGCTTTAGTCTCTTCAAGATAGTAATTGGTGTTGGCGTCAAAGCCCTTGATTTCCAGCTGACCGTTTACTGTGGTGATATATTCCACACCGGTCTCGCCATCTTTTGCAAGACGGTAAACGCCATCGGACACTTTAACTAATGCGATCTCATTGCCGCCGGTCTTTGCATCGTAAAGTTTGAACTGAGCGCCATCGAGAACTTTATCCTTGTCATCTGTCTTTACAACGTCAACTTTGAAGGTGTAGGTTTTTGTCTCGGAAGGAACGGTTTCAAATTCGCTGTCCTCGCCATACTTCAATGTAGTCTTATTCGGGTTTGCAGAAGGAGAAACCTGCGCATTCTCATTTACCACTGCGCTGTATGTAACCACGATATCCGTATTCGTTGTGATGGTATCCAGATAGGACTGGTGGAACACAACCTCGAACGTACATCCGTCTGAAAGGCCGGTCGTTACAACATGATAATCTCCGCTGTTTGCATCCTGACCTTTTTTAAGCCCTGTTGCTTCAATTGAGTCCGGATCTAATGTAAGTCCTGCGGACATCACATCGTGAAGAACATAGCCCTGTGCCCCCGGTTTTGCACCGATAGTTGAACGGAACTCTACAGTCTGTCCGATCTCAGCAGTATTTTCGTCACCCCAGTTTCCTGTAGAATCTTCTTTAACCTCTTTCTTGACCGGAGGCTGTTCATTCTTTTCAAACATTTCAACATCTGATACCGCTGTATCCAGTGAACAGAGTGTACCAAGCGTCGTATCTACCAGATAGTAACCAAGGTTCAGTTTTTCAAACTTCACAGTTGTGCCATCTGCTGTTTTTGTAGCAACAGGATTAATATTTGCCTCTTCTGCGTACGCAAGAGCTGCTTTGGCAAATGCTGCTGGATCTGCATCTTTTACCCATGTCACATAACCCTGATCATCAATAGAAACATACTGTGTCTGGGTTATCAGCCAGTCTGCCCAATCAGAATTAGCTTTGTAAGAATATGCTTTTGCTTCTGTGTTATAACTTTCCAGTACCAGAATCTGATAGGCGTTGTAGATATGTCCTTCCTCTGCATTATTAATGGTGATGGATCCACTGTTGTCATTTGTTCCCTGTGCCGCAAAGGCTACTGTTGACATGGAAAGTACCATGATCGTGGCCAGCAGCATGCCTGCTAATTTTTTAAATAATTTCATATTGCTGATATCTCCTTCTTAAATCTATTAATATCTGTCATTTCATGCACTTAGTACATGCCTCTTCGTTTCCTGTAGACAATGCCCGCATACGCAAGTCCCATCAGGAACATGCCGCCGAACACAAAGAGCGTCGTACCTGTACCGCCGGTGTTCGGAAGTTTGGGTCGCGCCGTGTTGGTGAAGAGGACGATACTACCCTTGCCCTGGGGTATCGTACCCACTACCGTTTCTGACTTATTGATAGTGCCAGAATCAATCTGGTTGCTGACTTCAAAGCCTTCAGCGCCCGTTTCCTTAATTGTGTACTTGGTCCCATGCTGCAGGTAGTCGATGATTACGTACTCGTTGGCCTTGAGCTTGAAGGAGCCCTTACCGCCGGTTAGCAACGAGCTTTCAACGCGGTTACCCTCTGCGTCGTAGCGGACGATTGAATAATCAGAACCTTCAACTACCTCGTTCTCATGCTCGATGCTGATATCAAAGCTGAACTCAGTATTGGAGTCCGCGCTTCCTACGACTTCTTTCTGAACCTTCAGCTGGCTGTTCTGATACGAAGGGGTGTTGGAGGAAACCGACGGCAGGGTGAACTGCATGTAGCACGTGGAGCCAGAGAGGCCGCGCTCGGTGTAGTAGAACTTGAGCGTATGCTCACCGGCATCGCCCTTTTTGATGTAGTCCCACAGGTTTACGTACGCGCCAACGGAGCTGTGGACACCGCCGATATCGCAGATCAGCCTGCCATCGAGGAATACCCACATGTCATCGTCGCCGAAGAAGTAGTACTCCAGCGGCCCGACGTAGTCCTCAGTCAGCTTAAAGTTAACGCTGTACACCATTCCGAACAGGTTATTGTGAGCCTTGCTGTCATCACTTGGCGGATACATATCATTGCCGCCATACCCGACGAAACTGCCTCGGTTATAGTATTCGCCGGTTAGGCCATCAGTGCCTTGGTTTCCGTCCATCGGCCAGAAGTTATTTGTATAAATTACCCTGTTCTGCCAGAACATCTCACCGTTGACATAGCGATCAAGTCTCGTAAAGTTCTCAAGATTGTCGAGTCCTGCGCCACTTACTGCGGAGAGCGTATAAGTATCCCCAGCTCGATTAAAGTCGAGAGAATAATTGGTTATTTCCCTCTTTCCAATTGCCGAACCGTCGTCGAAGAGCTTGGGAGCGCTTATGTCGTCGGCATATACAATATGCCCCTGGTCATCGAGGCCCTTCACCAGGCCGAACGTACAGCCTTCGATGCTCGCGTTGTTATACTTGTTGAGCGTGTTACCGTTCCAGGTTTGGTTGTCCAGACCCGTGCCCGTATTGGCATTACCAAAGGCAAGCTTAGCTCCAGTACCCTGGTAATTACTATTGCTGTTGATTCCATAGGCACCGTTCGTCCCATCCCAAGTATTTTTACCGTTGTTTGTGATGTCATAATCATAGAACGTAGCGGCATTGTTGTAGTTGCTCTCCGTCTGATCTGCGACCAGGCGAATGACCATTCCATCCTCAATATAGATGGTGGCCGGATCGTCCTTCTTATCGGGATTGTTCGTAAAGTGAAGCTCAGTCGCCTGTCCGATGGGCCCGTAGGTCTCCCAGTCATCAGGGTTCGTGCTCGACGCCGACTTGCCGTCCTTCAGCACCCAGACCTCTTTAGCAGTGTAGTTTCCATTATCACGGAAGATGTTCACATACGGCAGGCCCGGAGCATCAAAGTATTTAAAGCTCTTCTCCTTGTATAGCTGCATAAGAGTCGTCGTGGACTTGAGGGAGCCATCGTCCTCGACATAAAGGCCTGTTTGCGGCAAGCTTCCGCCGTTCGTCGGAAGGTTGCCCCCCGTACCATCGCCATTCCTGCTTGTATCAAGAATCCTCAGATACCCGTTTTTATCTCGAACAAGCGTAGTAAGGTTCGCGTAGTACTGCACCGTGAACTTCGGGTTGAGCGAGGAGCGCGTTACGATCTGCAGCTGCGGTTCTGCTGCATTCAGCGCAACTGCCATTTTCGGCACATCCTCTGCGCCCTTCTCCACTGTTACGCTGTCTGCTTCTTCCGTCTCGCCCGCAGCATTAGCTGTAAGTGCCATCAGCTGGATGCCGATCTCAGCCTCATCGGCGATCTCATCCGATACTTCAAGAGTTTCCGCCTCTTCCTGCAGTTTCTCCGATGGAGTGATCTCCGCCGTTATCTCACAGGCTGAGACATCAACCGGCTGGCCGCCGCAGGTGAATTCCAGATCCAGCACTGTGACGTCTATCTCCGCCTCATCGGCGCTGTTCTCCTCCGCATAAGCTTTTGCCGCCTCGTATTCCGGCTGCTCCTCGCTCTGCGGAATGGCTTTCATCTCGATCTGTTCTTCAGATACATCCGTCAGTCCTGTCAGATCTACTGTGCCGCTGACATGAACCTCGGCAGATATATTTTCATCTTCACAGAAAAATGTTCTGTCTACCGTAATGGTTCCTTCTGCAGCTGTCTGCTCTTCAGATGAAAGGCTTTCATCCTGTGTTTCCACTCCGTCCGGGAGATCCGTTTCTTCCGTATCCCCGGCAGGATCTTCTGTCCCTGTGACATCCGCAGCTTCTTCTGTCAGCCCGGCATCGTCTGCGGCTTTTTGTTCTTGCGTCGCAGTTGTACTGTCCGGAGCTGTTTCTGTCACTACTGTGCTGTCCGGAGCTTCTTCTGCAAACGAAGAAGTACCGCAGCCCAGTATCATCAGGGCGCAGAGCAGAACGGCAACAATCTTCTTCTGAGTTTTCTTCATAGCTTTTACCATTCCTTTCGCTTCGTTTAAAGCACTCTATCCTTTCCAGAAAGACCGGCTGCCAGAAGCTGTACCACGTAATATTAGTTATGT
>DXIS01000038.1 GCA_019112735.1 Candidatus Mediterraneibacter guildfordensis
AAAAAAATATCCTTTTTTTGTATACTTCCATGAATATGCAGTAAATTCATGGTAATAGCATACTTGTGGTTTGCTTTCCTCCCATCTCAATGTACTGACAATTACATCAATTTCTCCATTCTTTGTTTCCATATCATATCGCACAAAATCTCCCTCTTCTAGAAGAGAAATAATCGTAACATGGTCCTCACTTCTTTCGTCTGCGCTTTTACAGAACTCTTCTACCTGTTCATAATTAACCATATTAATCTGATCATCTCTGTCCACCGCTGCATAGCCTGAACTGCTAAGAGAATCTATGATTTTCTGCTGAACTTCAAGAGTATCCAAATCTCCCTGTTCTGCCGCTCGCTCATATATTTCTCTGTAACCTTCTGCCAGTTTCTCAGAGTCATCGTAAATCTGCTGTTTGGTTTCATCTTCATTTGTGTTTCCTTCACAGCCGACGCATAACATCAATATGACCAGGGCCAACATCACTATACTCTTTCTTTTACTCGGCAAAATATTGATCCAGAACGGCCTTATCTTTTGATACAACATAACCACTGCCTCCTATGCCTTTTACATTCTCCACCATGCTAACCAATAAAATTGGACTTTCTGCATTTTTGTCGGCAGTAAAAACGGTAAACCATCCAATTTCCGTACCGGATGTATCCTCTTTTGATTCCTTAAGCTCCGCTGTTCCTGTTTTTCCGGCAAGTAAAATATCGTCCCTGTGCGCCGTATATCCCGTACCATTTGGATCATTGACAACGCCTGTCAGTCCATCCATAACCTGCGAAACTGTTTCTGACGAAAATGCCTCATTAACCCATATCTTTCCCGCAGGATTTTCACTATACTGCAGATATGGTTGTAAGATATTTCCGTCATTTAAAAAAGAGGTATAGATACTTGCAAGATGAAGAGGATTTACCAGAATTTGTCCCTGCCCATATCCGCTGTCCGCCAGTTGTATTTCCGTCTCGATTCGCTCCGTATTGGAATACTGCGACTCTTCCATTGTTATTTCAAATGGAGTTTTCTGATTAAACCCAATTTCATTTAACGAATTCATCAGATTATCAGCACCTATTTTTAGTGCAGCCTTTGCAAAATAAATGTTATCTGAATAGATAAGTGCATTTTTCATTATGACAGGTTCATATTCATGTAAAGTTGTCACTTCATAGGAACCCCAGGAAGAATCTTTCTGCCATGAGAGTCCCTCATTTCCAAAATCCTCATTTGGATCTAATGTTCCTGTTTTCAGTCCTATCGCAGCAATTACGGGCTTAAAGGTTGAACCAGGACACCATATCTGTCGGAAACGGTTATATAATGGTTGATTTTCATCTTCATTCAGCGCCGTCCACGTCTCATCAGACATTCCAAGTATAAAATCATTATTATCATAAGAAGGTGTACTGACTAAGGCCAGTACTTCTCCGGTATAAGGATTCATTGCCACGGAACAGCCTCTGTCCGTCTTGAATTGTTCATACAATTCTTTCTGGAGATCGGAATCAATTGTCAGACGAATATCCTTGCCATCCTCTTTTAACGTCTCTGTAATAGTTGCTATTTCATTCCCCTCAGAATCGACAATATAGATCTTATATCCATCTTTTCCTTTCAGTTCTGTTTCGTAAAGCGACTCCGCTCCACTCCTTCCAATCACACTGTTAGAACTGTATCCCTCTCCCGGATGTTTTTCCAGATCTTCTGCTGTAACATTCTGTACATATCCAATCAAGTGTGCTGCCGCTTCCCCTAATGGATACGACCTTACTTCTTCATCGGAAATCATAACTCCTGAAATGTCCAATAATTTCTGCTGCCTCTCATTCTCTTGAAGCATTTCTGTATCGGGAGCAAGAGAAGTTAGATTTAATTCATCGACTTTAGGAACTGTTTTAATCGGAACAAAAGAATCATCTTTTACCCAATTTGCTGACAGTTTGTCCTCGATATTTTCCTTTGTAATTTCAAGAAGATTCGCAATCTCCTGAATCGATTGATCCCTGTCTTCCAGTTTACCCGGAATAATACCTACAGACGAAACTGTACCTTTTCCTGCAAGTACTTTCTCATTGCGATCTAAAATCTGTCCTCGCTCGGCCTGGGTTGTAGAAATCCTAACTTTATCATCAGCGCTTAATTCCGGAAATATCAAAGAGTCATGCCATACTAATTTATACCCGTCTTTATCGGACGTAAAAACTGCCTCATTGTCAAAACTTACACTTCCTGCAATGGTATCAAAAGACGATTCATAATATACCGTTCTTTCCGCTTCTTTATATTCTGTAATCTGTATTTTCATGTTACGAACTTCAATGCCTTCATAAATCGCTGAATTTCTCTGTACAAAATCCTCTTGCGAAATATTTCCAGAATTCTGAACATCAATCATCTCATACATTTCATTATATTTCTGTTCAGATATACAGTTCATATATGAAATCAATACTTCCTCTGGAGAATTTCCTTGATTCCATAAAAGAAAATGTGCAGTCATATACAGAATTGCACATAACAAAAGCATTGTTAAAAATACGCCCACAGCCCATTTTATTTTATTGCTTTTACCCTTTCGTCTTCTTCTATTTCTTCTGTTCATTCCATCCTCCTTGTTGGAACATTATTTTTCATAATTATTACACATGTAATATTTAAAGTCAACACTCTTGGGTTCAAACAGGAGAATTTATTTCTCTTTATAGGAGATTGTATCTCGTTTTATAAGAATCCTCACTTCTGTAAAATAGATATATCAATTCTAAAAACAGGGGTGATTAAATGAACAGCACTTTTGAATTTGATTTTATACCAATGGGACTGGCAATTAAAAATGCTCGTAAAAAGAAAGGACTTACAAGAGAACAGTTTGCAGAACAGCTTGATATTACTCCCAGACATTTGCAATCCATAGAAATCGAAGGACAACATCCCGGATTTCTATTATTTATTCATATTATTACAATGTTAGATATATCTGCTGATCAGTACCTGCCTTACAAGAACAAAATACATAAAACTACTCTTCGCAGGCAGTTAGATTCACTCCTTGACACACTTGATGATAAGGATCTTTCTATTATCGAAGGCACAGCAAAAGCAATATGCAAGGCTAAAGAACCAGAGGAATAAATAACAAATGTTCTTTCCCCTGGTTCTTTTATTCTAATATGCGGGAACTCCATATCCCACGATCTGCCCATAACCTACCGGATAACTCCGTCTGGCCACTTTATCCCCACTATTTCCTTCTACTGTATAGACCGTTCCGTCTACCACGCTTTCCACAATCCCTACATGGTCAATACTCCCGTCATTTCCCCAGTCAAAAAATACAAGATCTCCAGTAGCAGGAACATAGCTTCCATCCATGAACTGGCCCTGGCTCTCAAACCATTCCATACCTGCAGAACATAAAGAAAACTTTGGTATCACTCCTGCCTCAATATATCCGCACTGATCAGCACACCAGCTTACAAAGCAGGCACACCATTCCTCTCTGCTGGAAAATCCATACCAGCTCCAGTAGGTATCTCCCCCATTGCCTTCCTGCGTCAGCGCCACCTGCACAATCGCCTGACTTCCTGTTCCCGTAGGAATACGTCCAAACACGTAGTATCGCAGCACATGGGATACATACTCTTTATCCCCGTAACTGCTCCAACCGTTCCGCTCCGCCATCATTTCAGAGAATTCCACCGCATTGGCATAGGTGTACCCTCCGTAATTCTCTTTCGCCCAGGAAATGTAACCATTCCCATAATTATATCCCTGCAGGGCGAGCTTTATATGATTCATATCTACCGGACTTTCCACGTTCGCCTCCCGCAGACAGGCCGCAAGGTTCTGGATACCTACATCAATGGAATACTCCGGATCTGTGATCCCGTTTGGCGTATTGGGGTATCTGGTATTATATCCGCACTCGGACGCCTGCATGGGATCACTTCCCTGCCCTCCGCTCTCCTGCATCATGACCGCTTTGATCAGTTCCACATACTCCTCAATCCCATACTGTCTGGCATACTGACGGATCAGCGGCTCGTATGCTTCCACCTCGGCGCTGACCGGTGTGACGGTACTGGAATTACTTCCGCCTACCATGCTGAACAGCGCTCCAAATAGAATGACAATTACAAGGATCAACACCACGATCCAGCCGCCTGCGAGGATAGCGGAGACAAGTGCCTTTGTAGCCGCAATAACAGCCTTTACTGCAGCAGCTACTGCCTTTGCAGTCACTTTTGCAGCCTTCGCCGCCGCAATCGCCGCCTGTCTTGCGGCAACGGCAGTCCGCTGTGTGGTCAACACCGCAGTCCTTGCTCCCTGTCCTGCAGTTCTGGCAGCCATTTCCGTAGTCCGGACTGCGCTGCGCCCAGTCCGTTCCGCTGTTTTGATTGTCCTCCCTGTGCCTTTCACTGCCGCTTTCCCGGAAGTTTTCACAGAAGCATTGACTGTTTTGATTGTTTTCTCTCCTCGGTCAATCGTCTTGACCGTCTGCTTTGGAAGTTCCCGGATCTGTGCTCCTTTCTTTCCCGCCTGCTCTCCGGCTGTCCGCCCGGTCTGCGCTCCTGTCCGGTTTTTCATCTGCTCTTTCGGCTGGTAAGTCTTTTCAGTACCGGACGAAAAAGAAGAGGCGGAAGGCTCTCCGTTCTTCTTCCGGAAAGCCTCTGCCTCATTTTTCGCTCTGCCCCTCTCCCGGACAGCATGGATTACTTTTTCCCCCTGTTTTCCTGCCTGCTGAACCGTTCCACGGGCGGCTCTCTCCCCCTTCTCCATAACCTGGTCTTCGGCATAACCTACCGGGGTTCCCTGTTCTCTTCCCTGTGTCTGCTCTGCGCTGTCTCTTGTCCGGATATAAGCCCCTTTCATATGCTCCGCCGCTGTCACGGTTTTATCCAATACTTTGATATCCTTCTGGACGTGGCGGGTTTTGATCGTTCTTCCCATCGCCTGCCCTCCTTTCGGATATGGGATTTTCAGATCTTCTTAGCCACAACCACAAGCCTTCCATTGGTATTGGAATATTCGCAAGTAGACAGGGTAAGCAGCTTGTCTCCATATTCTGCGGTCACTCCCGTATCATAAAGGGCAAGTTCCCTGCACTGCTCCACATAGTCCGTAAACTCTTTTTCCGTCTCTGCATGAGAAAAAAGATAGAACTTAAATCCGGTATCGTCATAGACCGTGGTCTTGAATACTGCGATCACTTCATATTCAGCGGCTTCCGTCAGCGTATCAAAGCGGACCGTTTTATGCCGCTCATAGAAATCCCGGTCCTCATAGTTCATCAGTCCGGCGAACATGGAACCGTTATTCATGTGGTGTCCGTAGATGATTACATTGTCACTGGGTTCCATCGGATCACAATGCTCTGCGATATAGGGAACACCATAAACGCTGGACTCCTTGTAAAAATTGTGTTTCAGATAATAGTCCGGGTTGTCCGGCGTATACATGACCGGATAGTTGATCTGCGTATCCTCAATCCTGATCCATCCGGCCATATCATTATTCATGGCAAACAGCTCGGCATACCGCTCTAAGGGAGAGACAACTTCCTGCTCCTCTCCTGCCGGTTCTTCCTCCAGCGTATCCTCTGTCTGCTCCACGATCTCTGCCAGTTCGGTAAATTCTTCCTCCGCTTTCTGTGCGCCCGCATAATGGCTGATCACCTGGAACAGCGACACGCCAAACAGCAGGACACATACCGCCAGTCCTGCCAGATACCATTTCCCTTTGATCTTCTGATGTTTCATTCTGTAATTCGCCTCCTTATTCTCTTGCCTGCTGTTTGACCGGAACCGGCAACTGGGGAACCATTTTCTTCTCCTCTTTCAGCTTTTTCAGTTCCACCTTCACGGACGGTTTCTTTTCCTCCTTCTGCACGAACTGCTCCAGACGCCGGCGCAGGTTCTCGGTGGTCTGTTCCATGCTGGAGAGCCTGCCGCTGATTGTCAAAAATGACTTGCGGATCTTTGCTGTGATTCCCTTGTCTGTGGCCTGTGGTTCAACTTTCTTCTGCTCTTTTCCCCGGAAAATCCTGCCCACGTTTTTGATGTGTCCGCCTGCAGCGTGAAGTTCCCCGTTCAGGACTTTCATTCTATCTGCCTGACGGTTCATATTCTCCACTGCCCCGTGAATTCCCTCCTGTATCCGGGCAAGAGCGGACGGAATTTTCATGGATGATACGGCTTTCCGCAGAGCGTCCTTTCCTTTCTCTTTATAGGTCTGCAAAGCACTTTTGGCAGACTGGATCAGATTTTTCCGCACCGTGTTTAACTGTCCGCCCACTTCCTGCACTTTTCCCTGTGCCTGTTCCGCGATCCGCAGGACGGACACTTTCACGCCTCCGTCCTGGATCTGGGATAACTGTTCCTTCACATCACGCAATTCTTCCAGCACCTGCCCAAACTGAACTTCCATTCCGTCCAGATATTTTACAAGGGATTCCACTTCCTTCTGCTCTTTTGTAAGTCCGTTTCCTTCCAGCACCCGGAACAGTTCCACGATCTCCGGCTGTTCCTTCAAAGCCGTCTTTCTTGCTGTCTCCATCTGCGCCCCTCCTATCGTTCTCTCTGTACTGTCTGTGGTTTCATAGCGGGCAGTTCCCGGCAGTAATCCGGATATTTCAGCCGGATTGCCTCAAAGAAGTAGGGAGCGTACCCGCAGTCAAAAATCTCATACGGGGTGGACATCCGCTCATCCCCCTTTTCTGCGTATCCGTTCCAGAGGTTAAAAGCAAGTCTTGTCAGACGGATGGAGCCGCCTGTCTGCCAGCCTTCATGCAGGCCCTCCGGTTTAATACGATCTCTCTCAAAATCAAAGATCCGCTCCACGTTTCTTCTGGTGGTATCGGAAATCCCCACGCAATAGAAAAACGCCTGATGATAGCTGTCCGTGTTCCCGGTTCTTTTCAGCATGGAATAAAAGAAATTTTCGTGTTCCTTTGATTCAAATCTGATTGTTTTCATGTGATCCCTCCATTAGAAAACAGCCTGCGGGAAATTTCTTTCCTCACAGACTGCTTAGCATGATATTTATTATGATTCTGTAATGTCAGTTCCCGTACCACCCCACGTTTTCTCGAAATCCTCCGGTTTTGTGGACATCAGCTTATAGATCTCAGAGTTCTTACTCATCTGGTTATAGAACGGGACCAGGGCGCTGCCGATCCTGGCAAGTCCATTTCCAGCTCTGGCATTTGTGATATACTTCATCTGTTCCCCTGAAATATGGAGAAGTTCCGCCAACTGCTCCCGGTCAGAGGCAGACTGGTTCAGCATGACAATAAATTCCGAGTTGGAGAGCATGGTCCTTGCGGTCAGGGAGTCCAACACATATTCCACATTCTGCGTCAGGCTGGTCGTCCATGCGTTTCTTTTACGGAACCGCCGGTAGGCGCTGTCAAAGAAGTTTGCGCTGTACTTATGCTGCAGCAACGTGTGGAACTCATCCAGAAAGATATGAGTTCTCACACCGTTCTCCCAGTTCTGGGATACCCGGTTGATCATGTGGTCCGTGATCACAAGCTGTCCTAAATCCTTCATATCCTCCACCATGCCCCGGGTATTAAAGCTGATCAGACGGTTTTCCGTCTCAATGTTGGTGGGATGGGAAAAGTTGTTCAGCGTACCGTCCGTGAACAGTTCCAACATCAGCGCCAGGTCTTTCGCCTCCGGCTCATCCTGCTCCTGCAGTACCCGGCGCAGCGTAAAGAAGGTCGGGATTTCGTACTGGCGTTTTCTGGAATAGACACGCTCCACACAGCGGTCAAGGATACTCTTTTCTTTCGGCCCGATCACATAGCGGTCGTCCGTGATCCGCTCGTACAGAGAAAGGACGAACTGGGATTTATCCACAACCGGGTTCTTATCGCCGTAGCCTTTTACCATATCCATAGCGTTCAAGTGAATATCACTCCCTGCACAGATTGGCAGGCTCACGCCGCCCAACGCCTGCACCAGAGGTTCATACTCTCCTTCCGGATCATACACAAGCACCTGATCTTTTGAGGTGGAAAGAATGATCAGCAGGATAAACATTTTGGTCAGCATGGACTTTCCACTTCCGGGTACGCCTAAGATAAATGCGGACGGATTGAGCAGAAGCCCACGGTTTACCAGGATTAGATTGTGGGAGATTGCATTGATTCCGCAGTAGATCCCGCCTTTGTCCATGACTTCCTGCGTCCTAAAGGGGATCAGGCTGCCTAAACTTTCCGTGGTCAGCGTCCTCATGCTGTCGATCTTCCTCACACCAATCGGAAGTGCGGTATTCATCCCGTCCATCTGCTGGAATTTCAGTACTGCCATCTGACACATCCGGTTTCTCGCAAGAGACAGGATGGTGTGGGTGTCTGCGTCCAACTGTTTCTTACTCTCCGCTGTGTGCATGAAAGTTACGACAGCCACCATCATCCGCTGATCCCTTGTGGTCAGATCCCGCAAAAACTCCCGGCTTTCCTCTTTCTGCAGTTCCATGTCATAAGGCACAGTAGCGGAGAAGTTCTGGTTGGCGTTCTGCCGCCTCTGCCAGTTCGTGATATTTGTTTCCACGCCCAAAAGCCGGTTCTGTGCCTCATTGACCGCCTCGTCCGTAGGGATCGGGATAATATCTATGCTGATCATCATGTTCTGGTTGATGTCCGCAAACTCCGACACCATTTCATCAGAAATGTAAGAGGCATAGTCTTTCAGATACAGCACCCTGCCGTACCGCTCCCCTACTTTGAAATAGTCCTTTTCAAATTCCATCGTATCCGGACAGATATGGTCCTTAAAGCTGTGCCCCAGTTTTGCGGACGTTTTCAGATCAAAACAGAAATGACTTTCCTCTCCGGCCCGGTAAAAGCTGTACAGTACATGAAGTTTTTCCTGTGCGTCCAGTTCCTCGCACTTGGAACCCAGGTTGCTGAAATGGGAAATCAACCCGTTTCCGGTACGCAGGAAATAATTCCTTGCGTCCTCCACGTTTTTCCGGTATACAGAGATCGTCACATACAGCTCCCGGATCATGCCGTTGGCTCCTACTGTCTTTTCCATAAGCATGTCGTTGACTTCCTCCCGGTACTTATCCAGACGGTCATTCTGCTTCGGGATAAAAACTGCCTCTTTTAATTCCTCTTTGTTCAGCCTGCGGATAATGACAGTCAGCTTGGTGGTCGCTCCGCAGTCAAAGAAGTTAAGGATATTGGTATACTCCAGAAACATCGCTTTCTTATCTTCCTCAGACGCCACTTCAAAGTTAATGTCTGTAAACCGGTATGTCTTCGCATACTTGTTTTTTCCTACCAAAAAGATCCCGTCCTTCCAGATGGTCTGGATCGGGATCGCCTGCTGTACGCTCTTCGGGATCTTAAACTTCTCCTTGTCCTGCCGCATGACGGTTTTTAGTGTTCTTAACATGCTTTCCCATCGCCTCCTTTTCCTGTTTTCTGATCTCGTCTTTTGTCAGCTCGTAATATAAGTTCTCCGGATGGAATACCAGATACTTCGGCATAAGGATCTCACTCTTGATCCATACCCACAGAAATTTCTCTGCGGTCATTCCGTGATATTTGATAAAGCCAATGGCCGCAAAGGGAGCCGCTCCCAACATGCAAACCCAACTGACGGTTTCCATCCCCATATGGGGGCGGAGCAAAAAATAAAGGCCCACAGCAACACCGCAGGCCAGAACCGCACAGATAAACTGGCGGAGTGACAGGCCAAAATACATGGCCTCCGTATATTCCCGGATTTCCCGGTTGATCTTGATTTCCAAATGATGACCTCCTTTATCTGAAAATTTCTCAATCGCACATTTGTCTCCCCCTACTCTTCCTGTTATACTCAAAGAAAAAACGCAAAGGGGGCTTTTGTATGCCATACACTGTTTTTATCTCTCTCGGTATCTCTGCTGTCCTGCTCATTCTCTCCTTACTCTTCCGTCTGGCGGGAAAATTCAGGCTGACTCTTCCGCTCCTTTACTTTCTCTTGACCGCCACGGTTCTGAACCCGTGGGCAGCCGCCCATGAGACGCTTGCTTTTGCAATCCTTTATGGACTGCTCGCTCTCTCCGTCATAAGCTGGCTCTTTTCTCTAAGAAACGCCATCCGTGACCGGAAATATTACAAGGCTCTGGAAGAGGATATGAGCTGGCAGGTCAGGCGTGCCAGAAACAACGGAATTTCTATGGACACCGTGTACTTTGACAGCGCCGGGAACATGCGGTACAAAGATACCAAAGAAATCGTAGACTAAGGCACGGGATTCCGTGTCTTTTTTCTTACAATCCCATCATCTCCCGTACCACACGGTCCGCCATCTTCACAGCGCCTACCAGCACCAGCATGTTAAAGATCAGTTCCGCAATGTAGCTCCACACCATTGTAACTGCCGCTGCCTCCGGATCAACCACTGGCGGGGATGACGCAAACACGGAGAAGATAATACAGGCCAGAACGATAATCGCTCCCTCCAGACACACCGCCGCATAGGATTTTAAAAAACTCTTTCCTACGTTCTGTGTCGGCTCCCCGGCAAAGGTAGACAAGGGAACCGGGGCGATAGCGGTATAGAGATACAGCCGGAAGAACCGCCCGTACACGCTCATGATCATAATAAAGCTCAAAACTGTAATAAACAGGCCGCCGATCAGCGTGACCGCCCATAGAGGGATACTTTCAAAAAATCCGCAGTCCTCCACTGCGGTAATGATCTCCTGCGGCAGCACTGTCTCCTGTGCGCTCCCAAATCCGGCGGCGTCCATGATGGTGCTGACAATCCCCTGCACAATGCGGAACAGCGCCATCATCAATTCCAGACCATAGGTAATCACGCCTTTTGCCAGAGCGAAACGGATAAACAGTTTCAGTGCGTGTTCCGGCTTTTTCACTTCTGTAAAACTTCCGCAGGTCTTTACCACGCCTACCACGAAAAACAACACCAGAAGGGCATACCCGATTGCCTGCAGCGCACCGTGGATACTGGCGATCACATTCCAGATGTCTCCGCCTTTGAAATTTTCCGGAGACTGGGTAATGATCTGCCAGATTTCTGCCAGTTTGCTGTTCCATGTGTCCAGGGCGTTCTGAAGGTTCTGAACCACCCAGTTATCACTCAAAACACATTCCTCCTTTCCGGCAGGAGCAGGACAGACCGTTTCCGGCCCGTCCCCCTGCCCGGTTACTGGATGTTTCTTATCCTGCGATTAATGTCAGGATTTCTTTTGCAAACGTGATGATCACGCCTCCGGCAAGTGTCAGGAATCCATTCGCCCGCTGCGACGGATCATGGGATTTTAAGGACAGTCCGATCTGCACGATACCAAAGCCCAGCAGGATCATACCGATGGCACGGATCAGCCCAAAGATAAATTCGGACAGGTTATTGATCACGGTCAGCGGATCATCCGCTGCAAATACAGTTGTGGCCTCTGCCGTCATCATCAGCACCAGCGCCGCATAAATGACCATGAGCCGCTTTCCTCTGCGGCTCATGGGAAGTTTCCGGGTTTCTCTTTTCTCATCTCTCTGTTTCATTATCTGAGTCCTCCTCGTTCTTATTAAATAGTTCCTCTAAATCCTCATCGGATAAGAGTTCATAGCCTTCTGTGTCCGGCGGGGCCTCTGCGATCTCGCCCTCCAGACTGTCTCCCAGCATAATGCTCGCCACCGCCTGCGTCACTTCTCCGTGCAGATAGGGTTTTCCTTTCCCGTCTGTGGTCAGAGCAATGTTCGGGTGTTTCAAAATATCAAATTTTTCATCCATGACCGGGCGTTCTCCCCGGATAAAAAGAAGTGCGTAGCGGTTGTCCAGCATACGCACTTCATCCGGTGTCATCAGCTCCCGGCCTGTGATCTGATAATTAGTGGAATAGTTCCCGGAGTGTCCGGTAGACTTACCATAGGTGTTGGTGTCAATGGTGGCTTTCCCCAGCAGTTCACTGACATACTTGTGGGTTCCCTGTTCATTGCCTCCTAAATACAGGAATTCATCTGCATTTCCCATAATGCTTTCCCACTGTTTTTCAAACAATGCCTTTAACTGCGCCAGATTCTGCAGGATGATGGAGACGCTGACTTCTCTGGAGCGCATGACAGAAAGGATCTTATCAAAGTCGTCGGGCAGGCTGACGTTTGCGAACTCGTCCATCAGGAAATGAACGTGGACCGGCAGCCTGCCTCCATACTTGTGGTCTGCCAGATAGAAAAGCTGTTGGAATAACTGGGTATACAAAATCGACACCAGAAAGTTATAACTGGTGTCATTGTCCGGAATCAGGGCGAAGAGCGCTACTTTCTTTTCTCCCAAAGAAGGAAGATCCAGATCGTCTGTAGCGGTCAGCGCTGCAAGGCTGGACAGGTTGAATTTCTCCAGTCTGGCTGCCAGTGTGATCTGGATGGATTTCAGCGTTTTCGCACTTCCGGAGTGGTAATCCTTGTAATACTTTACGGCGATATGCTCCGGCTCCCGCATTTCCAGACGTTCAAACAGTTCGTCCAGAGGGGATTGATATTCGTCATTGTCCTCATGCACTTCCCCCGCCCGCAGAAGTTCCATGACCATCGGGAAATTCTGCTCTTCTTTTGGAGCCTCGTATTTCAGATAAAAGATCAGCGCCAGCAGCAGCATGGACGCCGCCGTATCCCAGAATGGATCGTTGCTCTGGCTCCCTTTCGGCGTGGTGGCTTTAAACAGGTTTGTCACAAGCCGCTGCACGTCATTATCATCCTTCAGATAGACAAAGGGATTGTAACAGTAACTTTTCTCCATGTTGATCAGATCCAGTACCCGGACGTCATAGCCTTTCGCTTTTAACAGATATCCGGTATCCCGGAGATTCTCCCCTTTCGGATCCAACACTACGAAAGAAGTGTTCGCCTGCATGAGATTCGGTTTCGCATAAAACCTCGTCTTGCCCGCTCCACTCCCGCCGATGATGATGGTCAGCAGATTCCGCCGGTGTTTCCGGCTGTCATAACTGATCCGCACATTCTGCGTCATCAGTTTATTAGCCAGGAAATCCTTTTCACTGTATTTCCGGTTGATCTCCCGGACGTCTCCCCACACGGCGGAACCATGTTCTTCTCCCCTGCGGTACTTTCGCCGGGTGGACAGATAGATCCCGATCCCCAGTCCATACGCCAGTAAAAAAAGAAGGACAGTTTTTACGCTGTCCTTACAGAGTTCCATAGAAAACGGATGGTCCATCGCCTCCGGCAGCCCTTCCACGATTCCCATCAGGCCGCCGGACAAATAAGGCGCTGTCAGCAGGGCAAACCAGATAACGGGAAAAATGCCGAGAATGGCAAAAATCCATGTGCTTTTCCTGCTACCGCTCTTCATGGCGTCTGTGCCCCCTTCGTGGTTTCTCCGGCGGCACCTCCATCTTTTCAATAACCTTTAAGAGAACATCGTCCACGGCGTCCGTGGACCGCTCCTCTTTCAACATCTGGTTCCGTTTATCTTTCAGGGAATGGAAGATCACGCCGCATTCGTATTTATCCAGTTCCAGAGTTACTCTGTCTTCACTCAATCTTCACACCTCCGTCCTATCGTTCCTGTGCCGCCTCCCGGCGCTGCCAGTTTCCCCGTGGCTGTCCGGGTTCCCGGCCCTGCATATGCGTCCGGTTCTGACCGCTTTCTCTTTCCGGTCCGTTCTCCCTGTTCTGATCTCCTTCCTGCCTCTGCCCCGTCTGTTCCTGCTGTCTCTGGCTCATGCGGTTCTGCTCAAACACTTTCGCCATACGGGAAGATATCTGATTCGCTGCGTCACGGGCCTTCGACAGCTCCGCCCGCACTTCCTGCGGCTCCATCCCCTCAAAGAAATCGGGAGCGTAGCGGAAGTCATATGCCTGCGTATCGATCCCATACTTTTTACAGAGCAGGTAAGACGCACAGTAGGCATGGAAAGCGTCCTCATCCCGGTCATACTCCGGATCTCCGTCCGCAAACCCGGCAAGGGCCAGTTCCGGCGTCAGGCACTGGAAGATCTCCTGTGCGTTCATGCCTTTCCTCACATAGATACAGTTTTCCTCCGGCTCAAAGATTGCCCCCTTATCCTCCGGCATTTGATCCGGCTCTGCCGTCACAATACTGGCCGGGGGATTGTTGATCAGCGCCCGGATCAGAAGCCGCTCATCCCTCTCTGTCTGCGGCTGCGGACGTTCTTTCATGGTAGTCTGGGAAATATCATACAATTCCCTGGCATTATAGTAGGTCCCGATACTTCCGTCTTCCCGTTCATATTCCTTTCCCGGCTCCATGATCAGAACCGGGTTCTGCCGCTCCGCACGTTTCACGAATACGCCCTGTTCCCTCCAGTATCCATAATCTCCCAAACGCTCTGCGTCCGGCCTCTGGGCCAGGATCAGCAGGGCATTATTGGCGGTATAGCGGTCAAACCGGGCCTGTACGTCCAGATACTGCTGAAATTTCCCGCTGTCTGACGCCACTTCATTCGTGATCTGCTCGGACAGCTCATAGCAGCGGTTCCGATTATTTTTGCTCTTCGCAATAAAAGCAGCTTTTTTATCGTCCTGCGGCACTGCCGATACATTCAACATAGAATCAAAGTTGTTCTCCATACTCTCTACCTCTCTTTCGATTTTCTTGGTTTTTTCCGGTTCTGCGGCTGCGTATGCTGCGTCTGCCTCGTCCTGCCGGGTTTCTCTTTTGAAATCGGCTCTTTTCCCTTGCTTTCCGCCTCTTTCTTCCTCGCTGCCTGGATCTCCTTAAGCTCTTTCCGCACGGACGGCTTTTTCGGTACGGACGGAGCATACAGCTTAGAAGTACCCTCGGCGGTTTTGTCTGGCCTCACGGAGATAGGCTCGGACAGACGGGATTTCTCTGTCTTTGCCAAAGAGGGGTTTTGTTGTTTCCCCTCTTTCTTTACCGGCTCCCCAAACAGTTCGTCCATGAGCCGGTCTTCCTGCGATTTCTCCGGGCGTTCCTGCTGCGGAGCCGCCGGGGTTTTCCCGGACATTGCTTTCTGATCCTGTGGCGGTTCCTCTTTCTGTTTTGGCTTTCCAGTATCCGGTCGTGTTTTTCCGGAGGATGCCTCCCTGCTCTTCCTGTGGGATTTTTCCTCCCGGCTCTTTTCGATCTCTGTCCTGATCTGCGCCGCTTCTGTAACAGAAGCAAACTTGAACCGCTCCACGATCCGGTTGATCCGGGGAGCGTCCTCTTCCTTGACCACCACATCGACCATCCCATCTATGCAGTCCTCATTTTCCGGGCAAAGATAGGGGCAGTGATCACAGTCTCCCGGACAATCCCGCTCCCCTTTTTCTTCAACCACAATGCCGACTACTTCGCCTCCCTCCATGTTCAGAGCCTCTCCGGACGTGATCATATCCCGCAGAATCCGGTCAATTTCTTTCCGGTTAATAGCTCCTATCGCAACCTTTTTTCTGTGAATGATCCTCAGATCATACTGAACTGTCTTCATAAAATCCTCTCTTTCTACCGTTCAAAGTCTCTCCCTCTGTGTCTTTTTTCCCGCTTTGTCTGCCGGATTCCCAGCCGGATACAAAGGCTGTCGTTGCAGTCATTCCCCTGCTTTGGCGGCTCATCTCTTGTCTGGTATTTCTTTGGAAGCACCGTCCGGATGGCCTGTGTCGCAAGCCTTCCCGTCCGGTCATTGTCCAGATGAAACACCACCCGATCCACCTCCGGATGTTCTTTCAGGAAACGTGTCAGCGCCGCCGGAACCTTGCTTTTCTCGATTTCTTTGGCAGGCTGATACACGCCTGCAAGGGATAACAGGTGCGTTTCTCTCCAATTTTCCTCGTCCAGTTTTTGCTCTGTGGCGTAAGACAACAGGTCAATCGCAGACTCAAACAGATGGACTTCGCAGCATTTTTCTTCTGCCGGGATACAGAAAGAATAGTTTTTGTCGCTCCCGGACGCCTCCCCGACAAAGTCTGAACCAATCCCACGCAGAGCCGCATAACGGGGAATCCCGCTCTGATCCATCCCTACAAAAACAACGTTATGGTAGTTCTCACTCTCATAAATCTGTCCGGTTTTCAGACAATACTGGATCAGTTCCATGTCAATCCCACGGTTCTGCAGATAGGAAACCGCATACGTCTGATAGCGGTAAGGCTTTGGCAGGATCAGCTTTTTCTCTGTTTTCTTTTCGGCTGGTACGGAAACAGGCGGCTGGATCGCCGCCTGTTCCGCTATGGTCTGTACCGCCTGTATGAAATCATATCCTCTCACTTTGATCAGATAGTCCAGTGCGCTCCTGCCCCCGATCCCCCGGCTCCACCACATCCATTTCCCATTGGAAATCTTCAAACTGTCATGGGATCTGGTAGTATAAGTGTTCCCGGAGAAATGCACCAGCTCATAAGGTTCATAGTTTTTCAGATAGGTCAGCAGGTCGATCTGTTTCACTCTCTGCACCACTTCCGGCGCAACATAAGGCATAAATATCATCTCCTTTCCTGCCCGTGATTGGATATTCCATAGCTGATTTCAGATATCCGGGCATAAAAATAGCCGGATGATCTTCTTTTCTTGAAAACCATCCGGCTATGTAGTCTCTTTTAAACAAACATATTTCGCACTGTTTAATATCAAATTTTAATACCTAACTGCCTCATCATATAATATATATTTTCTGTTTTTACCCCAAATGCCCTTGCAACATCTGGAATCTTCGCCGCCTTATTTGGAGTTTTAATACTTAATCCTCCTGATGGAGCTTCCACTGTAATAAGTGTATAGTTGTTTACAGCAGCAGTGGCAATCAGCCACGGATCTGCCACATCATTGGCAGCCCATATTTGTAATGCCTGTTCTTTATATAATCCACATGTTTGAACATATTGTAAAACTTCTTGATATTTACCGATGATTTCAGGCGCAACATGACTGCAAATCACAAACCCTGACTCATTATTTATCCAGTCGGCAAGCTTGTCTTTTCCTTTTTCAATTTCCGCTTTTACCATATCAAGTAAGATCAGGTTTCCGGAATCCGTCCGCTTAGACAACTCTTTCCAAAATGTAGGAACTAAATCAAAAGCATAATACTGTCTATAAGGAGTCATAAAGGAATTCGAATCAATCAGAAACTTCTCTACCATTCTACACCTCCAAGACGCTGTGCGATCTCAGAAAATGTCTTTCGGCTGGTATTAGTCAAATGATAAGCCTCTGTGTAAGTAGTCCTTCCCATATTAATACTTTCGCAAAGTGCTCTAACAAAACATCCGTCTAATCGAGATCCCATTGTATTGTAATAATTTCCACCATTGGTATCTTTGTTTTCTTTCATTTGTTTATACTTTTCAATAGCTGTTTGTACCACTTGGTCATAAGACTTTTGATTGATTTTGCCACAATCTATTGCTTTTCTGGCTATAACAATCTCTCCACATCGGAAATATTTTGCCAAATCAGAAATCCTTGTATATACCTCCGTTTTATGTTCACTCCATTTTTTCAAAAAAATCTCTTTGGATACAATCAACTCTCCTGCCACTGCATTACATAACTGTTCTGTATCACTCACGCCTGTTAGTCGGTTTTGTCTATCATTAAACAAATCGCTTTTTCCAAGCCAAATATGAACTATTTCGTGTAATAAAGAAAATAATTTTGCACCATTAGAATCTGCAGTATTGATAAATATCAGCGGCGCCCACTCATCCATCATAGCAAATGCCCTAAATTCATTAACATCCAAGGCTCGGTGCGTATTCTTTCCGACAATGCCACTCATCATTACCACAACACCGCATATTTCTAATTGTTCTCTAATATATGCAAATGCCTCCCGCGAATTTTGAACATTCTCATGCCAACTCTTACTTATATTCAAATCTGTACGAATTCTATCTGCAATCTGATTTACGTCATGATTGTCGCTCACACACCCTACTACAGACAATTTATCAAAACCCATTTCCTGCCTGTACGCTTTCATCCAGTCTTGAATATTTTCCATCTCATGAATTGTATCAATTAAATTGCGGCTGGGATTTGCAAGCTGAATACTGTCTACTGTGCGATATTCTAATAAACCAATTTCTTCAGTTGGTGGTGTTTGTAAGAAAAAATATCCTAACGGGATATTGCTTTTTTTACTAAAATCTTCTATCTGATTAAAAGTCGGTGTCTTAGTACCGTTAAGCCATTTTCTTATATTATTCATTAACTTTTCGCCAAGCTTTTCTTCCTGTGTTTGACTCAGTGCCCAATTTATTATTTCTGGACGAATATTTACATTTACTGTCGGCATAGTACACCCTCCTTCCATCAAATATTTCTACTGTAATTATAGCAAATTTTTTTTAGATGTGAACCACTTTTTCGTGGTATTTTCAGAGTTCCTTACACCACTCCAATTTCTTTCAGATACGCATATCCGTCCGTATGCCCCCGGAAATAGATCTGGCAGCGTTCTATCGTCTCTTTCTCAAACATCCTGCTCATATATTGCCGCACAATTTCATGTTCCTCGGCAGTAAGGCTGATGGCTCCACTCTCTTCTGTCACTTCCAGAATAAACGGATATCTGCTCTCCATCTCTCCCAGCTCCCGGCACATGTTGGCATACTCTTCATCCTGTTTTTTCAGATCCACCATAATATCGCTGTCAATCTCCATAAAACTATCTTTGATCCGCTCCACCAGATCATAAAAATCTGTCTTCTCCAATCTGTTCATCCTCTCTGTTCTGCTAATCTGTTTTCATCTCTTACTATATCCAGTTTTCGATCTTTCTACAATCCAGTCTACTGTTTCCTATAAAAGTTCCAGTAGCTGCAGCACTTCTATGGTATGCTGACACCCCATGAGATAAAGCTGTATCCGTTCATAATCTTCCCGGTCTGCGTCCAATGCCAGAAATCTGGACAGTGCTTTTGTCTGTTCTAACGTCAGATCCATTGGCTCTTCTATTTCATCCCGATCTATCAGCTTGGAGATAAATGGATATTTGAATAGAAGTTTGTCGCTTTCCTCCTCAATCCTGCTGTATTCCGGAGACACTTTCAAACGATTTTTACAACCTTCACTGATTTCATCCACCACAGCACAGGCCCATAACGGCAAATGATAGATGTCAATATCTTCTATCTTCATAGCCTTCTTTCTCTCCTTTCCCGTCCACTATATCAGAGGATCAGGAAATGGGCGATGGTGCGTTTTCCCACTTCGCACAATTTTAAGGCTATGTATCACGGTATCAGTTGCCCGATACCGTATTATTTATCTTACCCATATTCAGCATTTTTTCGCTGATCAATCTTATCTGTACACCATCTTCCGATAATTGTTTAGATGAGATATGATATTTTTTTCAATTTCTCGTGCCTGTACTTCATCTCGAAGCCGACAAATCCAAACGTATCCTTTGGCTGCTCTAACCAATTCTTTCATACTTCCAGGAGCGTACCCGCACAGAAGCGGTACACAAGGTTCTTGTCGCTGGCTCTGATACGCTTTCCCTTGTATTTCAAAATGTTCATAAACACCCCTTTCTGGATATGAAAAAGCGGTCAATCGTATAGACTAACCGCTTTTTCAATAACCTTTATTTAATGTTCCTACCTGTAAATACTGTTTAAAACATATTATTTACAGAAAGAAGTAAGAATAAAAATGCTACAACTAATATAGTACATACTAGTGCTATCCTGTTTAATATCTTATTTGTTTTA
>DXIS01000039.1 GCA_019112735.1 Candidatus Mediterraneibacter guildfordensis
TGTTCAGATTATGATGCTTATAATGGAAAAAGCGTTTATGAAAATCCATATGCCCTGCCGCTGGCATTTTGTGCCAGCGATGATATTACAGATGTGTTCTCCTCCGGAAATCCTTTTGAATATATGAATGATATATATTCTGGTATCCTTGGAGAATCCTGCATGATCTATGAGCCGTTTAATAATTACAGAAGCCGGGAAACAGATAATGGGTTGCGTTATGAGATTGAAGGATTGATGGAGAACCAGATATTATATGTACGTATCCCCGGCGATTCTTTAAATCTGGAAATAAGCAGAAATGGAGAAGAATGGCAGCCTTATCAGACTGGCTGGTTGAATCACAATGTTTTTCCGGTTGAAAAAGAGCATGGGAACGCGTCGGTTGAGATAAAATCCGAAACCATGGAGGACATAAATGATATTAAAATTCAGTTTTATGTCCTGGATTATAATAAATTAGTTGCAGCATTGGAGAAGATAGAAAACGGTTCATCTGAAAATCTGAAAATAGGACAAGCGGAAATCAGCTTTACTGCGTCAGGGGATAATGTTCTGCTGACGATTCCGTATGATCCATCCTGGAAAGTAAATGTGAATGGAGAACGCATAGAGGCTGTAAAAGGGGCTGATGCATTTATGCTCATACCTCTTAATGGAGCGGATAATGCTAAGGTGACAATGGAGTATCATGTTAAAGGTCAGACCGCAGGTATGTTTTTATCTGTATTATCATTTGTAGTTATAATCGGATGGATAATAATTGGAATAAAGGGACGAGAGAAAATGTAATTTAAGATATGAGGAATACCTGTTTTGCGACGAAGGGAGTAGCAATGTTAATACGGTTAAAGCAATTATTTATTAGATACAAAGAAATGATCCTTTATCTTTTTTTTGGCGGTTGTACCACTCTCGTTAATATTATTGTATATTACATATGTGCGCATCTTTTATCGTTGGCGACTGTTCCGGCAACGGTAATTGCCTGGATTTTGTCTGTGGCCTTTGCCTATGTTACTAACAGGATTTATGTGTTTGAAAGCCGTTCCAGAGGACTTGCGGCAATACTCAGGGAGATCGGTGCGTTTGTAAGCTGTCGCTTGCTTACTGGGGTTATGGATCTGGCGATTATGTATATATGCGTTGATCTTCTTCATTTTAATGATCTGATTATAAAGATCATATCCAATATTTTAGTAATTGTTTTAAATTATATTGCCAGTAAATTATTAATTTTTAGAAAGAAATGATTTTTAATGGCTTATCAAAGACTTTAGTAGCAACTGGGAAGAGAAGTTATTAAATGCTTGAATATTCAAATTCCCTGAAGAACACGGTTGATTTCAGATCCATGCGGGACTATATATGGATTAGCCTCAGTCTTAAGCAAATAAACTCGCAGGTAACAATCATTTAAGCGGAGTATCTATATTTCGGAACAGCGGTTTCCTGCCGCCGGATTGGCGGTATCCATTCCTCCGGAACAGCGGTACTCCCGCACAAAAACATTCGAGGGAGGAAGACAAATGATATCATTGGATCAACACGATTCGCTTTGCGAGAAAAATCAGATGAAATCCGGAGAAGGAATTGAATCTCTTTTTCCTGATTTTCCTATTTTTTGTTCTGAAGCGGATTTTCAGTTTTCGTTAGCCTGGAGGATAAAAGAACTTTAGTGGTAGGAGACTGCTGTTCCGGAACAGGGATACAGCACTTAATTGACTATTTGTGCCAGGTAAGGTGATTTTGCAGCCACGGAGGAATTTTAGCCTGACGCTATTCCAGCCTTAAAGAGTATTGATATTTTAAAGGAGAACTGAGAATGGCCAAAAAGGATCGCTCGGGAAATTAGGAAAAGCAGAGAAAAATTAAGACGACATAAAACAAGATAATATGAAAATCCTTGAATCCTGTCACACTTTGTTGTACTATAAAAAAGTGTATAAAATTCTTGTTTAGGTGATTAAAATGTCGAAAAACTTAAGACGACGGGGGCGCAGGCGCGCACGTACGAAAAATGGGAACTGGTTCACCAGATTGAAGGTATGGCAGAAAGTACTGTTTTGTTCAGCCTGCGTGCTGCTTTGTCTGTTTTGTTCAGCCAGCATTTACGTGTTGGCAAAATGGAGCAAGATTGACAGGCAGGAGATCAAAGCGGATGATCTTATCATAAATCAGGAAGTCATGGTTGAGAAGAGGGCGGATATAGATCTCGGCGACGGGTACACCAATGTCGCCCTGTTCGGTGTTGACTCAAGGGACGGAAGCCTGGGTGAAGGCAACCGGACGGATTGCATCATTGTTGCCAGTCTGAATAATGAGACAAAAGAGATCAAGATGGTTTCTGTATACAGAGACACCCTGCTGGATCTCTCGGAAGGTACATATCAGAAGTGCAATGCGGCATACAGCTATGGCGGACCGGTCATGGCGATCAATATGCTGAATATGAATCTGGATCTTGATATTGAAGATTATGTGACGGTTGATTTCGGGGCGATCGCCGATGCAATTGATCTGTTGGGCGGGGTTGAACTGGATCTCACAGATGAAGAGGCGCAGTATCTGAATAAGTTTCTGCAGGAGACAGCCAATTCAGCGGGTAAAGAAGCGCACTTTATAGATGGCGGCGGCCATTATCTGTTGGATGGCGTACAGGCAACGACATTTGCCCGCATCCGTTCGACTGCCGGCGGCGACTTCACCCGTACGGAGCGTCAGCGCCTGGTGATCGAGAAGATGTTTGAAAAGGCGCGTACGGCTGATCTTGCAACGATCAATTCGATTGTTGATAAAGTATTCCCGCAGGTTTCAACCAGCTTCACCCTGCAGGAGATCCTGATGTATGCTTCGGCTTACAGTGATTATACGCTGGGCGAGAATATGGGATTCCCGATCGATAAGACAACGGATACGCTGTCAGGGCTCGGCAGCATCGTCATCCCGCAGGATCTTACTTCCAATGTGACGAAGCTTCATGAGTTCCTGTTCGGCACGGCAGGCTACACACCGTCTTCTACGGTACAGACAGTTAATGGGAATATCATCAGTACGGTCAACTCTGCACAGTCTTCATATGAAGAAGAGTATTATGAAGACGATACAGATTATTATGACGAAGCAGATTATTACGATGATACGGACTATTCAGAAGACCAGTACTATGAAGATGAGTACTACGAAGATGATTACTATGAGGAAGATTACGGAGATTCTGATTCGGGAGATTCCGGTTCCGGAGATTATGATACCGGCTGGGATGACGGCTCCGGTTCTGAAGACTGGGACAGCGGAGACGATACGTGGTCGGATTCCGGTGACGGCTCGGGAACGGATGCAGGCGAAGATTCATCCGGAGAAATGGATGACAGCTCATATTACGGGGAAACAACAGAATAATAGAAGACTTATGCGGCGGACTTTTTTAGTCTGCCGTTTTTTTTCTGGACTTTTCGACATAAACCGTGTATGATAGTAAACGTATAAATGACATTTTTTTTATTTGTCATAATATGAATACTATTACAGAAGGGGTAATCTTATGAAGGTATTTAAGAAATTAGCCGGAGCGGCGCTTGCTGTATGTCTGGCGGTTCCGGTATTCGGAACGGTTGCGTTTGCGGCCGACGGTGTACTGATGTATTCGGATCCGAGCACGAAAGTCGGCGAGAATGTCAGTATTGATCTTGTGGTACAGAGCGACAGTGGGGAGACAGTCGGCGATGTAGAAGTTACAATGAGTTATGATCCGGAAGCGCTGGAGTTTGTGAGCGGCGAAGGATTTACGGCTGACGGTTCCGGAAGCCTTACTTATTCCGGTACGGGAGACGGAGCGGAGCTGCGTGCGCCTGTGACTTTCCGGGCGCTGAAGAGCGGCGAGGCTACGCTGGATGTTGAGAGTTCATCTGCAACGCTGGCGGACGGTGAGACGCTTGAGCTGACAGAAGGCTCATCTACAGTGACGATCGACGCCGCAGACGACGGCACGACAGAGGTTGAGCCGAGTGGAGCGACGGCAGGAGCGGCTGCGGGAGCGACAACAGATATTGTTGTAAGTGTGAATGGTACGGACTACAATTTCTCTGAGGCGTTTACAGGCACGGATATCCCGGACGGTTTTTCAGAGACAACGCTTACATTTAACGGCGGAGAGAGAAAGTTTGTCTCAAATGAGGCGGGCGTTGTACTTGGATATCTTGTGGATGCATCCGGTGCGGGAAGCTTCTTCCTCTTTAATGAAGAGGACGCTACATTTGCACCTTATATTCAGCTGGTCATTTCTGATACGACAAGCATCGTGCCGCTGAGCCAGGCGGAGGGCATAAGCCTTCCGGAGACTTATCAGCAGGTAGAGCTTACGGTTCAGGATCAGCAGTATCCGGCATGGTCGGATCCGATGGCTCCGAGATATTATGTGCTTAATGCGCTGAATACAAGGACCGGCGAGACGCATCTCTATCAGTATGATACAGATGACGGTACTTATCAGTACTTCATCACTTCAGAGCAGGGCGAAGAGACGACGGCCGGATTTCCGATCCCGGGGAAGGTCGGGGAGGTCATCAATGAGCATCTTGTACTTTTCTTTGCCGCAGGAGTGGCGCTTGCACTGATCCTGTTCATCCTGATGATCGTATTTGCGGTTAAGCTGATACACCGCAATCAGGAACTGGACGACCTGTATGATGAGTACGATATTCCTTTTGACGATGAGGATGAGGCTCCGGAGCAGGAGAAAAAGTCATCAGAAGAATCAGAAGATGACGATGAGTACGACGATGACGAGTACGACGACGAGTACGATGATGACGAGTACGACGGCGATGAGTACGAAGACGACGATGAGTACGACGATGACGAGTACGATGATGATGACTATGACGATGATGAGTATGATGATGACTACGATGAGGAAGCAGTTTCTACAACGAAGATCAGCAGCAGAAAAGATCGTAAGAGTGACAAGGCGGATGATGACTACAATATCGATTTTGTAGATATCTGATGATGAAAGAGGAGACGGCGTCTCCTCTTTTTACGTTACTTGTCAAATTCGGGGTTGAAGGCGTAGAAGTTCCGGCTGTCCAGTTTCTCCTGGACGATCCGCAGGCTTTCGCCGAACCGCTGGTAGTGTACGATCTCCCGTTCTCTGAGGAAGCGGATGGGATCGCAGACTTCCGGGTCTTTGACGAGGCGCAGGATATTGTCGTAAGTGGTCCTGGCTTTCTGCTCGGCGGCCAGATCTTCATTGAGATCGGTGATGGGATCGCCTTTGGACTGGAAGACGGTGGCGGTCCAGGGCATGCCGCTGGCTGCCTGGGGCCAGAGCGCCAGGGTGTGGTCCACGTAGTAGGGGGCGAAGCCGGAACGTTCGATCTCTTCCGGCGACAGGTCCTTCGTGAGCTGGTAGACGATGGCGCAGATCATCTCCATGTGGGCCAGTTCTTCCGTGCCGACATCGGTCAGTGTGCCGGTGACTTCTTTGTACGGCATGGTGTAGCGCTGGGACAGATAACGCATGGATGCCGCCAGTTCGCCGTCCGGTCCGCCGAACTGGCTGATAATGATCTGGGCGATCTTCGGGTTTGTCTGGGTGATCTTCACCGGATACTGCAGTCTTTTTTCATAATTCCACATAGGTCAGCATCCTCCTTCCTGCCATGGCCATGGCTCGTTGACCCAGTTCCAGCGGTCTGTGCATGAAGCGTCCGCGGTATCGACGGTCAGGGGACCGTATGCGGCGGCGTATTCTTTCAGAGCCTGGTTGCGTTTCCGGCTCATTTCGTGGAAATAAGCAAGCGCCTCTGTATCACAGGGATGGGTATCCAGATAGAGTTTTACCTCATCGACGGCGAAGCTTGCCTGATTGATCCGGTTCATGAGCTGGCGCCGGTTTATCCGGACGTCATTTTGCATGGGGCTGTTCTGCATGTTCATCGGCGCATGCCTCCTTTCCCGAGAAACGGTTTGTCGAGTTCTGCGAAGATGGTTCCGCTTTCCAGCGCTTTGCAGGGCTCGTAGATGTCTTTCCATTTCTGCCACGGCACATAGGCCATCGCGACCGGCATATGTGACGGGAAATGATCGTGCGTATCCGGACATCCGTCCGAAGTGCGGCGGCAGTCGCAGACCGGGGCGGCAGCAGACGGGGCCGGGCGGCGCATGCAGCGCATGTTATTCTGATAATTAGCCATAGGGCTTCTCCTTTCAAGATTCGCTTTGTATTATATTATGTATGGGAAGAAGAGAGGTTCCGCAAAATATTTCTTTACATTTGAAAAGATATTATATATAATAGGTAAGTCAGCGGGGTGTGGCTCAGTTTGGTTAGAGCGCACGGCTGGGGGCCGTGAGGTCGCAGGTTCGAATCCTGTCACCCCGATTGTCTTTTGGACAACATGGAAAACCGAGCAGAAGCAATGATATGAATACACGATGATGTGCGTTTGTATCATTGCTTTTCCTGTAAATGAGAGATGGTTTTCCGGAAATGGGATATAATATAGCTGTGATGGCGCAGGATTAAAGGAGATGTGGCGATATGTGCGGATTTGCAGGATTTGTCGGAAGTGTAGAGAACAGAGAAGCGGTTCTTGAACATATGATGGATACGATCATCCACAGGGGCCCGGACAGTTCAGGGAAATTTGTGGATGAAGATGCGGCGCTGGGATTCCGGCGGCTGAGCATTATCGATCTTTCGGCTGTGGGAGATCAGCCGCTGTATAATGAAGACCGGAGCAAGGTCCTGGTATTTAACGGAGAGATCTACAATTATCAGGAACTGAGACAGGAACTTGTGGCAGCGGGGCATGTGTTTGTGTCCAACACGGATTCGGAGACGCTGCTCCACGGGTATGAGGAGTGGGGCGCGTCCATGCTGGACCGCCTGCGCGGGATGTATGCTTTTGTGATCTGGGACAGGAATGAGAAGAAGCTCTTCGGCGCCAGGGATATATTCGGGATCAAGCCGATGTATTATGCGCAGATGAACGATACATTGCTCTTTGCCTCTGAGATCAAGGCGTTCCTGGAACATCCGAAGTTTGACAAGGTGTTTAATGAGGCGGCGCTGGGGAATTATCTTTCATTCCAGTTTGTGCCGACGAATGAGACATTTTTCAAGGGCGTATTCTGCCTCCAGCCGGGGCATTATTTTACATATGAGGACGGCAGGCTTGAGATAACCAGATATTTCGAGCCGAATTTCACCGGAGACTGCCGGAAGCCTTTTGAAGAGGTGGTTGACGACGTTGAGGCGGTGATGAAGGAATCTGTCAGGATGCACAAGATCAGCGACGTGGAAGTGGCGTCCTATCTTTCCAGCGGTGTGGATTCCAGCTACCTGACCTGGCTGGGGCAGGTGGACCGGACATTCACCGTTGGATTCGATGAAGGGAAATACAGTGAGATCCAGGATGCGAAGGAATTCGCTGCAAGCATTAATATGAAGAATGACGCGAAGGTCATCTCGCCGGATGAATACTGGGACCGCCTTTCTGATATCCAGTATTATATGGATGAACCGGTGGCGGATCCGGCGGCGATCGCCCTGTTCTTCCTGAGCAAAGAGGCGTCGAAGAAGGTGAAGGTCGTGCTCTCGGGCGAGGGATCGGACGAGCTGTTCGGCGGATATAATATTTACTGTGAACCGCTGGAGCATACTTCGTTTGATAAGATCCCGATGGGGATCCGGCGGCTGCTGGGCAGATTCGCGGAGTGCTGCCTGCCCCGGGGGATGAAAGGCCGCGGCTTCCTGATGCGCCACGGGAAGACGCTGGAGGAGCGGTATTTTGCCAACGCGACGAATATTTTTACAGAGCGGGAGGCGGATAAGATCCTGAAGAAGGGCTGCGAGCCGGGCATACAGAAAGTGACCCGTCCGCTCTATGACCGGGTGAAAGGAAAAGACCCGGTCACGAAGATGCAGTATGTGGATTTGCATCTGTGGCTCGTTCATGATATCCTTATGAAAGGAGACAAGATGGGAATGGCGAACTCCATCGAGGTGAGGGTGCCGTTCCTTGACCGGAAAGTACTGGAGCTTGCGGAGACGCTTCCGTTGAAGTATAAGGTGCGGGCTCCGCGGACCAAAGTCGCGCTGCGTGCGGCTGCGGACAGGAGCATTAGGAGCAAGACGGCGGAGAAGAAGAAGCTGGGATTCCCGATCCCGATCCGCGTCTGGCTGAAAGAGGACAAATATTACAGACGGGTGCGGGAGATGTTCGTGTCAGAAGCGGCGGAGAAGTTCTTCCGGACGGACCGGCTGCTGAAGATGCTGGATGACCACAAAAACGGAAAGAACCACAATGAGAAGACGGACAATAGCCGTAAGATCTGGACGGTATATATTTTCCTTGTGTGGTATGACAGATTTTTCGGGAATGGCAGACAGGCGGCAGGTAAAGCGGAGATGATGTAGAGATGAAGAGCAGGATCGTGCGGCCGGTCAGGCAGCATGGACAGAGCGGAAAGAAGAACAGGAACTCACGGGCGCGGCTCGGAGAGACACAGCCCATGCGGACGGCGGAAGTGCGCGCGGGCTATGCGGGATACCAGAAGAGCCTTGACCGCAGACGGGAGATCGTGAATACGCCGCGCACCCGTGCGAAGAGCAGGACGGCGAAGCCGGTGCGGGCGAAGAGAAGCTGGCTGGGCAGTATTATTTCCACGAAGAGTATGGGGGCGGAGCAGTATTTTGATTTTGACCTGCTCCTGGTGGTTATCTTCCTGCTTGGCTTCGGTCTGGTCATGCTTTACAGTACAAGTGCATATGAGGCCGAAGTGGAGCTTGGCAATGATCTGTATTACTTTTCCCGTCAGGCGCTGATCGGGGTGGCCGGTTTTATTATTATGATCTTCATATCGCGGATCGATTATCATGTGTACGGCGCCTTTGCGATGGAGATCTATGTGTTTGCCATGTTCATGATGGTTCTTGTAAAGACGCCTCTGGGCATGACGCTGAACGGGGCGAGGCGGTGGATCCGCCTGCCGGGCAACCTGACGCTTCAGCCGGCGGAGATCACGAAGATCGCTGTGGTCCTGTTCATTGCTTATGAATTGTGCAGGCTGGGCCGGAAGGCTTATACGATGGAAGGGATCATCAGGGTGTTCGTGTTCGGTGCGATCGCATCCGGCGGAGTTCTTTTCCTGACGGATAACCTGAGTACGGCGATCATTGTTATGGGAATCACCTGTATCCTGATCTTTGTGAGCCATCCGAAACTGAAGCCGTTCCTCTTCATCATTGTGGCCGGGATCCTGGTTGCGGTCGTGGGGATCGCCATTTTGTCCGTTACAGCGGCCAACAGCGATAACTTCAGGCTCCAGAGGATCATTTCCTGGCTGAATCCGGAGGCGACGGCTGATTCCGGAAGCTACCAGGTTATGCAGGGCCTGTATGCCATCGGCAGCGGCGGGCTCTTCGGGAAAGGGCTTGGCAACAGCACCCAGAAGCTGGGGGTGATCCCGGAGGCCCAGAATGATATGATCCTGGTAGTGATCTGTGAGGAGCTGGGGATATTCGGGGCGTTTATCATCCTTCTCCTGTTCGGGCTCCTGCTGTACCGGCTGATGTTTATCGCCCAGAATGCACCGGACCTGTATGGATCGCTGATCGCGACGGGCATATTTGCACATATTGCTCTGCAGGTCATCCTGAATATCGCCGTTGTCACGGGCATGCTGCCTACCACGGGTATCACCCTTCCGTTCATCAGCTATGGGGGCACCGCGATCGTGTTCCTGCTGGCGGAGATGGGGATCGCGCTCGGGATATCGCGGCGGATCCGGCTGGAAGGCTAGCGGGGCGGAAGGATCTGGAAAGAATAAAGGGAGTTCATGAAATTTTCATCATGAACCCCTTTTTTTATTCCCGGATCTGTGGTATATTCAAATATGGTATTAAAAACTACGTGTGATAGAAATATAAAATACACATCGCGGTTCGGGAGGAAGAAAAGTGGATTATAAAGTAATTGTGGACAGCTGCGGAGAGCTGACGGGAAAGATGAAAAAAAGCGGTCTCTATACAACGGCTTCGCTGAGTATGCAGGTGGACGGGGATCTGATCGTGGATGACGCTTCGTTCGACCAGAAGGATTTCCTCAGGCGCGTCGCTGCCAGTCCGGAATGCCCGAAGTCTTCCTGCCCTTCGCCGGAAGAATATATGAAGCTTTACGAAGGAGAGGAGAAACGGGTCTACGCGGTGACGCTTTCCTCCGAACTGAGCGGTTCATACAACAGTGCGGAACTGGGCAGAAAACTGTTTATCGAGGAACATGGTGAATCGGATAAACAGATCTATGTGTTTAATTCCCGCTCGGCATCCGTGGGCGAGACGCTGATCGGCATGAAGATCCGGGAATGCGAAGAGCGGGGGCTTGGATTTGACGGTACGGTAGAGGCTGTGGAAGCTTATATCCAGGAGCAGCATACGTATTTTGTCCTGGAGAATCTGGATACGCTCCGCAAGAACGGCCGGCTTACAGGCATCAAGTCTCTCGTGGCCAGCGCGCTGAACATCAAACCGGTCATGGGATCCACACCCCAGGGGACGATCTGCCAGCTCGGGCAGGCCCGGGGAATCAAAAGGGCGCTTGTGAAGATGGCGGACCAGATCGCGCGGGATGCATGCGATACAGCGGAGAAGGTGCTGGCGATCGCGCACTGCAACTGTCCGGAACGGGCCAGGGAAGTGGAGCGGATGCTCCTGGAGCGGATGAAGGTGAGAGAGAGCTTCATCGTTGATACAGCCGGCATCAGTACGATGTATGCCAATGACGGCGGAATAATTGTTGTGATCTGAGCCGGAATGTGTTAAACTGTCACTATCGGATTGAAAGGAGCATTGGTAGGATGAGCCAGGAAAAGGTAGACAGATATAAACAGGAGAAGGCGAACCGGAAGAAGATCATGCATAAGCAGCGCATGATGGGGATCCTTCGCAAATGTGTCCTCAGCCTTGCAGGCCTTGCCCTGATCGCGTGGCTTGGATTCTCGGCATATGATATGTACGAGTCGGGTAAGGAGCGCGTTGTGGCGGAGGCGGATTACACTTCTGTTACAGATTATATGAACAGCCTTGCGGCGGATACAGCGGAATAATCCGCGGATGCCGGTAAGGAAGGGGAGGTAAGTGGTAATTTTTATCTCCCGGCATACAGGTGGTATATACAGTGGATGCACAACATGTGGTGGTGGGTGTTTATGCCCACACTACATGTTCTTTTTTGCCCTGAAACAGTACTGTTTCGGGGCTTTTTTTACGTCTTCGGAACACAGAAAAATCAAAAAAAGGGCTTGAAAAAGGGGGTGCAGTGGTTTAGAATGGTGTCAAGTGGTAAAGAGTGGTGGCTAGTGGAATAAAGTGGGGAGCGATGTGGAGAGTAACCCGAAGAGAAAGGATTCCGGATGTTATTAGGAGAGTTTAACCATAGCATTGATGAAAAGGGAAGACTTATCATCCCGGCAAAGCTTCGCGACGATCTCGGAGACAGCTTCGTGATCTGTAACGGGCTTGAGGGGTGTCTCTTTGTTTATTCCAAAGACGAATGGGAGAAATTCGTTGCCGAACTCGAAACTTTACCACGCATGAACAAAGATGCCAGAATTTTCAAGCGTTATTTCTTCGGAAGCGCCTCGGAAGGCAGTTTTGACAAGCAGGGGAGAGTACTTGTCCCGCCTTCACTGAGAAAAGCGGCGAATCTGGAGAAGGACGTAGTCCTGGTGGGAGTCCAGGACCGGGTCGAGATCTGGGACAAGGCCCTCTGGGAGGAGCGCAGCCAGGTGAGCGAAGAAGATCTGGATGCGATCGCAGAGCGCATGGAGTCCATCGGTATCAGGATCTGATATGGAGGAGATTATGGCATTTGATCATGTATCCGTACTGCTGCATGAGACAGTGGACGGGCTTAATGTCAGACCGGACGGCACATATGTGGACGCGACGCTGGGGGGCGGCGGACATGCTTATGAGGTGTGCAGCCGGTTGAGTGACAAGGGGAGATTTATAGGAATAGACCAGGACGCCGACGCCATCGAGGCGGCGGGGAAACGCCTGGAAGGCTTCGGGGAGAAGGTCACGATAATACGGAGCAATTACCGTGATATGAAGCCAGAGCTCCAGAAGAGAGGCATTGACAGTGTGGACGGGATCGTCCTGGATCTGGGGGTGTCGTCCTACCAGCTGGATACCGCAGAACGCGGGTTTTCCTACCGGGCGGATGCACCGCTTGACATGAGGATGGACCAGCGCCAGAAGATGACGGCGAGAGATATTGTCAATGACTACAGTGAGATGGAGCTGTACCGCGTGATCCGTGACTACGGGGAAGACCGGTTCGCAAAAAATATTGCGAAGCACATTGTCGCAGAGCGCGGGAAGCATCCGATCGAAACAACAGGGCAGCTGAATGAGATCATCAGCCATGCGATACCGATGAAGATCCGGAAGACATCGGGACATCCGTCAAAACGGACGTTCCAGGCGATACGGATCGAACTGAACCATGAGCTGGATGTGCTGAAGAATTCTCTGGACGACATGATCGACATGCTCCGTCCGGGAGGAAGGATCTGCATCATCACATTTCATTCGCTGGAGGACAGGATCGTAAAGAGTGCATTTCGAAGAAATGAGAACCCGTGCATCTGTCCGGATAATTTCCCGGTCTGCGTCTGTGGGAGGACGCCGAAGGGGAAAGTTATCACAAGGAAGCCGATCCTTCCGTCGGAGGAAGAGATGGCAACGAACAGCCGCTCAAAGAGCGCAAAGCTGAGGATATTTGAGCGTACATAAGAAATCAGGGAGTAGTGAATATATAGTTCCGCCCGGGAAGGGGAGAGCCCGGCGGGACCGCAGAATGGAAAGGAGCAGTCAACTATGGCAGCAGGATACGGCACATATAATTACAGCAGAGCCGCATACAGAAAATATGATCAGAACAGCTATTACGTATACGGTAATGTGGTGCGTCAGGCGCAGGCTGCTCCTCTTCGCAGACCGCAGGTGCAGGAGCGTCCGGCAAAGCCGAAACGCGCAAGCCGCCAGGTACTGAAGAACAGGAACCGGGCAATGACCATCAGCCCGGCATACGCATTGTTCCTTACCGTTGCGGCGGTCTGTGCAGTGCTTGTCTGCGTATTGTATCTGAATATGCAGGCCGGCGTTGTCAGCCGTTCTGAGAATGTGACTGCACTGCAGGAGGAACTGGCGGATCTGACAGAGGCGAATACAACCAGATATAACGCGGCGGCGAATTCCGTTAATATGGAGACAGTCCGCGACCGCGCGATGAATGAGATGGGTATGGTATATGCCTCCCAGGGAACGGTGATCGAGTATGACCGTCCGGCAGGCGACTATGTGAAACAGTACAGTGATATTCCTGAGAGCGGGGTGCTTGCGAAGTCAGGCAGCTTTACAAGATAAGGATGAAGCAGTATGGCCGTTAGAAAAAGACGAAGAAAAAACAGATTTAAATTTCTTACAAGGAAATTTCCTTTAAGGATGCAACGGAAGCTGGTAATGCTATTTATGGCAGTGATACTGGCTTTTGTTGTTCTTATGGGAAGGATCGCGTATATCAATCTGAGCCGGGGCAGCAGCTATACGAGGGTTGTGCTCGACCAGCAGAATTACGACAGCCGCGTGATCGCATTTAAGCGCGGGGACATCGTGGACCGGAACGGGACGAAGATCGCGACAAGCGAGCGTGTGTACAATGTGATCCTTGACGTGCATGTGATGACGGACAAGGAAGAGTACATCGAGCCGACCAAAGCCGTTCTGGAGGAATGCTTCGGCATAGACGGCGCCACCATTGACGCGCTGATCGCAGAGAACCCGGACAGCCGGTATGAGATCCTGAAAAAGGGCATTGATTATAATACCGCGCAGCAGTTTGAGGCGATCGACGAGGATGATGAGAAGTATCCGAATGTAAAAGGGATCTGGCTGGAGGATGATTATACAAGGACTTATCCGTACGGCAGCCTTGCAAGTGATGTGATCGGCTTCACTTATTCGGGCAATCAGGGAGCCAATGGCATCGAGAGCGCCTATAACAGTATATTAGACGGTACGGACGGGCGCGAATACGGATACTTTGACTCGGAATCCGCGCTGGAGCGTACCGTGAAGCCGGCGAAGAACGGGAATACAGTGGTGACGACGATTGACGTCACACTTCAGAGCATTGTGGAAAAATGCATCATTGAATATAATCAGGGGCTCGCATCCGACGGCAATCCGGGAAGCAAGAATACGGCGGTTATGATCATGAACCCGAATACGGGGGAGATCCTTGCGGAAGCGTCTTATCCGAATTATGATCTGAATGATCCCCGTGACCTGTCGCGCCTTTATACGGATGAGCAGTGGGACAAGATGTCGGAAGAGGAGCAGCTTGATGCCATGAACAGTCTGTGGCGGAATTTCTGCGTGAGTGATGCCTTTGAGCCGGGGTCGACCATGAAGCCTTTCACGGTCGCTGCGGGCCTGGAGACGGGCAAGCTTAAAGGGGATGAGACCTATTACTGCGGCGGTTCCAAGAATGTCTCCGGTACGCCGGTCAGCTGTGCGAACAGGGACGGACACGGGACGGAGACGATGCAGGACGCGATGGCGTATTCCTGCAACGTGGCGCTCATGGATATGGCGCTGGTGATCGGGGCGGAGGATTTCTGCAGATATCAGCACATTTTCGGCTTCGGTGAATATACGGGGATCGATCTTCCGGGCGAAGCATCCACGGCAGGACTGCTTTATTCGGCGGAAGATATGATGGACGTGGACCTTGCGACAAACTCCTTCGGACAGAACTTCAATGTGACGATGACGCAGATGATGTCAGCCTTCTGTTCGCTGATCAACGGCGGATATTACTATGAACCGCATGTGGTGAAACAGATCCAGGACGAGAACGGCAACGTGATCGAGACGAAAGATCCGGTGCTTCTGCGCAAGACGGTTTCGGCGGAGACGTCCGACCAGGTGAAGCAGTATATGAAGGCGGTAGTCGACTACGGTACAGGAGCGAACGTCGAGGTTGAAGGATATGAGATGGGCGCCAAAACCGGTACGGCTGAGAAACTTCCGCGTGGAAACGGGAAATACCTCCTTTCCTATATCTGTTTCGCGCCGGTGAAGAATCCGGAAGTGGCGGTTTATGTAGTTGTTGACGAGCCGAATACGGACAACCAGAGCAATAGTATTTACGTACAGGAGCTGACCCAGGATATCCTGGAAGAAGTATTCCCGTATCTGGGGATCACGACCATCGCGGAGAGCGAGGCGTCGGAAAAAACGGAAGGCGAGAGCATTCCTGAGACAGAATACACAGATTATGATGAGAATTATGAAGAGACTTATGACAATCCGGACGGCGCTTATATAGATGAAGATTATGATCCGGATCTGGATGACTGGGCGTCGGGAGATGCACCGGAATAAAAGAGGAATAACCCTGCAGAAGATATAATAAGCTGTAAAAATATCTTTTGCAGGGATTTTTTATGAGATGCAGGACGTATAACAGGAAAAAGATACTGATCGTATTTCTGTCCGCTGCGGCGGTCATGGCCGCTCTGATCGGCAGGCTGGCGTATCTGATGCTTTTTGAAGCGGAGTATTACCAGGAACTGGCACAGGATCTCCACGAGCGGGAACGGCCGGTGAAAGCGGCCAGAGGCGAGATCATAGACCGGAACGGGACGGTCCTTGCGACAAACCGGACGGTATGCACTATTTCGGTGATCCACAGCCAGATCACGGAGCCGGAGCGTGTGGTCGATGTGCTGAGCGCAGAACTGGAAATGGATGCGGACGAAGTGCAAAAAAAGGTGGAAAAAGTCTCTTCCATGGAGCGCATCCGGGCGAATGTGGACAAGGAGACCGGCGACCGGATCCGGGAATACGGCCTGGACGGGGTGAAGGTGGACGAGGATTATAAACGGTATTATCCGTATGATGAACTGGCTTCCAGGGTGCTTGGGTTCACCGGGGGAGACAATCAGGGAATCATCGGGCTTGAGGTAAAGTATGAGGATTATCTGAAGGGGCAGGACGGGACCATACTTACAGTGACTGACGCCCGCGGCGTGGAGCTGGACGGCGTTGCAGAGGACCGGATCGAGCCGGTCCCGGGGCAGACGCTGCAGGTGACGCTGGATTATAATATCCAGTCCTACTGTCAGCAGGCGGCTGAGAATGTCCTGGAGGAGAAGCAGGCGGAAGGGGTGTCGGTCCTGCTGATGAACCCGCAGAACGGGGAGATATACGCCATGGTCAACGCGCCGGAGTTTAACCTTAATGAACCATTTGAACTGAATACCGGGGAGGATGCAGAAAATCTGCCGGATGAAGAGCTTCAGGACGCCCTGAACCAGATGTGGCGGAACCGGTGCATCAATGACACCTATGAGCCGGGCTCTGCGTTTAAGATCATGACGGCGTCCGCCTGTCTGGAGGAAGGGGTTGTGTCCCTGGATGATACATTTGTCTGTCCGGGATACCGGATCGTGGAAGACCGGAAGATCCGGTGCCACAAGACGGGCGGCCACGGCGCCGAGACATTTGCGGACGGGATCCGTAATTCGTGCAATCCTGTATTCATGGATATCGGCCTGCGGCTGGGGGCCGACCGGTTCTGCGATTATTTTGAACAGTTCGGGCTCATGGATCTTACCGGGATCGACCTGCCGGGGGAAGCGGGGACGATCATGCATGACCGGGATGCGATCGGCCCGGTGGAGCTCGCCACCATGACGTTCGGCCAGTCTTTTCAGGTCACGCCCGTCCAGATGGCGGTGACGGTCAGCTCGATCATTAACGGCGGAGTGCGGGTGACGCCTCATGTGGCGGCCGGGGTCGTGGATCAGGAAGGGAAAATGGTGGAAAAGTTTGAATTCCCGGAGAAAAAAGGGATTGTTTCCGCCGAAGTGTCGGAAACGATGCGCGCATTGCTGAAATCTGTCGTGGAAGAAGGGTCGGGGAGCAATGCTTTTCTGGAAGGGTACTCCATCGGCGGCAAGACGGCCACATCTCAGACACTTCCGAGAAGCGCGAATAAATATATTGCGTCCTTCGTCGGTTTCGCGCCGACGGAAGATCCGCAGGTGCTCGGGATCGTCATCATCCATGATCCGCAGGGCGTCTATTACGGCGGCACGATCGCGGCGCCGGTGATGCGCGAGATATTTGACAATGTTCTGCCTTATCTCGGGATTGAAAAAAGTGAGTCCATGGTTTATACTGAATAAGATGTTCAGGCGGGATTTCCCGCGGAAAACAAAAGAGATGAAGAGGTGTATTTATGAGCAGTCATGTTGTGATCCCGGTCCTTATATCGTTCGCGGTCAGCCTGATCCTGGGACCGGTTGTTATTCCTTTTTTGAGAAAACTGAAAATGAAACAGACAGAGCGGGAAGACGGTGTAAAGTCCCATCTGCAGAAGGCGGGAACACCGACCATGGGCGGGATCATTATCCTGATCGCCGTGGTCATCACGTCTCTGATCTATGTGAAAGACTATCCGAAGATCATCCCCGTGCTGTTCCTGACCGTGGCTTTCGGCCTGATCGGTTTTCTGGATGATTATCTGAAAGTTGTGCTGAAACGTTCGGACGGCCTTCTCCCGATGCAGAAGATGGCGCTTCAGATCGTTGTTACAGCTGTGTTTGCGTTCTATCTGGTCCGCGTGGCCGATATCCCGCTGACCATGCTGGTGCCGTTCTCCGGCGGATATTACCTGGATCTTGGCTGGCTGGCCGTTCCGGTCCTGTTCTTCGCCGTGATCGGTACGGTCAACGGAACGAACTTTACGGACGGGCTGGACGGACTTGCATCCAGCGTCACGGTGCTGGTAGCGACATTTTTCACGGTCGTGGCCATCGGCACGAAGAGCGGCATCGAGCCGGTGACCTGCGCAGTGGCAGGCGCGCTCCTTGGCTTCCTGCTGTTTAATGTATATCCGGCCAGTGTATTTATGGGAGATACAGGATCCCTGGCGCTGGGAGGATTCGTGGCCGGAACGGCGTACATGCTGCAGATGCCGCTGTTCATTATTATCGTGGGATTCATTTATCTGGTGGAAGTGGCGTCTGTGATCATCCAGGTGACATATTTTAAGGTGACGCACGGAAAGCGGATCTTCAAGATGGCGCCGATCCATCATCATTTCGAACTGTGCGGCTGGTCGGAGACCAGAGTGGTCGCTGTATTTTCGATCATTACGGCGCTTCTGTGCCTGGTCGCATTAATGGGGGTATAGTACAATGGATATTCAGGGAAAGAACGTACTTGTATTTGGATCAGGGATCAGCGGAGAGGCGGCTGCCGGCCTGCTTGCGGAGCATGGCGCCCGGGTGATCCTTTATGATGGAAATGAGAAGCTTAATAAAGACGAGATCAGCAAAAGGGTTCCGGAAGGGACGCAGATCATCCTTGGCGGATTCCCGGAAGACATCCTGGACAGCCTGGCCCTTGTTGTCATGAGCCCGGGCGTGCCGACGGACCTTCCGGTGGTAGAGCAGATGAAAGCGAAAGGGATCCCGGTCTGGGGCGAGATCGAGCTGGCCTATACATACGGAAAAGGCGACGTCCTGGCGATCACCGGGACGAACGGCAAGACGACCACTACGACGCTTCTCGGCGAGATCATGAAAGCGGCGTCAGACAGTGTGTTTGTTGTGGGAAATATCGGTACGCCGTATACCCGCATTGCTTCTGAGACGAGGGAAGATTCTGTGATCGTGGCGGAGATCAGCAGTTTCCAGCTGGAGACTGTGCACAGCTTCTGCCCAAAGGTAAGTGCGATCCTCAATATCACACCGGATCATCTGAACCGGCATCACACGATGGAGGCATATATCGAGGCCAAAGAACGGATCACGGAAAACCAAACCTCAGCAGAGCACTGCGTGCTTAATTATGAAGATGATGTGCTGAGACAGTTCGGAGAAACTGTGAAGGCTCAGGTTCTATATTTCAGCAGCCGGCGTAAACTTAACAGAGGCGTTTATCTTGACGGCGACCGGATCATCTGTAAGCTGGACGGTGAGGTCGAGATCTGCCGGACCGGAGATCTTCAGATCCTGGGAATGCACAATTATGAGAATGTGATGGCAGCCGTTGCCATGGCTTATGTCTATGGCGTACCTGTTGATGTGATCCGCCGTGTGGTCACATCTTTTAAAGGCGTGGAGCACCGGATCGAGTTCGTGGCGGAGAAGAACGGCGTCGCTTACTATAATGACTCCAAGGGAACGAATCCGGATGCGGCGATCCGCGGGATCCGGGCCATGAACCGGCCGACCGTGCTGATCGGCGGCGGATACGATAAGGATTCCTCATATGAGGAATGGATCGAGGCGTTTGACGGAAAGGTGAAAAAACTTGTCCTGATCGGCGCCACGCGTGAAAAGATCGCAGAGACGGCCCGGAAGCTGGGCTTCACGGATATCGTGATGGCGGACAGCTTTGAAGAGGCTTTTGAGAAATGTACGGAATATGCAGAGCCGGGCGATGCCGTGCTTCTTTCGCCGGCATGCGCGAGCTGGGGCATGTTTAAGAATTATGAAGAACGCGGAGATAAATTCAAAGAGCTTGTAGAACAACTGTAGGGAGTGGGATTTATTGAAGCGTTCCGGACATCGGAGAAGATGGGATGAGACAATGGCGGCGGTCGTCATTGTCCTGCTGCTGGCAGGGCTTGTGCTACTGCACAGCACCAGCGCCTATAACGGCAGGGTGAAGTTCCATGATGAATGGTATTACCTGAAGAAACAGGGCTTCGCCACACTGATCGGTCTTCTGGGTATGGTGTTTGTTGCAAAGATCGACTATCACCGGTGGGCGGTACTGGCAGTGCCGGGGTATCTGGCGGCCGTGGCGCTTTCGGTGGCGGTCATGCTCTTCGGAGACGAATATAACGGGTCCAAAAGATGGCTGTCTTTGGGCCCGTTTTCATTTCAGCCTTCGGAATTCGCCAAGGTGGCGGTGATCATATTCCTTGCATGGCTGATCAGCAGGCATGCCGGCCGTCTCGACCGGTTCCGCCGTCTGCTTCTGACGCTTGTCCCGGTCCTTCCCATCGCAGGGCTGGTGGGCGCCAGCAATCTGAGCACGGCGATCATCATCCTGGGGATCGCGGTGGTGATGATCTTTGTGTCCAGCCCGAAATATTCGCCTTTTATCTGGATGGGCAGCGCGGGGGCTGCTTTTATGGCCGTGTTTCTGGCGATGGAAAGCTACCGTCTGGAACGCCTTGCCGTCTGGCGCGACCCGGAGAAGTATGAAAAAGGTTATCAGACGCTCCAGGGGCTGTATGCCATCGGGAGCGGGGGCGTGTTCGGCCGGGGGCTCGGGAACAGCGTACAGAAGCTGGGGTTCCTGCCGGAAGCCCAGAATGATATGATCTTCTCCATCATCTGTGAGGAGCTGGGGCTTGTGGGAGCCGGGGCGGTCATTCTTCTGTTCCTGCTGCTGATCTGGCGCTTCTTTATCACGGCCGTCCGCGCGCCGGATCTGTTCGGGGCGCTGATCGCATCGGGGGCCATGGCGCATATAATGATACAGGTGATCCTGAACATCGCGGTTGTTACCAATTCCATACCGAATACAGGGATCACGCTGCCGTTCATCAGCTACGGGGGTACATCTGTCGTATTTCTTTTACTGGAAATAGGGGTTGTGCTGAATGTGTCCGGTCTGGTAGAATGACAGAGAAGGAAATGGAGTGGATCTGATGAAAGTAAAGAGAAACAGAAAGATAAAAATATGGCCGTTCGTACTGGGCGTCCTCGGCTCGCTGTGTGTAATGGCGGTCGCGGCTTTTGTGCTGTGCCGGACCAGGGCGTATGAGATCGAGGGCAACTCTTATTACAGTGACAATACGATCCGGACATGGATTGAAAATGATGAATTATCATATAATACGCTGGGCATCCTGGTGCGGTATGATCTGATGGACGCCGAGCTGCCTGCCGGCGTGGAAAAGCTTCACGTATCCCTCAAGAATCCCTGGACCGTGAAAATAAAGGTTGAAGAGAAAGAAATGGCCGGCTACGTGAAGCTGGAAGACGCCTATCTTTACTTTGACGGGGAAGGCACGGTGCTCATCCGTTCTAAAAAGCTGATCGAAGGGGTGCCTTACATAGAGGGCCTGGAGTATGACGCGGCGAAAGCTGCGGTGGGCAGTCCGCTTCCGGTAGAGGATGACGGGATCTTCGGAAGGATCGTGGAGCTGTCGCGGAATCTGAAGAAATATGAACTGACGCCGGACCGGGTTACGTGCGCGGACGGCGATATGAAGATCTATTTCGGGATCGTGGAGGTCCTTCTGGGGACGGGAGATTATGAAGAGAAACTCCGGCAGGTAGAACCGATCCTGGCTAAACTGAACGAATTGTACCCCGAAACAGCCGGAACGCTCCATCTGGAGAATTATAAGTCGGATTCGGATTCGATCCGGTTCGTGCCGGCGGAGTAAATCGTTTAAAAAATCTGAAAAATAGAAAAAAATCTATTGATTATTTGAGTAAAAGACTATATTATATACTTATTGGATTGTACTGTCCAATAAAGGGATGTATAAGCAATTAATAAGATGACAAAGGAGGAAATACTCTTGTTAGAAATCAAAACCAACGAATCGGAAGCGGCCGCAAAAATAATTGTTGTCGGAGTCGGCGGCGGCGGAAATAACGCTGTGAACCGCATGATCGACGAGCAGATCGCGGGCGTGGAATTTATCGCAGTAAATACAGATAAGCAGGCGCTGCAGCTTTGCAAGGCGCCGACACTGATGCAGATCGGTGAGAAACTTACAAAGGGCCTTGGCGCGGGAGCACAGCCTGAGGTTGGCGAGAAAGCGGCAGAGGAGAGTTCAGAAGAGATCTCCGCGGCTCTCAAAGGTGCGGACATGGTATTCGTTACCTGCGGTATGGGCGGCGGTACAGGTACAGGTGCTGCACCGGTTATCGCACGTATTGCAAAAGAGCAGGGCGCACTGACGGTAGGCGTTGTTACAAAGCCGTTCCGTTTTGAGTCCAAGACGAGAATGCAGAATGCCCTGAACGGTATTGATAAATTAAAAGAAAACGTAGATACGATCATCGTGATCCCGAACGATAAACTTCTGGAAGTTGTAGACAGACGTACGACAATGCCGGAAGCCCTCAAGAAAGCGGACGAGGTCCTGCAGCAGGGTATCCAGGGTATCACTGACCTGATCAATGTACCGTCACTGATCAACCTGGATTTCGCAGATATCCAGACTGTAATGAAGGACAAGGGTATCGCACATATCGGTATCGGTTCCGGACGCGGCGATGACAAGGCTCTTGAGGCTGTTAAAGAGGCTGTTGCGAGCCCGCTGCTTGAGACAACGATCCAGGGTGCATCCAATGTTATCGTTAATGTATCCGGTGATATCACACTTATGGATGCATCAGATGCAGCAGATTACGTACAGGAGCTGGCAGGAGACAGCGCAAGCATCATCTTCGGTGCGATGTACGACGATACAAAATCCGATGAATGTACGATCACTGTTATCGCTACAGGCTTACATAATGTAGGCGGAAGCGCTTCCAAGCTGAAAGCAAGACTTGAGGGACAGCCGAAAGTGGGCTCCATCCTTCCGAACAGCGACGGATTCTCATCCGTAAGAAGCCGTCTCGAGAATGAGAAGAGCGCTGCGAAGCCGCAGGGAGGCACAATGCCGACGATCCAGCCGAGAACACCTTCCAGCAGCGTGAAAGAGCAGTCTATCAAGATCCCGGATTTCTTCAAAAGATAATATAATGTAAGTTCAGGACTGTGCAGTCATAAGCCGCACAGTCCTTTTTTCTGTCGAAAGTTCTTTGTTTCATCTGTCAATATCTGACAAATTTCCAACCTCCGCAGAGCTATAATATTCCCCGGACCGTCAGGGGAGGGGAGCGGCAGTATGTATTACGAATTGTACATAGATGTGTTCTTTCTGGAAAATTTTATGATGGACAGTCTTCTGCTGTATCTCATCAACCGGATCCTGAAATGCGGGCGTTCTGCGGGAAAGATGACTGCGGGTGCAGCGCTCGGCAGCCTGCTGACCTGCCTCATCCTGATGCTCCCGGTACCCGGGATCTGCCGGTTGATCCTTTTCCATGCGGCGGCCGGTCCGGTGATGCTGGCTGCAGGCCTGGGGATCCGATCCGTTCCCCAGTTTGTAAAAGCGTATGCGCTCCTGTATATGTGCGCAGTATTTCTGGGCGGCCTGCTCGGTATGCTGCGGCCCTGTATGCGCGCAGCCGGGGTATTTTACGGGGCGGCAGTGCTGGCGTATTTTGTTTTTCTGAAATGCTGGAAACTGCTGGCCGGTCTGCATGGAAACGCAGAGAAGATGATCCGGGTAAGCCTCTATACAGATCAGGGGAGTCTCGATATCCGGGCGCTCCTGGATACGGGAAACATGCTGAGGGACTTTGCAACCGGTGATCCGGTCAGTGTGATCGGTCCCGAAACCGCACGGAAGATCCCGGGCATGCAGCTGATGCAGGGAAAATCCCGCCTGATCCCTTACCGGTGTGTCGGGGGCGATTCTCTGATGCGGGTATTCCGGATCAGCCGGATGTGCGTGCATATGGATGAGGACTGCTGGATCGAACATCCGCTGCTTGGGATCGGAGAGACAGATTATTCCGGAACAGAAGGCGGATACGAAATGATCCTGAACCCCGCGGTCATCATGGAATAACATTTACATCATAATATAAGACAGGAGGAAATCAGATGCTGGCTAAAGCGAAAACAGTTGCGCCGCAGTCTTTCGGGGTGCGGATCCTGACAGATATCAGAGGGCTGATATTCGGGACAGGAAAGGAAATACATTATATCGGGGGCACAGAGATCCTTCCGCCGCCGCTGGAAGAAGATGAAGAACAGAGGCTGATCAGCCGGCTTGTATCGGAAAACGCAGAGAGTGCGAAGAAGACACTGATCGAGCACAATCTCCGGTTGGTCGTTTATATCGCAAAGAAGTTCGATAATACAGGAGTGGGCGTGGAAGATCTCATCTCCATCGGGACCATCGGCCTGATCAAGGCGATCAACACATTTAATCCGGTAAAAAAGATCAAGCTGGCTACATATGCTTCACGCTGTATCGAAAATGAGATCCTTATGTATCTCCGCAGGAACAGCAAGACAAAACTGGAGGTCTCCATTGATGAACCACTGAACGTAGACTGGGACGGAAACGAACTTCTGCTGTCAGATATACTCGGGACCGAAGAAGATACCATTTACCGGGATCTGGAAAATGAAGCCGAAAGAAAACTGCTGGTCAGAGCGCTGAACAAACTGACCAGCCGGGAAAAACTCATTGTCCGCATGCGGTTCGGGCTTGACAATCCGGAAGGCCGGGAGAAGACGCAGAAAGAAGTGGCGGATATGCTGGGAATATCCCAGTCATATATCTCCCGGCTGGAGAAAAAGATCATGCAGAGGCTCAAAAAAGAAATGGTGCGGTATGAGTAAGCTTACAAGTTGTAGTAGTGGGCATAGATCCCGCCTTTTGCCAGCAGTGATTCGTGCGTTCCCCGTTCTGCGATGCCGTCCTCTGTGATGACGATGATCTCATCGGCGTTCCGGATGGTGGAGAGCCGGTGGGCGATGGTGATCGTGGTGCGGTCTCTGGAGAGTTCTTCCAGGCTCTGCTGGATCCAGCGCTCGCTCTCGTTGTCCAGGGCGCTTGTGGCCTCGTCGAGGATGAGGATGGGCGGGTTCTTCAGGAATACGCGGGCGATGGAGATGCGCTGCTTCTGTCCGCCGGAGAGCCGTGCCCCGCGTTCGCCGACGAAAGTATCATAGCCGTCCGGGAGTTCGCTGATAAAGTCGTGGATATTGGCGCGCCGGGCGGCTTCAATGATCTCGTCCATGGAGGCACCCGGTCTGCCGTAGGCGATGTTGTCCCGGATGGTGCCGGAGAAGAGATAGACGTCCTGCTGGACCATGCCGATCTGGCTTCTCAGGCTCTTAAGGGACAGGGTGCGCACGTCTTTCCCGTCGATGGTGATCCGGCCGCCTGTCACGTCATAGAAGCGGGGCAGGAGGGAGCAGATGGTTGTCTTGCCGCTGCCGGAAGGACCGACGAGGGCGATGGATCTCCCGGCCGGGATCTCGAAAGATACATGGGAGAGGACGGGCGTGTCGTCATCGCTGTAGTGGAAGGATACATCCTCGTAGCATACGCGGCCTTTCACATCGGTGAGCTCCCGGGCGTCCGGCGGATCCTTGATCTCCGGTGCTGTGTCCATTACTTCGAGGAAGCGGCGGAAGCCGGCCAGACCCTTCTGCATCATTTCGATCAGCTCCACGAGGATCTGGATGGGGTTGATGAAGATGCCGATGTAAAGGGCGTACATGGCCAGATCGACCGGTTCCATCAGTCCTTTTGCGATGAGCCAGCCGCCGAATACGAGCGTGACCAGATACATCATCCCCTGGAAGAAGAGGTTCCAGGCCATGAAGTTCCCCATACAGTTGTAGTTATCCTTTTTGGAGCGGAGAAATGCCTGATTGCTCCGGCGGAATTTCTCCCGTTCGATGTCTTCATTTGCGAAAGACTGGACGACGCGGATGCCGGCCAGGGTGTCCTGGAGGCTGGAGTTTACATCGCCGATTTTGCGCCGGTTTTCCATAAATGTCTCCTGCATCCGGGTGTTCTGGCGGACTGTGAAGAAGAACATGCACAGGACCAGAACGACCAGCGGCAGGGCGAGACGCCAGTTGATCAGGAAGAGGAACACAAAGGAGCCGATGATCTTCACCAGCGAGATGAAGAGATTCTCCGGCCCGTGGTGGGCGAATTCCGCGATGTCGAACAGGTCGGACACGAGCTTGCTCATCATCTGCCCGGAGTTGTTCCGGCTGTAATAGGAGAAGGAAAGCTTTTCATAGTGGTCGAAAAGCTGCTGGCGCATGTCCCGCTCCATATTGGCGCCCATCATGTGCCCCTGATAGCTGACATAATATTTGCACAGGCTCTGCACGATGTACATGACGAACAGGCCTGCGGCGATGAGCGGCAGGGCGGAGAGGATCGCCTGACTGTCCCGGGTGAAGAGGGTGTTGGTCATGGTGCGAAGGATCTGGGGGTAGGCGAGGTCGATGATGCTGATCGCCGCCGCGCAGATCAGGTCAATAAAAAAGACCGCTTTATACGGTGCATAGTAATCGATAAATCTCTTTATGGTATGCATGGACTCACTCCTTACATGTTCTTAGAATTGCTGCTTCAAATATCTTAGCACATCACATTTTTCTTGACAAGACGTTCCCCCGTGTAATAACGTATGGATATGCGGCCGCAGACAGCGGCGATACGAAGGAGATATGGAACCGTCATGAAGATATATCTGGCCCCGCTGGAGGGCATTACCGGCTGGATCTTCCGAAGCGCCGTTCACGAGTGCTTCGGCGGATTTGACAAGTATTTTGTGCCGTTTATTAAACCGAACCAGATGGGGCATTTCAGCGCCCGGGAGAAGAAGGATATCCTGCCGGACCACAACCGGGGGATGTACACGGTGCCGCAGATCCTGACAAACCGGGCGGAGGATTTCCTCCGGACAGCGAAGAAGCTTGAGGAATACGGCTACAGCGAGGTGAACCTGAACCTGGGCTGTCCGTCGAAGACCGTGGTGACGAAAGGGCGGGGCTCCGGGTTCCTGGCTTATCCGGAGCAGCTGGAGCGGTTTCTGGATGAGATCTTTGATAAATGTGAGATCCGCATCTCGGTGAAGACCCGGCTGGGCATGGATGATCCCCGGGAATTCGAACGTCTCCTGGCGATCTACAACCGGTATCCCATGGAAGAACTGATCATCCATCCGAGGGTGCAGCGGGAATTCTATAAAAATACGCCCCATATGGATGCGTTTGACCGGGCCTTTGACAAGAGTGTGAATCCGGTGTGCTACAACGGGGATATCTTTACACCGGAGGATTACGGGCGCTTCAGGAAAGATCATCCGCAGGCGGACTGTGTGATGACCGGGCGCGGCGTGCTGGCGGATCCGGCGCTCGGAAGGCGGCTCCGGGGCGGCAGACCGGCGGACAAAGCGGAGCTCCGGCGGTTCCACGACCTGCTCTACGAGGGATACTGCGCGGAGATGTCCGGCGACCGGACCATCCTTTTTAAGATGAAAGAACTGTGGACCTACCTGGCGCTTGCGTTCGCAGACAGCCGGAAATGTGTGAAGAAGATTAAAAAGGCAGAGAAATGTGCGGTCTATGAGCAGATCGTAGAGGAATTGTTTGATACAAAAGAACTTGTACACTGACGCAATGGGGAACCCGGCGCCTCCGGAAGAGGGCCGGGTTCTTTTGTGTGATGCACACAGTTATGGGTTCTGATGCCGGTTCCGGGCCTGCAGGGCGGCCTCCACAAATCCCCGGAACAGGGGATGGGGGCGGTTCGGCCGGGACTTCAGTTCGGGATGGGCCTGGGTGGCGATGAACCAGGGGTGTTCCGGGATCTCCACCATTTCCACGATCCGTCCGTCCGGGGACAGCCCGCAGAGCGACATGCCGCAGGCTTCCAGGTCTTCCCGGTAATCATTGTTTACTTCATAGCGGTGACGGTGGCGTTCGCTGATCTCTGTGGCGTCGTAGAGTTTTTCGGCCAGCGATCCCTTTTTCAGGACGCAGGGATATGCGCCCAGCCGGAGGGTCCCGCCGATGTCTTCCACCCCGATCTGGTCTTCCATGATGTGGATGACCGGGTGGGTGGTGTCGTTCCGGAATTCCATGCTGTGGGCGTCGTGCCAGCCGATCACATCCCGGGCGAATTCCACGATGGACAGCTGCATGCCCAGGCAGATCCCGAGGAACGGGACGCCGCGGGTGCGGGCGTACCGGATAGCGGTGATCATGCCTTCGATACCGCGGCTTCCGAATCCGCCGGGGACAAGGATGCCGCTGACGTCAGCGAAGAGCCGTTCCGCGTTCTCTTCGGTTACGGTTTCGGAGTCGATCCATTTGATCCGGACCGTGGTGTGAGAGTAGATGCCGCCGTGCTTCAGCGCTTCAACGACGCTGATATAGGCGTCGTGGAGCTGGGTGTATTTCCCGACCAGGGCGATCGCTACATCCTGGGTCGGATGCCGCAGGTTGTCCACCATCTCCGTCCAGTCATTAAGGTCCGGTTCCGGACAGTCCAGATGCAGGCATTCACAGACGACCTGGGCCAGGCGTTCTTTTTCCATTGCCAGGGGCGCTTCATAGAGATATTCCACATCCAGGTTCTGGAGGACGTGGCCGGCCGGAACGTTGCAGAAGAGGGAGATCTTGTCTTTCATCTCCGGGCTCAGCGGATATTCGGACCGGCAGACGATGATGTCGGGACGGATGCCCATGCCCTGGAGTTCTTTTACGCTGGCCTGGGTCGGTTTGGTCTTCATTTCCTGGGACGCTTTCAGGTAGGGGATCAGTGTCACGTGGATGAGGATCACATTTTCGTCCCCTTTCTCATGGCGGAACTGCCGGATGGACTCCAGGAACGGCTGGCTTTCAATGTCGCCGACGGTGCCGCCCACTTCGATGATGGCGATCTCGGTATTTTCGGCGGCCGGATTGCGGTAGAAGCGGCTCTTGATCTCGTTTGTGATGTGGGGGATCACCTGGACGGTGCCGCCGCCGAAGTCGCCGCGCCGTTCTTTCTGGAGGACGGACCAGTAGATCTTTCCTGTGGTAACGTTGGAATTCTTCGTCAGGTTCTCATCAATGAACCGTTCGTAGTGCCCCAGGTCCAGATCGGTCTCGGCGCCGTCGTCGGTGACAAAGACTTCGCCGTGCTGGACCGGGTTCATGGTGCCCGGGTCGATGTTGATGTAGGGATCGAATTTCTGCATGGTCACGGTGTATCCTCTGGCCTTCAGCAGGCGGCCGAGGGAAGCTGCCGTGATGCCTTTCCCCAGACCGGATACAACGCCTCCTGTGACGAATACATATTTGACTGCCATAATAAAACCTCCTGTATGCATATGCTGTGTGGTAAATGCTGTTAAAAAGTTCCGTAAAAAAGAGTACAGCCTGCCCATGGATCCGGTGCCGCGCCTTTGCGGCCGTAAGTCCGGATCGTATGAACAGACTGTAAAAATATGTTTCAAGTATACACCGGCTGTACCGGATAATACAAGAAGTTTATTCAGTTTTTTTTGATCTGCCTGCGGATCCGGGAAAGGATCAGGAGAGGATCATATGCTCATAAACCGCCTCGCAGGTGAGCTGCACGCCGAGTTTCTTGAAGATCTTGATGTCCACGTCGGAGAGCATGACCGACGTGTGCGCCTGGCAGCCGGCCAGTTTCGGAAGCTGGGACATAGCCAGTCCTGCCTGCGGGTTGTCCGCGGCGCTGGCTGAGAGGGCGATCAGGACTTCATCGGTGTGGAGCCGTGGATTTTTGCTCTTCAGGTAGGCCACTTTCAGTTTCTGGATCGGCTCGATGGACTGCGGGGAAATGATGTGCAGTTCGTGGTCGATGCCGGCCAGTTCTTTCAGGACGTTCAGCAGGAGAGCGGCGGATGCGCCCAGCAGGTTTGTCGTCTTGCCGGTGATGATCCGGCCGTCGTCCAGTTCCATGGCTGCCGCCGGGCCGCCGGTCTCTTTTGCCCGTTCAAGTGCCGCGACAGCGACTTTGCGGTCTGCGACGGTGATCCCGGCCATATTCATGAGAAGCTCGATCTTCTGGGCTTCTTTTCCGGAGCTTTCGCCTTTGACCAGGGAATTGAGGGCCTGGTAATATCTGCGGATGATCTCCTGTTTGGACGCCTCGCGGCATGCTTCATCATCGCAGATGCAGTTGCCGGCCATGTTGACGCCCATATCCGTGGGCGACTTGTACGGGCTCTCCCCGTAGATCTTCTCAAAGATGGTGTTGAGCACGGGGAAGATCTCCACATCCCGGTTATAGTTGACGGTGGTTTCACCGTAAGCTTCCAGATGGTACGGGTCGATCATGTTCACGTCATTCAGGTCCGCTGTGGCCGCCTCGTATGCCAGATTGACCGGATGCTTGAGGGGCAGGTTCCAGATCGGGAATGTCTCGAACTTGGCGTATCCTGCGTGGATGCCGCGTTTATGTTCATGGTAGAGCTGGGAGAGGCAGGTGGCCATCTTGCCGCTGCCCGGTCCCGGCGCGGTGATGATCACCAGCGGCCGCGTGGTCTTTATATAGTCATTTTTTCCGTAGCCCTCATCGCTGATGATGAGCGGCACATTAGACGGATATCCCGGGATGATGTAGTGAAGGTAGACCGGGATGTTCAGGTTCTCCAGCCGCTGCTTGAAGAGTACGGCGCTTTCCTGTCCGGAGAACTGGGTGATGGTCACGCTTCCCACGTAGAGCCCCTGGTCACGGTAGGTCTGGATCAGACGCAGTACATCCGTGTCATAGGTGATCCCCAGGTCGCCGCGGATCTTGTTCTTCTCGATGTCTTTCGCACTGATGACAATCACGATCTCCGCCTGGTCGCTGAGCTCTTTAAGAAGACGCAGCTTGCTGTCCGGAGCGAAGCCCGGGAGTACGCGGGATGCGTGAAAGTCGTCAAAAAGCTTTCCGCCGAATTCCAGATAGAGCTTATTGTCGAATTTTCCGATCCGCTCCCGGATATGTTCGGACTGCATTTTTAAATACTTGTCGTTGTCAAAACCGATTTTCATGAATGATTCCCTCTTGCTGTAATTTATTATGATGATCCTGCAGACGATTATACAGGGCGTCTGCTGAAAGGACATATTTCTTTACCAGTATACTATAAAAACTTGTTGTTTTACAATATTTTCATAATCTTTTTATTGATTTATGCAAAACCTGTCTTTATAATGAAAATAGCTGTTTTTAGGAGGAACATAATGGATAATAATAGAAAAAATGACCCGAATCACAACCGGCAGGGCTGGGGGATCATCCTCATCACAACCCTGCTGGTCACTTTTATGGTGATGGGATTTTATTCGCTGATGCGCGGCTCGGGGCCGGAACAGATCAGCTATGATAGATTTCTTGAGATGGTCGATGCGGGCGAGGTGCAGGAAGTAAGCCTCAACAGCGACCGGATCTATATCACGCTCACTGACGAGGCGCGCCGCGAAGAGATGGCGCAGAACGGTCTGATCGGAAGCGCCGGCACCATCCTGGAGCGGCTCCAGGAACAGATGGAGGCGCAGACGGGCGGCCGGGATACTGCTAATGTAGACCGGACGGAAGAAACGCAGCAGAATGTGGTGGAACATGACCCGGATTACTATACCGGTTATGTCAATGACTATAATCTGGTCCAGACGCTGGAAGACGCCGGCGTGAAGTTCGGCAGCCAGCCGGCCGATACCCTTAGCCAGATGCTCCTGGAACTTTTCCTCACGCTGATCCTGCCCATCGGCCTGATGGCGGCCATGCTTGTCTGGCTGATGCGCCGGATGTCCAAAGGCGGCGGCATGATGGGTATCGGCAAGAGCAACGCCAAGATGTATATGGAGAAAGAGACGGGCGTTACATTCCAGGATGTGGCCGGGGAGGACGAGGCGAAAGAATCCCTTCAGGAAGTGGTGGATTTCCTCCACAATCCGGGCAAATACAGCGGGATCGGCGCAAAGCTCCCGAAAGGCGCGCTCCTGGTGGGACCGCCGGGAACCGGCAAGACCCTTCTTGCCAAAGCGGTCGCGGGCGAGGCGAAAGTACCGTTCTTCTCCCTGTCCGGTTCGGCTTTTGTGGAAATGTATGTGGGCGTGGGCGCTTCCCGTGTGCGCGACCTGTTCAAGCAGGCTCAGCAGCAGGCGCCGTGCATCGTATTTATCGATGAGATCGACGCCATCGGAAAGACCCGTGACACGACCCTCGGCGGCAATGACGAGCGGGAGCAGACGCTGAACCAGCTCCTGGCGGAGATGGACGGATTTGATACGAATAAAGGTCTTCTGATCCTGGCGGCCACGAACCGGCCGGAGATCCTGGATCCGGCGCTTCTGCGGCCAGGCCGTTTTGACCGGCGGATCATCGTGGATAAGCCGGACCTGAGAGGACGTGTGGATATCCTGAAGGTCCATGCGAAAGATGTGCGCATGGATGAGAGCGTGGATCTGGAGGCGATCGCCCTGGCAACGTCCGGCGCGGTCGGATCGGATCTGGCCAACATGATCAATGAGGCGGCCATCAATGCGGTAAAACACGGCAGACAGGTGGTCAGCCAGAAGGATCTCTTTGAAGCGGTTGAGGTCGTGCTTGTCGGCAAGGAGAAGAAAGACCGCATTATGAGCAAGGAAGAGCGCAGGATCGTTTCCTATCACGAGGTGGGTCACGCCCTTGTCACAGCGCTCCAGAAGAATACAGAGCCGGTGCAGAAGATCACCATCGTGCCCAGGACCATGGGCGCCCTCGGGTATGTGATGCAGACGCCGGAGGAAGAGAAGTTCCTGAATACGAAGAAAGAGCTGGAGGCCATGATCGTGGTGGCGCTCGGCGGACGCGCGGCGGAGGAACTTGTATTTGACACGGTGACCACGGGCGCAGCCAATGACATCGAGCAGGCGACCAAGATCGCCCGGGCCATGATCACCCAGTACGGTATGTCTGACCGTTTCGGGCTGATGGGTCTTGAGTCCATCCAGAACCGTTACCTGGACGGACGCGCGGTATTAAACTGCGGCGATGCGACAGCCGGTGAGATCGATGAAGAAGTCATGAAGATGCTGAAAGCGGCTTACGCCGAGGCGAAACGGCTGCTGGCCGACAACCGGGAAGCGCTTGACAGGATCGCGGACTTCCTGATCGAGAAAGAGACCATTACCGGAAAAGAATTCATGAAGATCTTCCGCGAAGTGAAAGGCCTGCCTGAACCGGAGGAGACCGACGGGGAGGGACAGCCGGAGGAGACCGGACGGATCGCCATGAAACCGGTGGAGAATTAGTCATGTTTGATATTCAGGAAGAACTGAAAAAACTGCCCGCAAGGCCGGGCGTCTATATCATGCACGATGAGAATGACCACATTATTTATGTGGGCAAGGCCGTCAGCCTGAAGAACCGGGTGCGCCAGTATTTTCAGACCAGCAGGAACAAGGGCGTCAAGATCGAGCAGATGGTGACGCACATCCGCCGGTTTGAATACATTGTGACGGATTCGGAACTGGAGGCGCTGGTCCTCGAGTGCAATCTTATAAAAGAACATCATCCGAAGTACAATACGATGCTGATGGATGACAAGACATATCCGTTTATTAAAGTGACGACCGGCGAGGCATTCCCGCGGGTCGTGCTTTCCAGGAAGATGCAGAAGGATAAGGCCCGGTATTTCGGGCCTTATACCAGTTCTCAGGCCGTTCGCGATACGATCGACCTGATCCATAAGCTCTATCATTTAAGAAGCTGCAACCGGAGCCTGCCCAGGGACATCGGGAAAGAGCGGCCCTGTCTGAATTATCACATCAAACAGTGCGACGCCCCGTGCCAGGGATATATTTCACAGGAAGAATACGGGAAATCCGTGAATGAAGTATTGAAGTTCCTGAACGGGAATTATGATGCTGTCCTGAAGGATCTGGAGGAGAAGATGAATGCCGCGTCCGAGGCGCTGGAATTTGAGCGGGCGATTGAGTACCGGGAGCTCTTAAGCAGTGTGAAGAAGGTGGCGCAGAAGCAGAAGATCACCGACTCCAGCGGGGAGGACCGGGACGTGCTGGCCGTGGCTTCCCATGAGGGGGATGCGGTGGTCCAGGTGTTCTTTATCCGGGGCGGCCGGCTGATCGGGAGAGATCACTTCTACCTGCGGATCACAGACGGGGAGAGCCCGTCGGAGATCCTGAACAGCTTTATCATGCAGTACTATGCCGGAACCCCGTTTATCCCCGGGGAGCTGATGCTCCAGGCGGAGGTTGAAGACCGGGAAGTGCTGGAGGAATGGCTGACCTCCAAACGGGGGCAGAAGGTAGCCATCCGGGTGCCGAAAAAAGGCACAAAAGAGAAGCTGGTGGAACTGGCGCAGGAGAATGCCCGTCTGGTCCTGTTCCGGGACCGGGAGCGGATCAAACGGGAGGAAGGCCGGACCATCGGAGCAGTGAAAGAGGTGGCCGCGCTTCTGGGCCTTAATGAGATCGTCCGCATGGAAGCTTATGATATTTCCAATACAAACGGATTCGAATCGGTTGGATCCATGGTGGTCTATGAACGGGGACGCCCCAAGCGGAATGATTACCGGAAGTTCCGGATCAAAGGGATCCGGGGAGCCGATGATTACGGCAGCATGCGGGAAGTGCTGACCCGGCGCTTCACCCACGGGCTTAAGGAGCGGGAAGAGAGTGAGGAACTCGGGAAATTCACGGTATTCCCGGACCTGATCATGATGGACGGCGGAAAAGGCCAGGTCAATGTGGCGCTGGAAGTGCTGGACAGCCTGCATCTGGATATCCCGGTGTGCGGCATGGTGAAGGACGATCATCACCGGACAAGGGGGCTGTATTATAACAACGTGGAGATCCCCATCGACCGGTCATCGGAAGCCTTCCGCCTGATCACCCGGATCCAGGATGAGGCCCACCGGTTTGCCATCGAATATCACCGGCAGCTCAGGGGAAAAGGGCAGGTGCATTCCATCCTGGATGATATCGAAGGGATCGGGCCTGCGAGACGGAAGGCATTGATGAAGAATTACGCCGGACTGGACGAGATCCGTGCGGCGTCTGTGGAGGAACTTGCGAAAATCCCGTCAATGAATGAAAAAGCGGCGGAAGCAGTGTACAAGTTCTTTCACTAGTGATATGATTAGGAGAGAATGAGAAAGCGAGGATAATATCTATGGCACAGCAAGGAATAAAGTTGAGCGAACTTGTGGAGAAAATGGATCTTAAGAACCTGACTCCTGATGTAGATGTGGATCTGGATGAAAGAGAAGTGAATGTTCCTGATGTAAACAGACCGGCGCTGCAGCTTGCGGGATTCTATGACCGGTTTGACTCCAACAGAGTGCAGATCATCGGCAACGTGGAAGACCGGTATGTGCACACGCATACGCCGGAGCAGCGGCTGGAAATGTACGACCAGCTCCTTCAGCATCCGATCCCCTGTATCGTGTTCTGCCGCAGCATCATGCCGGAGGAGCCGTTCCTGAAAATGGCAGTGGAGCGCGGCGTGCCGATCTTCAGCACCGTGAAGCACACATCAGAGTTCACGGCGGAGATCATCCGCTGGATGAATGTGCGTCTTGCCCCCTGCATTTCCATCCATGGCGTACTGGTCGACGTGTACGGCGTCGGCGTCCTGATCATGGGCGAGAGCGGCATCGGTAAGAGTGAGGCCGCACTGGAGCTGATCAAGAGAGGACACCGTCTTGTGACGGATGACGTGGTAGAGATCCGCAAGGTAAGTGATGAAACGCTGGTCGGAACTGCACCGAATATCACAAAGCACTTCATCGAGCTGCGAGGCATCGGCATCGTGGACGTAAGATCCATGTTCGGTGTGCAGAGCGTCAGAGAGACCCAGAATATCGATCTGGTCATTACGCTGGAAGACTGGAGCCGGGACAAAGAGTACGACCGTCTGGGGCTGGAGGAGCAGTATACGGAATTCCTCGGAAACAAGGTCGTATGCTACCGCATCCCGATCCGTCCGGGACGGAATCTGGCGATCATCGTGGAATCTGCGGCGGTAAACCACAGACAGAAACAGATGGGATACAATGCGGCTCAGGAACTCTATAAGAGGGTTCAGGAGAATCTGGCAAAGAACAGAAGATAATATAAAGAGCAGTGTGAAAAGGAGAAAGTGGATATGAAATATTGTTTTGGTGTGGACATCGGCGGCACAACGGTAAAAATGGGTCTGTTCGAAGAGGACGGAAAGATCCTTGATAAGTGGGAAATTGTAACTGATACTTCTGAGGAGGGGAAAGCAGTCCTTCCCAATATCGCATCATCGATCGAAGCGAAGATCGAGGAACACAATCTGGACAAGCGTGACATCCTCGGGATCGGAGCGGGGGTTCCCGCACCGGTCAACTCAGAAGGAATCGTCAACGGAAGCGCAAATCTTGGCTGGAAATACAAGGAAGTAAAGAAGGAACTCGAAGAACTGACAGGAGTGACCAGTTATATCGGAAATGATGCGAACGTTGCCGCGCTCGGCGAGATGTGGAAAGGCGGCGGCGAAGGCGAGAAAAACATGATCATGGTCACCCTTGGAACCGGCGTAGGCGGCGGCATCATCATTGACGGGAAGATGCTCGTGGGCGCCAACGGAGCAGGCGGTGAGATCGGACACATCTGTGTGAACTACAGTGAGAAGGACCAGTGCGGATGCGGAAACCGGGGATGTCTTGAGCAGTATGCATCGGCTACCGGGATCGTCCGTCTGGCAAAACAGAAACTGGGACAGGAGATGCGTGCGACGGCTCTGAATAAGGAAGATGTGACTGCCAAAGATGTGTTTGACGCTGTAAAAGCAGGAGATGAAGTGGCACAGGAGATCGCCGTTGAATTCGGCCGGTATCTCGGATACGGACTGGCCAATCTGGCAGCGATTGCCGATCCGGCTGTGTTCGTGATCGGCGGCGGGGTATCAAAGGCCGGCGAGATTCTCCTCTCTTACATAGAAAAGCCGTTCATGGAGAGAGCGTTCTTCGCAAATAAGAATGTGAGATTCGTTCTGGCCCAGCTTGGAAATGACGCGGGAATCTGCGGAGCGGCGAAAATGGTGCTGGATGCGGAATAATAGAGAATATTTTTTAATAAAGGGAAATGAGAAGAGCAGCGGTTTAAAATGACCGCTGCTCTTTTAAAATGCTTTTAATTGAAACTGCTGTTATTCAGTGGTGCCGGTTTCGCCACCGCCGGTCTCGCCACCACCGCCGGTTTCGCCGCCGCCGGTTTCACCACCGCCGCCGGTCTCGCCACCGCCGCCGGTCTCGCCACCGCCGCCGGTTTCGCCGCCGCCGGTGTTACCACCAGTATTGCCACCGGTGCTGCCGCCAGTGTTACCACCGGTATTGCCGCCAGTGTTACCACCGGTATTGCCGCCAGTGTTACCATCGGTGTTGCTGCCGCCGGTGTTACCGCCGGTATTGCCGCCAGTATTGCCGCCGGTCTCGGAAGTTGACGATCCGGAGCCGGAATCTGATGATCCGCCTTCCGGAGTTTGCGTTACATGTCCCGAACAGTGTTCTTTCGGAAGTTCATCTGTTGCAAAATACTCTGTAACAGTCGGGCATCCGCTTACAGCAAGGAGTCCGCTCTGGCTGCAGACAGAAGCTTTCTTGACGGAGGACGGTACTGTGAAATCTTTTGATTCCAGACCGCTGTGGATCCGTTCCATGATCTCTTTCCAGATCGGTGTATGCCAGTTCGCGCTGCCGTACTGGGCTTTCGGTTCATCGTATCCGCCCCAGATGCCGGCAGTATAGTAAGGCGTAAATCCGCAGAACCAGATGTCCGCGTAATCATTGGTTGATCCGGTCTTTCCGGCCGTTGCCATATTGTCAAGTCTGGCAGCTGTTCCGGTACCGCTGTTGACAACGTCTTCCATTGCGCTTGTCAGAAGGTAGGCGGTTGAATCTTTAACAGCTTCATGTGTTGCCGGAGAGCTGTTGTCGATCAGCACATTTCCGTCGTGATCAAGAACCTGGGTATACAGGATCGGTTCCGTGTATGTTCCGCCGTTTGCGATGGAAGCGAAAGCGGCTGTCATCTCGATATTCTTGACACCGTTTGTAATACCGCCGAGAGCAAGCGCCTGGACCATGTCGTCATCGGTCAGGGTCGTGATGCCGAAATTCTCTTTCAGATATTTATAGCCTTCAGCCGGTCCGACGACTTCAGTGAGTGTCTGTACGGCGCAGGTATTGAGAGAAAGTTTGATGGCGTTACGCACGGTTGTTGTACCGATATATTTGTTATTCCAGTTGTGAACGACCTGTCCGCTTTCGTATTTGTACGGTTCGTCTTCAACCGGGCTGGCAAGTGTGATCTTGCCCTGATCGATCCCGGGACCGTAAGTGGACAGGATCTTGAAGCAGGAACCCGGCTGTTTGGTTGAGTCTGTCGCACGGTTCAGGGTCAGGTTGCCGGTTTTCTCACCGCGGCCGCCGACCAGCGCTTTTACATAGCCGGTCGCCTGGTCCATGACTACGAAAGATACCTGCGGCTGCAGGGTGATCGTATAATTCTCATCCACTGTATCGCCGGCTTCGGTGTCGATATTCAGTGTGGATTTGTAGGCCTCGATCGCAGCGACCGCGTCGTCTTTTGAAGAGAAGACGAGCGGATTGTTGGAATCGATGTTCTCTGAGATATATTTCTTCAGCTGTTCCTTTGAGTAGTTCTCTGAAGTACCGTCGGCCCTGTGGACGGTGAGCGCGAATTCAAGCCCGTATTCCGTTCTCGGATAGTAGTCCGGATCGGATGTTACTTCGTCACAGATCTGCTGGATCCTCAGGTCCTGTGTGGAGACAACTGTCAGGCCGCCGCTGTAGATCAGATTGTAGGCCTGGGTCTCGGAGTATCCTTTCTGTGCTTTCAGATCTTCCACCAGCTGTTCGATCAGGGAATCCGTAAAGTAGGAGTACGGTGTGTTATCTTCGGTGATCGCCGATGTCTCCAGGATACGGTCGTATACATTGTCCGCGACAGCCTCGTCGTACTGCGCCTGATCGATGTAGCCCTGTTCAAGCATATTGTTAAGCACGGTTTCGCGCCGCTTTGCATTTTCCTCAGGATTCTTGACCGGGTCATACCGGGTCGGATTCTGAGTGATCGCGGCGATGACTGCACACTCGGAAAGGGTCAGATCCGACACATCCTTATTAAAGTAGCGCATGGAAGCTGTCTGCACGCCAAGGCACCCCTGTCCAAGGTTGATCGTATTCATATAGGCTTCAAGGATCTGTTCCTTGTTCATTTCTTTTTCAAACTGAAGCGCAAGATACTGCTCCTGCAGTTTACGCTCTACTTTGTCAAAGAATGTTTTTTCATTAACGAAATTCGGGTATACGTTATTCTTAATGAGCTGCTGGGTCAGCGTGCTGGCCCCCTCGGAAAAGTTGAATCCATTGGAGATCCCGACAAATCCGGCACGGATGATGCCCTGCAGATCGATCCCGTTGTGTTCGTAGAAACGCTCGTCCTCGATCGCTACAAAAGCGTGGGGCATAAATTCATTGTTCGCGGTGATCTCGTCGTATGTCTTGTACACACGGTTGGAATCCGAGTCCTTGAGCGTTTCAATGACTGTGCCGTTTGCATCTACAATGTTCGTTGTATATCCTTTTGGAAGGATATCTTCTGCAGATACAGCGGGCGCATTGTCAATGATCTTCTTGGCGAAGACTCCGGCTCCGACTACGCAGATCACGCCCAGGAGAAGTATACAGATCACCAGGGCTTTAAAGAAGCGCACGCCAACGCGCTTTTTCTTCATTCTTTTTTTAGAAGAAATATTCTGTTTCCTTTTGGAAAGATTATTTTTTCCGTAATTCACGAATAGCATCCTCCTTTTCAACTCTTATGATTATATCAAATATATCCTTCTAAATAAAGGAAAAAATAAAAACTTCATATTTTCATAATTATTTTACATTTATCGGCGCTTTCCGGTTTTTCGCGGTGTTCTGGTTGTGGTTTTGTGATGACTCTGATATAGTAAAGTGAACGGAGGAAAGTCTATGGAAGCTTACACTACAGTCTGCGGGTACGGAACAGGTGAGATCGTGGAGAAGAAGTCGCGGTTTATCGCGGAGGTTTTCCCGGTCGTTTCTGAGGATGAAATATCCGCGCATATTGAGAAGATAAAAAAGGAGTACTGGGATGCACGGCATCACTGCTGGGCTTATGTGATCGGGCAGAATCCCGGAACAGAGCGGATGAGCGATGACGGGGAGCCGGCGGGAACGGCGGGAAAGCCGATCCTGGAGGTGATCCGGGGCCGGGGGCTCACCGATGTCCTGGTCGTGGTCACCCGGTATTTTGGCGGGACGCTCCTCGGGACCGGAGGGCTTGTAAGAGCGTATACCCAGGCGGCCCTGGAAGGGCTGTCCCATGCGGGGATCCTGCGGAAAGTGCCGGGTGTCCGGCTGAAGATCGGGACGGACTATACCGGACTGGGGAAGATCCAGTACCTGCTGGCACAGCGGGAGATCAGCATACTGGACACGGTCTATACGGACCGGGTGGAGATTCTGACAGCGGCTGCCGCCGACATGGCGGAGAGCCTGAAAAAAGAGATCACCGAGGGGACCAGCGGGCAGGCCGTCATAGAAGAGGACGGGCAGTGCTGGCTGGAGATCACAGAAAAACCGCCTGCATAACCGGGAAAGAGAGATGTATGTTTCCCGTTATGCAGGCGGTCCTGCTTTATTCAGATATTCTTTTTATGAGAATTCCGGTTCGATCAGTCCGAATGAACCATCCTTTCTCTTGTATACAACGTTGACTTCGTCGGTCTCGGCATTGGAGAATACGAAGAAACTGTGTCCCAGAAGCTCCATCTGCAGGCAGGCGTCTTCCGGATACATGGGCTTGATGCCGAACTTCTTTGTGCGCACGATGCGGATCTCGTCATCTTCAGCCGGTGTGTCATCCGATTCGATGAATTCCCGGCGGATGCTTCCCGTCTCAGCTGCCTGAGTGGGGTGCCCCTGGCTCTTTGCCACCAGTTTGTTCTTGTATTTGCGGAGCTGGCGTTCGATGATCTCTTCCACAAGATCAATGGATACGTACATGTCGTTGCTGGTCTGTTCGGAGCGGATGATGGTGCCCTTGACGGGGATCGTCACCTCGATCTTCTGGCGCTCCTTCTCAACGCTCAAAGTAACAGTGATCTCTGTTTCAGGAGTGAAGTACCGCTCAAGCTTTCCCAGTTTCTGTTCGATCGTCTCTCTGAGTCCCGCAGTCACTTCAATGTTTTTTCCGCTGATGATAAAATTCATACTGTTCAACTCCTTTTTGTTCAGTTTTGACATAAACATATGAAAAATATGTGTATGTATTATGTAAATATTATAACATGGAAAGGAGTTATTGTATAGAACGAATCACTCGAATTCTTACTTCATGTTGCTGCGTTTGCGCATCCTGGAATCCAGGATCTTCTTGCGGATGCGAAGGGACTTCGGCGTCACTTCCAGAAGCTCGTCTGTGTCGATGAAGTCCAGGGCCTGCTCCAGACTTAAGATGCGCGGCGGTGTCAGGCGGAGAGCCTCGTCGGCGCTGGAGGAGCGGGTGTTGGTCAGGTGCTTCGTCTTGCACACATTAAGCTCGATGTCCTCAGCCTTTCCGTTCTGCCCGATGACCATGCCGGCGTATACTTTCTCGCCGGGGCCTATGAACAGCGTGCCACGCTCCTGGGCGCTGTACAATCCGTAAGTCACGGATTCTCCGGTCTCAAATGCGATGAGAGAGCCCTGCTTGCGGTACTGGATATCCCCTTTGTACGGCGCGTAGCCGTCGAAGCTGGTGTTGAGGATGCCGTTTCCTTTGGTGTCGGTCAGGAATTCACCCCGGTATCCGATCAGTCCGCGGGACGGGATGGAGAATTCCAGGCGGGTGTAGCCGCCGCTCATGGGCGACATATTGCGAAGTTCGCCTTTGCGCTGGCCGAGTTTCTCGATCACAACGCCCGTGAATTCATCCGGCACATCGATGTACGCGGTCTCCATGGGCTCCAGTTTTTTGCCGTTTTCATCCTCGTGGTAGAGGACTTCCGCCTTGCTGACCGCGAATTCATAACCTTCCCGGCGCATGTTCTCGATCAGGACGGAGAGGTGGAGTTCGCCGCGGCCGGATACTTTGAAGCTGTCGGTATTGTCCATCTCTTCCACCCGGAGGCTGACGTCCGTGTTCAGTTCGCGGAACAGGCGGTCGCGCAGATGGCGGGAGGTCACGTATTTGCCTTCCTGTCCGGCGAAGGGGCTGTCATTTACGATGAACTGCATGGCGATGGTCGGCTCGGAGATCTTCTGGAACGGGATCGGATCCGGATGATCGGGGGAGCAGAGGGTATCGCCGATGGAAATGTCGGAGATGCCGGAGATGGCCACGATGGAACCGATGCCGGCTTCTCTGACTTCCTTCTTTTCCAGACCGTCGAACTCGTAGAGACGGCTGATCTTTACTTTCTCCTGTTTGTCCGGATCGTGATGGTTTACCAGGAGCATTTCCTGATTGACGGCGATGGTGCCGTTGTCCACCTTGCCGATGCCGATACGGCCCACATATTCATTGTAGTCGATGGTGCTGATGAGCACCTGGGTGGGCGCTTCCGGGTCGCCTTCCGGGGCCGGGATATAATCAAGGATCGTCTCAAAGAGCGGCTTCATGTCCCGCTCCTCGTCTGTCAGGTCCAGGACGGCCACGCCGTTTTTCGCGGACGCATAGACGAAGGGGCATTCCAGCTGGTCGTCGGATGCACCCAGGTCGATAAAGAGTTCCAGCACCTCGTCGATGACTTCGTCCGGGCGGGCTTCCGGGCGGTCGATCTTGTTGATGCAGACGATGACCGGAAGGCTTAATTCCAGAGCTTTCCGGAGAACGAATTTCGTCTGCGGCATGGCGCCCTCAAATGCGTCTACGACCAGAATGACGCCGTTGACCATTTTGAGGACACGCTCCACCTCGCCGCCGAAGTCGGCGTGTCCCGGGGTGTCGATAATGTTGATCTTCACGCCGTTATAGTGAACGGCCGTGTTCTTGGAGAGGATGGTGATCCCGCGCTCCCTCTCGATATCATTGGAATCCATGACGCGCTCGGCGACTTCCTGGTTCTCGCGGAATACGCCGCTCTGTTTGAGCAGCTCGTCCACGAGGGTCGTCTTGCCGTGGTCGACATGGGCGATGATCGCAATATTTCTTACATCTTCACGTTTTGTCTTCATAAATATTCGCACTCTTTCCTTATAATAAGCTGTTTCGTTTACTGCAACTTTTTTATTTTATCACAAAATCTGTAATTTACAACACCGGGAACGGGAAAAATGATGTCGAACGATTCCCGCGGAATGAAGTTCTAAAGCAGAAGAGCAGTACATACATTTAGTAGTGACTCAAAAATACCGGAAAGAGGAAGGGAGAACTACAGATTATGTCAGATAAGATCATTGAGAACAATCAGGTAACAGTTATCGGAACCGTGGTGTCGGAATTTACATACAGCCACGAAGTATTCGGCGAGGGATTTTTTATGATCGACATCCTCGTAAGGAGACTGAGCAGTTCAAATGACACGATCCCGGTGATGGTGTCCGAGCGGCTGATGGATGTGACGCAGAGCTGCCGGGGGCAGTGCATCAAGGTGACCGGGCAGTTCCGGTCGTACAACCGCCATGAGGAACAGAAGAACCGGCTGATCCTGTCCGTGTTCGCGCGGGAGATCGAGTTTGTGGACGAGGAGCCGGACGGGGCGCGTACGAATCATATCATGCTGGAAGGCTATATGTGCAAACGTCCGGTGTACAGGAAGACGCCCCTTGGCCGGGAGATCGCGGATCTTCTGCTTGCCGTGAACCGGCCGTACGGCAAGTCCGATTACATCCCCTGCATCTGCTGGGGGCGGAATGCCCGGTATGCCTCCGGGTTCGATGTGGGCGAGCATGTCCGGGTGCTGGGGCGGATCCAGAGCCGGGAGTATGTGAAGAAGCTGTCGGAGACCGAGACGGAGACGCGGACGGCCTACGAGGTGTCGGTGAGCAAGCTGGAATGCATGGAAGAGTGATCGTTAAAAGGATATCATATGTTGAGATTCGCTCTCATATATGATATCCTTTTTATATTACGAAAACTTATTTATACTTTCATATACAGTCAGGAGGAATAGAATTATGGTAAAATTTCTGATGCACGGATGCAATGGGAAAATGGGCAGGATGATCACGGAGATCGTGAAAAATGATGAAAATGCCGTGATCGCGGCCGGCGTGGATGCGTATACCGGCGTCCCGAATGAGTATCCGGTGTTTGAGTCCATTGACAAATGCGATGTGGACGTGGATGTGGTCATTGATTTTTCGACGGCGTCGGCGGTTGACGGGCTTCTTGATTACTGCGTACAGAAGAAGCTTCCGGTCGTCCTGTGCACCACCGGTCTTTCGGAAGACCAGCTGAAAAAAGTGGAAGAGGCCGCGAAGGAGACGGCGGTCCTGAAGTCGGCAAACATGTCTCTTGGCATCAACCTGCTCCTGAAGCTTCTGAAGGATGCGGCGAAAGTGCTGGCTCCGGCCGGATATGACATGGAGATCGTGGAGAAACACCATAACCAGAAGCTGGACGCGCCCAGCGGGACGGCCCTCGCCCTGGCGGATTCCATCAATGAGGAAATGAACGGAGAATACGAGTACGTGTATGACCGCAGCCAGGTGCGCAAAAAAAGAGATAAAAAAGAGATCGGTATCTCGGCGGTGCGCGGCGGCACGATCGTGGGGATCCATGACGTGATCTTTGCGGGGAGCGATGAGGTGATCGAGTTTACCCATACGGCATATTCCAGAAGCGTATTTGCCAAAGGCGCCGTTGAGGCGGGCAAGTTCCTGGCAGGGAAAGCGCCGGGAATGTATGACATGGGGGATGTTGTAGGCCTTTAGAGTGGGGGATCCACGGGAGGATGAGATGAAAGATCTGGAAACAAAATATCTGGAACGTTTGTCTGAACTTTATCCGACCATCGCGGCGGCGTCTACAGAGATCATTAATCTGCAGGCGATCCTGAATCTTCCGAAAGGGACGGAGCACTTCCTGACGGATGTGCACGGCGAGTATGAGGCGTTTGCCCATGTGCTCAAGAACGGATCGGGATCCGTGCGGCGGAAGATCGAGGATGTATTCGGCAATACGATGAGTAAGAGAGATAAGAAAGCGCTGGCCACACTGATCTATTATCCGAAGCAGAAGATGGATATGATCAAGAAGACGGAGCCGAATATGGAGGACTGGTACCGCGTCCACCTTTACCTGCTGATCGAGGTCAGCAAGCGGGCGGCCAGCAAGTATACCCGTTCGAAAGTGAGAAAATCGCTGCCGAAAGACTTCGCCTATGTGATCGAGGAACTGATCACGGAGAAGGCGGAGGTTAACGACAAAGAGTTATATTACAATGAGATCATCTCCACGATCATCCGGATCGGACGGGCGGAGGAGTTCATTGAGGCTATCTCCGAACTGATCCAGCGGCTGGTCGTGGACCATATGCATATCGTGGGTGATATCTATGACAGAGGCCCGGGTCCCCATATTATCATGGACAAGCTGATGACCTATCATTCGCTTGATATCCAGTGGGGCAACCATGATGTCCTCTGGATGGGCGCGGCGGCCGGACAGCGGGGCTGTATCGCCAATGCGATCCGGATCTGCGCCCGGTACGGCAATCTTGATATCCTGGAGGAGGGATACGGGATCAACCTTCTGCCCCTTGCCACATTTGCCCTGCGCGTGTACGGGGATGATCCGTGCGAGTGCTTCAAGCTGAAAGCCGCAGGCGGGACAGACAAGGATGAACAGGAGATGAACCTGCGCATCCACAAGGCGATCTCTGTCATCCAGTTTAAAGTCGAGGGCCAGATCATTGCCCGCCAGAAGTCGTTCCATCTGGAAGACCGGGCGATGCTCCACCGGATCGATTATGAGAAAGGAACGATCCGGCTGAATGGAAAAGAATATAAACTGCTTGACACGCACTTCCCGACCATTGATCCGGATGATCCGTACGCGCTGACGGCGGAAGAGGAAGAGATCATGGAGCGGCTGGAAAAGGCGTTTGTAAACTGCGAGAAGCTGCAGCAGCATATGCGTTTCCTGCTGGCCAAGGGCGGCCTTTATAAAGTGTACAATGACAACCTGCTCTACCACGGATGTGTGCCGCTCAATGAAGACGGCAGCCTGAAAGAAGTGGAAGTCTTCGGGAAAATGTATAAAGGCAGGGAACTGTACGATACACTGGATTCTTATGTGAGAAAAGGCTTCTTCGCCCTGGATGAAAAGGATAAAGAAGACGGCCGGGATATTATGTGGTATATCTGGCTCCATTCGGATTCACCGCTGTTCGGCAAGAATAAAATGGCCACGTTTGAGCGGTACTTCCTGGCGGAGAAGGAGACCCATCTGGAGAAGAAGAATCCGTATTATTCCTATATTGAGAATGAGAAAGTCATTGACAGCATCATGGAAGAGTTCGGGCTGGATCCCGGGTACGGCCATATTGTAAACGGACATGTCCCGGTAAAGCGCAAGGACGGCGAGAGTCCGGTCAAATGCGGCGGGAAGGTCATGGTGATCGACGGCGGGTTCTCAAAGGCATACCAGAAAGAAACCGGGATCGCAGGATACACCCTTGTCTTTAATTCCTACGGCCTGCTCCTTGTGGCGCATGAGCCGTTTGAATCGACAGAGGCAGCGATTGAAAAGGAAAATGATATCCATTCCGAGATCATGGTGGTGAAGCGGCTGAAAGACCGGCTGGCTGTGGGAGATACGGACATTGGGCGTGATCTGAGAGAACAGATCAGCGACCTTGAGCGGCTCCTGGCGGCATATCGAAACGGTGAGATCATTGAGAAACTGTAGAAAGGTAAAGACATGAGTAAAGTTGAGCAGCAGATAACAGCGGAGATGACGGGACCGCTTCAGATCTACCTGAATGAGATCGGGCAGATCCCGCTCCTCAGTGAAGCGGAGGAAAGAGAGCTGGGCGAGAAGAGTGCGGCCGGGGATGCCTCAGCCAGACAGAAGCTGGCGGAGGGGAACCTGAGGCTGGTCGTTTCCCTGGCAAAGCATTATACCGGACGCGGCGTGCCGATCATGGATCTGATCCAGGAGGGCAACATGGGCCTGATGCACGCGGCGGAAAAATACGATCATACAAAAGAGAACCGTTTTTCAACCTACGCGGCCTGGTGGATCAAGGAAGCCATGCAGCGGGCGATCGACCAGCAGTCCAGAGAGATCCGGGTGCCGGTCCATGTGGCGGAGAATCTGAAGCGGGTGCAAAAGGCGGCGCGGGAGCTGCAGCAGTCTCTGGGCCGGGATGCGACGCCGGCGGAGATCGCACAGAAACTGGGAGACAAGACCGAAGCGGAAGTGAAGGACATCATTTCCTACCTGCAGAGCCCGGTTTCCCTTGAGAGCCCGGTGGGGGAAGACGGCGAGGACAGTCTCGGGGACCTTGTGGAGGACCGGACGGAGACAACGCCGGAGGAGGCGATGAACATACTGGCCCGACAGGAAGAGGTGCAGGAGCTTCTCGGAAGCCTGACGGAACGGGAGCAGCAGGTGATCCGGCTCCGTTACGGACTGGGAGAAGAAAGACCGCAGACACTGGAAGAGATCGGCAGCATGCTTGGGGTTACCAGAGAGCGCGTCAGGCAGATCGAAGCGCGGGCCATGGAGAAGCTGCGCAGACAGGCAGAGTAAATAAAAATCAGAAATTGCAGTTCCGCTGTATAAATTATGAAAAACATGCAGATAGTAACAGCATGACATATTTATATGGAAAGGAAGAGCAGTTTATGAAGAGAATAAAAGCATTGCTTCTGGTCATGACGAGTGTATGCATCCTGGGCACAGCCGCCGGGTGCGCCGACCGCACGGATCCGGACAACGGGATCCTCGACGACGCGGTCAATGATGTGACGGAGGGCGTTGACGAGATGACGGACGATGTGACGGAGGGCGTCGACAAAGCGACGGACGATGTGACGGATGAGATCGACAAAGTGACGGATGAAGCAACAAAGGACCGGGAATAACAGGTCCAGAATGAAGAAGAGAAAGGAAAGCTGCTGCAGCGGCGGGGATGATACCGCCGCTGCGGCAGCTTTATCCGATGAAAGAAAGGTACATAAAATGAGATTCAGGCCATGCATTGATATCCATAACGGAAAGGTAAAGCAGATCGTGGGCGGCAGCCTGCGGGACGAGGGGGATTATGCGCAGACGAATTTTGCGTCTGAACTGGACGCCCGGGCCTATGCGGAAATGTATAAACAGGACGGGCTTTCCGGGGGGCACATCATCCTGCTCAATCCTGCGGGATCGCCGTACTATGAAGAAACCCGGCGGCAGGCGTTTGCCGCGCTCTGTGCATATCCGGGCGGCCTGCAGATCGGCGGGGGGATCACTCCGGAAAACGCCGCGGAATATCTGGAGGCCGGCGCAAGCCATGTGATCGTCACATCCTATGTGTTCGGGGACGGGAGATTTCATCCGGACCGTCTGGAGAAACTGGTGCGCGAGACCGGAAAAGACCATCTTGTCCTGGACCTGAGCTGCCGGAAGAAAGACGGGCAGTACCATGTGGTGACAGACCGGTGGCAGAAATTTACGGAGCTTATCCTGACCCCGGAAGTGCTCGACGATCTTTCATCTTTCTGTGATGAATTCCTGATCCACGGCGTGGATGTGGAAGGAAAACGGTCCGGGATGGAGGAAGGACTGACCGTTATGCTCGGACAGTGGGTGAAGCGTCCGGTTACATATGCCGGCGGCATCGCATCCATGGAAGACCTGGCGCGGTTTGAAAGGATGACCGGCGGCAGAGTGGATTTCACCATCGGAAGCGCGTTGGACCTGTTCGGAGGGGATATCCCTTATGAGAAGGTCCGGGCGTACAAATGTTAACAACTTATGAATTTGTTGAATTCGCACATGGTTAGTGTTAAAATGAGAATCGTGAGTGAATCTTTAAAAAGGAGTTTTTAAGTAGTATGGGTATTATAGAAAAGATTTTCGGCACCCACAGCGAGAACGAACTGAAGCGGATCTATCCGATCGTTGACCGGATCGAAGCGCTGGAGCCGGAGATGCAGGCGCTTTCCGATGAGGAGCTTAAAGGAAAGACGCGGGAATTCAAGGACAGGCTGGCTGAGGGAGAGACGCTGGACGACATCCTTCCGGAGGCATATGCCGCTGTCCGGGAAGCCGCATACCGCGCCATCGGCATGAAGCATTACCGGGTGCAGATCATCGGCGGCATCATCCTTCATCAGGGACGAATTGCCGAGATGAAGACCGGTGAAGGTAAGACCCTTGTATCTACGCTGCCGGCGTACCTGAACGCGCTGGAGGGCAAAGGCGTCAATATCGTAACCGTCAATGACTACCTGGCAAAGCGTGATGCCGAATGGATGGGAAAAGTCCATGAATTCATGGGCCTGACCGTTGGCGTTGTCCTTAACAGCATGGACAATGCAGAACGCCGGGCGGCTTATAACTGTGACATTACCTATGTGACGAACAACGAGCTGGGCTTTGATTATCTCCGTGACAATATGGTCATTTACAAGGAGCAGCTGGTCCAGAGAGGACTGCATTTTGCCATTATCGATGAGGTGGACTCCGTCCTGATCGACGAGGCGAGGACCCCGCTTATCATATCCGGACAGAGCGGCAAGTCCACGAAGCTCTATGAGGCATGCGATATCCTTGCACGTCAGCTGGAGCGCGGCGAGGCAAGCGGGGAGTTCTCCAAGATGAACGCCATCATGGGCGAAGAGATCGAGGAGACCGGTGATTTTATCGTCAATGAAAAGGAAAAGACCGTCAACCTGACAGAGGATGGTGTGAAGAAGGTAGAGAAATTCTTCCACATCGAGAATCTGGCGGATCCGGAGAATCTGGAGATCCAGCACAATATCATCCTGGCGCTGCGGGCCAACAACCTGATGCACAAAGACCAGGATTATGTGGTGACGGCGGAGGGCGAGGTTATGATCGTCGATGAATTTACCGGACGTATCATGCCGGGCCGCCGCTATTCGGACGGACTCCATCAGGCCATCGAGGCGAAGGAACATGTGAAGGTGCGCCGGGAGAGCAAGACGCTGGCGACGATCACCTTCCAGAACCTGTTCAACAAGTTTGACAAGAAGAGCGGTATGACCGGTACGGCTCTCACAGAGGAAAAAGAGTTCCGTGACATTTACGGAATGGATGTCATCGAGATCCCGACCAACAAACCGGTCCAGCGAGTGGATCTGGAAGATGCGGTATATAAGACAAAGAAAGAGAAATATAAAGCGGTCATCGAAGAGGTGAAGCGGGCGCACGCCAAAGGCCAGCCGGTGCTGGTCGGCACGATCACCATCGAGGTGTCCGAACTCTTAAGCGGGATGCTCCGGAAAGAGGGCATCAAACACAACGTGCTGAATGCCAAGTACCATGAGCAGGAGGCGGAGATCGTGGCGGACGCCGGTGTTCACGGGGCGGTTACCATTGCCACCAACATGGCCGGACGTGGTACGGATATCAAGCTGGATGATGATGCGCGGGCAGCCGGCGGTCTGAAGATCATCGGTACGGAGCGCCATGAATCCAGACGTATCGACAATCAGCTCCGCGGACGAAGCGGACGTCAGGGCGATCCGGGTGAATCCCGTTTCTACATTTCCCTTGAAGATGATCTTCTCAGACTGTTCGGATCCGACAGGCTGATGGGCGTATTCAATGCCCTTGGCGTGGAGGAAGGCGAGCAGATCGAGCACCGGATGCTTTCCAATGCGATCGAATCCGCACAGAAGAAGATCGAGATCAATAACTTCGGCATCCGTAAGAACCTGCTGGAGTATGACCAGGTCATGAACGAGCAGAGAGAGATCATCTACGCCGAGCGCCGCCGCGTACTGGACGGCGAGAGCATGCGGGATACGATCTACAATATGATCACAGAGTATGTGGAGAACATCACAGACCGCTTTGCTTCTCCGGAAGCCGATTCCGAAGAATGGGATATCAAGGGACTGGATGTGAACCTTCACAATGTGATCCCGCAGATGGAACTTCCGAAGAAGGAAGAATGCCAGGATATGAAGCAGAAGGAACTCAAACACCTTCTGAAAGAACGCGCGGTCAAAGCCTACGAGGTAAAAGAGGCGGAGTTCCCGGAATCCGAGCAGCTGCGTGAGATCGAGCGCGTGGTGCTCCTGAAGGTCATCGACGCGAGATGGATGGACCATATCGACGATATGGACCAGCTCCGTCAGGGGATCGGGCTTCAGGCGTACGGACAGAGAGATCCGCTCGTGGAATATAAGATGACAGGCTACAACATGTTCGGAGAGATGACGAACATGATCGCCGAGACGACGCTTCGCATGCTGTTCAACATCCGTGTGGAGCAGAAGGTTGAGCGTGAGGAAGTGGCCAAAGTAACGGGAACAAACAAGGATGATTCTGCGGTGCGCGCCCCGAAGAAGCGCGAGCAGAAGAAGATCTACCCGAACGACCCCTGCCCCTGCGGAAGCGGCAAGAAATACAAACAGTGCTGCGGCCGGAAGCAGGTCGGATAAGAGTAATAGAAAATATAAAATATAAAATATGAAAGAGGTGAATAAGGTGGTTTTATTAGATGAATTAAAGTCAAGACTGACAGCCTATGAAGAACCGCTGAAAGATTTGAGGGATTCACTTTGACACGGCTTCAAAGAAGCTGAGGATCGAAGAACTGCAGAAGAGACTGGAGGAGCCTGGATTCTGGGATGATCCGGAGACTTCCCAGCAGGTGATGAAAGAACTGAAAGGACTGGAAGACTCGGTCAAAGAGATCGAACAGCTTTTTACGGATTATGATGATATGAAGCTGCTGATCGAGATGAGCGAGGAGGAACCGGATGAGGAGACTACCGGGGAGATCCGGGAGGAACTGGAAGCCTTTGAAGAGAAGTTCGAAGAACTCCGCATCAGCACGCTGCTGACCGGTCCTTATGACCGGGACAATGCCATCGTGACGCTCCACGCGGGAGCCGGCGGAACGGAATCCTGCGACTGGGCGGGCATGCTCTACCGCATGTATACGAGATGGGCCGAGAAAAAAGGCTATGACGTGGAAGAACTGGATTATCTGGAAGGCGATGTGGCCGGGATCAAGGGTGTGACCTTTGAGGTAAAAGGTGAGAATGCATACGGATACCTCCGCTCCGAGAAAGGCGTCCACAGACTGGTGCGCATTTCCCCGTTCAATGCGGCGGGCAAACGGCAGACGTCATTTGCATCCTGTGATGTGATCCCGGATATCGAGGAAGATATCGATATTGAGATCAATGACGACGATCTGAAGATCGACACGTACCGCTCCAGCGGCGCCGGCGGCCAGCATATCAACAAGACGTCGTCCGCGGTCCGGATCACCCATCTGCCGACAGGGATCGTGGTCCAGTGCCAGAATGAACGTTCCCAGCACATGAACAAGGATAAGGCCATGCAGATGCTCAAGTCCAAGCTGTATCTGATGAAACAGCAGGAGCAGGCGGAGAAGATGTCGGACATCCGCGGCGAAGTCCGGGACATTAATTTCGGCAACCAGATCCGATCCTATGTCATGCAGCCTTATACGATGGTCAAGGATCACCGGACGAATGCAGAAGTAAGCAATGTAAACGCCGTTATGGACGGCAATATCGATCCGTTTATCAATGCCTATTTAAGTGCGGACGGGAAAACGGATGAAGCAGAATAACAGAGTACAGAGAAGGAGAAGACAATGGTAAATATAGCAGTAATGGGATATGGAACCGTAGGCTCGGGCGTGGTGGAAGTCATCAATACCAACGGCGATGTGATCAACCAGCGTGCAGGGAACGAGATCAACATTAAATATGTGCTCGATCTTAGGGATTTCCCGGGAGACCCGATCCAGGAAAAGATCGTCCATGACGTGGATGTGATCATCAATGATCCGGAGATCCGCATCGTCGTGGAAGTGATGGGCGGCATCGAGCCGGCATATACATTTGTAAAACGCTGTCTGGAAGCGGGCAAGAGCGTTGTCACATCCAACAAAGCGCTGGTGGCGAAGCACGGGGCTGAGCTGCTCTCCATCGCCCGCGACCGGGAACTGAATTTTCTTTTCGAGGCGAGCGTCGGCGGCGGCATCCCGATCATCCGCGCGCTGAATTCTTCTCTGACTGCGGACCGGATCGAGGAGATCACCGGCATCCTGAACGGTACGACCAACTATATGCTGACCAAAATGTTCTACGAAGGCGCGGATTACGATGAGATCTTAAGAGAAGCGCAGGACAACGGATACGCGGAGCGCAATCCGGAAGCGGATGTGGAAGGATATGACGCGTGCCGCAAGATCGCGATCCTGTCATCCCTGATCTCCGGCCGTCAGGTAGATTATGAGGATATTTATACGGAAGGCATCACAAGGATCACGAAGAAAGATATGCTGTATGCGAAAAAGCTGGGCATGACGATCAAGCTGATCGCTTCCAGCAAGCGGCACGGCGGCCATGTTCATGCGATCGTTGCGCCCATGCTTCTGAATAAAGATCACCCGCTTTACAGCGTGGATGATGTGTTCAATGCAGTGTTCGTACACGGAAATATGCTTGGCGACGCCATGTTCTACGGCAGCGGCGCGGGCAAACTCCCGACGGCCAGCGCGGTCGTGGCTGATGTGGTGGATGAGGCGAAACACCTTCAGCGCAACATCATGACCATGTGGAAAAACGAAAAGCTTGAGCTTATGCCGAGCGAGGATATCGAGCGGCGGTTCTTTGTCCGCATTTCAGGCGCAAAAGAGGAGCGTTACAGTGAGGTTGCGTCTGTGTTCGGACCGGTGGAGCCGGTGACGCTGGAAGGGCTTGACGGCGAGTTCGGTTTTGTGACGGATGTGATGACAGAGCGTGAATATAAGGAGAAAGCGGCAAAGCTTGACGGGATCGTGCATATGATCCGTATAGAAGATTAAGGGCGGATCACTGTCAGGTTACGGAAAAGAGAGCAGGAGTAGAGCATGAAATATATTGTGATCTTATGTGACGGGATGGCAGACGATCTGCTGGAAGAACTGGACGGGCGCAGCCCGCTTGAAGCCGCGCATACGCCGAACATGGACCGGCTGGCGAAAACCGCTGAGATCGGTATGGCCCGCACGGTCCCGGAAGGCATGGCGCCGGGCAGCGACACCGCCAATCTTTCAGTGATCGGCTATGATCCGAGAAAATATTATTCCGGCAGGTCCCCGCTGGAGGCGCTCAGCATCGGGGCGGAAATGGGAGCGGACGACGTCTCCTTCCGCTGCAATCTGGTGACGCTGTCTGAAGAGGAAGACTGTTATGAAGACCGGATCATCCTGGACCACAGTTCAGGGGAGATCAGCACGGAGGATGCGGCGGTCCTTCTGGATGCCCTGAAGGAAGAATTTGGAAACGGGCAGGAGGCGGAACGTCCCTGCTACAGAAAAGGATATGATTTTTACGCAGGAACAAGCTACCGGCATCTGCTGATCTGGCACCACGGCCGGGTGATGGAGCTGACGGCGCCCCACGATATCCTGACCAGAAGGATCGGGGAATATTTGCCGTCCGATCCGGTGCTCCGGGATATGATGGTCAGAAGTTATGATATCCTGAAGGACCATCCGGTCAATGTGAAGCGGCGCGCGGAAGGAAAGAATCCGGCAAATTCCGCCTGGTTCTGGGGCGCGGGTACAAGACCGGCGCTTACATCCTTTGAAGAGAAGAACGGCGTCAGAGGCGCCATGATCTCCGCAGTGGATCTCCTGAAAGGGATCGCGGTGGGGGCCGGTATGCACAATATTACAGTTGAAGGAGCCAACGGCGGCCTGAATACGAATTACCGGGGAAAAGGCGAAGCGGCGGTAAAAGCGCTGACAGATGACGGATATGATTTCGTCTATGTACACATTGAAGCGCCGGATGAGATGGGGCATCAGGGAAGCATTGCCGATAAGATCGCCTCGATCGAGTATATTGATGAGCAGGTGATCGGCCCGGTGGCGGATGCGCTGGAAAAAGCCGGAGTGGATTTCCGTATGCTTGTCATGCCGGATCATCCGACACCGGTGCATGTGCGTACGCATACATCCGATCCGGTGCCGTATATGCTCTATGACAGCACAGCTCCGGTACAGGGAATGGAAAGCTATAACGAGAAGACCGGGAAAGAGACCGGGATATTTGTGGAAGAGGGGTACCGGCTTATCGACCGGCTGCTTCAAAAATAAAAAGGATTCTGGCGAAGTGAAAGATGCGTTCAGTTTCAGTTCGAGAATTGAAAAAAGCTAAGGGCGCGGACATTCAGTTAAAGTCAAAAAGAGAAATCGATGAACTCGTCTTCGACTCAGACAGCATCGATTTCTCTTTTAACACTGGATGTCCGCGCCCTAACCTTATTTATTAATTCTCTCAGATTCACTTAAACGCATCTTCACTTCGCCAGAATCTTCTTTCCGTCACGTTATCGAATGACAGATGTTTTGTGAGAACAAAGCTTCCCTGCGGTTATGTAAAACCGGGTCGAAACGGAGGTTTGTAGAAAGTGTATGCTACGGGTAAAATAAAGGAATGACAACACATTAGAGAAGGAGAACAGATCATGATCAGAGATTTTACGTTTGAGGACAGGAAACTTTATGTGGAGATGGCTTCGGAGTTTTATCACTCACCGGTGGTCCTTCATCCGGTACCGGATGCTTTTTTTGAGAGGACGGCGGATGAGGCGCTCGGCTCTGATGCCTATGCGCAGATCTATATGCTTGAATGCGACGGGGAGCCGGCGGGATACGGCCTGACGGCAAAGACTTTTTCCCAGGAAGCAGGCGGATATGTGATCTGGCTTGAGGAGCTCTATATCAGGGAGCAGTTCCGTTCCAGAGGGCTTGGAAGCGAATTTTTTGCATATGTGGAAAAGAAGTATGCGGGGCAGGTGGCACGCTTCAGACTGGAAGTAGAAGAAGATAATGTGCGTGCGATATCTCTGTATAAGCGTCTGGGATACGAAGTCCTGGATTATACGCAGATGATAAAAGAGATCCGATAGAAGGTATACGTGTATACAATGCAGCTGAAATAATTTGAATCAGGCATTGCATGTTATTGTGCAACAATGTATAATTTACAGTAGTGAAATTCTGCCCTTATATAAATATGTTTCGGGCGGAAGAAGAAATTTGAGTAGGTGACTGATTTGAAGAATAAGATCAAGCGTTTTGCCAAAGGTGATTTTCATATTCCCCAGCCGGAGATTATTTTTCCGCAGACTCGTATTATCATGCGGGTGGGAGAAGGAGAAAAGTACAGAGGGAGTTTTTCGCTCCAGAACCAGGGGGAAGGGACGATCCGGGGAATTGTATATCCCTCTTCATACCGTGTACAGTGTGATGAGCAGGGGTTTGATGCGAATCCGGTCAATATTTATTATACATATGACGGAAGCGGGCTTGTGCCGGGGCATGTGGAGCACGGGAAGTTTACGATCGTATGCAATGGCGGCGAGTTCGACATTGCTTTTACGGCGATCATAGAGAAGCCCTATGTCATGACAAGCTACGGTAAAGTGCAGAGCCTGGATGATTTTAAAAAGCTTTCTTTCCGGGATTCGGCCGAGGCTGTGCGGCTGTTCCGGTCACGTGAATTCTATGAGATCCTGAAATATGAGGACAAGCGGATACAGGCCCTTTATGACAATATGCGCCGCTGGGAGCTGGATCAGCAGGCTCTGGAGGAATTCCTCGTCGGCTGCAAGCAGAAAGAGAAGATATTCCTGACGCTGGAGGAAGAGAGCAGGGCTTTCATGTCCCTGACAGAACCGCGGAAGGAAACTTTTGCGATCAAAAAGAACACCTGGGGATACCAGGAGATCGACGTGCGCACAGAGGGGGATTTCCTCTATGTTGAGCATACGCGGATCACGACGGAGGAGTTTATCGGCAATTCATACCGTCTTGAATATTTCCTTGACACAGAAAAGCTTCACAGGGGCAGCAATTTCGGACGGGTGATCCTGGAGTCCCCGTATGAGACGCTGACCTATGAGGTAGTTGTCGAGAAGGATATCGTGCGCGATGAGGACCGGCGGGCGAATGACCGGGAATTCGCGGGTATTGTCAGAAATTATCTGAAATACGAGGGCGGAAAACTTACGCTTGAAGAGTGGACGGACGAAGCGGTGCGCCGGATCATGCATCTGCGGGACATGGACGGAAGCAATGAGTTCTACCTTCTTGCCCATGCGCATATCTGTCTGATCGGCGGACGTACGGACGAGGCGAAAATGCTTCTTGAATCATACAATTACAACCGGTTCGCGATCGGAAAGGATGTGGAGCTCAGCTCCTATTATCTGTATCTGACGACATTCCTCTCCAGTGATTCAATCGGCCAGCGGAAGGTTGCCGAGGAGCTGTCAAAAACATTTATCAAGAATCCGGACAGCTGGAAGATCCTCTGCATGCTCGTGGATGTGGATTCGGAGTACAAGATCTACAGTGAGCGGCTCCATGCTCTGGAAAAACAGTTTTATGAAGAGAAATCCCACAGCATCTGGTTCTATTTTCAGGCGTTCCGGTGCTACAGGGATAAGAGCTCTTCTCTGAAGAAGCTCGGTGAATTTGAGATCCGCGTTCTTCTTTTTGCGGTCAGACATAAGCTGATGACCCGGGAACTGGCGCTTTATACGGCCAACCTTGCCAGCCAGATGAAGTCATTTGATAAACATCTGTACAATGTGCTTGTACAGTCGTACAACATGTATAATGAATCCATGATCCTGACGTCGATCTGTACGCTCCTTATAAAAGGGAACTGTATGGACAGCCGTTATTTTAAATGGTTCGAGAAAGCGGTCGAGGAAGAACTTAAGATCGCCCAGCTTTATGAGTATTATATGGGAACCGTGACGCCGTCCGCGTTCCAGAAACCGCTGCCGAGATCTGTATACCTGTATTTTATGCACGGCAACAATCTGGATTATCATAAATGTGCGTTTTTATATTCCAATCTGATCACGTACGAGGATGAAGCGAGCGAGATCTATGCGCATTACAGAGATGAGATGGAAGCATTCGCATGGAACCAGCTGGACCGCCGGAATGTGGATGCGCAGCTTAGGATCATCTATAAGAGGTTTGTGGTAGAGTCTGCGATGAATCCGGAACGGATTAAAGCGCTTTATGATGTATGCCATGCATACTGGATCACGACCAAGGTGCCGGATATGAAGTTTATCCATGTGATCGCGGAAGATGGAACGATCACTCAGAAGGCGCCTTATACGGACAACGGGGCAAGAGTGTTCCTTTATGCCAAGACGGACCGTCTCGTATGGGAGGGTAAAGACGGCAGACACTACACAGACTCGATCCCGTACGAGAGCAAGCGTCTCTTCTATGAGCTCCGTTACATGGATATGTGCAGGAAATATATCAACGGTCTCAGAAGGACACGGGAAGAGGAACAGACGCAGGAACTTACGCTTGAGACGGTTCATGAGAAAGGCGTGGAGAACTACGGCGAAGATGAGCTCCTGGGGCTGTGCAGCCGGACGATCCGTGAAAATAATTATGAGAATGACGATTTCCTTACCTATGTCTGCTTTAAGCTTTTTAAAGACGGACAGTATGATAAGGTGATCCTTACATATCTGGCGAATTTCTACTGCGGGGCTACATCAGATATGAAGCTTCTGTGGAGAGAGGCCCGGGATTATGAGGTGCATACGCACAAGCTGGCGGAACGGATCCTGACCCAGATGCTTTTCTCGGAGGAGATTTTCCAGGAGGCGCAGATTTTTGAGCAGTATTATGCCGAAGGAGCGTATTTCCGCCTGCAGCAGGCGTATCTGACCTATGTCTCCCGGGAATATGTGGTAGAAGACCGGAAGATCGGGCGCAGCGTCATTGATATTATATGTAAAGAGTATGAAAAGGGCGAGGAGACCGGCGATATCTGCAAGATCGCCGTGCTGAAATACTATGCGGACAGAGAGTATGGCGCCCAGACAAGGAAAACACTGAAGAAATTTCTCCAGGAGCTGTGCGGCAGACAGATTTATTTCCCGTTCTTCCTTTCTTATGAAAAAGAATGGCTGATCGAGCTGCAGCTGTGGGATAAGACGCTGATCGAATACAAAGGTCAGAAAGGCAGCAGGGTTATGCTGTATTACCAGCTCCAGAAAGGCGGAGACGAGGGAACGGATTACTCAACGGAGATCCTGACCCCGATGTATGAGAATCTTTACGTGAAGAAGTTTGTCCTTTTTGCAAACGAAAGACTCAGATACTATTTTAAAGAAACAATAGACGGCAATTCATATCGCAGCGAGAAGGAAACCTGTGTGCGGGAAACAGAACATGGCGAACAGGGAAGATATGGACGTCTGAATGATATCCTGACAGAGAGTGACAAGATCGAGCGCCGGAAGAAGATGCAGGCGTATGCGCTTGAAGATGCGGTGGCGGCTCATATGTTCGCACAGGAGTAAGGAGGTTGTTTTTTCATGGGACAGGGCAGTATTATAGGCTATGAAATAAATGAAAAGACATGTCAGATCAGTTTTTATAATGAACAGCAGATGGAGCCGGATACACTGGAGGTGGATGCGGATAACTTCCAGATCCCGCTTATCATCGGGAAACTGCGCGATACATGGGCGTACGGAAAAGAGGCGAAGCGTCTTGGCTCGATAAAAGAGGGATTTACCGTGACGCGTCTGCTGAGCAAAAGCCTGGCGGGCGAGCGCATTGAATTCGGGGAGGAGACATATGACGCGGAGTGGCTTCTGTCACAGTTTATCAGGATGTCCCTTCAGTCCTTTCAGGAAATCGACGGCATCGTCTTTACCGTACCGGTTTTATCAGAGAAACTGGCACAGATGCTCCGCGGGATCGCGGTAGGGATGAATATTGATAAGAGACATATTTTCATCCAGGATTATAAAGAGAGCTTTTGTAATTACCTGTTTTACCAGCCCAAAGAACTCTGGCAGTATGACGCGGCGCTGTTCTGCTGCGACCGCAATGAGATCAGAGCGTACATGCTGCGCAGGCTGAAGCCGGGGCTGGGCGGCGGAAAGACGACTTTTGTGACGGTGGATGAAGTGGCGAGCGCGCATATGAAAGAGCTTGCAATGGTCTATCCGGTCCTCAATGAGGACAAGGCAAAAGAAGCGGATGCCATGTTCAGCAGGTTTATCGAAAGCGTATTTGACAAGAGGATCGTATCTGCGGTATTTCTCACCGGTGAAGGATTTGAAAACAACTGGTATCCTAGGTCGCTCCGCGTACTCTGCAACGGCCGGAGGGCCTTTATCGGGAACAATCTGTACAGCAAGGGCGCATGCTACACAGCCTACAGAAAGCTGTACATGCATATTGAAAATCCGGTCTATCTTTCCGAGGGCAAGCTGACCGATCAGATCACGGTCAATATGCGGGTGGACGGACAGGAGATGTGGTATCCGATCGTGTCGTGGGGGGCGCACTGGTATGAGTCAAACAATCAGTGGGAAGTGCTCTGCGAGGATACGAAAGATATTGAACTGCATATCGAATCTCTGATCCAGGGAAATGTCAGGACGGAGAAGATTTCTCTTGCGAATTTCCCAAGACGGTCCGAGTATTCAATGAGACTGCAGCTGGAGACCCAGTTCCTTGATGAAAAAACATGCAGGATCACGGTCCGCGACGCCGGGTTCGGAGATTTCTTCCCGTCAACAGATTCGCAGGCGGAGAAGACGATACATTTAGGAGGAAATGATGGGAAATTTAGTTCTTTGTCATGACAGACGCGCAGTACATCCTTTTGAGATCACAAGAATACACTGCCGGATCTATACAATTGAAGAATTGTGTTATTACCTCTGCAATAATCTGTACCTGATCGATTATACGATCATGAATGAACAGTTGTGCGGCTGGCTGGAAGAGGAACTGGGGATGGACCGCCTTGCTTCAGAACTCCGGGATCTGCTCCGTCTCAGAGGATCGGTGGAGAAATTCGTCATTACGATACTGAAGGCGTCCAGGATCTATAAAGAGCAGGAAATGATCCGCATCCAGAATGTACTGGAACATCTCAAAAACCAGAAAGATATCGAGCGTCAGAAATATAAAGGCGACAATCTTCTGGAAAGCGGTGAGGTGGAAGAGGCGATCCTGGTGTATCAGGCCATCCTCAACCAGGAAAAGGATGAATCCGTCGATAATAAATTCTACGGCGGCGTATATGCAGGACTTGGCGCCGGATACGGCAGGCTGTTCCTCTATCAGGAGGCGGCCCGTATGTATGACCGGGCTTATCAGCTCACCGGCGATAAATCGCTTATAAAACCGTATCTGTACGCGTCCTATAAATATATGTCCCTTGAGGAATACCATATCCTGATCACCAAGCAGGACGAATATATGGAGATCAATGCCCAGATGCGGCGGGAGATCGATGAGATCAAAAAGGAGCTTCCGGATGAGACAGGACCGGAATATCTGGAGAAATGGAAACGCCAGCACCGGAGGAACCACTCCTGATCCCCGTGTAAAGTCAGAGCGGAAGGAAAATGCAAAGAAACGCCCTCTGTCAGGACCTACGTTGTAAAACTAAGGTTTGACAGGGGGATTTTCATGTGATAGAATACAACAGTAACTTTACTGTGGTACAGTGACTCATTGGTAAAGAAAAAAAGCGGGCCGGTCAGTCCGGTGATGGAGGTTATTATGAAGAAGAGAGTATTAAGTGTGCTGCTCTGCACAGCAATGGCAGTTTCTATGCTTGCGGGATGCGGCGGTTCAGACAATGGCGGTGAGAGTGAGAGCGACAAGGCATACGTAGAGGACAAAGGGACACTTGTCGTGGGCATCACGAATTTTGAACCGATGGATTATAAAGATGAGAGCGGCGAGTGGGTCGGCTTTGATGCGGACCTGGCAAAAGCATTTGCGGAAAGCCTTGGCGTCGAGGCGGAATTCGTTGAGATCGACTGGGACAACAAGATCATGGAACTGGATGGCAAGACCATTGACTGTGTATGGAACGGTATGACGCTGACAGAAGAAGTGACAAGTTCCATGGACTGTACGGATGCATATCTGACGAATGCACAGGTCGTGGTCGTTCCTTCAGATGTGGCGGACCAGTATCAGGATGAAGAGAGCCTTGCGGATCTGAATTTTGCGGCTGAGGCGGGAAGCGCCGGAGAGGCTGAGCTGGAGGCGAGAGAACTGAATGTGACGCCGGTAACGGCTCAGGCGGACGCCCTGATGGAAGTGGCGGCAGGTACATCTGACGCGGCGGTGATCGACCTTCTGATGGCGGCAGCCATGATCGGTGAGGGGACAAGCTACGCGGATCTTACATATACGGTACACCTGAACAACGAGGAGTACGGTGTGGGCTTCAGACAGGGTTCGGACCTGACGGCAGCGCTCAATGATTTCTTTGCGGCATGCTACGAGGACGGCACCATGCAGGAGATCGCCGAGACCTACGGCGTGCAGGCTGCGCTGATCGCAGAATAGAAAAGACCATAATAAGACGGACGGAGATAAGTCATGACATTTTCAGAACAGTTCCCCATTGTTGTGGGGGCGCTGAACACCGGTTTTTTACAGACCTTAAAATTGTTTTTTGTTACGCTTCTGGGGGCGATCCCGCTGGGCCTGATCATTTCTTTCGGATCCATGTCCCGGTTCAGACCCCTCAGCTATTTTACAAAGATCATCGTGTGGATCATCAGAGGTACGCCCCTGATGATCCAGCTTTTGATCATTTATTTTATGCCGGGCCTTATGGGACGGAATATCTGGGGCGGCGGCGAGAGCGGAAGATTTCTTGCGGCGGCGGTCGCATTTATCTTTAACTACTCCTGCTATTTTTCCGAGATCTACAGAGGCGGCATCCAGGGCGTGCCGAAAGGACAGGAAGAGGCGGGCCTGGTGCTGGGTATGACGAAGAGCCAGATCTTCTTCAAGATCAAACTGCTCCAGATGATCAAGCGGATTGTTCCGCCCATGTCAAACGAGATCATCACGCTGGTAAAGGATACCTCCCTTTCCCGCATCATCGCGCTCCAGGAGATCATCTGGGCGGGCCAGTCTTTCATGAAAGGCAACATGGGGATCGCAGGCGTGATCTGGCCGCTGTTCTTTACGGCGGTATACTATCTGATCTTTAACGGCATCCTGACCGTCCTTCTGGGGCGTCTGGAGAGAAAACTGGAGTATTTCAGATAGGAGGACGGCATAATGGCAATACTGGAAGTACAGCATGTAAGCAAAAGTTTTGGAAATACAGAGGTGCTGAAGGATATCAGCTTCTCACTGGAGAAGGGGAAAGTCCTTTCTCTGATTGGTTCATCGGGAAGCGGCAAGACTACGCTGCTGCGGTGCCTGAATTTTCTGGAGCAGCCCGACGGCGGTGTGATCCGTGTAAACGGGGAGACGCTTTTTGATGCGGATGATCCGGGGACGAAGCAGGAGGGCGAGATCCGGAAGAAAAGGCTGCATTTCGGCCTTGTATTTCAGTCATTCAACCTGTTCCCGCAGTATACGGCGCTGCAGAATGTAATGCTGGCAAAGGAACTGCTGGAAAAGGAAAAACCGGATTATAAGTCCAGAAAAAAAGAGATCCATGACCAGATCGAACAGGAGGCGAAACGTCTGCTGGATCAGATGGGGCTTTCAGACCGGATCAATAATTATCCTCATCAGCTCTCGGGCGGGCAGTGTCAGCGTGTGGCCATCGCACGGGCGCTGGCGCTGAGTCCGGACATTCTCTGCTTTGATGAGCCTACATCGGCGCTGGACCCGGAACTGACGGGCGAGGTGCTCCGGGTGATCAAGGAACTGGCGGATGAGGAGACAACAATGGTGATCGTCACCCATGAGATGGCGTTCGCCCGGGATGTTTCCAGCCAGGTCATCTTCATGGACGACGGACGGATCCTGGAGAGCGGCACGCCGGAGGATGTGTTCGGGCATCCGAAGGAGGAGCGTACCAGACAGTTTCTGTCCCGGTATACAAACGGATAGGATCACGGATGAGAAGAGGCAGACGGAAGATGTTGATTTTCCGTCTGCCTTATATTATAATCGAATTTGCACAATGAGAAGAGCAAGGATGCCGGACGGGATGCCGATCCGGAGAATTCAGAAAAGGAGATAAAGGATTATGTCAAATGACCGCTATGTAAGCCCGCTCTCAGAGCGCTATGCGAGCAAAGAGATGCAGTACATTTTTTCACCGGACAAGAAGTTCCGTACATGGAGAAGACTGTGGATCGCACTGGCAGAGACAGAGAAAGAGCTGGGGCTCAACATTACAGACGAGCAGATCGAGGAGCTTAAGAGCCATGCGGATGATATTAACTATGATGTGGCAAAAGAGAGAGAAAAAGTTGTCCGTCATGATGTGATGTCGCATGTCTACGCATACGGTGTGCAGTGCCCGAAAGCAAAAGGGATCATCCATCTCGGCGCCACATCCTGCTATGTGGGGGACAATACAGATATCATCATTATGTCTGAGGCGCTGAAGCTTGTGAGGAAGAAGCTTGTCAACGTGATCGCTGAACTGGCAAAATTCGCGGATGCGCAGAAGAGCCAGCCGACCCTTGCATTTACCCATTTCCAGCCGGCGCAGCCGACGACCGTCGGAAAGAGAGCGACGCTGTGGATGCAGGAGTTTGAGATGGATCTGGAGGATCTGGAATATGTACTGGGCAGCCTGAAACTGCTTGGTTCAAAAGGAACGACCGGCACCCAGGCAAGTTTCCTGGAGCTCTTCGACGGGGATCAGGAGACGATCGACAGGATCGATCCGATGATCGCGGAAAAGATGGGATTCAAGGCATGCTATCCGGTATCCGGACAGACTTATTCGAGAAAAGTGGACACGAGAGTGCTGAATGTGCTGGCGGGCATTGCGGCAAGCGCACATAAGTTCTCAAATGACATCCGCCTGCTCCAGCATCTGAAAGAGGTTGAGGAACCGTTTGAGAAGACCCAGATCGGATCTTCGGCAATGGCTTACAAGAGAAACCCGATGCGCAGCGAGCGGATCGCGTCACTGTCCCGCTATGTGATGATCGACGCCCTGAATCCGGCCATCACTTCAGCGACCCAGTGGTTCGAGCGTACGCTGGACGATTCTGCGAACAAGCGCCTGAGCGTTCCGGAAGGATTCCTGGCCATCGACGGCATTCTGGATCTGTGCCTCAATGTCGTGGACGGACTGGTCGTATATCCGAAAGTGATCGAGAAACGGCTGATGTCAGAACTTCCGTTCATGGCAACGGAAAACATCATGATGGATGCAGTCAAAGCGGGCGGCGACCGTCAGGAACTGCATGAGCGGATCCGGGAACTTTCCATGGAAGCCGGCAGAAACGTGAAGGAGAGAGGCCTGGACAACAACCTGCTCGAGCTGATCGCGGCAGATCCGGCGTTTAACCTCAGCCTGGAGGATCTGCAGAAGACAATGGATCCGTCGAAATATGTGGGAAGGGCAAAGGAACAGGTGGAAGCCTACCTGAAAAATGTCATTAACCCGCTTTTGGAAAAGAATAAAGATGTACTCGGCATGACTGCGGAAATTAACGTATAGTTCAGGCTTGCTAACGAGATCGACACCATATCAGAATGCAAAGGAATGTTGCGGGGGATTGCGGCATTCCTTTTTCTGTGATACCGTATTTCCGGAAAAATGAAAGATATACTGCGCAAAATGCAGCAGCAGGAAAGGAATGGAAGAGTTATGGAGTGGTGTTTGAATGTTTATGAGGAGTGGCGCACAGCCGGTTGCGAAGGAGTACAGAGAACTGTAAAAATGTTGCTGACCGTGCTGCTTTTCTGTATTGCGCTGACCGGGATCACGATGTATACAGCTCCGGAGAGACATCCGGCGGCTTCGGACCGCGCCGGATCTGCCGGTGCAGAGGCGGATATGTCTTTTGTGACGGATATGGCCGGGACTGTGGCTTCAGCTGCAGCGGTGCTTCCGGAAAGGATGGATATATCCGGGATACCGGAGATTGTTCCGGATGTTATACCGGCGGACGCTGAAGCCATAAACCAGCAGAAGATCACAGCTGTGTCTGAGACTCCGATCGTGCCGGACACGGCGGCAGAGCTGGACGCACCTGTTGCGCCAGCCGTACCTAAGACTCCTGTCGTATCCGAGGCTCCGGTCGTATCTGAGACTCCGATCGTGCCGGACACGGCGGCAGAGCCGGACGCACCTGCTGCACCGGTCGTACCCGAGACACCGGTCGTACCCGAGACGCCTGTCGTACCTGAGACGCCTGTCGTACCTGAGATGCCGATCGTTCCGGATACACCGGCAGAGCCGGATGCACCTGCCGTCCCGGATGAATCCGTTACACCGGCTGTGCCGGATGAGTCAGAAGATACGACGGCACCGGCCGGAACGATCGATGGCTTCCTGGTTGACGGGAACGGGATCATATATGGCATGGCGGATCCGGAACTGGCGGTATCAGGAGGGGTGATGAGATTTCCGGCAGAGGGATGCTGCGGGATCAGCGCAGGAGCATTTTCCGGCGGGCTGTCTTCTGTGCTGGAAGTTTATATCCCGGCGAATATTACACAGATCGAAGCCGGCGCTTTTGCCGGCCTGCCGAACGTAGAATGGTATACGGCAGAACCGGGCAGCGGATTTTCCGACAATATGGGCGTACTCCTTTCGGACAACGGTACACGGATCTTTGCCTTCCCGTCCGGGAGAACAGGAAGCTACAAAGTTCCCGCGGAGATTACCGGGTTCGCGGGAAATGCATTTGCAAATGCAAACATAACAGCCATTGATATGACGGAATGTGCGGCTGAAACACCGTCGGACCTGCCCGGGCATATCGAAGTAGTCCTGAGGGAAGCTTATTGAAGATTTCTGTGATTTGTTTTATAATACTTTCATAAAAATGCACTCTGCTGACGGGATACAGCGGCAGAAAGGAGGGATCTTTATGAAAGAGAAAAACATACTTCAGATCCTGCGAAACAGCAGGCATACGGTTGTTCTTAGCGGGGTGGGCCTGATGGCCGAGAGCGGATATCCGCTTCTTCGCGACGGGGAGGAATCCTATGAGATCGAGGAGAAGTACGGCTATTCATTTGAAGAGATCTTCAGCAGCGGATTCTATGCTGCCAGGAAGGAACTGTTTTTCCGTTTTTATAAAGAAGTTCTTCTGAAAATTGTGGAACGCCCGCCGGGAGAAGGGATTTACGCCCTGAAAAGCCTGCAGGACCGCGGGCTGATCGGTCCGATCATCACACGGCGCATCGCCGGGCTCGAGGACCGGGCCGGCTGCCGGGATGTGATCAATCTGAAAGGGACGGTCTTCCGCAACCGTTGTCCCAACTGCGGCCGGGAATATCCGGTTGAATACATTAAGGAGGCCAGGGGCGTGCCGCTGTGTGAGTCATGTATGACAGCGCTGCGGCCGGATGTGTGTCTGTTCGGCGAGATGATCGACAACGGACGCATGACGCGTGCGGCGCAGGAGGTGGAAAAAGCCGACGTGCTGATCGTGCTGGGAGCCAACCTCACATCTCCGCTGTGCGGGCAGATGATCCAGTATTTTACGGGATCGAACCTGATCCTTGTAAATGATACGGAGCATTATTCGGACCAGCGGGCGGACATTATCATCTATGGAAGAAGCGACCGCTTCCTTTCCAGTATACTGGCAGAATGCGACAAATAAAATTAAGACTTGATTTGGAGAGAAAAAATGAGCAGCAAAGTAAGAACAAGATTCGCGCCCAGTCCTACCGGGCGCATGCATGTAGGAAATTTACGGACAGCGCTTTATGCGTACCTGATCGCAAAGCATGAGGGCGGGGACTTTATCCTCCGCATCGAGGATACGGATCAGGAGCGCTATGTGGAAGGCGCTGTGGATATCATATACAGGACGCTTGAGAAGACCGGCCTCATCCATGACGAGGGACCGGATAAGGACCGGGGATACGGCCCTTATGTCCAGAGTGAACGCCAGGCGTCCGGCGTCTATCTGAAATATGCGAAACAGCTGGTGGAGCAGGGCGATGCCTACTATTGTTTCTGTGACAAAGCAAGACTGGATACGCTCCGCACGTCGGTTTCGGAGGACGGGACGGATATTGTCGTATATGACAAACACTGTCTGGGACTGAGCAAAGAAGAGGTGGAAGCGAATCTGGCGGCAGGAAAGCCGTGGGTGATCCGCCTGAATGTGCCGAATGAAGGAGAGACGACCTTCCATGATGAGATCTACGGGGATATCACCGTGCCGAACAATGAACTGGACGACATGATCCTGATCAAGTCGGACGGCTTCCCGACCTATAATTTTGCCAACGTGGTAGACGACCATCTGATGGGGATTACCCACGTGGTAAGAGGGAACGAGTATCTGGCGTCAGCGCCCAAGTACAACCGTCTCTATGAGGCGTTCGGCTGGGAGATCCCGGTCTATGTGCACTGTCCGCTGATCACGGATGAGAGCCATAAGAAGCTGAGTAAGAGGAGCGGCCATTCTTCATATGAAGACCTGATCGATCAGGGATTCGTATCAGAAGCCGTTGTAAACTATGTGGCGCTGCTCGGATGGTGTCCGACGGACAACCGGGAGATCTTTTCACTGGAAGAGCTGGTGAAAGAGTTTGACTACCGCCATATGAGCAAATCACCGGCGGTATTTGACACGGTGAAACTGAAATGGATGAACGGGGAATACCTGAAAGCCATGGATTTTGACCGTTTCTATGAGATGGCGGAGCCATACATCCGGAAAACCGTGACGAAAGACTATGACCTGAAGAAGATCGCGGCGCTTGTGAAGACAAGGATCGAGATATTTCCGGACATTAATGACCAGATTGATTTTATTGAGGAACTGCCGGAATACGACTGTGAACTTTATCGTCATAAGAAGATGAAGACAGATCCGGAGAAAGGACTGGCGCTCCTCGAGGAAGTGCTTCCGCTCCTGGAAGCACAGGAGGATTACAGCAACGACGCGCTCTTCGAGCTTTTAAAAGGGTTCGCAGAGGAGAAAGGATACAAGATCGGATATGTGATGTGGCCGCTTCGGACCGCCGTGTCAGGCAAGCAGAGCACGCCGGGAGGCGCCACCGAACTGATGGAGGTCTTCGGGAAAGAAGAATCCGTCCGCAGGATCCGAAAAGGAATTGAGAAGCTTCATGAGATTTAATCAGGAACAGATGAAGGCGGTCTGTTACAGAACCGGGCCCTGTCAGGTATTGGCAGGGCCCGGTTCCGGTAAGACGCTTACGATCGTGAACAGGATCAGATATCTGATCGAAGAATGCAATATCAGGCCGGAGGAAATCCTGGTCGTTACATTTACGCGCTATGCGGCGGCTGAGATGAAGTCCAGGCTGTGCGCCCTGATGGGGCGGTCCAGTGTGCCGGTCACGGCAGGGACTTTTCACGGGATCTTTTACGGGATCCTGAAGTGGGCCTACCGGATCAGCGGCCAGAATATCCTGTCGGAAGAGGAGAAGTATCAGATCCTCCGCTCGGTGATCAGCAGCCGGGACGCAGATGCGCAGGATGAGGAGGATTTCCTGCATGACCTGGCGGAGGAGATCGGGCGGGTGAAGAACGGCCGGATCCCGGCAGAGGAATACGTATCCGGTAAATGCGATCCGGAACGGTTCCGGCAGATTTACGGGGAATATGAAGAAAAGCGGAAATCCCTCCGGAAGCTTGATTTTGACGACATGCTTACCACCTGCTATGAGCTCTTTGCATCCCGGCCGGATGTGCTGAAGCTCTGGCAGCAGAAGTTCCGGTATATCCTGGTTGACGAGTTCCAGGATATCAACCGGGTCCAGTATGATGTGATCCGGATGCTGGCACAGCCGGAGGACAATCTGTTCGTGGTGGGGGATGATGACCAGGCGATCTATGGGTTCCGGGGTGCGGCTCCGGAGCTGATGTTCCGTTTCCGGAAGGATTATCCGGATGCGGAGCAGATCGTCCTCGGAAAGAATTACCGTTCAACGGGAAATATTGTCCGGAATTCCCTGAAGGTGATCGGCAATAACGAACAGCGCTACAGGAAAGATCTGGAAGCGGTGCGGGATAACGGGGCATGTCTCCATATCCAGGAGCTGAAGGATCCGAATGAGGAGGCGCAGTATGCCGCCGATGAGATCGAAGGGTATATCCGGCGGGGGATCCCTGAGGAAAAGATTGCCGTGCTCTTTAGGATCCATACGGATGCCCGCCCGCTTGCAGAGGAGCTGGTGAGACGCCGGATCCCGTTCCGGATGCGGGAGCGCCTGCCCAATCTTTATGAACATTTCATCGCGCAGGACCTGCAGGCTTATATCCGCCTGTCGCTGGGGCAGGGATCGAGAACGGATTTCCTGCGGGTGATGAACCGCCCGAAACGGTATATCGGCCGGGACAGCCTGTCCGGCGAAGGCGTTTCTTTTGAAGCGGTCCGGACGTTTTATTCGGATAAGGACTGGATGATGGACCGGGTGGATCAGTTTGAGTGGGATGTGAAGATGATCGCCCGGATGGCGCCCTATGCGGCGATCCAGTATATTAAAAAGAAAATCGGGTATGATGATTTCCTGAAGGATTATGCATACACATCCGGGATCCCGCGGGCGGACCTGAATGAAGTGCTGCTGGAGATCGAAGAGGCGGCAAAGCCTTATGCGTCGGGCGAGGAATGGCTTGCGCACATCCGGGAATATACGGAGACGCTCCGGATGAAAGAAAAAGAGAGGAATCATTCGGAAGAAGGCGTCCGGCTGATGACGCTCCACGCGGCGAAAGGGCTGGAATTCTCAAACGTTCTGATCATCGGGGCGAATGAGGGGTGGATGCCTTATCAGAAGGCAAAGACGGACGCGCAGATCGAGGAAGAGCGGCGGCTCTTCTATGTCGGAATGACCCGGGCCATGGATGAACTGAAGATCTGTTATGTGAAAACAAAAAACGGGAAAGAGACAAGCCCTTCCCGTTTTGTTGAGGAACTTCTGGAAAATGCGGATTAATCATCGATGTCGTCGAGATCGATGTCACCGAAATCCTGGGATTCCATCCAGTCATTAAATGCTTCGGAAGCCCGCTCGAACTCATCGTCATCCACGATGTTTTCGAGTCCCGGCTCTTCGCCCTCGCCGTTGTCGATCAGACGGTACAGATAGATCTGTCCGTCCTCGCTGTCTTCATCGGCATTGACCGGGAGAAGCGCGATATACTGACGGGAGTCCGTCTCAAATATAGTGAGCACATCGCATTCCAGTTCTTCGTCGTTTTCCAGCGTAAGTGTTACGCTCAGGGATTCATTTTCAATCATATGATTTTCTCCTTCATGCATATTTTGGTCTTCTAAAAAGAGAGTATCAGAAAGATGCATAAATTGCAAGTTGAGCCTCATTGTATTGACATTCTACTGAAACACGGTAGAATGAAAGGGAGGGCAGGATCATGAATGACTGCATCAGGGAGAAACGTAAAAATGGCGAAAAAAGGGCTTTTATATATCCTGACGGCTGCGCTGATGATGGGCGCATTGACAGGGTGCAAGCAGAATGTCGGCACGCCCGAGGACAATGCTGTTGTGGAGGAACCGGAAGAAAATGATGACGTGCAGACGAACCGTCTGTTCGGTTTCAGCGGCGCGGACCTGTCGGACCCGTTCTGTGAAGTGATCAAAGATTCGGTTTCCGTATCGCTGGAAGAGCAGGGCGACCGAATCCTGGTCAGAGATGCGGCGAAAGATGCCGGAACGCAGGCAGAGCAGATCCGGGAGATGATCGACGCGGGGGCTGAGGCGGTTTTCCTGATCCCGGCGGATCCGGTGGAGATCACCCCTGCGCTGGAGAGCCTGAAGGAAGCGGAGATACCGGTCATCAATCTTGATATCCGGGTACAGGATACAGGACTGACGGATGCGTATATCGGGGCGGATAATTACAGCGCCGGAGCATACTGCGCAGAGGACCTGATCCGGCGTATGCCGGACGGCGGAACGGTCGGGATCATTGAATGCACGGGAAACAGTTCTGTTGCGGAACGGATCAATGGCTTTGAAGAATCCATACAGAATGCAGGATTTGAAATTAAAGGCCGGATCAATACCGCGCCGGATGATGAGGCGGGACTGAAAAGGGAACTGCTTTCCATGTTTGATGACGAACAGTCGCCGGATGCACTGATGTGCGGGGACGACAGGATGGCGCTCATTGTGATGGAAGCACTCCGGACTTCCGGGCGGAGTGATATTATCGTATACAGCGTCGGCGGATCGCCGGCTGTGAAAAGCGCGCTGAAGGAAACGGATTCCGCGCTTGCGGGGATCGGGGCGCTCTCCCCGATCAATATGGGAAAGACTGCAGTTAAGACGGCATCGGCGCTTCTGGCAGACGGTGCGTACGAACCTGAGATCTATGTTGAAACGTTCTTTATCGACAGGGAAAATATAGACATGTATGGAACAGACGGCTGGCAGTAGGAAAGGAACGGAAAATGAAGAAAATACAGGGCAGACCACAGCCTTTCGGGGCATATGTTGAAAATGGAAAAGTAAATTTTGCAGTGCAGGTACCGGCGGGGAAGAAGTGCGAGGTGCTCCTCTACCGCGCGGGAAAGCAGGAACCCCGGTACAGGTTCGAGATGCCGGAGGAGGAAGGGATCGGTGAAGTGCGGTTCCTTGCAGTCGAAGGCATAGCGGCTGAGAAATTCGAATATAATTTTATGATCGATGATGAAGTGTATGTCGATCCGTATGTAAAGGAAATCGCAGGGAAGAGACAGTTCGGGAAAACGCATGCGGCATCCCCGGAGCGGCTCACCCCGGCAGAACTGGCGGAGATGACGGAAGCTTCAGGCCGGCTGCCGGTCCAGGACCGCCCGGAACGGCAGGAGGAGCAGAACCATCAGATCCGCGGGAAACTGGTATCTGCGGAATATGACTGGCAGGGGGATAAAAGGCTTCACATCCCGTGGAATGAAGTGATCGCCTACAGTCTCCATGTCCGCGGGTTCACAAAGCACCGTTCCTCGAAAGTGCCGCACAAGGGAACTTTTCAGGGTGTGATCGAGAAGATCCCCTACCTGAAGGAACTGGGGATCAATCAGATCCAGTGCATGCCGGTATACGAGTTTGATGAATGCGCGAAAGAGAAACTGAATTACTGGGGATACGGACCGGCCTATTTCTTTGCGCCGAAAGAATCTTATGCAGCGGGACGCTCAGCGGTCCACGAGCTGAAGGATATGGTGCGCGCCTGTCACAGTGCGGGCATCGAAGTGGTGCTGGAGATGCCGTTTGCCTCGGATACGGCTCCGCAGACAGCGCTGGAGTGCCTGCGGTTTTATATGATGGAATATCACATTGACGGATTTGTGGTCAACCCGTATGCGGTGCCGTGGGACATGCTCAGCAATGACCCGTTCCTGAAGGATATCAAGCTCATCCGTAAGGATGATGAATTCCAGAATGTTATGCGCCGGTTTTTAAAAGGCGATGAAAATATGGTGAATGATGTGATCCGTGAACTCTGCCGCCATTCTTCCGCGGACGGGAAGTGCAATTATATTACGGCGCAGACCGGATTTACCCTGTGGGACCTGGTATCCTATGACGGGAAGCACAACGAGGCGAACGGGGAGAACAATGCGGACGGCCCGGATTACAACTTCAGCTGGAACTGCGGCGCGGAGGGCCCGAGCCGGAAGAAAGCTGTCCTGAACCTGAGGAAGAACCAGGTAAAGAATGCACTGTTCCTTCTCCTTACCGCCCAGGGCACGCCGTGCCTGCTGGCGGGCGATGAGTTTTACAATACCCAGCACGGGAATAATAATGTATACTGTCAGGATAATGAGACGTCCTGGGTGGACTGGAGCAGACTGAAGTCTGATGATTCGCTGTTCCGGTTTGTGAAAGGGCTGATCGCTTTCAGGAAGAAGTATCCGTGCCTCCACAGAAAAGAGGAGCTCCAGGGACTGGACCGGTGCGCATGCGGCATGCCGGATGTATCCTGGCACGGGGAGCATGCGTGGCGCGTGCAGGCGGATGTGGCCAGCCGCCAGCTGGGCGTTCTGTATGCCGGCACAGATACAGGGACGGAGAACTGCTTTATCGCTTATAATATGCACTGGCTTGCGCATACCTATGCGCTTCCGTCTCCGGGGAAAGACCGGAAATGGTGCCTGGCCGGAGATACAGCGAGAGGGATGCTTGAGACGCCGGAGGACCTGGCGGAGCAGAAGAGCATTGACCTTACATTCCGCAGTGTCTCGGTTCTGGTGAGCGCGCCGTGTGAAAAGAAGGAAGAAAAGAAAAAGAGCCGTCCGCGGCGCAGGAAGATCACAGGTGAGGATGGTCAGGATAAGAAATGAAAGCGCTGCAGCATTTTAATACAATAACAAAACATAAGATCCTGGTGATGAAAGAGTGTTTCCGCGTAGGCCTGTACCGGCAGGGGCTGCTCCACGACCTGTCGAAGTACAGCCCGTCGGAATTCCTGGTGGGCTGCCGGTATTATCAGGGGACGAGAAGCCCGAATAACGCGGAGCGCGAAGACCGGGGATATTCATCTGCCTGGCTTCACCATAAAGGCAGAAACAAACATCACTATGAATACTGGATCGACTACAGCGGAGACGGGGAGCGGATGCTCGCCGGCATGAAGATGCCGGTCCGCTATGTGGTGGAAATGTTCCTGGACCGCATTGCAGCCAGCAGAGTCTACAAAGGGGACGCATATAAGGACAGCGATCCGCTGGAGTATTATCTGGGCGGAAAAGCCGGTGATATGATGCATCCCGAGACAAGAGCGCTTCTTGAGAAACTGCTGTACATGCTGGCTGAACAGGGGAAAGAGCGGACGTACCGCTATATCAGGCAGCGGGTGCTGAGGCAGAAATGCCGGCGCCGGCATCATTCGGGTTGCTGTTAATATTGAATTCCTTTTCAGCGCCGGTGCTATCCGGCGCTGTTTGAGTATGGGGACAAAGAGGCAGAAAGGAGATACAGACAGATGATCGTATATATTGTCCGGCACGGCGAGACGGACTGGAACCGGGTGCGTCGTGTGCAGGGACATACGGATATAGAACTGAATGATTACGGGAGAAAACTGGCGGAAGAGACGGCGGAAGGGATGAAGGAGATCCATCTGGACCTGTGCTTTACAAGCCCGTTGAAGCGGGCAAAAGAAACGGCGCTGATCGTGCTCGGTGACAGACAGATCCCGGTGTATGACGAGCCCCGGATCGAAGAGATCAGCTTCGGCAGATATGAAGGGGTCAGGATCGGCGGGGAGGATGAAGACAGCCGGGCATTCGGACGGTTCTTCTCTGATACGGCGCATTATGAAGCCCCGGCCGACGGGGAGACGGTCCGTCAGCTGTACGAACGGACCGGGGACTTCCTTCACGAACTGGAGACGAGGAAGGATCTGAAAGATAAAAGCATTCTTGTATCCACCCACGGCGCGGCGATGACCGCCCTCTTAAACCGGATCAAAGGGAACCTGTCCGTGGAACATTTCTGGAAGGATGAAGTGCCGCCGAACTGTTCGGTAACGATGGTGCGCATTGAAAACGGAAAAACGGAGATCCTGAAAGAAGGCGTGATCTTTTATAAAGAACAGGTGAAAAAGTGGAAGACCGTATGATACAATAAGAACAGGACGAATACAGAAAAGGCGGGTGACATTATGAAACTGACATTTGTAGGAGCAGCCCATGAAGTGACGGGCAGCTGTCATTTCCTCCAGGCGGCGGGAAAGAATATCCTGATCGACTGCGGGATGGAGCAGGGGCCGGATCTCTATGAGAATCCGGGGCTTCCGGTCGCGGCCACGGAAGTGGATTACGTATTTCTGACCCATGCCCATATCGATCATTCCGGCATGCTCCCCAGACTTGCGAAAGAAGGATTCAAAGGACAGATCTTTACCACATTTGCCACCGCGGATCTGTGCAATATCATGCTCCGCGACAGCGCGCACATCCAGGAGTTTGAGGCGGAGTGGCGCAACCGGAAGGGCAGGCGTGCAGGAAAACCGGAGTATGAGCCGGTGTACGTGATGCAGGACGCCCTGGATGCCATCAATCTGCTGGTGCCCTGTCAGTACGGGGAGCGGATCAGCATCTGCGAGGGGATCGATATCCGTTTTACGGACGTGGGACATCTGCTCGGCTCTGCCAGCATCGAGGTGTGGGCGACCGAGGGCGATGTGACGAAGAAGCTGGTATTTTCCGGAGATGTGGGAAATATCGACCAGCCGATCATTAAGGATCCGAGCTACACGACGGCAGCGGATTATGTGGTGGTGGAGTCCACCTACGGCGACCGGATCCACACGGCGGAGAAGCCGGATTATATCGGTGAATTTACAAGGATCATTAAAGAGACATTTGACCGGGGCGGCAATGTGGTCATTCCGTCCTTTGCCGTGGGCAGGACCCAGGAGATGCTGTATTTCATCCGTGAGATCAAGGAGAAGGATCTCCTGCCGGAATACCGGGATTTTGAGGTGTATCTGGACAGCCCGCTGGCCATCGAGGCGACGAAGATCTTTACCATGAACATGCGGGACTGCTTTGACAAGGAGGCTCTGGAACTGGTGGATGCGGGAATTAACCCGCTGGTGTTCCCCGGTCTTCACACCTCCACCACAAGCGATGAGTCAAAGATGATCAATTTTATCGAGAAACCGAAAGTGATCATTTCCGCTTCCGGAATGTGCGACGCGGGGCGGATCCGCCACCATCTGAAGCACAATCTGTGGCGGCCCGAATGTACGGTCCTCTTTGTCGGCTATCAGGCGGTCGGGACACTGGGACGCCGGCTGATGGAAGGGGAGAAGAATATCAAGCTCTTCGGTGAGGATATCGAAGTGCACGCCAGGATCGAAAGTCTCCACGGTGTCAGCGGCCATGCGGATATGAACGGCCTGCTGAAATGGATCGGCGCTTTCCGGACGCCCATTGAGCGGGTCTTTGTGGTCCATGGCGAGGATACGGTGACGGACCGGTTCGCGGAGACGGTCACGGAGAAATTCGGTTATGATGCACTGGCGCCCTACCCGTGCTGCGAGGTGGATCTGCTGGCCAATGAAGTGGTCAGCGAGGGCGTGCGCATCCCGGTCAAGGCGAAGAAACCGGCCCAGAAACGGGCGGATACAGCGTTTGAGCGTCTGATGGCGGCCGGACGCCGGCTGCTGGATGTGATCAGCCGGAATGAAGGACTGTCCAATAAGGACAAGGCGAAATTCGAGACGCAGATCAATAACCTGGCAGATAAATGGGACGATGTCAAGGAGTAAAAGTTTATAAAATTTCCGCATAAGCAGAATATGATGCCGGCATGGTGAGAATCATTCTAAGTAGAAAATGCTTAGGAGGATTCTTGCGATGTCGGTGAATAAGGTTGAACTGTGCGGGGTAAATACATCAAAGCTCCCGCTTCTGAAGGAAGAGGAAAAGGAGCAGCTCCTGGAGCGGATCCAGGCGGGCGATGAGGAGGCAAGGGAGACTTATATCAAAGGGAACCTGAGGCTGGTGCTGAGTGTGATCAGGCGGTTTGAGAGCAGCAGTGAGAATGCGGACGACCTGTTTCAGATCGGCTGCGTGGGACTGATGAAAGCGGTGGATCATTTTGACCCGTCCCGGATGGTGAAGTTCTCCACCTACGCGGTGCCCATGATCATCGGTGAGATCCGCCGATATCTGAGGGACAACAGCCCGATCCGGGTGAGCCGGTCGCTTCGGGACACGGCGTACAAGGCAATCTATGCCAGAGAAGGGTATATCCGGCAGCATATGAAGGAGCCTACAGTCCAGGAGATCGCCGATGAGATCGGGATCGCCAAAGAGGATGTGGTCTTTGCCATGGACGCCATCCAGAGCCCCATGAGCCTGCAGGAGCCGGTGTACAGCGATGGCGGCGACACGCTGTATGTGATGGATCAGGTAAGCGACAAGAAGAATAAAGAAGACAACTGGGTGGAGGAACTTTCCCTGGAGGCCGCCATGGAGCGGCTCAATGAGCGGGAACGCCGCATCATCCGCCTGCGTTTCTTCGAAGGCCGGACGCAGATGGAGGTGGCGGATCAGATCCGGATCTCTCAGGCCCAGGTAAGCCGGCTAGAGAAGAATGCGCTCCGGACGATGCGGAAATATCTGCTCGGGGAGTAGAAGAGAAAGGAACAGACAATGTACAAAGCATGCATATTTGACCTGGACGGAACACTGACAGATACACTGGATTCCCTGGAGTATTCTGTGAATGAAACGATGAAAGAGACCGGGATGCGCCCCATCACAAAAGAACAGTGCCGGGCCTTTGTCGGGAACGGGGCGAAAGTGCTGATCGAGAAAGCGCTCCGGGCTTCAGGCGATGAGGAACTGGCGCATTTTGACGAGGCGTTTTCGGCGTATCAGAGGATATTTGACGCCAACTGCACCTACAAAGTAAAGCCCTATCCGGGCGTGCCGATGCTCCTTGGCGAGATGAAAAAGACAGGGATGAAGCTCGGCGTCCTCTCCAATAAACCGGATAAACAGGCGGTTCATGTGGTGGCGGATATTTTCGGCCGGGATACCTTTGACAGTGTTCACGGACAGCGGGACGGCATCCCGCGGAAACCGGATCCCGCGCCCCTGCTGGCGCTGGCAAAAGAGCTGGGCGCAGAGCCGGCGGAAGTCCTCTATATCGGGGATTCAGAAGTGGATGTCGCGACCGGCAGGGCGGCGCAGATGGATACGATCGCCGTATCCTGGGGATTCCGGAGCAGAGAGGAACTAAAGTCGGCCGGGGCGGACCGGATCGCGGATACAGAGGATGAGATCCTGCAGATCATAAAGAACAGGAGGGATGACGGATGAGTAATTACAGTGAAGCGTGCCTGAAAGTATTTCTGAGAGACCAGGAACAGCTTTTTGATGAGCCTGTTGCAGAGACCCTGGAGGAGGCGGAGGCTTTCCTTGAGGACTGTATGGCGGTGGTGGTGGATTCCATTGATGAAGTCCGGGAATACTTTGAGGAAGAGGGCGTGGATGTGGACGGCCTGGGACCGGATGACCTGGAGGAGGCGTCAGAAGTATTCGCCCTTCCGGACGGGAAATACCTTATCGTAGAAGGATAGGACAGACGTGAAGAAAGCCGCAGGTCAGTGTACTGCGGCTTTTTCCACGGCATCCCGGACCGCATCCAGGATGATCTGGGAGGTGTACGGCGTATCTTCCGGCAGGGCAATGTCGTCGAGCGACTGGGAATCATAGATCTGCTCCGCGATCTCCTCGATGGCCGGCTGGATCAGCGGGAACATGGCGGTGACGGTCTCATCCAGATTGGAGAAGCGGATGGAATTGATCCGGTTCTGGTCCACGGCAACCTCCACTTCCAGATTCGTGTTGTTGAGTGTGAGGGTGGATGTATAGATCCCCGGCGTATACTGCCGGTCTGTTTTTTGCTGCTGTCCTTTGTCGGGCCGGAACATAATGACGAGGAGAATGATCAGGACGATGCCAAGGGCCGCGAATACGGCGGTATATATGATCTCCTTCATGTGCAGGACGATGATCTTGGTTCTGGAACTCATAGAGTGACCTCCCGGTTGGATTGGCTGCCGGTTGTACGGCGGTCTGCTTTTTTATTAAGTGTATGACCGGAAAAAGAGAAATATTCATGGTTTTGGTGGTGACAAAGCGACGGGGATACGGTAAAATAATCTGCGGCCGCTTACGCGGCGGGAAGGAAGAGTTAAAATGTATATAATCGCAGGACTGGGCAATCCGGACCGGCAGTATGAAGGGACCCGGCACAATGCCGGCTTCGATGTTATAGACCGGATCGCAGATAAATACAATATAGCAGTAGATACAAAAAAGCACCGGGCGCTGATCGGGAAAGGCGTCATAGAAGGCCGGAAGGTCATTCTGGCCAAGCCCCAGACTTACATGAACCTGAGCGGGGAGAGCATCCGGAGCATGGCGGATTACTACAAGATCGATCCGGAGCATGAACTGGTGGTGATCTATGACGATATTAATCTGGAACCGGGACAGCTCCGGATCCGGGAGAAAGGCAGCGCCGGCGGACACAATGGCATCAAGAATATCATTGCCTGCCTGGGGACCCAGGTGTTCCCGAGGATCCGTGTGGGCGTCGGGGAGAAGCCGTCCAGATATGACCTGGCGGACTATGTCCTGGGACATTTCTCCAAAGCGGAAAAGGAAATGATGGCGGAGGGCTATGACCACGCGGCGGATGCGGCGGCCATGATCCTTGCCGGGCGCACCGGCGACGCCATGAGTAAATATAACCGGAAGAAGCGGGAAGAATAACCGGAAGGGGACGGACTATGAAGGCATTACTGGCTCCGCTTGCGGAACTGGCGGATTATCAGGATATACGAAGAGAGCGGGATAAGGAAAGCGGCCTCATCCAGATCGCGGGCTGCGTGAATTCCCAGAAAACCCATCTCATGTATGCGCTGGGCGATGGCTGTGAATACAGGGTCATCGCTTTTTCCAGTGAGGAAAAAGCCGGGAAGGCCTGTGAAGAATGCCGTCTTTTTACGGACCGCGTCTACCTGTATCCGGCCAGGGATCTTCTGTTTTATTATGCGGATATCAAAGGCAATCTGCTGACGGACCGCCGGATGGAGGTGCTGCGGGCGCTGATCGAGAAGAAAGACGGGGAACCGGTCACGGTCATTACGACGATGGATGCATTCCTGGACGGACTGGCTTCGCCGGCGGAGATCAGCAGACAGCGGATCTGTCTGGCGGGCGGCGGCACGGTCGACCTGGCGGATCTTGAGATGAGGCTGGCGGAAATGAAGTACGAGCGGGTCGTTCAGATCGAGGGGCCGGGGCAGTTTGCCGTCCGCGGAGGGATCATTGATATTTACCCGCTCACAGAAGAACTGCCGGTGCGGATCGAACTGTGGGATGATGAGATTGATTCCATCCGCAGTTTTGATGTGGAGAGCCAGCGGTCTGTGGAAAATCTGGAAGAGATCACGATCTATCCGGCTTCGGAAAACTGGAAGACCGGTCTTGAGACCGTATCATTTCTGGATTATTTCCCGAAGGATAAGACCGTCCTTTTTCTGGATGAACCGAAACGGCTCCAGGAGATGTCGGAGGAGACGGAACAGGAATATTTCCGGAGCAGGGAGAACCGTGAAAAAGAAAATGAAGAGGGCGGGAGAAGTGAAGATGAACCGCTGACCGTATATCAGACAAATGATATCATCGGGAAAATGAACACCTACTGCGGGATCGCGGCGACGACGCTGGAATCAAAGTGCGGCCTTTTCAAAGTGCGCAGGACATACAGCATCCAGGCGAAAGGCGTGAACCCGTACAACAGCAGCTTTGAACTTCTGACCCGGGACCTGAAGCGTCTGAAGCGAAGCGGATACCGGGTGGTGCTGCTGTCCGGATCCCGCACCAGGGCAAAGCGGCTTGCAGAAGATCTGAGGGACTATGACCTGAGCAGTTTCTACAGTGATGATCTGGAACGGACCGTGGAGCCCGGCGAGATCATGGTCAGCTGCGGGTACGTCGCCGAAGGGTACGAGTACCCGATGCTGAAGTTCATGGTCATCTCCGAGACGGATATCTTCGGGCGAAGGAAAAAGAAAAAGCGGCGCCGGAGATATGAGGGGCAGAAGATCCGGGATTTTGCGGAACTGAAGCCCGGAGACTATGTGGTCCATGAGAACCACGGCATCGGCATTTATCAGGGGATCGAAAAGCTTGAGGTGGAAAAGACGACCCGGGATTATATGAAGATCTCCTATGCGGACAACGGCGTGCTCTATATCCCCGTGGCACAGATGGACCTGATCCAGAAATACGCAGGTTCTGACGCGCGGAAACCGAAGCTCAATAAACTTGGAACGATCCAGTGGGGCAAAACAAAGAGCCAGGTAAAAAAAGCGGTCCGGGAGGTCGCGGAGGACCTGGTGAAACTGTATGCGGCCCGCCAGCATGCGGACGGATTTGTGTACGGGCCGGATACGGTATGGCAGAAAGAATTCGAGGAAATGTTTCCTTTTGAGGAGACGGAAGACCAGCTGCAGGCTATCGAGGATACCAAGCACGACATGGAGAGCACGAAGATCATGGACCGGCTCATCTGCGGGGATGTGGGATACGGCAAGACCGAGATTGCCCTCCGGGCAGCGTTCAAAGCCGTTCAGGAAGGGAAGCAGGTCGTATATCTGGTCCCGACCACCATCCTTGCCCAGCAGCATTACAATACATTTGTACAGCGGCTGAAGGATTTCCCGGTACGCATTGACCTGATGTGCCGGTTCCGCTCTTCCGCACAGCAGAAAAAGACTGCGGAGGATCTGAAAAAGGGGTTGGTGGATATTGTGATCGGCACCCACCGGGTCCTCTCGAAAGATGTGGGATTCAAAGACCTGGGGCTCCTGATCATTGACGAGGAGCAGCGGTTCGGCGTCGCGCATAAAGAGAAGATCAAGAAACTCCGGGAAAACGTGGACGTTCTCACGCTGACGGCCACGCCGATCCCCAGAACGCTCCATATGAGCCTGATCGGGATCCGGGATATGAGCGTGCTGGAGGAGGCGCCCCAGGACCGGATGCCTATCCAGACTTATGTGATCGAATACAGCGACGAGGTGGTCCGTGAGGCGATCGAGCGGGAGCTCGCCCGGGGCGGACAGGTTTACTATGTCTATAACCGGGTCAGCGACATTGCGGATGTGGCCGGGCGCCTTGCCCGTCTTCTGCCGGACGCGACGGTGTCCTATGCCCACGGGCAGATGCGGGAGCGCCAGCTGGAAGATATTATGTATGACTTTATCAACGGGGATATTGACGTCCTGGTGTCCACCACGATCATTGAGACCGGACTGGACATCCCGAACGCCAATACGATGATCATCCAGGATGCGGACCGGTTCGGCCTGTCCCAGCTCTATCAGCTGCGGGGGCGTGTGGGCCGCTCCAACCGGATGGCCTATGCCTTTCTCCTGTACCGGCGGGATAAGCTTCTTCGGGAAGTGGCGGAGAAACGGCTGTCCGCCATCCGTGAGTTCACGGATCTGGGATCCGGGATCAAGATCGCCATGCGGGACCTGGAGATCCGGGGAGCCGGCAATCTGCTGGGCGAGGCCCAGAGCGGGCACATGGAAGCGGTGGGATATGATCTCTACTGCAAGATGCTCAATGAAGCGGTCCTTCAGCTGAAAGGCGGGGAGGAGGCGGAGATCTTCCAGACGACCATCGACCTCAATATTAACGCCTATATACCGGACTCCTACATTCGCAATGAGAATCAGAAACTGGATATATATAAACGGATCTCGGCCATAGAAAATGAAGAGGATATGGACGATATGACGGAAGAGCTCATTGACCGGTTTGGGGATATCCCGAAAACCGTGCAGCTGCTCCTTCATGCGGCGGCATTGAAGAATCTGGCGCATGCCGCGTATGTGACGGCGGTGGAGCAGAAAGGGGATGCGATCCGGTTCGTGATGTATGAAAGGGCGAAGATCGATCCGGCAAAGATCCCGGCCCTGCTGGCGTCTTACGGAAGAGATCTGTCGTTCCGAACGGAGGATCCGCCCTGTTTTCTGTACCGGAAGGCGGGAAAGAGCGGCAAAGCCGCACAGGAAAATGTACTGGATACGGTGCGCAGGGTGCTGGAAGATATCCGAAGCCTGGCGCTTCCGTGAGCCGGGCGTGATTTATTTGTGTTTGAGTCTTGTTACTTCCGGGAAAACACGCTATAATGTATCAGTATAGCGTTAGAAAGAGGAGGCTGTTATGTTACATTTAGGAAAAAGAGCGGCAGTGCTGACAGCGGCGGGTGTGCTTTCCGCAGGGATGCTTGCAGGCTGCAGCGGAACGATCGATACAGGAGCCGTTGTGGCAACGGTAGGCGAAGAGGATATTACTCTGGGAGTTGCCAATTTCTATGCCCGGATGACGCAGGGACAGTATGAAACCTATTATGCCGGCATGATGGGAATGACCGGTGAAGATATGTGGACACAGGAAGTTGAAGAGGGAAAGACTTATGAGCAGGCTGTCAAGGAAAGCATTATGACGGAGCTTGAGAATCTGTATCTCATTTCCCAGCATGCGGCAGAGTACGAAGTTGCTCTGACGGAAGATGAAGAGGATGCGATCAAAGAAGCGGCAAAACAGTTCGATGAGAACAATTCGGATGAGACAAAAGAAGTCGTTTCAGGATATCGTAAAGATATTGAGAAATATCTGGAACTTCTGACGATCCAGAATAAGATGGCCGACAAGATGAAAGAGGGCGTTGACGAGGAGGTTTCTGATGAGGAAGCCGCTCAGAAGGCGATGAAGTATGTATACTTCTCCTTCAGTTCAACGGATGATTCCGGCAATACCGTGGATCTCTCGGATGAAGAGAAGGAGGCGCTCCGTGAAGACGCGCAGACCCTGGCGGATCGTGTGAAAGACGGGGAAAATATGACGGAAGTTGCTGAAGAGATGGGCCTGACGGCCAATGACCTGACCTTTGATGAAGAGAGCACCGGCCCGAATGAAGATCTTGTGGCGGAAGTGAACGGGTTTACCGAGGAAGGCGAGTGTACAGATCCGATCGAAAGCGACCTTGGGCTTTATGTGGGTCAGCTGACCAGCCTTCTGGACCGCGATGCAACGGATCAGGAAAAGAATAATATCGTAGAGGAGCGGCGCCAGGAGCAGTACAATTCCCTGCTTGAAGAGTGGCGCGATGCGATAACGATCGAAGTGGACGAAAAAGTCTGGGAGAAAGTTGATTTTAATGATGTGGGAGTAACGATCATCACGCCTGAAGAAGAAACAGAAGGATCGGAAACGGAGACTGAATAGTAAGAGAGATAAAAAGGAGCACTGCAGACAAATGCAGTGCTCTTTTTTAAATCCTAGATATATTCACATTTTTCAAAATAGTGCATCAGGATGTCCGCGCAGTTTTCCACACCGAGTTCGGATGTGTCGAGGATCATATGATAGTCGTTCACATCGCCCCAGGTCCTGCCGGTGTGCTCGTAATAGTAGGCGGCACGTTCCTCGTCATTTGTCTCGACTTTCTCTTTCGCCTCGTCATAGCTTAAGCTGTACTTGTCCATGATCCGGCGGATGCGGTCTTCTTTGTCAGCGCATACGAAAATGTTCAGTACATTCATCCGGTCTCTCAGGATATCCGAAGCGCACCGCCCGAGGATGATGCAGGGCTGCTCGGCCAGACGCCGGATGGCCTCCGCCTCACTCTCGTACATGTGATCGTGGATCTTTTCCTCTATGTACGCCTTGTCATATACGGGGATATTAAGCCGCTCGGAAAGTTCTTTTGCAATAATACTTGCCCCGGTTCCGAAACGGCGGCTCATGGTGATTACTAATTTCATTAAGAACTCCTCCTTTGTAGACTGAATTCTGGATAAAGTCTATTATAACACTTCTTCGGCGATTTGTCTGCCCAGAGATTCCAGTTCTTCCATCTGGGCGTCTTTGAGGGAAGACTTGATGGTTACATTTGTGACCATCAGCGTCATATCCTTCATTTCGCTGATCTTATTGCTGATGAGCTTTGTGCTCTGGGGCGCCCAGCTTCCGTTGCCAAGAACGGCGATGGTCCGGTTCTTGAGCGCCAGCGCTTTCATGTCTTCCAGGAAATTGTCCATCAGCGGATAGATGCCGTTGTTGTAGGTCGGCGCAGCCAGCACGATGTGGCTGTATTTAAAACTGTCCGCGATCAGTTCGGACACGTGGGTCTTGGAAATGTTGTGCATGCAGATGTTTTTCACGCCTGCCTCCGCCAGTTTTGCAGCCAGTACATCCGCCATGTTCTCGGTATTTCCGTACATGGAGGCGTAGGCGATCATAACGCCTTTTTCTTCCGGCTCATAGCGGCTCCATTTGTCATATTTCCCGATGATGTAATCAAGATCCGTGCGCCAGACGGGTCCGTGGAGCGGGCAGAGCATCTGAATGTCAAGCCCTGCGGCCTTTTTCAGTACGGTCTGTACCTGCATGCCGTATTTGCCGACGATATTTGTATAGTAGCGGCGGGCCTCGTCAAGCCAGTCCCGGTCAAAGTTGATCTCGTCATTGAAAATATTGCCGTTCAGGGCTTTGAATGTTCCGAAAGCGTCCGCGCAGAAGAGGATCTTATCCGCCTCATCGTAAGTCATCATAACTTCCGGCCAGTGCACCATGGGCGCCATCACAAAATGCAGGGTGTGTTTTCCGGTGCAGAATGTGTCGCCTTCTTTTACAATGACCTTTTTCTCTTCCAGGTCAAAGCCGAAGAACTGGTCGATCATCGGGAAGGTTTTGGCGTTGCCGATGATCTGCATTTCCGGGTAGCGCAGCGCCAGTTCATCGATCATGGCGCAGTGGTCCGGCTCCATGTGGTTGACGATCAGGTAGTCAAGAGATCTGCCGTTCAGGACAGCCTGTACATTTTCCAGGAACTGGCGTCCTACGGAGTAATCTGCGGAATCAAAAAGAACGGTTTTCTCGTCCATCAGCAGATAGGAGTTGTAGGACACTCCGTCCGAGAGCGGGAAAATATTTTCGAACAGTTCGATCCGGCGGTCGCTTGCGCCCACCCAGTACAGATCTTCTGTGATTTTTCTGTAGCAGTGCATATAAAATCCTCCTTATATTTAAGACATAATGAATAAACATTTACCAACGACTCTATTCTACCATAAAAGATAAAATTCGCAATATGCGTATTTGTTTTCGTACAGAAATAAAATCAGTGCTTGCAAAATACCCCTGTGTGGTATATAATCTACTTGTAAGGAATATACCCTGCGGGGGTTTATCAGATATAAGGAGACAAATAGAATGGAAGATAAAGCATTTGCAGAAAATCCATTGGAAGCAGGCGGTAAAGTCTGTCCGCACTGTCTGCACAGTATGAAGGAGCGGTCGGAAAAGGAGAAGCGCAGCATGATCAACCGGCTGAACCGGATTGAGGGACAGGTGCGCGGGATCCGCAAAATGGTGGAAAACAATGCCTACTGCCCGGAGATCCTGATCCAGGTGTCCGCCGTCAACGCGGCGCTCAACAGCTTTAATAAAGTGCTTCTGGCCGAACATATCCGTTCCTGTGTGGCGGAGGACATCCGGGAGGGGAAGGAAGAGACCATAGACGAACTTGTCCTTGTCCTTCAGAAACTGATGAAATAGGAGGGATCAAGATGGATCAATATAATGTAACGGGCATGAGCTGCGCGGCCTGCAGCGCCCGGGTGGAGAAAGCCGTGTCGCACGTCCCCGGCGTCACATCCTGTTCGGTCAGCCTGCTGACCAACTCCATGGGCGTCGAGGGAACCGCCTCCCCGGCGGAGATCATCGCGGCGGTGGAAGAAGCCGGATATGGCGCGTCAGAAAAGGGAGCTGCACACGAGGCAGGGAAAACCGGCGGGATGTCCATTGCCGAAGCGGAGGATTCGCTGAAGGACCGGGAAACGCCGAAAATGAAACGCCGGCTCATCGCATCTCTGTGTTTCCTCATTCCCCTTATGTATTTTTCAATGGGCCATATGATGTGGGACTGGCCGGTCCCTTCATTCCTGGAAGGAAACCATGTGGCCATGGGGCTGATCCAGCTCCTTCTGACGACCACTGTCATGGTGATCAACCAGAAGTTCTTCATCAGCGGGTTTAAAGGGCTGATCCACCGGGCGCCGAACATGGATACCCTGGTGGCGCTGGGGGCCGGGGCGTCCTACGGGTACAGCCTGTACGCTCTGTTTGCCATGACGGACGCCCAGATGAGGGGCGATATGGCGGGCGTGATGTCGTATATGCATGAGTTTTATTTTGAGTCGGCGGCCATGATCCTGACCCTGATCACGGTGGGCAAGATGCTGGAGGCCCGCTCCAAAGGCCGGACCACGGACGCTCTGAAAAGTCTGATGAAACTGGCGCCGAAGACAGCCACGGTGGTGAGGAGCGGCATCGAGGAGACGATCTCCATCGATCAGGTGCGCAAAGGCGATGTGTTCGTCGTACGGCCCGGTGAAAATATACCGGTGGACGGCATTGTCCTGGAAGGGATCAGCGCGGTCAATGAATCGGCGCTGACCGGCGAAAGCATCCCGGTGGATAAAAACACCGGGGATGGGGTGTCGGCTGCGACGCTCAATCAGTCCGGGTTCCTGAAATGTGAGGCGACCCGGGTGGGCGAGGACACGACGCTCTCCCAGATCATCCAGATGGTGAGTGATGCGGCGGCTACAAAAGCGCCCATCGCCAAGGTGGCGGACCGGGTATCCGGCGTATTCGTCCCGGCGGTGATCGGGATCGCCCTTGTGACCATCGCGGTATGGCTGATCGCAGGCCAGACGGCGGGCTTTGCGCTGGCCAGAGGGATTTCCGTGCTGGTGATCAGCTGCCCCTGCGCCTTGGGACTGGCGACTCCGGTGGCCATCATGGTAGGCAACGGGATGGGGGCAAAGAACGGCATTATGTTCAAGACTGCGGTTTCCCTGGAGGAGACAGGGAAGACGGAGATCGTTGCCCTGGATAAAACCGGGACCATCACCAGCGGGGAGCCCCGGGTGACGGATATGATCCCGGCAGAGGGCGTGACCGGGGACGAACTGCTGTCCACGGCCTGCGCGCTGGAACAGAAGAGCGAACATCCGCTTGCACGGGCTATTATGGCCAAAGCCGGAGAGACAGGAGCAGGAGTAGTTCCCGGGGTGGAAGATTTTCAGGCCCTTCCGGGCAACGGGCTTGCCGGTACAATAAACGGCGAGTCTGTCTGCGGCGGCAATCTTACGTTTATCAGCGGCAGGGCGGATGTCCCCGGTGAGATCCGCAGGCGGGCGGAAACACTGGCCGAAGAGGGAAAGACGCCGCTTTTCTTCAGCCGGAAAGGAAAGCTTGCCGGGATCATCGCCGTGGCGGATGTGATCAAGGAAGACAGCCCGCAGGCGGTAAAAGAACTGCAGAATATGGGGATCCGTGTCGTTATGCTCACCGGAGACAATGAGCGTACGGCAAAAGCCATCGGCGCCCAGGCCGGTGTGGACGAGGTGATCGCAGGCGTTCTCCCGGAAGGCAAGGAAAGCGTGATCCGGTCCCTGAAAAAGAAGGGGAAAGTCGCCATGGTGGGCGATGGCATCAATGACGCCCCGGCGCTCACACGGGCGGATATGGGCATCGCCATCGGCGCGGGTACGGATATTGCCATCGACGCGGCGGACGTGGTGCTGATGAAAAGCCGTCTGAGCGACGTGCCGGCCGCGATCCGCATGAGCCGGGCGACGCTCCGGAATATCCATGAGAACCTGTTCTGGGCGTTCTTCTATAACGTGATTGGCATTCCTCTGGCAGCAGGGGTGTGGATCCCGGTGTTCGGGTGGCAGTTAAATCCCATGTTTGGCGCGGCGGCGATGAGCCTTTCAAGTTTCTGCGTCGTAAGTAATGCTCTCAGGCTCAACTGGTTCAAAATGTATGACGCCGGAAGAGATAAGAAAATAAAAGTAAAAAAGAAAAAGGAGGAAACAACAATGACAAAGACAATGAAGATCGAGGGAATGATGTGCGGACACTGCGAGGCCAGAGTAAAGAAAGTGCTGGAGGCGCTTCCGGAAGTGGATGCGGCGGAAGTAAGCCATGAGGCCGGAACGGCCGTTGTCACACTGAACGCGGAGATCAGCGATGAGGTGCTGAAAAAAACCGTAGAAGATCAGGATTATAAAGTGCTGGGGATCGAATAGGCTCCCCGGCCTTTTTATTGTGTCCCGATCCACTGAGGATTTTGTGGTTGCAGGCAGAAATAAATCGTGGTATAGTTTATTCACATCAAAATTTTCAGCAGCACATTTCAAATCTAAGAATCATGCTGCGGCTGCTTTCTTGATCAGATCAGAAAGCAGATCTTATTATCATGGCTGTTTCAGCCGGTAATTTCAGTTTTGATCAAATCAATTCAAAGGAGGAAGCGCCTATGGGCAAAGCAGACGCTGCTGTCAGAAACTGGCTCAGCGACAAAAGAAGGGTCAACTTTTCGAAAATGTGGTTGACATTTTGAATGGAGTATAATACTATAGTAACGGACACGAACAACTGTTCGATTTAAGAAGGAGAATTATTATGGCAGGAAATGATGAGAAGAAAAAAGCTCTTGATGCAGCGATAGCCAAGCTGGAGAAAGATTTTGGTAAAGGAACTGTGATGAAACTTGGAGATCCCGGCGCGCGTGCGGCGGTTGAAACGGTGCCCACCGGATGCCTGAGCCTGGATCTGGCGCTCGGCCTCGGCGGCGTTCCAAAAGGACGTGTGATCGAGATCTACGGACCGGAGTCCAGCGGTAAAACCACGGTTGCCCTTCATATGATCTCGGAAGTCCAGAAACGGGGCGGCATCGCGGGATTTATCGATGCGGAGCATGCGCTGGATCCGGTGTATGCGAAGAATATCGGCGTGGATATTGATGAACTTTACATATCCCAGCCGGACAGCGGTGACCAGGCGCTGGAGATCGCGGAGACGATGGTCCGTTCCGGCGCGGTGGATATCATAGTTGTGGATTCTGTTGCCGCACTGGTGCCGAGGCAGGAGATCGAGGGCGACATGGGCGACAGCCATGTGGGTCTGCAGGCAAGACTGATGTCCCAGGCACTCAGAAAGCTGACGCCGGTTATCAGCAAGTCCAACTGTATCGTGATCTTTATCAACCAGCTCCGTGAGAAAGTGGGCGTGATGTTCGGCAATCCGGAGACAACGACCGGCGGGCGTGCGCTGAAGTTTTATGCTTCCGTCCGCATGGATGTGCGCAGGATCGAGACGTTAAAGCAGAGCGGCGAGATGGTCGGAAACCGTACCCGCGTGAAGATCGTGAAAAATAAGATCGCGCCCCCGTTTAAAGAGGCGGAGTTCGATATTATGTTCGGAAAAGGAATTTCCAAATCCGGAGATATCCTTGACCTTGCGACCGGCATTGATCTTGTGAAGAAGAGCGGTGCATGGTATGCCTATGAAGGAGAGAAGATCGGGCAGGGCCGGGAGAATGCAAAGATCTATCTTGAGACGCATCCGGAACTGATGGAAGAACTGGATCAGAAAGTCCGCGCCCACTATCACCTGTCCGGGGCAGAGGAGGCAGATGCTGCGGGAGATGCAGAAGAAGGCGGTAAGGCAGAGTGACAGTTACCGCGATCGAACCCTGTTCCAAAACAAAATATAAAGTATCCATAGATGGGAAATTCGCCTTTGTACTTTACAAAGGCGAACTTTCCCGTTTTCATATCCGGGAGGGCGAAGAACTTTCAGACGAAGCGCGGCAGAAGATTTATTCAGAGGTACTGCTGAAACGGGCAAAACTCCGGGCCATGCATCTCCTGAGCGATATGGACCGGACTGAAAATGCGCTCCGCGAAAAGCTCCGGCTCGGCCTGTATCCTCCTGAGATCATCGACGCTGCGGTGGAATATGTGAGATCTTTCGGATATCTCAATGATGCCCGGTACGCGGAGAACTTTGTCCGCAGCCGGCAGGGAATGAAGAGCCGCAGGGAAATCCGGGCGCAGCTCCAGCAGAAAGGCGTGCCGGCAGAGCTGATCGATGATGCCTTTGAAGCGTGTGGTGATGAGGGCGGAGAGGCTGAAGCGGTAAGGCGGCTCCTGGAGAAAAAGCGGTTTGACCCGGCGTGTGCGGATGAGCGGGAAATGCAGCGGATATACGGGTATCTGGCAAGAAAAGGATTCGGTTATGAGACAGTCCGTCAAGTGATACAAAATTATACATCCGATGCTTGACATTGTTGTGAAAACAGTATAAAATTTAACTGTTGTATTTAAGTATTATGTACAATGAAAATTAAATAAGGAGGTGCTCCTGCGCAATGATCATTATGATTATCATTGCCGTGGCCCTCGCGTTGATAGTTGGGATCATTTCCCATTTTGCAACGGTCTCCAGTCTGAAGAAAAATGCCGAGAATAAGATCGGCAATGCGGAGGCAAAAGCAAGGGAGATTATCGACGATGCTGTGAAAACTGCTGAGACAACGAAGAAAGAAGCTCTTTTGGAAGTAAAGGAAGAGTCCATCAAGACAAAGAATGAACTCGAAAAAGAAACCAAGGAACGAAGAGCTGAGCTGCAGCGCTACGAAAAGCGCGTGCTTGCAAAAGAGGAAGCAGTGGAAAAACGGTCAGATTCTCTTGAACACCGGGAATCAAAACTGTCGGCAAAGGAAGAACAACTCCGCCAGCGCGAAGCCAGGGTAGAGGAATTAAGTCAGAAACGTGTGCAGGAACTGGAACGAATCTCAGGACTTACCTCCGAACAGGCAAAAGAATATCTGTTGAAAACTGTTGAAGAAGATGTTAAGCATGACACCGCGAAGATGGTCAGGGAACTGGAGGCTCAGGCGAAGGAAGACGCTGACAAGAAGGCGAAAGAATACGTCGTCAATGCCATCCAGAGATGTGCCGCTGACCATGTTGCTGAGACGACGATCTCTGTCGTACAGCTTCCGAGCGATGAAATGAAAGGCCGCATCATCGGCCGTGAGGGTCGGAATATCCGCACCCTCGAGACTCTGACAGGCGTTGAGCTGATCATTGACGATACGCCGGAAGCGGTTGTACTGTCCGGCTTTGATCCGATCCGCCGTGAAGTCGCAAGAATTGCTCTTGAGCGGCTGATCGTGGACGGACGTATCCATCCGGCAAGGATCGAAGAGATGGTTGAGAAGGCTCAGAAAGAAGTCGATGCCATGATCCGTGAAGAAGGAGAGGCAGCCGCGATTGAAGTCGGCGTACCGGGCATCCATCCGGAACTGATCCGTCTCCTCGGACGCATGAAGTTCCGTACAAGTTACGGGCAGAATGCACTGAAGCATTCTATTGAAGTTGCCCAGCTGGCAGGACTGCTTGCGGGTGAGATCGGAATCGATGTAAGGATGGCCAAGAGAGCCGGACTTCTCCATGATATAGGAAAATCGATCGACCATGACGTGGAGGGATCCCATATCCAGATCGGTGTGGATCTTTGCAGGAAATACAAAGAATCCCCGACCGTCATCAATGCGGTTGAGGCACATCACGGAGATGTGGAGCCTCAGACGCTGGTTGCCTGTGTCGTACAGGCGGCAGATACGATCTCCGCGGCAAGGCCGGGGGCAAGACGTGAGACGATCGAAACATACACAAACAGATTGAAACAGTTAGAAGATATTACCAACCAGTTTAAAGGGGTGGATAAGTCTTTTGCCATTCAGGCAGGAAGAGAGATTCGTGTTATGGTAGTTCCAGAGCAGGTATCTGATGATGATATGGTGCTTCTGGCCAGGGATATTGCAAAGCAGATTGAATTCGAACTGGAATATCCGGGACAGATCAAGGTAAATGTCATCCGAGAATCGCGTGCAACAGATTTCGCGAAGTAACCTGGATCATAGCAACAGATAAAGGACCGGCCCTTGTCGAAAGACGAGGGCCTTCTTTTATGATGAAGATCCGCGGGCCCTGAAAGATCCTGCGGGAAAATAAAATACAGGAGGAGCATATGGATCAGCACATTAAACGTATTAACAGAGAATTAAAATTTAAAGGAAAGATCATCGATTTCTACCAGGATACGATGGAGATCACAGGGGAGGACGGGACTCACACAGCGGTCTGGGATTTTATCAGGCATAAGGGGGCTGCGGCAGTCGTTCCGGTTACGGATGACGGCAGGATCCTGATGGTGCGGCAGTACCGGAATGCGCTGGAACGATATACACTGGAGATTCCGGCCGGTGCGCTGGACGCTGAGGATGAACCGGGACTGACCTGCGCGTCCCGTGAACTTGAGGAAGAGACCGGATATCGGAGCGAGAATCTGGAGTGGCTTATCACGCTCCGGACAACGGTGGCGTTCTGTAATGAAAAGATCGAAGTATATGTGGCGAAAGACCTGATACCGTCCAGACAGCATCTGGACGAGGATGAATTTATTGATCTGAAGGCCTATTCTCTGGATGACCTGAAGCAAAAGATTTTCTCGGGAGAGATCGAGGATGCCAAGACGGTTGCATCTCTGATGGCTTACGCTGCAAAATACGGAAAATAAAAGTATATGTAATAAACCCCGGCATATAATGAAATATCCGTTATGATCTGAAAGGACAGGGAGGCTGTATGAGGATATTTCATTCAGGAAAAGGGCAGATGCTGGCCTTTTTCGTGCCGGGGTTTCTGCTTGGCATCATTTTCGTAAACCTGATCGTAAAAAAATATATGACAGAGACCGGGATATTCAGTGACCTGTTTCTGTCTCAGTTTACTTCAGTGCAGATTGATATCCGGTCCTATCTTCCATATCTTTTAAGACTCAGGATCGTTCCGCTGATCCTTCTGGCGGCGGCTTCGCTTACCAGGCTGCGGAAGGCTGCCGCAATGTTGTTCCTGGTGTGGACGGGCTTCACCGGCGGCGTGGCGGTTTCATCCGCAGCGGACGGTCTGGGGCTCAAAGGAAGTCTTCTGTGCGCGGTGTCATTGCTGCCGCAGTTCCTCTTTTATATACCTGCCTTTGTGATCCTGCTCTGGTACTGCCTGAGCGCCCCGAGGACGCAGTGGAACCGGCAGAAGACGATGTTTGTGCTCGCGGCTGTTGCGGCGGGGATCCTGCTGGAACTCTACATAAATCCGGGATTAGTGCGCGCGTTTATCAATCTGTTTCCGGCGAAGGCGTGATCCTGCTGTTCAGGCGGACCAGGAAGGCGGATGCAAGAACGGTAGTGCACAGCTGTGCGCCGAGCAGCGCCCACAGATATCCCTGGATCCCAAACTTCGGGACAGCCAGAAAGACGCCGGCGATGCGGATGAGAAGACCGGACATACTGATGAGAAAGCTGGTTCCGGTCCTGCCGTACCCGTTGACCGCATTCAGAAGTGAGGAATTGACGTAGAGAAACGGACAGATCCATGCCAGTGTGATAATGAAGCGTCCGGCATCCGCGCTGTGGAACAGGAAGCGCCCGATCATTTTTCCGAAGAGCAGGAAGAAAAGACAGCAGGCAAGCCCCAGTGAAAAGCAGCTTACGATGGCTTTCCTGAGAAGCAGGAAGACAGAACGCCGGTTTCCGGACGTGCTGGCTGCACTGACGGCCGGAAGAAGGACGGTGCCGACCGAGCCGGTGAGTGCGGACGGGAAAAGGATGCACGGCAGGGCCATTCCGGTCAGCACCCCATACAGACTGACTGCCTCCGTGGCAGACATCCCGTACCGGATGAGAGAGGCCGGGATGGAGACGGCTTCGATGCTCTGGAGCAGGGTGAGGGCAGTCCGGTTTGCCGTGAGCGGCGCGGAAAAAGCGAACAGTTCACGGATGCCGGCCCGGCCCGGACGCTGCAGGCGGAGCCCCCGGACGGTAAACAGGGCGGCGGCCATTTCCCCGGCCACCACACCGGCTGCAGCCAGGCGGATCGAAGGGGTCAGACCGCAGGTGCGCAGGAAGATCCAGAGAAGAACCACGGTCAGGATCCGTACGCACTGCTCGATCAGCTGGCTTGCGGCCGGAAGCATTGTGTCGCCCAGACCCAGGCTTCGTCCGCAGATACAGCTGTGGACGGCGGCAAACGGGAGCGCGTAGGAGATGATGAGGATCAGTTCCATACAGCGGTCATCGCCAAAAAGTGAACCGGCGATGGATCCGGCCTGATCCTGGATCACCAGGATTTCGATCAATGAAATAACCACTGCGAGGCAGAGGGCGGCTGTGAGGACGCCATCTGCCTCTTTATTATGTCCGAGCGTTGTTTTCTCTGCCGTGATCCGTGACACGGCGGTCTGCAGTCCGGCGGTGCTTAAGGAGAGGCACAAAATATACAGCGGAAAGATCATCTGATAGAGGCCGACGTTTTCTTCTCCAAAAGAGCGGCTCAGGAAAATACGGAAGAGGAATCCGAATATGCGGCTGATGAATCCTGCAACAGTCAGGATGGCCGCATTCCGGAAGAGTTTGTGTCTGGCTGACATCAGGGTCAACTCCGGGTCAGAGTTTTTACAATATATGTAAGCTTCCGCCTTGACAGAACAGGAGGATGGTGCTATCCTACTTAAGGAATCCCCAGCAATTAACTAGGGAATATAACACCGTGACAGAAGTGAATTGGAATATACAGAGAAGGTGAAGCTATGAAACTGTCAACAAAAGGCCGGTACGGGCTGCGTGCAATGATCGATCTCGCCCAGTACAGCGGGGACGCGCCGGTGTCCATAATCAGCATTTCAGAGCGTCAGGATATCTCGGAACGGTATCTCGAGCAGCTGGTGGCCCTTTTAAGGAAAGCGGGGCTGGTCCGGAGCATCCGGGGCGCCGGGGGCGGATATGTGCTGGCGAAGGATATGAAAGAAATCTCCGTGGGCGATATTCTGCGGGCGCTGGAAGGCAGTCTGGAACCGGTGGAGTGTCCGGGACTGGATCCGGCCGGAGGCTGTAAATCCGCAGACAGCTGTGTATCAAAATATGTCTGGAAGCGGATCAACGAGAGCATCAGCCGGACCGTGGATGAGATCATGCTGGACCAGCTGGTGGAAGAGAGCCGGAAAAAGACAGAGAAATTACAGGAGGCAGGAAATGAATAAACTGATTTATTTAGATAATGCGGCAACAACGAAGACATCACCGGAAGTCGTAACGGCAATGCTGCCGTATTTTACGGAGCACTACGGCAATCCGTCCAGTGTATACGGATTCGCATCTGCGAATAAAGAAGTGATCACAAAGCAGCGGGAGATCATCGCCGGCGTGCTTGGAGCGAAGGCTAATGAGATCTACTTTACTGCAGGCGGCACGGAGTCGGACAACTGGGCGCTGACCGCCACAGCCGAGGCTTACGCGGAGAAAGGGAAGCACATCATTACCAGCAGGATCGAGCACCATGCCATCCTGCACACCTGTGCATATCTGGAGAAACGGGGATATGAAGTGACCTATCTGGATGTAGATGAGAACGGGCTCGTTGATCCGGCGGCCGTGGAGGCGGCCATCCGACCGGATACGATCCTCATCTCCATCATGTATGCGAACAACGAGATCGGGACCATTGAGCCCATCGCCGAGATCGGAAAGATCGCCCGTGCGCACGGGGTCCTGTTCCATACCGATGCGGTGCAGGCATTTGCCCATGTGCCGATCAATGTGGATGAATGCAATATCGATATGCTCAGCGCCAGCGGGCACAAGCTTAACGGCCCGAAGGGGATCGGCTTCCTCTATATCCGGAAGGGCGTGAAGATCCGGTCCTTTATCCACGGCGGCGCGCAGGAACGGAAGCGCCGTGCGGGCACGGAAAATGTGCCGGGCATCGTGGGCCTCGGGAAAGCGGTGGAGCTGGCGGCAGCATCTATGAAAGAGCGGATGGACCAGGAAACGGAGATCAGGGATTACATGATCGGCCGGATCGAGAAGGAGATCCCGTACTGCCGGCTCAACGGCGACCGGACGAAGCGGCTTCCGAACAATGTCAACTTCAGCTTCCGGTTTATTGAAGGCGAATCCCTTCTGATCATGCTCGACATGAAGGGGATCTGCGCATCCAGCGGATCCGCCTGCACGTCCGGATCTCTGGATCCGTCCCACGTGCTGCTGGCCATCGGGCTTCCCCATGAGATCGCCCACGGGTCGCTGCGCATGACGCTGGATGAGGAGACGACAAAGGAAGATGTGGATTATGTTGTGGATAATCTGAAGAAAATCGTGGCACAGCTTCGGAGCATGTCCCCGCTGTATGAGGATTTTGTGAAGAAGCAGGAGAAAAATCAGTAAGGATTCATCAGGAGGAATAGAAGAATGTATACAGAGAAGGTAATGGATCATTTTCAGCATCCGAGAAATGTAGGAGAGATCGAGAACGCCAGCGGCGTGGGCACGGTCGGCAATGCAAAATGCGGCGATATCATGAGGATCTATCTGGATATTGACGAGAACCAGATCATCCGGGATGTGAAGTTCAAGACATTCGGCTGCGGCGCGGCTGTGGCTACCAGCAGCATGGCGACGGAGCTGGTGAAGGGCAAGAGTGTCCAGGAAGCCATGGAAGTGACGAATAAAGCGGTCATGGAAGCGCTGGACGGACTCCCGCCGGTGAAGGTGCACTGCTCCCTGCTGGCTGAAGAAGCCATCCATGCGGCACTCTGGGATTACGCGGAGAAGAACGGCATCAAGATCGAGGGCCTGGAGAAGCCGAAGTCCGATATCCATGAGGGCGAGGAAGAGGAAGAAGAGGAATATTAATGAGCAGAGTCGTCGTGGGAATGTCGGGCGGCGTGGACTCTTCGGTAGCGGCATATCTCCTGAAAGAGCAGGGGTATGATGTGATCGGCGTCACCATGCAGATCTGGCAGGAGGAAGACGCCTGTTCCGTGGAGGAGAACGGCGGATGCTGCGGCTTAAGCGCCGTGGAGGACGCCCGGAGAGTGGCGGCTGCACTGGGCATTCCGTATTATGTGATGAACTTCAGAGAGGATTTCCGGAAAAATGTGATCGACTACTTTGCAGATGAGTATCTGCACGGTCACACCCCGAATCCGTGCATTGCCTGCAACCGGTACGTAAAGTGGGAGGCCCTGCTTGACCGGAGCCGGGCTATCGGGGCGGATTATATCGCCACCGGGCATTACGCACGGGTCGAAAAACTGGAAAACGGCCGTTATGCCATCCGGCGTTCCGCGTCCCTTATAAAGGATCAGACCTATGCGCTCTATAACCTGACCCAGGAGCAGCTGGCGCACACACTGATGCCGGCCGGCGCGTATTCAAAAGATGAGATCCGCTCCATAGCGGAGAAGATCGGTCTTCCGGTGGCGGACAAGCCGGACAGCCAGGATATCTGCTTCGTGCCGGACGGGGATTATGCGTCCTTTATCAGGGACTATACGGGCCGGGACATCCCGGAAGGAAATTTCGTCACGCCGGACGGGAAGATCCTTGGAAAGCATAAAGGGATCATCCATTATACGGTGGGACAGCGCAAAGGCCTCGGACTGGCGCTCGGGCATCCGGCTTTCGTGCTGGAGATCCGGCCGGAGACCAATGAAGTGGTCATCGGGACTTATGAAGAATCCCTGACCCGGACGGTCCGGGCGGACCGGATCAACTTTATGGCTGTGGAAGATCTGCCGGAACCGAAGCGGGTGTTCGCCAAGATCCGGTATAACCACAAAGGGGCCTGGTGTACGGCGGAAAAGACGGGTGAAGATGAGATCGTCTGTCATTTTGAAGAGCCCCAGCGGGCGGTGACGCCAGGTCAGGCACTGGTCCTTTACGACGGCGAATATGTGCTGGGAGGAGGAACGATCCTGTGAAACAGAAAGTGACATCAGGCGGGCTTTCGATCCGCAGCGACTGCCATATGCATACGGAATTTTCCACAGACAGCCAGGCGTCCGTGCGCAGCATGCTTGATGCCGCGGCGGAGCGCGGGCTGGATGCGGTGTGCATCACGGATCACATGGATCTTGATTTCCCGCCTCAGGAGGGCGAAGTTATCGCGCCCGGGGAGACGCCGTTCCTGTTTGATGCGGATGCCTATTTCCGGACGCTTGATCCGCTTAAGGAAGCGTACCGCGGACGGCTCGATGTGCGGATCGGCATTGAGATCGGGCTGCAGCCCCACCTCGGAGAGCGGTACAGGGAACTGACGCATGCCTGCCCCTTTGATTATGTGATCGGATCCGTCCATCTGGTCCGGGGGCTGGACCCCTATTACGGGAAGCTTTTCGAAGGACGGCCGGATGCGGAGGCCTACCGGGAAGCGTTTGTCGAGACTCTGCGCTGCCTGGACGGCGTCAGCGATTTCGATGCGCTGGGGCATCTGGATTATGTGGTGCGCTACGGGAAACATCAGGCAGAGGAGTATTCTTACCGGATGTTTGCCGATGAGATCGACGCCATCCTGAAGAAGCTGATCGATATGGGAAAAGCGCTGGAAATGAACACCGCCGGCCTGAAGTACGGCCTGGGATTCCCCAATCCCCATCCGGATGTGCTGAAGCGCTACCGGGAACTTGGGGGAGAGATGGTGACGGTGGGGGCGGACGGCCACCGGCCGGAACACGTGGCCTGGGATTTTGACCGGGCGGGCGGACTTCTGAAATCCTGCGGATTCCGGTATTACACAGAATTCATTGGGCGAAGGCCTTCATTTGTGAAGATCCCCTGAACGGATCCGTGCATAAATATTAAGATTTGAGTATTAAAAACAGATTTAGTACTTGAATTTTTGTTTTCATTTTAGTACAATATCTCTAGTTGGTGATGTCCCCGATGACGACGTGTTTAAAGGGTTCACCGCCATGGCTGACTTACAGTCAAATATTTTTTAAACTTTTAGGAGGAATTAATCATGGCAGTAAAAGTAGCGATTAATGGATTTGGACGTATCGGACGTCTCGCTTTCAGACAGATGTTTGGAGCAGAGGGATTTGAGATCGTGGCAATCAACGACCTTACATCTCCGAAGATGCTGGCTCACTTACTGAAATATGACTCAACACAGGGCAGATATGCACTGGCTGACAAAGTTGAGGCAGGAGAGGATTCCATCACAGTTGACGGAAAAGAGATCAAGATCTACGCTGAGGCTGATGCAAACAACCTTCCGTGGGGACAGATCGGTGTTGATGTAGTTCTTGAGTGTACAGGCTTCTACACAAAGAAAGACAAAGCTCAGGCTCATATCAATGCAGGCGCTAAGAAGGTTATCATCTCCGCTCCGGCTGGAAATGACCTTCCGACAATCGTTTATAATGTAAACCACGAGACACTTACAAAGGAAGACAACATCATTTCTGCTGCTTCCTGTACAACAAACTGCCTCGCTCCGATGGCTAAGGCTCTGAATGATCTTGCACCGATCAAATCCGGTATCATGTGCACGATCCACGCTTACACAGGCGATCAGATGACACTTGACGGACCGCAGAGAAAAGGCGATCTGAGAAGATCACGTGCAGCAGCTGTCAACATCGTTCCGAACAGCACAGGCGCAGCTAAGGCTATCGGCCTTGTTATCCCGGAACTGAACGGCAAACTGATCGGATCCGCTCAGCGTGTTCCGACTCCGACAGGATCAACAACAATCCTGACAGCAGTTGTAGAAGGCGAAGTTACAGTTGATCAGATCAACGCAGCTATGAAAGCAGCTTCCAACGAGTCCTACGGCTACAACACAGATGAGATCGTATCCAGCGATATCGTTGGTATGTCCTACGGCTCACTGTTCGACGCTACTCAGACAATGGCTCTGCCGACAGGCGACGGCAACACAGAGGTTCAGGTTGTATCATGGTATGACAACGAGAACTCCTACACAAGCCAGATGGTTAGAACAATCAAATACTTCGGAAAATTAATCTCTGAGTAATTAATTTCTGACTAAAAATTGACTCACAATGGGGTCCGGTCTTATTGTAGGACCGGACCCCATTTATAATGAGAAAAAGTATCAGGAGGCTATTAAAATGGCAGGACTTAACAAAAAAACAGTAGACGACATCAACGTAAAGGACCAGAGAGTCCTTGTAAGATGCGACTTCAACGTACCGCTTAAAGACGGACAGATCACAGACGAGACACGTATCGTTGCAGCGCTTCCGACGATTAAGAAACTGATCGCCGACGGCGGCAAAGTGATCCTCTGCTCACACCTCGGCAAACCGAAGGGAGAGCCGAAACCGGAACTTTCACTTGCACCGGTTGCAGTAAGACTTTCCGAGCATCTCGGACAGGAAGTAAAATTCGCAGCGGATCCGGAAGTAGTCGGACCGAACGCAAAAGCAGCCGTAGAGGCCATGAAAGACGGCGACGTTGTCCTTCTTGAGAACACCCGTTACAGAGCAGAAGAGACCAAGAACGGCGAGGCATTCTCCAAAGAGCTTGCTTCTCTCTGCGATGTATTTGTAAATGATGCATTCGGTACAGCCCACAGAGCACACTGCTCAAACGTAGGCGTTACACAGTATGTGGATACAGCAGTAGTAGGATACCTGATGGAGAAAGAGATCAAATTCCTCGGAAACGCGGTAGAGAATCCGGAGAGACCGTTCGTAGCGATCCTCGGCGGATCCAAAGTATCCAGCAAGATCTCCGTTATCAACAATCTGCTTGAGAAAGTAGATACACTCATCATCGGCGGCGGAATGTGCTATACATTCACAAAAGCCCAGGGTGGAAATGTAGGAAACTCTCTTCTTGAGGAAGATTATCTGCAGTACGCACTTGACATGGTTAAGAAGGCAGAGGAGAAAGGCGTGAAACTGCTCCTTCCGGTAGATGCCATCGCAGCAGATGCGTTCTCCAATGATGCAAATACAAAAGTTGTAGCTCAGAATGAGATCCCGGACGGCTGGATGGGTCTTGATATCGGACCGGAGACGGCTAAAATGTACGCAGAGGCTGTTAAATCCGCGAAGACCGTTGTATGGAACGGACCGATGGGATGCTTCGAGATGCCGAAGTTCGCAGACGGAACCAAGACTGTAGCAGCAGCCCTTGCTGACACAGACGCAGTGACCATCATCGGCGGCGGTGATTCCGCAGCAGCTGTAAACCAGCTCGGCTACGGCGACAAGATGACACATATCTCAACAGGCGGCGGCGCTTCACTTGAGTTCCTCGAAGGGAAGGAGCTGCCGGGAGTAGCAGCAGCGAACGACCGGTAAGCACTGTATTTATAAAATAATTAGTTAGGAGATATACGAAAATGGCAAGAAAGAAAATTATCGCAGGCAACTGGAAGATGAACAAGACTCCGAGCGAGGCAGTTGCTCTGGTAGAAGAACTGAAACCGTTAGTAGCGAATGAAGAAGTTGACGTAGTATTCTGCGTACCGGCGATCGACATCGTACCGGTTGTTGAAGCTGTAAAAGGCACAAACATCCAGGTCGGCGCTGAGAATATGTACTTTGAGGAGAGCGGAGCTTACACAGGCGAGATCTCCCCGGCTATGCTCGTAGACGCAGGCGTTAAGTATGTAGTTCTCGGACATTCCGAGAGAAGAGACTACTTCGGCGAGACAAACGAAGATGTGAACAAGAAAGTCCTCAAAGCGTTCGAGCACGGCATTACACCGATCATGTGCTGCGGTGAGACTCTGGAGCAGAGAGAGCAGGGCGTGACAATGGACTTCATCCGTCAGCAGGTTAAAGTAGGTCTTCAGAACGTAACAGCTGACCAGGCTAAGACAATGGTTATCGCTTATGAGCCGATCTGGGCGATCGGAACAGGCAAGACAGCTACAACAGAGCAGGCTGAAGAAGTATGCAAGGGCATCCGTGAGTGTGTTGCTGAAGTATACGACGAAGCTACAGCAGAAGCGATCCGCATCCAGTACGGCGGATCTGTAAATGCAGGAAATGCAGCTGAGCTGTTTGCACAGGCTGACATTGACGGCGGTCTTGTGGGCGGCGCTTCCCTGAAGGCAGACTTCGGAAAGATCGTTTGCTACAAATAGGTATATCGGGAGAAAAAGGCCCGTCGGGTGAAGGATCATCCGGCGGGCTGTTTTCGTGTCTGAGATAAAATTTTTCGTCTGGCATTTTCTATCCGCATGTGCTATCATATGGAAAAGCATTATATTTCCGGCATGTCTGATTCTAAGGCGGCGTCAGCCGCATCCATAATTCTGTAACACTCAGGAAAATCTCAATGCTTTTAATTCCCTATTAACAGCAGAGAGATCAGCGGATGCGAGAGATTCAGTCATTCAATCTCCTGAGCGACGTATTCATGTCCGTGGCGCTGCGTGACGTCCCGGCGTGTCAGCATATCCTTCGGATCCTGACCGGGTTCGATGATCTGAAGGTGAAGGATGTGCGGACGCAGTATGCGATCTCCCAGATCAAGACCCACTCGGTGCGGCTTGAGGTGCTGGCGGAGACAGGAAACATATCAGTGAGAACGATATCTGGCATTGCGGGAAAGCCATCTACCCGGTAGACAAGACGCTGGGGGACACGGGGATTCTGTATGATGACGGAGAATATATTTTTTTTGTAAATGCGGCGGTAGACGACGGATCGCGGATCGCGAAGCTGATGAATTACTTCAAGACGGCGGATCCGGACGATGACAGTGAAGGTGAATTATCGAAGCGGGTACGCTATCTGAAGAAAGAAGAAGGAGGCATGGATATCATGTGTGAAGTATCGGATAGAATTATGGAACGCGGCAGAAAGTTCGGCGAAGAACAGATGTTGCGTAAACTGGTGCAGAAGAAACTGGCTAAAGGCATGAATATTGCCGATATTGCGGAGGCTCTGGAAGAGACGGAAGAGCGGATCCGGGAGATCGCTGCGGAAGTAACAGGAGAGCAGAAGGAATAAGAAAAACACTAACGTATTGAAAATTCAGTGCAAAACGGTTACAATAGGTAACGGGACAAGGCGTCCAAATGTACAGTATAAAGGAGATATGGATATGAGCAAGAAACCAACCGTATTGATGATATTAGACGGCTACGGCTTAAGAGATGACAAGCATGGAAATGCGGTCGCTGAGGCGGCGACACCGGTCATGGACAAACTGATGGCTGAGTGCCCGTTTGTGAAGGGTAATGCCAGCGGCATGGCAGTAGGGCTTCCGGACGGACAGATGGGGAACTCTGAGGTAGGACACCTGAACATGGGTGCAGGACGCATCGTATACCAGGATCTGACAAAGATCACGAAAGCCATCCAGGACGGGGATTTCTTTGAGAATAAGGCGCTCCTTGCAGCATGTGAGAATGTGAAGAAAAATGATTCCGCTCTGCGCCTGATGGGGCTTGTGTCTGACGGCGGCGTGCACAGCCACAACACACATATTTACGGGCTGCTTGAGCTGGCGAAGAGACAGGGCATTGAGAAAGTCTACGTACACTGCTTCCTTGACGGACGTGATACTCCTCCGGCATCCGGTAAAGAGTATGTGGAAGAGCTGGAAGCGAAGATGAAGGAGATCGGCGTCGGCGAAGTTGCTACAGTCGCGGGACGCTACTATGCGATGGACCGCGATAACCGCTGGGACCGCGTGGAGAGAGCTTACAAGGCGCTTGTAAAAGGCGAGGGCATTGAAGCATCTTCCGCCACAGAGGGCATCCAGG
>DXIS01000007.1 GCA_019112735.1 Candidatus Mediterraneibacter guildfordensis
CCGGCTGATCATCAGGAAAAAGATGTACACCAGAGGGTTGTGTAAAATTACTAAAATTACGTTTTGCTTATGAAGTGATGTGTTTTATGTCTTGGGGAGCTTTTTTATTGGAGGCAAAGATGCGTGTTATAAAGAAGCTTTTCTGAAGCATGCAAAATATGCAGACGGCGTGTCTTGAAAATTCTGCAAAAAGCGGGTACAATAATTAGCGGGACATAGTCCAAATGTTAAGTTAAAGGAGATATGGAAATGAGCAAGAAACCAACCGTATTGATGATATTAGACGGCTACGGCTTAAGAGACGATGCGCACGGCAACGCTGTCGCTGAGGCGGCGACTCCGGTCATGGATAAGCTGATGGCTGAATGCCCGTTCGTGAGAGGAAATGCCAGCGGCATGGCGGTAGGACTTCCGGACGGACAGATGGGAAATTCTGAGGTGGGACATCTGAACATGGGCGCAGGCCGCATCGTGTACCAGGATCTGACGAAGATCACGAAATCCATCCAGGACGGAGATTTCTTTGAAAATAAAGCGCTTGTGGCGGCATGCGAGAATGTGAAGAAAAATGATTCCGCGCTGCACCTGATGGGACTCGTTTCCGACGGCGGCGTCCACAGCCACAATACGCACATTTACGGACTGCTCGAGCTGGCAAAGAGACAGGGCATTGAGAAAGTATACGTACACTGCTTCCTGGACGGCCGTGACACACCGCCGGCATCCGGAAAAGAATATGTGGAAGAGCTGGAAGCAAAGATGAAAGAGATCGGCGTCGGCGAAGTTGCAAGTGTAGCGGGCCGCTACTATGCGATGGACCGTGACAACCGCTGGGACCGTGTGGAGAAGGCTTACCGGGCGCTCGTTTTTGGCGAGGGCGATGAGGCAGTTTCCGCGACAGAGGGAATCCAGGCTTCCTATGATAAAGAAGTAACCGACGAGTTCGTTGTACCGATGGTCGTTATGAAGGACGGCGCTCCGACGGCAACCGTTAAGAGCGGGGATTCCATTATCTTCTTTAACTTCCGCCCGGACCGTGCAAGAGAGATCACGAGAACATTCTGCGATGACGAGTTCACAGGATTTGACCGCGGCGAGCGCGTGAAGACGACTTATGTATGCTTCACAGAGTACGACGTGACGATCCCGAACAAGCAGGTTGCATTTGTAAAAGAAGAGATCACCAATACATTCGGTGAGTTCCTTGCGGCAAACGGACTGAAGCAGGCCCGTATCGCTGAGACTGAGAAGTACGCGCATGTAACGTTCTTCTTCAACGGCGGCGTTGAGGAGCCAAACCCGGGCGAGGACCGCATCCTTGTGAAATCACCGAAGGTTGCCACATATGACCTGAAACCGGAGATGAGTGCTTACGAAGTATGCGACAAGCTGGTTGAGGCCATCAGGTCCGGCAAGTACGACGTGATCATCATCAACTTTGCAAACCCGGATATGGTCGGCCATACCGGCGTTGAGGCGGCAGCGGTCAAGGCGATCGAGGCGGTTGACGAGTGTGTCGGCAGAGCGGTTGACGCGATCAAAGAAGTGGACGGCCAGATGTTCATCTGTGCGGACCACGGAAATGCAGAGCAGCTGATCGACGAGGAGACCGGCGAGCCGTTCACCGCTCACACGACCAATCAGGTGCCGTTCATCCTTGTAAACGCAGACCCGTCCTACAGACTGAGAGAGGGCGGCTGCCTGGCGGATATCGCACCGACCCTGATCGAGATGATGGGCATGGAGCAGCCGAAAGAGATGACCGGAAAGTCACTGATCGAGAAATAATCGAAAAGTCTGATAATATAAGCTACAGGACAGTACAGAGGCACGGAAAGATCTTGACCGCGCCTCTGTCTTTCTCTGTCAGTCAGGAAAGAGGAGTTGGAGTTATCATGCGTGAAAAACTGACAAGAAGCGATGTGGAGAAGATCCGGGCCGAGATCGAACACCGGAAGCTGGTGGAGCGGAAGGAACTTATCGAGGCGGTAAAGGAAGCCCGTTCCCACGGCGATCTGAGCGAGAATTTCGAATACCACGCGGCCAAGAAAGAGAAGAACCGCAACGAGAGCAGGATCCGGTACCTGGAGAGGATGCTGAAGACTGCGATCATCGTGGAAGACCACTCAAAAGCGGATGAAGTGGGGCTTAATAATACAGTGGAGATCTACTGTGAAGATGATGACGAAGTGGAGACCTACCGGATCGTAACTTCTGTGCGGGGCAGTTCCCTGAACGGGCTCGTCAGCATCGAATCCCCCATCGGGAAGGCGCTCCTGGGCCACAAGGAAGGCGACCGTGTCTATGTGAAAGTAAACGACGACTACGGATATTATGTGGTGATCCGCAAAGTGATCAAGACCGAGAGCGAAGCGGACGACCATATCCGGAGTTTCTGAGGTGGCAGGATGATCAGATATAAAACAGTTCTCTTTGACCTGGACGGAACGATCACGGATTCCGGCACAGGCATCATGAATGCGATCCGCTACGCGGTGAGAAAATACGGCCTTGCCGAACCGGAAGAGGCGGTGCTCCGTTCCTTTATCGGACCGCCGCTGAAAGAACAGTTCCGGAAAGTCTTCGGTCTTTCCGAGGAGGAGGGACGCCGGATGGTGGCGCTGTACCGGGAATACTACGGCGAAAAAGGGATCTTTGAGAACCGGGTATATGACGGTGTGCCGGAGATGCTCGATACACTGAAAAGAGCCGGTATCCGGATCCTGATGGCCACATCCAAACCGGAGAAATATGCAGAACTTATAGCGGACCATTTTGATTTTGCAAAGTATTTTGATCTGATCGGCGGAGCCTGCATGGACGGTACGCGCACGGTCAAAGAAGAAGTCATCGAATATGTGCTTGAAACATGCGGGATCTCAGAAGAAGAGCGGGAATATGCGGTAATGGTCGGTGACCGGAGCCATGATATCATCGGCGCAAAGAAGTGCGGACTTCACAGCATCGGTGTGCTCTACGGATACGGGAGCCGGGAAGAACTGGAGGCGTCCGGAGCGGAAAGGATCGCCGATACGCCGGGAGCGGCAGCTGAGATGATCCTGAGTTCCAGGTAAGTGCAGGCATCACAGCTTTCGATTTTACTTAGATTTTACATTTATCCTGTGATAGTTTTTACATCCCCTGTATACAATAAACCTGTAGTAAGTGAAGATTTACAGCAGACGGGGGCATGTAAAATGTACAGAGGATTATGGAATTTCATCAGAAAATATACAGACGGCAGCCATGCGGTGGCGCTGTTTCTTCCGGTCATGATTATCGGATGGACCATTGCGGGCGTCCTTTTGGGACTGCTTGTGTGCGCCGTCACAGGAACGGATCTTGTCTCAGCGCTTGCGGACCTGATCTGTGCGGGCGGATATGCCGGGCTGATACTGGGACTGTTCGGCGGATGCCTGTTCCTGTACCGGATTGAAGAATAAAGATTTATTACAGAGAATCCTCTGCCGGAATACTGGCAGGGGATTTTTATATCGGGTAAATCATACGAAAACCGGTAATGACTGCATCGCAGCGCCCGCTCCACTCTACCTCATCCCCTGGAATCCCTGTAACGCAAAATAAAATGCCTGTCCATTGGAACAGACATTTTATTTTACTAACAGGGAGAACCAGGTGTATTCGGAATGTTCCGCTTGCATGCACTGCTCACGCAGCCATTACCGGTTTTCTTATATCTTCTCAAATTAAATATTCTCTCTGCACGCATTTCCGGCAGAAAATCACTCTGCTTGAGGCAGCGTGCCGATGCGTCACTATCCTGCAAAGAGAGATAAACGCAGTTCCGGCGCAGCATACCATATTACAAAACTTCAAGTGAGAGCGTTCCGAAAAGCATTTGTTCTGGATGTTAGCTGTCAGCAAATGGAGTCCCATTGGACGACCATTTACTGGCAGCGTTACATCCATTCAAATCTTTGAGGTAGAGCGGAACGGTTTTGTAATATGGTATGCTGCGCCGGAATGACCCTTTATCTCTATGATAGATTATTATTTCTCTAAATTCTTAAAGGCCGTCGACAGCATCAGTTTGATCCTGTTCAGCTGGTTTACTTCGCTTGCGCCCGGATCGAAGTCGATCGCGACGATGTTGGATTCGGGATGCCTTCTTCTCAGTTCTTTGATAACTCCCTTTCCTACTACATGGTTCGGCAGGCAGGCGAACGGCTGTGTACACACGATGTTGCCTGCGCCGCTGTGGATGAGCTCCAGCATCTCGCCGGTCAGGAACCATCCTTCGCCGGTCTGGTTTCCGATGGATACGATCTCGGAGGCCATTTTTGCAAGGTCCTCGATGTGCGCCGGCGGGGTGAAGTGTTTACTTTCGGCAAATGCTTTGCTTGCCGGTCCGCGCAGCCATTCTACAGCTTTGATGCCCAGGTTGCCGAGCAGCGCCTTGGACTTCTTAAATCCCAGGTGGGATACTTTGAAGTTCTGGTTGTAGAAGCAGTACTGCATGAAGTCGATGAGGTCCGGAACGACTGCCTCGGCTCCCTCCGCCTCCAGCAGGTCTACCAGGTGGTTGTTGGCAGCCGGCAGGAATTTCACAAGGATTTCGCCGACCACGCCCACGCGCGGTTTTTTGATATCCAGGATCTCGATGTTGTCGAAATCTGAGATGATGTCGCGGCAGAGCTGTTTGAATTTCCGGCGGGACGGATAGCCCTCGGATACAAACTTCTGAACGACGCTGACCCATTTGCGGTGTACGGCGTTGGTCGTGCCGGGAACCGCCTCGTAGGGGCGCATCCGGTACACGCATTTCATGAAGATGTCGCCGAATACCGCAGCGTATGCGATGCGCACCGCCAGCGGGAGGGTGATCTTGAATCCCGGGTTGGCTTCCAGACCGCTTAAGTTGATGGAGATGACCGGGATATGTTCGTATCCGGCCTTCTTCAGCGCGCGGCGGATGAAGCCGATGTAGTTGGACGCACGGCAGCCGCCGCCGGTCTGGCTGATGATCACGGCCAGGTGGTCGGTGTCGTACTGTCCGGAAAGGATGGCGTCCATGATCTGTCCGACCACGATGAGGGACGGATAGCAGGCGTCATTGTTTACATATTTAAGGCCCATGTCCACAGCCTGACGGTTGTCGTTGGGCAGCACTTCGATCTTGTAGCCGGCAGCCTTGAAGGCGGGCTCAAGCAGTTCGAAGTGGATGGGCGACATCTGCGGGCAGAGGATGGTGTGGGTCTTTCGCATCTCTTTTGTGAACGGCACTTTCTCGATGGATGCCGGACGGATGGTGCGGGCCTCTTTCTTCTGCTCGCGCACGCGGATCGCAGCCAGCAGGGAGCGCACGCGGATGCGGGCCGCGCCCAGGTTGTTGACTTCGTCGATCTTCAGCGTGGTGTAGATCTTATCGGAACCGGTCAGGATATCCGCCACCTCGTCCGTGGTCACGGCGTCCAGGCCGCAGCCGAAGGAGTTGAGCTGGATGAGATCCAGGTTCTCGGTTGTCTTGACATAGTTTGCCGCCGCGTACAGCCTGGAGTGGTACATCCACTGATCCATGACGTTGAGCGGGCGCTCCACCTGGTGCAGGTGGGAGACGGAATCCTCGGTCAGCACGGCGATATTGTAGGACGTGATCATTTCCGGCAGGCCGTGGTTGACTTCCGGATCGATATGGTACGGACGTCCGGCGAGGACGATGCCCCGGTTGCCGGTCTCGTTCAGGAACCGGATCGTCTCCTCGCCCTTTTTGCGCATGTCTTCGCGGCAGGCTGCCAGCTCGTCCCATGCGGCGTGGACCGCGGAGCGGATCTCGCTGTCGGAGAGGCTGAACTTTTTGCCCAGCTCATCGATCAGGCGGTAGGAGATGGTCTCCTCGCTCTGCAGATTGAGGAATGGATGGATAAAGTCCACCTCGCCGTTTACGATGGCGTCCATATTGTTCTTGATGTTCTCCGGGTAGGAGGTGACGATCGGGCAGTTGTAGTGGTTGTTGGCCTCCACAAACTCATTCCGCTCGTAGGGTACGGACGGGTAGAAGATATGTTTCACGCCCTTGTTGATCAGCCACTGCACATGTCCGTGGGCCAGCTTCGCCGGATAGCACTCGGATTCGCTCGGGATGGATTCGATGCCCAGCTCGTAGATCTTCCTTGTGGAAGCCGGGGAGAGCACCACCCGGAAGCCGAGTTTTGTGAAAAATGTAAACCAGAACGGATAGTTCTCGTACATGTTCAGCACGCGGGGGATGCCGATCTCGCCGCGCGTTGCCGCCTCCTCAGAGAGCGGTTCGTAATCAAAGTAGCGGTGCAGCTTATAGTCGAAGAGGTTTGGCATGGTGTTCTTTGCCTTCTCTTTACCCAGGCCCCGCTCGCAGCGGTTTCCGGTGATGAACTTGCGGCCGCCGCTGAAATGATTGATGGTCAGGCGGCAGGTATTCGTACATCCGCGGCATTTGGTCATAGTCGTGGAGTACTCCATGTCCCTGATCTCGTCGATGGAGAGCATGGTCGTGCCTTCACAGTCTGTATACCGCTCGCGGGCGATGAGGGCCGCGCCGAAGGCGCCCATGATGCCGGCGATGTCCGGACGGATGGCTTCGCAGTCCGCGATCTTCTCGAAGCTGCGGAGGACCGCGTTATTGTAGAAGGTACCGCCCTGTACGACGATGTGGTTTCCGAGTTCGGAAGCGCTTGACACCTTTATAACCTTAAAGAGCGCGTTTTTGATGACGGAGTAGGCCAGTCCGGCGGAAATGTCCGCGACGGATGCGCCTTCCTTCTGCGCCTGTTTTACTTTTGAATTCATGAATACAGTACAGCGGGTTCCCAGATCGATGGGGTTCTGGGCATAGAGCGCCTCGTGGGCGAAGTCTTCCACGCTGTAGTTCAGGGATTTTGCAAATGTCTCGATGAAAGAACCGCATCCCGAGGAGCAGGCCTCATTGAGCTGAACGCTGTCCACGGTCTGGTTCTTGATCTTGATGCATTTCATATCCTGGCCGCCGATGTCCAGGATGCAGTCCACATCCGGCTCGAAAAATGCGGCCGCATAGTAGTGGGCGATGGTCTCTACCTCGCCTTCGTCCAGCATGAGCGCGGCTTTGATGAGCGCCTCGCCGTAGCCGGTGGAGCAGGAGTGTACGATCTCCACGTCTTCCGGGAGCTGTTCGTAGATCTCTTTGATGGCGCTGATGGTCGTGCCCAGCGGATCGCCGTCGTTATTGTGGTAGAAGGAATAGAGGAGGGTTCCGTCCTCGCCGACCAGAGCCGCCTTGGTGGTGGTGGAGCCGGCGTCGATGCCGAGGAAGGCTTTTCCCCGGTAGGTGGCCAGATCTTTCACCGGCACCTGGTGTTTCGCGTGGCGGGCGATGAATTCCTCATATTCTGCGTTGGTCGCGAAGAGCGGATCGAGACGTTCCACCTCAATCTCCATTTTCACTTTTTTTTCCAGACGGTTCTGCAGCTCGCGAAGGGCCACAACCGTTTCTTTCTTTGAGTTCAGCGCGGAACCGATGGCTGCGAACAGATGGGAATGGTTCGGCGCGATGATGTGCTCGTCGTCCAGCTTCAGGGTGCGGATGAAAGCCGCCCGCAGTTCCGAGAGGAAATGGAGCGGTCCGCCCAGGAACGCCACATGTCCGCGGATCGGTTTGCCGCAGGCCAGTCCGCTGATGGTCTGGTTGACCACCGCCTGGAAGATGGATGCCGCCAGGTCTTCTTTGGCCGCGCCGTCGTTGATCAGCGGCTGGATGTCGGACTTGGCAAATACACCGCAGCGCGCCGCGATGGAGTAGAGCGCGTTATAGTTTTTCGCATATTCATTCAGACCGGACGCGTCCGTCTGCAGGAGAGACGCCATCTGGTCGATGAAAGAGCCGGTGCCTCCGGCGCAGACGCCGTTCATACGCTGTTCCACGTTGCCGCCTTCGAAATAGATGATCTTGGCATCCTCGCCGCCCAGCTCGATGGCCACGTCCGTCTGCGGCGCGTAGTCCTGCAGCGCTGTGGACACGGCGATAACTTCCTGGACAAAAGGCACGTCAAGGTTCTTTGCCAGGGTCAGGCCGCCGCTTCCCGTGATGACCGGGGAGACGTGGATCGGGCCCAGCTTATAGAGGGCGCGTCCGAGAAGATCTGACAGGGTCTCCTGGATATTCGCGTAATGCCGCTCGTAGTCGGAGAAGAGCACCTCGTTTTCTTCGTCCAGAATCGCAATCTTAACGGTAGTGGAACCGATATCGATCCCTAAAGTATGTAATTCTTTCGGATTCATGAATAGATTCTCCATTCTTGTATCATTTATATGTGTTATTTCTTATTTAAATGCGTTCACGCATTTTACAGCACACTACATTATACGACACATTTTTTAAAAAGACAATTGTAATTATTATGAGGGATTTGAAAATAATTCCGCCGCTTATGGATAAATTATATAAAGATTATGTAAAACCTGCGTACAGTGTGAACTAGCGTTTGACAAACAGTAATGCGGAATGTAAAATTGAAAAGGATTATCGCAGAAATAAGCACAAATAATATGAAGGAGTAATGATTCTTGAACTGGCTCGATAAATTAGAGAGAAAATTCGGACGCTATGCAATCCCAAATCTGACCGTTTATCTGCTGGTCGCCTATGTGATCGGCTTCGGCATCGTGTGGATGATGCCGGACCTGGTGGGATATATCACCCTGGAGCCGGCCCTCATCCTGCGGGGACAGGTATGGCGGCTGATCACGTGGATCCTGGTTCCGCCGACGACGAACCTGGTATCGCTGCTGTTCCTGGTGCTTCTCTATTATTCGCTTGGAACGGCGCTTGAGCATACCTGGGGGAGCTTCCGGTATAATGTGTATATTTTCTCCGGACTGATCTTTACGGTTCTGGCGGAGTTCGGGCTGTATGTGTTCTTCCTGATCCGCTACGGCGTGGAGATGCAGCTGTCCATGATCGGCATGGTCAGCACAAACTATATCACCATGTCCATTTTCCTGGCGTTTGCAGCCATCTATCCGGATATGGAAGTAATGCTTTACTTTATCCTGCCGATCAAGATGAAATGGATGGCGCTCGTCTATGTTGTTATGGCGGCATACTATTTCGTCCGCGGCGGACTGATGACCCGGGTGGCCATCGGAGCATCCCTTTTGAACTTTGTGATCTTTTTCCTCTCGAGCCGGAACACGAAGCGGTTCGGACCGCGGGAGCGGGCGAGGAAAGCGAAGTTTAAACGGCAGTCAGACCCGCATGTGAATATGCGGTACACCAATGGGGCGAAGCACCGCTGCGCGGTATGCGGGCGGACGGAGCTTGATGACCCGTGCCTGGAGTTCCGTTTCTGCTCCAAGTGCAATGGCAATTATGAATACTGCCAGGACCATCTTTTTACACATGAACATGTGAAATAGACAGATTAGATTGACAGGAGGATGATTTGATGATGAAGAAAACCAAAGTCGTATGTACGATGGGACCGAATACAAATGACAGAGAACTGATGAAGCAGCTTATGCTCAACGGCATGGATGTGGCGAGATTCAACTTCTCCCACGGCGACCACGAGGAGCAGAAGGGCCGGATGGATATACTCAAGCAGCTCCGGGAAGAGCTTCACACGAACACGGCCATGCTTCTGGACACAAAAGGTCCGGAGATCCGTACCGGAAAACTCAAGGACGGTAAAAAAGTAACGCTGGAGACCGGCGCTTCATTTATCCTGACAACGGAGGAGATCGAGGGAGACGATTCAAAGGTTTCCATTACTTATAAGGGACTTCCGGAAGACGTGGACCGCGGAAGCACGATCCTCATCGACGACGGACTGATCGGCCTGAAAGTCGTATCCAGAACAGATAAAGAGATCCGCTGTGAAGTGGTAAACGGCGGCGAGCTCGGCGAGAAGAAGGGCGTAAATGTTCCGAATGTGGCAGTGCGCCTGCCGGCCATCACAGAAAAAGATAAGGACGATATCCGGTTCGGTGTGGAGCAGGGCATCGATTTTATCGCAGCTTCATTCGTAAGAAATGCGGAGTGCGTCCTTGAGATCAAGGCCTTCCTGAAGGAACTGGGCGCGCCTTATACGCCGGTCATCGCGAAGATCGAGAATGCGGAAGGGATCCATAACATCGACGAGATCATCCGCGCGGCGGACGGCATCATGGTGGCCAGAGGAGACCTGGGTGTAGAGATCCCGGCCGAGGAGGTTCCCTACCTGCAGAAGATGATGATCCAGAAGTGCAACGCGAACTTCAAGACTGTCATCACAGCAACCCAGATGCTTGATTCCATGATCCGTAATCCGCGCCCGACCCGTGCGGAAGTGACGGACGTGGCAAATGCCGTTTACGACGGAACGGATGCAGTGATGCTCTCCGGCGAGACAGCCCAGGGCAAATATCCGCTGGAAGCGCTGCAGATGATGGTCCACATTATCGAGAATACAGAGCAGCATCTGGACTATGACATGATGCTGAATAAGGCGGGAGAGCAGTTAAAGAGTGGCCTCTCCAGCGCCATCGGCTATTCTTCTGTACTGGCGGCGGCAAACCTGAATGCGAAGTGCATTATCACACCGTCTGTCAGCGGGGCGACCACAAGAGTTGTATCCAACCTCCGTCCGAAACAGGAGATCCTTGGCGTGACGCCGAATGAGCGGGCGCTTCGCAGAATGTCCATTTACTGGGGCGTACGTCCGCTGAAGACGATCCAGTTCAAGACAACGGACGATATCTGCAACGGTGCCATCGAGCTTGCAACTGTGAAACAGTATATCGAGCCGGGGGATGTGGTTGTCCTGACTGCGGGAATCCCGTCCCAGAATATCAGCCAGGAGCATACCACAACCAGCAATATGATGCGTATCGCAACAGTTGAATAAACTGTATACTTGTATACAAAGAAGGAGATGTACCAGATGATAAAGAAACCTTTTGTGACGAAAGAACAGGTGGAAGAGATCGTAAAGACGTATCCGACGCCGTTCCATCTCTATGACGAGAAGGGGATCCGTGAGAATGCAAAAGCGCTGAAAGAGGCGTTTTCCTGGAATCCGGGATACAAAGAGTACTTTGCGGTAAAGGCGACGCCGAACCCGTTCCTCATTAATATCCTGAAGGAATACGGCTGCGGATGCGACTGTTCTTCCTATACCGAGCTGATGCTTTCGGACGCGCTTGATATCCGGGGCGAGGACATCATGTTCTCATCCAATGACACACCGGCGGAAGATTTCCGGTATGCAGACGAACTGGGCGCGATCATCAATCTGGATGATATTACCCATATTGATTTTCTGGAGAAAGCCATCGGCCACATTCCGGAGACGATCAGCTGCCGTTTCAATCCGGGCGGGCTCTTTAAGATCAGCAATGATATCATGGACAATCCGGGAGATGCAAAATACGGTATGACAGCGGACCAGATCCTGGAAGCCTATAAGATCCTGAAGGAAAAAGGCGCGAAAGAGTTCGGCCTCCATGCCTTCCTGGCAAGCAATACGGTGTCCAACGACTACTATCCGATGCTGGCGAAGATCCTCTTTGAACAGGCGGTAAGACTGGCAAAAGAAGCGGATGTGCACATTAAGTTCATCAACCTTTCCGGCGGGATCGGCATCCCGTACCGCCCGGATCAGGAACCGAACGACATCTATGCCATCGGAGAGGGCGTCCGCAGAGTATACGAAGAAGTCCTTGTTCCGGCAGGCATGGGCGATGTAGAGATCTACACGGAGCTCGGCCGTTATATGATGGGGCCGTACGGATGCCTGGTGACAAAAGCCATCCATGAGAAGCATACGTATAAAGAATATGTCGGCGTGGATGCCTGCGCGGTGAACCTGATGCGCCCGGCCATGTACGGGGCATACCATCACATCACAGTGCTGGGCAAGGAAGATGCACCCTGTGATCATAAGTATGATGTGACCGGTTCGCTCTGCGAGAACAACGACAAGTTTGCCATTGACCGGATGCTGCCGGAGATCGAACCGGGAGATTACCTGGTGATCCACGATGCAGGCGCGCATGGTTTTGCGATGGGATATAATTACAACGGGAAACTGAAATCCGCGGAACTGCTCCTGAAAGAGGACGGAAGTGTGCAGATGATCAGAAGGGCGGAGACGCCGGCGGATTATTTTGCCACGTTTGACTGCTTTGATATCGGGAAAAAACTTGTAAAATAAGCAAAAAAATGATATAATCATTTCCGGCTTCGCAAAAGAAGCCGGAATACAGGCCGCTGTGGCGGAATTGGCAGACGCACTTGACTCAAAATCAAGCGGGAAACCGTGCCGGTTCGAGTCCGGCCAGCGGCAGTAGTATAAAGTCTCTGAACCTCGATCGTTCAGGGACTTTTTTGTTGCGGATCACAGGAATTTCCAGAATTGTATACAAGTATGCAATTCTGGAAATTTTCTTCTTGCATAATCTGACACTTAATGTTAATCTAGACTTGTATCAGTATCATTATCCATAAATAGTTAATAAGGTTAAGGAGGGAAGTATACACAGAGATGAGAAAAAGCAAATTACTGATATGTGCGCTTTTCGTGTCACTGTTTGTCAGTGCATTGCCGGGCACGGGAAGCTTAACGGCGGAGGCAGCGGGGGAGAATGCTGCAGCGTCAGGACTTCAGGATGAGAATCAACAGCGTCTTGAAGAGATTACGGCAATGGATGAAAACGGAAGCATCTATGAGATCGGCGAGAGTGACGGATCACTTGATGAAGCGGTTGAAGTAGATGAATCCGGTGAGATCATCACAGATGATCAGGAAGAGGTTTCAGAAGAAGCATCTGAGGAAGGATCAGAAGAAGTTTCGGATGAAAATGCAGAAAACGGCATTGCAATGTTTTCTCTGGAACCGGAAGACCGTTCTGCATCCGTACTGGTTGTAAATTTCAATACCGGTAGCGGCGTAACGACAGAGTACAGCGGAGGCGGATATACAAGCGGTTCATACGGAGCTGATGCGGCTTATCTCGGAACAGATAAGAACGGCGATATCAAGTTTATGCTGGCCGGAGTGAAGGCAACGGTTGATAAGGATCTTGTAGAGCTGGTAAGATACAGTGATGTGGCTGATAAAGTAAGCTATTACAAAGTGTCAAATGGAAAGCTGTACCACTACATATCACAGAACCTGAACAAGAGCCCGTCTTCGACGATCAATAACGGACCGGCTCCGTCCTATCTGAAATCAGGAACAAAGTATTATAGCTATGACGGACATTACTTCTATAGTGATTATAGTGTTATGTCCAAAGATTATCAGAATGGCGCGTATGGCGCATCGGCTGTTAATTCAGGAAATGCATTTTATAACTATTTCCAGTTTGCAGATATGAATGGAAGCACATCATACTCTGTGGATGAACTGGAGAGTATTCTGAGCAAGGCGATGGGGAATGCCGGCGTGAGTCCGTCCGCTTCAAAGCTGACGGGAACAGCTGCAAGCTTCATAAAGTATCAGAATAAATATGGAGTCAATGCGCTGCTTTCTCTGGGAATCGCGATCAACGAGAGCGGCTGGGGAACAAGCAGTATTGCAAATAATAAGAACAATCTGTTTGGTCTGAATGCAGTCGACTCATCACCGGGACAGAGCGCGAATTACTTTAAAAGCGTAGATGACTGCATCCGCGAATTCATGGATAAGTGGATGGCAAATGGTTATCTGGACAGCAGTGACTGGCGCAATAACGGAGAACTTCTCGGAAATAAAGCAGAGGGGATCAATGTAATGTATGCTTCAGACCCGTACTGGGGCGAAAAAGCAGCAGCGCATGCATGGAATCTGGACAGCCTGGGCGGAAGCCGGGATTATCTCGGACTCGGACCTTCCGAGGACGAGCCGGAACCGGAGCCTGATGAGCCGGAAGTGCCGGATACACCGACAACAGACAAGCCGTCAGATGAAGGACAGAACAAACCGTCAGATGACGATCAGAACAAGCCGTCAGACGAAGAGCAGAACAAACCGTCAGATGACGACCAGAACAAGCCTTCAGACGATGACCAGAACAAGCCGTCGGATGATGACCAGAACAAACCGTCAGACGACGATCAGAACAAGCCGTCAGATGATGACCAGAACAAGCCGTCAGATGATGACCAGAACAAACCGTCAGACGATGACCAGAACAAACCGTCAGATGAAGAACAGAATAAACCGGTTACAGATAAGCCGGTGACACCGCCGGCATCAAATGTAGTAGTTCCGCCGACGAATGCTCCGTCAGATGATGCGTCCGATGATGAGACGACCGGATCGGAAAGCAAACCGGAGGCAAAACCGGAAACAAAACCAGAAGCAGATGATACATCTGATGACAGTGACGATGAGCAGACGAAAAAACCGGAATCAGATCCGGCAGCAGAAGATGGATCCGATAATAAGGAAACAAAGCCGGAAACGGATACGGTTAAGGAACAGATCCTTGCTGTGCATGAATCCGGAATCAGTGTTAAAGGCAAGGTTTCAGGTAAACTGAGCGCTGTGCAGATCGAGCCGAATACAGATAAGTATACGGAATATGTTTCTGCGGATCCGGTTAAGGGCAAGGTCGTTCTTGGAGTATATGACATCACACTGGACGGCACATCAGAAGGCAGGGTCCAGCTTACATTTACGGTAGGTACAGAATACAATGGCAGAGATGTCGTTATCCTGCACTATACAGATGATGGAAACTATGAAAAGTATGCCGGTACCGTGAAAAACGGTCAGGTGACGATCAATGTGGATAGTTTCTCCCCGTTTGTGATCGCGCTTGCAGATGCCGGTTCAGCGGGAGACGGTACTGTTCCGCAGACCGGTGTGAACGCTGACCCGGGCAGCCTCGCAGTGATCATGATCCTTGCAGCGGCGCTTGGAATGACGGCACTGCTGAAAAGAAGATCACAGATGAGATAACACAATAATAACTGGATGAATAATAGATACATACGATACGAAAAGACCGGCACTGTGGCATGAAACCACGGTGCCGGTCTTTTTTTATCCGAGATTACTTTTACAAAGAGCAGAGATTTTTCAGTTCGGGAAATGTCCGGATCTTTAGTCCGGCATCCGGCACACTGCCGAATCCATATTCCGCGAAAATGAACGGGACGCCCGCGGCCTTGCATGCGTCGGCGTCGCCCTGGGTATCCCCTACGTATACCGGCGCCTTCAGAGCATTGCGCCCGACAAGCGTGCGGATGGTGTCCCCTTTCGGGGTCTGTGTCTCGCCAAAACAGAGGTGGTCTTTTATATACGGGGCAAGTCTGGTGGCCTTCAGCATGACTTCAATGTAGCCGCACTGGCAGTTGCTGACAATGAAGAGCGGATAATGTTCCGCCAGCTCCCGGATCGTTTCGACAACGCCTTCGTAGACGGTGCCGGGATGGGTCTCCAGATACCGGTTCTCTTCCTCAAAGCAGAAGTCCAGAAGTTCCATCCGTTTCACCGGTTCCAGATCTGGAAAGACTGCATCCGCGATCTCGGTCATGGTCTTGCCGAACACCCGGCTTAAGGAAGCCGGCTCCAGGGTGAGGTCAAGGTCGGAATGTTCTTTTATCGCGATGTTCCAGGAATCTGCCACGGATTGTGTGGAGTCCCAGATCGTGCCGTCTACGTCAAATATGATACTGTCCATTTTGTTCTCCTTCATCTGATCTATAAGTTGTGTTTCTTTTCTTATCCTACCACAAAAAGAGCCTTTTAAAAAGAAGCTTTTTAGTGTATACTTGTGTAATGGTTAAAGACGGAGGATGATCTGATGAGAGAAAAAATCGTACTGATAGACGGACACAGTATCCTGAACCGCGCGTTTTACGGGGTGCCGGATCTGACGAATTCGGAAGGTCTTCATACGAATGCGGTATACGGATTTCTGAATATTATGTTTAAGATCCTGGATGAAGAGCAGCCGGAATATCTGACGGTGACGTTTGACGTGCATGCGCCTACGTTCCGGCATAAGATGTTTGCGGATTATAAAGGGACGAGAAAACCGATGGCCGAGGAACTGCGGCAGCAGGTGCCGGTGATCAAGGAAGTCCTGAAAGCCATGGATATCGAGATCATCGAGAAAGAAGGCCTGGAGGCGGACGATCTGCTGGGGACGATCTCCCACCTGTGCGAGGAGAAGGGGATGGACGTCTCCATCATCTCCGGTGACCGGGATACCCTGCAGCTGGCCACGGAACATGTGAAGATCCGCATCCCGAAGACGAAGCAGGGCCGGACCGAGGTGGAAGATTATAATGCGGCGGAAGTGAAAGAGCGCTACGGCGTCACACCGAAAGAATTCATCGATGTGAAGGCGCTGATGGGCGATGCCTCTGACAACATTCCCGGCGTGCCGGGGGTGGGCGAGAAGACGGCCACGAAGATCATACAGGACTATGGCTGCATTGAAAATGCATACGAGCATGCGGCCGAGATCAGACCGCCCCGTGCCAGCAAAAATCTGCAGGAGTACTGGGAGCAGGCGAAGATCAGCAAAGTACTGGCGACCATTGACATCCATGCGGACATTGAGTTTGACCTGGAATCGGCCCGCCACGGGAATCCTTATACAGGCGCGGCCCACAAGCTCTTCCAGAAGCTGGAGTTTAAAAATATGCTCAGCCGGTTTGATGTGGAGCGGGTGACGAATGACGTGGAGTCCGCTTTCCGGGAAGTGACGGAGCGGCAGGAGATCGACCGGATCTTTTCGGAAGCGGCGCAGGCGCCGTGCGTGGGCGCTGCATTTTCCAGGGATCCGGGAAATGTACTGCCGCTCTTTGCCCATCCGTCCGGATACGGCAGGATCGCACTTGCGTGGGGACCGGAACAGATCGCGTCCATCCCCTGCGATATGGAACTGAATTTCGATGAACTCTCCGCACGGGTGTCGGAGCTGGCGGCGAAGGTTCCCTGCTTCGCCATGTGCGGGCTGAAGGACGCGCTTAAGTTCCTGCCGGATCTGACGCCGGCGGACAGCGGCAGATGTTTTGACAATATTGTGGCGGCGTATCTTCTGAACCCGCTGAAGAGTGATTATCAGTATGACGACATTGCCCGGGAGCATCTCGGGATGTTGATCGATGAGAAGGCGGACGAGGCGGCAAAATTCTGCTATGAGGCATATACCGCCTTCGCTTCGGCGCGGGTGCTTACGAAGAAACTGGAAGAGGCCGGCATGGAGCGGTTGTTCCGGGAGATCGAGATGCCGCTCGTATTTACCCTTTATCATATGGAAGAGGCCGGCGTGAAAGTCGAGGCGGAGGCATTGAAAGCCTACGGGGATCAGCTGGGGACAAGGATCGTGGAGCTGGAAAAGGAGATCTATGATCTGGCCGGCGAGACCTTTAATATCAATTCCCCGAAACAGCTGGGCGTGATCCTTTTTGAGAAGCTTCAGATGCCTCATGCGAAGAAGACGAAGACCGGCTATTCAACGGCGGCGGATGTGCTGGAGAAGCTGGCGCCGGACTATCCGGTCGTATCGAAGATCCTGGAGTACCGGCAGCTGACGAAACTTAAATCTACCTATGCGGACGGGCTTGCCGCGTTCATCGGGCCGGATGGAAGGATCCACGGAAAATTCAATCAGACCGTGACAGCCACAGGGCGGCTGAGCAGCACGGAACCGAACCTGCAGAATATCCCGGTGAGGATGGAACTTGGACGACTGATCCGCAAGGTATTCGTGCCGGAGGACGGATATGTATTTGTGGATGCGGATTATTCCCAGATCGAACTGCGCATCCTGGCCCATTGTTCCGGCGACGAGCAGCTGATCCGGGCCTACCGGGAGGCGAGGGATATCCACCGTATGACCGCGTCCCAGGTATTCCATACGCCTTTTGATGAAGTGACGCCCCTGCAGCGGCGCAATGCCAAGGCGGTCAACTTCGGGATCGTATATGGGATCAGCTCTTTCGGGCTGAGCCAGGATTTAAGCATTACGAGAAAAGAGGCGGCTCAGTATATCGAGCATTATTTTGAGACTTATCCGGGGATCAAGAAATTCCTGGATGATTCGGTGGCCCATGCGAAGGAGAATGGCTATGCTGTCACTCTGTTCGGCCGGAGAAGACCGGTCCCGGAACTGAAATCCAGCAATTTCATGCAGCGCAGTTTCGGGGAGCGTGTGGCTATGAACGCGCCCATCCAGGGAACCGCAGCGGATATTATCAAGATCGCCATGACCGGTGTGGATGAGGAACTGAGGAGGCGGGGGCTTAGATCCCGGCTGATCCTCCAGGTCCACGATGAACTTCTGATCGAGACCGCAAAAGAGGAAGTCGAAGAGGTGAAAACGATCCTGAAGGATAAAATGGAGCATGCGGCGGATCTTCTTGTCCCGCTGATCGCGGACATGCACACGGGGCAGAACTGGTACGAGGCAAAATGATCCGGCTGCGGCGGCAGGATGCAGATGAAGGGAAGGACGATGATATGAAAGTTCTTGGCATTACCGGCGGGGTCGGTTCGGGAAAGAGCCGGGTCCTGGGATATCTTGAAGAAGCATACGGTGCGGTCATCTGCCAGATGGATGATGTGGCCAGAAAGCTGCAGCAGAAAGGCACCCGCTGCTTCGGGCGGATCGTGGAGACGTTCGGTTTCGGGATCCTCAGTGCGGACGGGGAACTTGACCGGGCGGCACTGGGAGCGGTCGTGTTTTCTGATGAAGAACGGTTACATGAGCTGAACGGGATTGTCCATCCGGAAGTGATCCGGGCAGTCCGGCAGAGGATCCGGGAAAGTGAAGAGAGCGGATGCCCGCTGTTTGTGGTGGAGGCGGCGCTTCTTCCGGATGTGGGCCGGGAGCTCTGCGATGAGCTGTGGTACATTTACGCGGATGAAGAGGTACGAAGGCAGCGGCTCAGGTCATCCCGCGGCTATACGGATGAAAAGATCACGCAGATGATCGCCTCCCAACCCGGGGAAGAACGGTTCCGGGCGGCGTGCGGTACAGTGATCGACAACAGCGGAGATTTTGAAGATACAATGAGACAGATAGGAGAGCATTTGAAACGATGAGAATGTGCAGTATTGCCAGCGGAAGCAGCGGCAACTGTATCTATGTGGGGAGCGACGACACGCATCTTCTCATTGATACAGGCATCAGTAAAAAAAGGATCGAGGAAGGGCTTAATAAACTGGAAATCAAAGGGGAGGAACTGAGCGGGATCCTGATCACCCATGAACATTCCGACCATATCCAGGGGCTGGGCGTATTCAGCCGGAAGTATGAGATTCCCATTTACGCCACGCCGGGCACGATCGAGGGGATCCGGAGTTATTCGGGGCTTGGGCGCATGCCGGAAGGGCTGCTTCATCCCATACATACAGACGAGGCTTTTGTACTGGGGGATGTAACGGTGAACCCCTTTGCCATTTCCCATGACGCCAATGAACCCTCCGGATACCGTCTGGAGTGCGGCGGCAGGTCGGTGGCGGTGGCGACGGATCTTGGGAAATACGACGACTATACAGTGGAGCATCTGAAAGGACTGGACGCGGTGCTCCTGGAGGCCAACCATGACATCCACATGCTGGAGGTCGGGGGCTATCCCTACTACCTGAAACAGCGCATCCTGGGGGATCGGGGGCATCTGTCAAATGAATTGTCAGGGCGTCTGCTTTGTGATATACTACATGATAATCTGAAGCATATCGTCCTTGGACATCTGAGCAAAGAAAACAATTATGCGAAACTCGCATATGAGACGGTGAAACTGGAAGTCACACTTGCCGACAATGAGTACCGGGGAGAAGATCTGGATATGTTTGTCGCCAGCCGTGATACTGTTTCAGATATTATTATGGTCTGACCGAGGAGGAAGATGAGATGAAGAAATGTATCGTTACTGTACTTGGAAAGGATACCGTGGGTATCGTCGCAAAGGTGTGCACTTATCTTGCGGAGAATAAGATCAATATCCTTGATATTTCCCAGACGATCGTCCAGGGATATTTTAACATGATGGTGATCGCGGACATCTCCGGCATTGAGAAAGATTTCACGGTGGTCTGCGATGAGATGGCAAAGCTGGGAGATGAGATCGGCGTGCGCATCCACTGCCAGCGGGAAGATATCTTTGAGAAGATGCACAGACTGTAGAAGCGAGGACGGATATTATGATAAATATGTATGAAGTGTCAGAAACAAATGAGATGATCGAGCACGAAAATCTGGACGTGCGTACGATCACCCTGGGGATCAGCCTTCTGGACTGCATTGATTCTGACCTGGATGAACTGAACCGGAAGATCTATGAGAAGATCACAAATACGGCAAAAGACCTGGTTGCGGTCGGTGCGGATATTGAAAAGGAATTCGGGATCCCGATCGTCAATAAGCGGATCTCCATCACGCCCATCGCCCTTGTGGGCGCGGCAGCCTGCAAAACGCCGGAGGATTTCGTGGAGATCGCGAAGACGCTGGACCGCGCGGCGCAGACCGTAGGAGTGAACTTTATCGGCGGGTATTCCGCCCTTGTTTCCAAAGGTATGACGCAGAGCGATGAGAACCTGATCCGTTCGATCCCGCAGGCCCTTGCGGTGACGGAGCGAATCTGCAGTTCTGTTAATGTAGGTTCCACCCGGACCGGCATCAACATGGATGCGGTGCGCCTGTGCGGCGAGATCGTGAAAGCCACGGCGGAAGCCACAAAAGAGCGGGATTCCCTCGGCTGTGCGAAACTGGTCGTATTCTGTAATGCGCCGGATGACAATCCGTTCATGGCGGGGGCGTTCCTCGGGGTGACGGAAGCGGACGCGGTGATCAATGTAGGCGTCAGCGGACCGGGCGTGGTAAAGAAAGCGCTTGAGAAAGTGCGTGGAAAAGGATTCGAGGAACTCTGTGAGATGATCAAGAAGACAGCCTTTAAGGTGACCCGTGTGGGTCAGCTGGTGGCCGGCGAGGCATCGAAGCGCCTTGGCGTGCCGTTCGGCATCGTAGATCTCTCCCTGGCGCCGACCCCGGCGGTCGGGGACAGTGTGGCGGAGATCCTGGAGGAGATCGGCCTGGAGCGCGTGGGCGCCCCGGGAACAACGGCGGCCCTTGCTCTGCTCAATGACCAGGTGAAGAAGGGCGGCGTGATGGCTTCATCCTATGTAGGGGGCTTAAGCGGCGCGTTTATTCCGGTGAGCGAGGACCAGGGCATGATCGACGCCGTCCATGCAGGCTCCCTGACCCTGGAGAAACTGGAGGCCATGACCTGTGTCTGCTCCGTGGGGCTTGATATGATCGCCATCCCGGGCAGGACTTCAGCCAGCACCATCGCCGGCATCATCGCGGATGAGATGGCTATCGGCATGGTGAACCAGAAGACGACAGCCGTGCGCCTCATCCCGGTCATCGGAAAAGATGTGGGCGATATGGCGGAGTTCGGCGGTCTGCTCGGCTACGCGCCGATCATGCCGGTCAATGAATTCGGCTGCGAGACATTTGTCAGCAGGAAAGGCCGTATCCCGGCGCCGATCCACAGTTTTAAGAACTAATTGAGAGATATGCAGATTACAACAGGAGACTTATATGAGCAAAGTTGCGATCGTTACAGACAGTAACAGTGGAATCACACAGGCAAAAGGAAAAGAACTGGGCATCTATGTGCAGCCCATGCCGTTTTTTATCGACGGGAAGATCTATTATGAAGATATCACGCTGACCCAGGAACAGTTTTATGAAAAACTGGGTGCGGATTCGGATATTTCCACCTCCCAGCCCTCACCGGGAAGCGTGATGGAACTTTGGGAGAAGCTTCTTAAAGAATACGACCAGATCGTATGCATCCCCATGTCCAGCGGATTGAGCAGCACGTGCTTTACGGCTATGTCCATTGCTGAAGAATATAAGGGACGGGTCCAGGTTGTCAATAACCAGCGGATCTCTGTCACGCTGGAGCAGTCCGTCTATGACGCCATGCATCTCCGCGACCAGGGCATGAATGCCTGTGAGATCAAAGAAGTGCTGGAGCGCGAGAAGATGCTGTCCAGCATCTATATCACGGTCGATACATTGAAATATCTGAAAAAAGGCGGCAGGATCACCCCCGCGGCGGCAGCCATCGGTACGGTGCTCAACCTGAAGCCGGTGCTCCAGATCCAGGGTGAGAAGCTGGATGCCTATGCGAAAGTGCGCGGCTGGAAGGCGGCGAAGAAGACCATGCTGAACGCCATGGAAAAAGACCTGAATGAACGCTTTGCGGATGCGAAAGACCAGATGCTCCTTGGGCTTGCCTATACCTGTACAAAAGAAGAGGCAAAAGAGTGGAAACGTGAGATCCAGGAACGGTTCCCGGGATATGAAATGCTGGAAGCGCCGCTGTCCTTAAGCGTGGCCTGCCATATCGGGCCGGGCGCCATGGCGATCACCTGTATGAAGCGGGCGTAGATCATCTTTCTTAAAATTAATAGAATTCAGAATGTATCTAAAAAGACAGGCCGGGGAACCATATCGTTCCCCGGCCCAATCTGTATTTATCCGATCCCCCCGAAGAAGATCCCAAGTACATACACGACCAGCGCCACACCGCAGAAGACGTATTTTGTCATAGGTTCGAACCAGTGACCGAGGGTGCGGTTCCGACCAAGCTGTACGGCATTTCGTGCAAATGTCTTTCCGCAGATCCAGAACATGGTGATACCGGCCAACAGGGCCCCCAGCGGGATGACATAGATGGAAATGGTATCCATCCAGGGGCTTAAGATGTCGCCTTCAACAAAGATCCCGACGGCGGCCGTTACCGTGCCGACCAGGGCAAGGGAAACTTTCCTGGACCAGCCGAACCGGGACTGGAGCGCCTCTGCGGGACTTTCCAGCAGGTTGATAAGGGACGTCGCGCCGGCGAACAGGACGGCCAGGAAGAAGAGGATGGCAAAGACCTGTCCGAACGGGATGCTGCGGATGACGGTCGGGATGGTGATGAATAGAAGTCCCGGACCGGAGTTCGGTTCCATTCCGTAGGCGAATACAGCGGGGATGATCACCAGTCCGGAGAGGAGCGCGGCAAATGTGTCAAAGATGGCCACGTATTTGGCGCTGCTTACAATATCTACATCGGATTTCAGATAGCTTCCGTAAACAACGGTCCCGCTTCCTGCAACGGACAGGGAGAAGAAGGCCTGCCCCATGGCGTACACCCAGGTCTTCGGATTGGCCATGGCGGACCAGTCCGGTTTGAACAGATAGGCATATCCTTCGGCTGCGCCGTCCAGGAATGCCACCCGGATGGCAAGGAACAGGAAAAGCACATAAAATGCAGGCATCATGATCTTGTTGACTTTCTCAATGCCGCGTGCAATGCCGAAAGACATACAGATCAATACAAGGACAAGCCCCAGAAGATGCCAGGGGATGCTGCCGAAGTTCTGAGAAAGGACAGTGAACACCTGTGCCGGATCCTCATCATTCACAATGGAGCCTGTAACCGCGTCGGCGAGGAACTTCAGGATCCAGCCGATGATCACGCTGTATCCGATGGCGATGCCAAGGGATCCGATGACCGGGATGAGGCCGATCACAGTTCCGGCCGCGGAACCGTTCCGGCTGCCGGCATCTGAACCGGATTTACCGGAAAAGCGCATTTCAAATGCCTTGCGGAAGGCGCCGAGAGGACCGGAATGCATGGCGCGGCCGAATGCCATTTCGCCGATGACCCCGGAAAATCCGATCAGGACAACGAAGATCAGATAGGGGATGAGGAATGCGGCCCCGCCGAACTCGCCGATCCGGTAGGGGAACATCCAGATGTTCGCCATGCCGACGGCGCTTCCGATGCAGGAGACGATGAAGCCCCACTTGTTATTGAATTTGTCTTCTGTTATATTTGTTTTTGAAGCCATAAATGTATCTCTCTTTCCTTTTGGATCTGTGCGCCGCAGAACCCGCGGATACAGGTTGCGTGTGCGCAATGCAGTTATTATACCACGTGCGCCGTGATTATACCAGTTGAAGCTGTGCCGAAATGTTTTGAAAAACAGTTGACAAAGGGGATGTGGTGTGATAAATTAGACGGTGCGTAAAGCAAAAAACAAAGTAGAGTATCCACTCTCACCATAGCACGATCGGGTGACTATTGGTCTGATAATGATGCAGCGGTTCCGGAGTCCGGAACGTTTTACTGATTGTCGGGTGGATATGATATTCACTCGTTTTTTTGTGTTATGCATGGGAAACCTGAAGGAATTCATGTGACGGAGGTATACAGCAATTAGCGATTTAATGATTAACGAGCAGATCAGAGACAGAGAGATCCGTCTGATCAGCGAGAATGGAGAGCAGTTAGGTATCATGTCAGCCCGTGAGGCTTTGAAAATCGCACAGGAAGCAGAACTTGATCTGGTTAAGATCGCGCCCATGGCAAAGCCGCCTGTCTGCAAGATCATTGACTACGGCAAGTACAAATATGAGCAGACAAGGAAGGAAAAAGAGGCGAGAAAGAAGCAGAAGACGGTTGAGATCAAAGAAGTCCGTCTTTCGCCGAACATCGACACCAACGATCTGAACACAAAGATCAACAATGCGAAGAAGTTTATCTCAAAGGGAAATAAGGTGAAAGTCACACTTCGTTTCCGCGGAAGAGAAATGGCGCATGTTCAGCAGAGCAAACATATTCTCGACGATTTCGCAGAAACTCTTGCGGATATCGCGGTGGTTGAGAAACCGGCCAAGATGGAAGGAAGAGCGATGAGCATGGTTTTAACTGAAAAACGTTAAAATGGATATGTCCGGGATGAAGATCCGGCAGGCAGCACAATAAAGGAGGAAATTATCATGCCAAAAATCAAAACAAACAGAGCAGCAGCAAAGCGCTTCAAAGTGACAGGTACAGGGAAACTGAAAAGAAATAAAGCTTACAAGAGCCATATCTTAACAAAGAAGTCTACAAAGAGAAAAAGAAATCTCAGACAGTCTACGATTACTGATGCAACTAACGTAAAGAACATGAAGAAGGTTCTGCCGTATCTGTAAGCCGCAGTTTGTCCGCGCGGATGTGCGGAGCAGCGTGATGAAGGTACAGACGGTACATTGTTTTCGATAATTTAGGAGGATTAAGAAATGGCAAGAATCAAAGGCGGAATGAACGCTAAGAAGAAACATAACAGAACACTGAAACTCGCAAAAGGATACAGAGGAGCACGTTCCAAACAGTACAGAGTGGCTAAGCAGTCTGTCATGAGAGCTCTTACTTCCGCATATGCAGGAAGAAAGCAGCGCAAACGTCAGATGAGACAGCTCTGGATCGCACGTATTAACGCTGCGGCAAGAATGAACGGCCTGTCCTACAGCAAGTTCATGCACGGCCTGAAAGTGGCTAACGTTGACATCAACAGAAAGATGCTGGCAGACCTTGCTGTAAATGACAAAGAAGGTTTCGCATCACTTGCAGCTCTTGCAAAAGAGAAGATCGCGTAGTAAAATGATTACAGAAGCCCGGTCCCGGTTGGGATTCGGGCTTCTGTTTTTTAGAAAAGAAACAGGGAGTGACAGCGATGCGGAATCATGAAGTGACGAAAGAGCAGCCTCTTCTTGACGGCACGGGCAGGATCACGGAGCCCGGCTGGGCCAGACGGCAGGTATGGACGTATGACAGGAGTATGATCCGGTCGTCTGCGCTGCGGATCAAGGAATGGGATTATTATCTTGTGATGAATGAGGACTACGGGGCGGCTTTCACGCTGTCTGATGACGGCTATATCGGACTGCAGTCGGTATCTCTTCTGAATTTTAAGGAGCGGTGGGAACATACGGAGACGATCCTTACGGCGCTTCCGCTCGGGAAGATGAAGATGCCTTCCTCATCCTCGTCCGGAGATGTGGTTTACCGGGATAAGCGGCTTCGCATGGAGTTCAGGATCGAATCCGGCAGGCGGCTTATTTCCTGTGATTTTAAGGACTTTTATGACGGAAAGCCCTTCTACTGTGAGATCGCGCTGGATCAGCCTCAGATGGATACAATGGTCATTGCAACGCCCTGGAGCGGGAAGAAAGCATTTTATTACAATCAGAAGATCAACTGTATGCCGGCGGAAGGGTATATGTCATTTGACGGAGTGACCTACTGGTTCAGTCCGGAGAAGGATTACGGGACGCTGGACTGGGGCCGGGGCGTCTGGACTTACGACAATACCTGGTACTGGGGTTCCGGAAACGGGACGATCGGCGGCAGGCCCTTCGGATTCAATATCGGGTACGGGTTCGGGGATACATCGGCGGCGACGGAAAATATCCTTTTCTATGACGGGAAGGGACACAAGCTGGATGATGTGACATTCCATATCCCGGAAGACGACTATATGAAAAAGTGGCTTTTCACTTCCAGTGACGGACGGTTTGAGATGGAGTTCACGCCGGTCCTTGACCGGGCGGCGGCCATGTCGGCGGGCCCGGTATCCACGGATCAGCATCAGGTGTTCGGACGGATGAGCGGACGGGCTGTGCTGGATGACGGCCGGTTCATCGAACTGAAAGACTTTATGTGTTTTGCAGAAAAAGTTCATAACAGATATTGACATTCTTACTGTAACGTGATAAAGTCTCTGTAAACCGATGAGGGAGAGCAAGTAGCTTCAAGGTACTGCTTCACAGAGAGCTGCGGATGGTGGGATCGCGGCAGGCAAGTGGTGAGGTGAATGGGCTTCCGAGGGCGAACTGAAGGCCGGAAGGCTGGTAGGTGAGACGGAGAGGGAACTTCGTTACCAAAAGAAGCATATGTCAGTATGCGATGAGTGGATGCATGAGCATCAAGCCGGGTGGCACCGCAGGAGTTGAAATGTATGATAACTCTTGTCCCTGCAATAACTAGTTGTCGGGACAGGAGTTTTTTTATTTGCCGCAGACAGCGGAAAGCTTCAGCCCCGGAGGAAAGAAAGGAGACAAATTATGAGCGACAAGACAATCCCCTACAAAATCTACCTGGAAGAAAGTGAAATGCCGAAAGAATGGTATAATGTCCGCGCGGATATGAAGAATAAGCCGGCGCCGCTTCTGAATCCGTCCACATTCAAGCCGATGACGGCGGAAGAACTGGGCGTGGTATTCTGCGAGGAACTGGTGAAACAGGAACTGGACAATGACAACCGTTACATCGAGATCCCGAAAAAAATCAGGGATTTCTACAAGATGTACCGTCCGGCGCCGCTCGTAAGGGCATACTGCCTGGAGGAGAAACTCCAGACGCCGGCGAAGATCTACTATAAATTCGAAGGAAACAATACGTCCGGAAGCCATAAGCTGAACTCCGCGATCGCACAGGCGTATTACGCGAAAGAGCAGGGGCTCAGAGGCGTGACGACAGAGACCGGGGCAGGCCAGTGGGGGACAGCGCTTTCCATGGCGTGCGCATATCTGGATCTGGACTGCAAAGTATATATGGTAAAATGCTCCTATGAGCAGAAGCCGTTCCGCCGCGAGGTGATGCGGACATACGGAGCCAGCGTGACGCCGTCTCCGTCCGAGACCACGGAAGTAGGCAGAAAGATCCTGGCGGATCATCCGGGAACATCCGGAAGCCTTGGATGTGCGATCTCAGAGGCTGTTGAGGTTGCAACCCACACAGAAGGGTACAGATATGTACTTGGAAGCGTGCTCAACCAGGTGCTCCTGCATCAGTCGGTGATCGGCGTTGAGACGAAGATCGCCATGGATAAATACGGGATCAAGCCGGATATCATCATCGGATGTGCGGGCGGCGGATCCAACCTGGGCGGACTGATCTCCCCGTTCATGGGCGAGAAGCTGCGCGGCGAGGCGGATTATCAGTTTATCGCCGTTGAGCCGGCATCCTGCCCGAGCCTGACAAGAGGCGTATATGCCTACGATTTCTGCGATACCGGCATGGTATGCCCGCTGGCGAAGATGTATACCCTCGGAAGCGGATTTATCCCGTCTGCAAACCATGCGGGCGGCCTGAGATACCACGGCATGAGCTCCACGCTGTCACAGCTTTATGCGGACGGTTACATGGAGGCGCGTTCCGTAGAGCAGACGGCGGTCTTTGAAGCGGCTGAGCAGTTTGCAAGAGTAGAAGGCATCCTTCCGGCGCCGGAGAGCAGCCACGCCATAAAGGTAGCCATCGACGAGGCGATGAAGTGCAAGGAGACGGGAGAAGAGAAGACCATCCTCTTCGGACTGACCGGAACCGGATACTTTGACATGTATGCATATGAAGCATTCAACGATGGAAGAATGACAGACTACATCCCGACAGATGAAGATCTGAAAACAGGGCTTGCCGGACTTCCGGTTGTTCCGGAAAACATTTAAGTTTTCGGTAATTTTCAAAAAATATAAACAATTTTCAAACTTTAGATTTTTTTGAAATAAACATTGACATTTCCGCTCCCAGATAGTATTATATCACTTGTGGTCAGCACCGAGAGGTGAACGGATCACAGAAATATGGGATGCGGAAGTGTCGGAACTGGCAGACGAGCAAGACTAAGGATCTTGTGACATTCGTGTCGTGTGGGTTCAAGTCCCATCTTCCGCATTAAATAAAAAGCCTTGAATAATCAAGGCTTTTTTTATAAATTCTAGTGCGGAGCTGATGGAGAATGAAAAAGAGGATATTGCTTTTGATGACTGTAGCGGCTGCAGCCATTTGTATGTCTGCGTGCAGTGATGATAATGAGAAGAAAGCGGGCGAATCCACCACCGAAAAAGTGGATGAGATGGCCAGCCAGGCACAGGAGTCCATGGACGGCATCGATCTGCCCAGTGAGTCGGTGACCAAGGCGGTCTCCAATACATGGGTTGTCCCGGATACGGACGAAGTCTATGTGCTGCAGGCTGACGGCACGGGCAACCGGGACGGCGAGCCGTTTACGTTTGAGTGCGGATTTGATGATGAGAATAATATTACGCTGAAGATCACCATGGATGACGGGAGCGCAGAGAACCTGTATGCGATCTCCACGGACAGCACGGGATACGGGATCGACCTTGCCGCGTTGGACGACGGGGAGGATCTTAAGTTCCTGCCGGAGGATCTGGAGTTCCTGAGCACGGACGATGAGCGTATTTCCGGCCTGATCGGCACCTGGGCGGATGAGAGCGGAAATGAGTATGAATTTGATAAAGACGGCCGTATGGCGATCCGTTCGGCGGACAGTGAGACGAAAGGGTCTTTCAGCGCGGTAGCGGACTCTGAGGGAGGATTATTCTTCAGGATCGTGGTTGAGGGCGGTTCGCTGGAGTACGGGTTTGAACTGGGGGAAGACGGAACAGAGATGAAGCTTGCCAGTCCGGGGACGGATGTGATACACAGCTGGACAAAGAAATAGCATGAAATGGAAAAGGAGATTTCAGTATGGACTGGATCTCCTTTATTTTTTTCCGGTCCTTCCGGTCAGTTCATCAAGTGTAATATCAAAGTAATCGGCGATATCCATCAGACTGTAGATGTCCGGCAGTGTGACGCCGCGCTCGTAGGCGGATATTGTCTGCCGGCGTATGTGCAGACTGTCGGCAAGCGCGTCCTGTTTTAATTCATTCTGCATCCGGAGATTCCGGATGTTTTCTCCGATGATATTTTCGATGTTGCGTCTCATTTGTTTTCCCTGCAATGCATTTTTCTTATTTTATCATTATTCACATTTGGTGTATTCAAATACCCGGAATATGAGTGCAACGATACATTGCATTTGGATATTTCGTACATCTTTATCGGATAAAATAAAATCAGTACTATACTAAAGGGTGTGAGAAGATACATTGGAGAACCGGATTAAAGAACTGCGGAATGAGAGAGGACTCAGGCAGGAAGATCTGGCGGAGATCATCAACGTATCCCAGCAGACGATCAGCAGACTTGAAAACGGAGAAAATTCCCTGCCTGCGGATATCCTGGTCGATCTGTCGAGATTCTTTCATGTCTCGGCTGATTACATATTAAAGCTTTCGGACGCCAGGATGACCAGAGAGTATTGCATAGAGGCGGACCGGAATATAGAAAAGCAGATGGATCTGTTCAGGATGTATGAGCGCCTGAGCCGGGCAAATCAACACCTGCTCCGCCGGATCATGAACTGTATGGAAGAGAATGAACTGAAAAGTGAATAATAATACGAAAAAAGAAAGAATCTTATACAGATTTTTTCTTTTTTTGTGTATTCTATGCTATAATTACAATAATTTATTAGAAATATGCCCGAGAAATCAGAAAAAATAAAAGGAGGAAGAGGTATGTTAGAAAAAGTTGATCTGACGAAAGAAATTTCCAAGGAAGAATACAAGGAGAAGATGCCGGTGCTTGAGGCGAAGATCGGACGGCTTCAGCGGGAATGCAAGGCGCTTAATATACCGATCATGATCGTTTTTGAAGGATTCGGAGCGGCGGGAAAAGGCCTGCAGATTGGTCATCTGATCCAGAGTATGGATCCCCGTGGATTTGAAGTGCATCCGATCAAGAATGAAACAGAAGAGGAGAAAATGCATCCCTTCATGTGGCGGTTCTGGACGAAGACGCCGGCCAGGGGAAGGATCGCGATCTATGACGGCAGCTGGTACCGGAGAGTGCTGATCGACCGGTTTGAAAAACGGACAAAGAACAAAGACCTCCCGGCGGCTTTCCATTCCATAAATTCATTTGAAGAGCAGCTGGTGGAAGACGGGAATCTGATCATCAAGCTGTTCCTCGATATTGATAAAAAGGAGCAGAAGAAACGGTTCGACAAGCTGGAAAAGAATAAAGAGACAGCGTGGCGCGTCAGCCAGGGCGACCGGGAGCGGAACGCACATTATGACGAGTACGCGGCGATGATGGAAGAGATGCTGTTCAAGACGGATACGGATTATGCGCCGTGGACGCTCATTGAATCCATGGACCGCAGGTTTGCCACGGTAAAGATCTATACGACCGTGATCAAGGCGATGGCGGATCAGATCGAGAAGGTGAAGCGCCAGAATGAAAAGAAGGCGGCGGAAAAAGCAGCGGCTGCGGCAGCACCTGAGAAGGCGGCGACGGCCGATGTGATCGATGAGATCGCGAAGGAAGCAGATGCAGAGATGAAGGAACTGCAGGTTTCCATCCTGTCAAAAGCGGATCTGTCCCTTGCCTATACCCGGGAAGAATATAAAGAAAAGCTGGACAAGCTGCAGGCCAAAATAGAGAAACTGCACGGGGAACTGTACCGCAGGAGGATCCCGGTCGTACTCGGATTCGAAGGATGGGATGCCGGCGGAAAGGGCGGCGCGATCAAACGTCTGACTGCGAAGATGGATTCCAGAGGTTATGTGGTGAATCCGACTGCATCGCCCAATGATATTGAGAAAGCCCACCATTATCTGTGGAGATTCTGGCGCGCCATGCCTAAAGACGGCCATGTGGCGATCTTTGACCGGACCTGGTACGGACGCGTGATGGTAGAGCGGATCGAAGGGTTCTGTACAGAGGCTGAGTGGAAGCGCGCATATAAAGAGATCAATGATATGGAGCGGGATCTGACGGACGCCGGCGCGATCGTGATCAAGTTCTGGATGCACATCGATAAAGATGAGCAGGAGCGGCGTTTTAAAGAGCGTCAGGAGAATCCGGAGAAACAGTGGAAGATCACGGACGAAGACTGGAGAAACCGTGAGAAATGGGATCAGTATGAGGACGCTGTCAATGAGATGCTGATGCGGACGTCCACGGATTATGCGCCGTGGGTTGTTGTGGAAGGAAACAGCAAGTATTATGCCCGCGTAAAGGTGCTTAAGACGGTGGTTGATGCCATTGAAGAGCGGCTGAAGAAAGAGGAGTGATGACAGCATGACGATCCGGGAACAGCTGGAAGAACGGGAACTACAGTATCTGAGCCCTTATGCCGCGCGCAGCCGGGAATCCAAAGGAAGGATGCGGGAGGAAGCCCAGTGTGATATCCGGCCGGTCTTTCAGAGAGACCGGGACCGGATCCTCCACTGTAAGTCCTTCCGCCGTCTGAAGCAGAAGACCCAGGTCTTTCTGCTCCCCAGCGGTGATCATTACCGCACGCGCCTGACGCATACGCTGGAAGTGTCGCAGAATGCGAGGACGATCGCCAAGGCCCTTCGGCTCAATGAGGATCTTGCAGAGGCGATCGCCCTGGGACACGACCTGGGGCATACGCCGTTTGGCCATGCGGGCGAACGGGCGCTCAATACGGTATATCATTTTTCACACAACCAGCAGAGCCTGCGGGTAGTGGACTGCATTGAGAAACAGGGCAGAGGGCTGAACCTGACCTGGGAAGTACGGGACGGGATCCTGAATCATCAGACGGCCGGGCATCCGCATACGCTGGAAGGACAGGTGGTGCGGATCTCGGACAAGCTGGCCTACATCTATCACGATATGGATGACGCCATCCGCGGCGGGATCCTCACAGAGGAGGACATCCCGACGGATCTCAGGAACATTCTGGGCAATTCCTGCAAGGAGCGGCTGAATAAGCTGATCCATGATGTGATCACGAACAGCATGGACCGGCCCAGGATCAGTATGTCTCCCGCCGTGGAAAAGGCGATGGCCAATCTGCGTGCGTTCATGTTTGAAAATGTGTATCTCAATCCAAAGGCGAAAGGAGAGGAAAATAAAGCGGTACATATGGTCATCCAGCTGTACGAGTATTACATGAAGCATCCGGAGCTTCTGCCGGATCAGTTCCTCTATGCGCTGGAACATACGGATATCAGCCGGGAGCAGGTGGTGTGCGACCACATCGCCGGGATGACGGATTCCTACGCGGTAGAGAAGTTCAAGGATTATTTTGTGCCGGAGTCGTGGAAGATTTAAAAAAATAAAGGAAAGAATAAAGTTTTGTCGAATATATAATATAGGGTATCTTTTAACAGACAGTTTATGAAACTGTCCTGAAGGGAGAAAACATGTACTATCCAGACGAACTGATAGAAGAGGTAAGGTCAAGAAACGACATAGTAGATGTGATATCCGGGTATGTTCGGCTGCAGAAAAAGGGCAGTTCTTACTTTGGACTCTGCCCTTTTCATAATGAAAAATCCCCGTCGTTTTCTGTCAGCAGGGAGAAGCAGATGTATTACTGCTTCGGCTGCGGCGCGGGCGGGAATGTCTATACATTCCTGATGGAATATGAGAATTTTACATTTCAGGAAGCGCTGAAATATCTGGCGGACCGCGCGGGGATCACGCTGCCTGAGCCGGAATATTCCAAAGAGGCGAAAGAAAAGGCGGGCCGGAAGGCTGTCATACTTGAGATCAACAAAAAGGCTGCAATGTATTATTACGCGCAGCTGAAGTCGCCTCAGGGGAAAAAAGCCTATACATATCTGACGGACCGCGGCCTTTCGGATGATACGATCAAGGCATTCGGCCTGGGGTATTCCAGCATTTACAGTGACGATCTGTATAAGTATCTCCGGAAAGAGGGGTACAGTGAGGATATGATCCGTCAGGCCGGGCTTATCAATACGGATGAGAAGAAAGGGGTATATGATAAGTTCTGGAACCGGGTGATCTTTCCGATCATGGATGTGAACAGCCGGGTGATCGGCTTCGGCGGCCGGGTGATGGGGGATGCGAAACCGAAATATCTGAATTCCCCGGAGACGGAAGTGTTTGACAAAAGCCGGAATCTGTACGGGCTGAACCGGGCAAGGACATCGCGGAAACCGTATTTCCTGCTGTGCGAGGGGTACATGGATGTGATCTCCCTCCATCAGGCCGGATTTACCAATGCGGTGGCTTCCCTTGGCACGGCGCTGACACCGGGACATGCCTCCCTGATCCGGCGCTATGTAAAGGAAGTGTACCTGACCTATGACAGCGATGAGGCGGGGACAAGAGCCGCGCTCCGTGCGGTCCCGATCCTGAGGGATGCGGGCATATCCGCGAAGGTCGTGCGGATGGATCCCTATAAAGATCCCGACGAGTTCATCAAGAATCTCGGGGCGGAAGAATATGAAAGACGGATCCAGAATGCCCGGAACGGCTTTATGTTCAGCCTTGAGATGCTGGAGAAGGATTATGATATGAACTCGCCGGAAGGCAAGACCGAATTCTTCCGGGAGACGGCAAGGCGTCTGCTGGCATTTGAGGATGAACTGGAGCGGGGGAATTATATCGAGGCGGTGGCCTCGGCCTACCGGGTCAGCCGGGAAAGCCTGGAGAAGCTGGTCGCAAAGTCGGCGGTAAGCGCAGGGATGGCCAGACCGGTATCCCGGCCGCGCAGTTCTGAAAACCGGGAAAAAGGACGGCCGAAGGAAGAGGGGATCCTGACCTCGCAGAAGGCGCTCCTGACCTGGATGATCGAAAATGACAGTCTGTTTGAGAAGATCAGCCGGTACATACACCCGGAGGATTTTACCGGGGAGATCTACAGGAAGGTCGCCCGGCTCCTCTATGAACAGCATGAGAACGGGAAGCTCAATCCGGCGCAGATCCTCAACCATTTTACGGAAGAGGAGGAGCACAGAACAGCCGCTTCCCTGTTTAATACAAAGATCCGGGAACTCCGGACAAAAGAAGAAGAAGAGCAGGCTTTGAAAGATACGATCCTTCGTGTCAAGAGCCACAGCATCAACGAGCGCACCAGGGATCTGGATCCTGCGGATATGGCGGGACTCCAGCGTCTGATGGAGGAAAAGCGCAGCCTGGAGAGCCTGCGGACACTGCATATTTCTATTGATTAAGGATAAAATAAAACAAGATATGCCGCGCTTTTTCGCGCCGGCGAAGGAAGGATGGACACATGGAAGAAAACACACAGAAATTTCTGGAAAGAATGAATGAACTGGCAGCTCTCGGGAAGAAGAAAAAGAGCATACTGGATGTACAGGAGATCAATGATTTCTTTGCAGATATGGAGCTGACCGCGGAGCAGATGGAGAAGGTATACGACTATCTTGAAGCGAACAATATCGATGTTCTCCGGATCAGCGGAGATGTGGACGCTGATGTAGAAGTTGAACTGGATGATGTGATCGCCGATGAGGAAGAGGTTGATATGGAAAATATCGATCTGTCCGTACCGGAAGGCGTGAGCATTGAAGATCCGGTCCGCATGTACCTGAAAGAGATCGGTAAAGTCCCCCTTCTGAGCGCTGAGCGTGAGATCGAGCTTGCCCAGAGGATGGAAGAGGGAGACGAGGACGCGAAGAAAGAACTCGCCGAGGCGAATCTCCGTCTGGTAGTCAGCATCGCCAAAAGATACGTGGGCAGGGGCATGCTCTTCCTTGACCTGATCCAGGAAGGAAACCTGGGTCTTATCAAGGCGGTTGAGAAGTTTGATTATCACAAAGGATACAAGTTCAGTACTTATGCGACCTGGTGGATCCGCCAGGCGATCACAAGAGCTATCGCCGACCAGGCGAGGACGATCCGCATCCCGGTGCATATGGTGGAGACGATCAACAAGCTGATCCGCGTATCCAGACAGCTCCTTCAGGAGCTGGGAAGAGAGCCGCTTCCCGAAGAGATCGCAAAAGAACTGGACATGCCGGTGGAGCGTGTGCGTGAGATCCTGAAGATCTCCCAGGAACCGGTGTCCCTGGAGACTCCGATCGGCGAGGAGGAGGACAGCCATCTGGGTGATTTCATCCAGGATGACAATGTGCCGGTGCCGGCGGAAGCGGCCGCGCAGACACTTTTAAAGGAGCAGCTTGATGAGGTGCTGGATACACTGACCGAGAGGGAGCAGAAAGTCCTCCGTCTGAGATTCGGCATGAATGACGGACGCGCCCGCACCCTTGAAGAAGTAGGCAAGGAGTTCGACGTAACGAGAGAGCGTATCCGTCAGATCGAGGCGAAGGCGCTGCGCAAGCTCCGCCATCCGAGCAGAAGCCGCAAACTGAGGGACTATCTGGATTAATATGGAATTATCAAAGAGACTGAAAGCTGTCGCAGACATGGTGGGGACGGGATCTGTTCTGGCGGATATCGGGACCGACCACGCCTATATCCCGATCTGGCTGGTGAGCCGCGGGTCCGTTCCCCGGGCTGTCGCGATGGATGTAAATGAAGGCCCGCTTAAGCGGGCGCAGGAAAATATCCTCCAGAACGGGCTGGAGGAGAAAATTGAGACAAGACTGTCCGACGGGTTCAAAGCCCTTGCGCCGGGGGAGGCTGACACAGCCGTGATCGCCGGCATGGGCGGCGGACTTACGGTCCGGATCCTTAAGAACGGAATGAAAGTTGTCAGGTCATTAAAAGAATGCATCCTTCAGCCGCAGTCGGAAATTGATAAAGTGAGGACCTTTCTTCTGGAGGAAGGTTTTTCCTTTATAAGGGAAGACATGGTTGAGGAAGACGGAAAATATTATCCGATGATGTGTGTACGGTCCCCGGAATCTCCGGAATGCGCGGCTGAATCGGAAAAGTGGTCGGAGACGGAACTTCTTTACGGCCGCCTTCTTCTGAAGGAACGCCATCCGGTGCTGCGGGACTATCTGGAGCGTGAGATCCGCATAAAGTCCGGGATCATCCGGAGCCTGGAAGAAAATGGGAGCGGACGGGCGGTCCGGCGCATCAGTGAACTGAAAAAAGAAGTGAAACAGGCAGAGAAAGGACTGGGGTATTATGCTTTGCAGTGAGATCATACAGGTAATAGAAGCTTCTTATCCGAAGAGCGCGGCGCTCGGATTTGACAATGTGGGCCTGCTCGTGGGAAGAGCAGATAAAGAAACGGATAAGGTCTATCTGGCGGTGGATGCGACGGATGCGGTGATCGACCACGCCATTGCCGCAGGCGCGGGCATGCTGATCACGCACCACCCGCTAATTTTTTCACCGATGAAAAGTGTTACGGAAGAGGATTTCATCGGCCGGCGGGTGATGAAGCTGATCCGGAATGATATTTCCTGTTACGCGATGCATACGAATTATGATGTCCTCGGGATGGGCGCCCTGGCCGGGCGGATCCTGGAACTTAAGGACGCAGAAGTGCTGGACGTGACCATGGAAACGGACGGGGCGGCAGAAGGGATCGGCCGCGTAGGCGATCTCGGAAAAGAAATGACGCTGGAGGAATGCTGTGTTTATGTGAAGCATAAACTGAATCTGGGAACGCTGAAAGTATTCGGGGATATGGACCGGAAAGTATCCCGCCTGGCTGTTTCACCAGGATCCGGAAAATCCGCGGTATCTCCTGCGATCGCGGCAGGGGCGGATGTACTCGTCACCGGCGACATCGGCCATCATGAAGGGCTGGATGCCGTTGCCCGGGGGCTGGCGGTGATCGATGCAGGACACTACGGGACAGAATACATTTTCCTGGATGATATGAAGCAGTTTTTCGGCAGCAGGCTGCCGGGGATCGGGACGGTCGTTGAGCCGGTCATTCATCCGTTCCAGGTGATCTGATTTTTCAGGAGGTATGGATTTGACAGAGAAGATGTGCCGGGTCAGTGTGGACGGCGAAACGAGAGAGTATAAGGCAGGCACCACCTATCAGCAGATCGCGGAAGATTTCCAGTCCCGGTATGCCCATCAGATCGTGCTTGCTTATGAGGATGCGAGGCGGCTCCGGGAACTGCGGAAGCCGCTGGAGGATGACTGTGAACTCCGGTTTGTGACGACCGGAGATGAAGTCGGACACAATACGTATAAAAGGAGTATGTGCTTCCTGCTGGTCAAGGCGGTCCATGATGTGGCCGGCCATGACCGGATCGACCGGGTGCGGATCCACTTTTCCCTTGATAAAGGATACTACTGTACAGTCGAGGGAAATGTAAATGTTGATGAGCCCTTTCTTGAACGGGTATCCGGGCGGATGAAGGAGCTGTCGGACCAGAGGATCCCCATCGATAAACGCTCCATCCATACTGAGGAGGCGGTCGCTCTGTTCCACCGTCACGGGATGTATGACAAGGAACGTCTTTTTGAGTACCGCCGGGTATCAAAAGTAAATATTTACAGCATGAATGAGTTTGAAGATTATTACTACGGATACATGGTCCCGGACGCAGGATGTCTCCGATATTTTTCGCTTCATCTGTATGACGGCGGGTTCGTGATCCAGATGCCGGTAAAAGAGAAGCCGGAGACCGTGCCGGAATTTCATCCGAGCCCGAAGCTCTTCCATGTGCTGATGGAATCCGTGCGCTGGGGGGACTGTCAGAATATTGATACGGTAGGAGCCCTCAACGATATGGTCACACGGGGGGATATGCGCGAGGTGGTCCTGGTGCAGGAAGCCCATCAGGAGCGTCAGATCGGCGAGATCGCCAAAGAGATCTCAGGCCGGGGGAATGTAAAGTATGTCCTGATCGCCGGGCCTTCTTCATCCGGGAAGACGACGTTTTCGCACCGGCTGGCTATCCAGCTCCGGGTGAACGGACTGATCCCTCATCCGATCGCGGTCGATAATTATTTTGTGGACCGGGAGCATACACCGCGTGACAAAGACGGAAATTATAATTTCGAGTGTCTGGAAGCCATTGATATTGAGAAATTCAACACAGACATGCGGGATCTGACCGCGGGAAAGGAAGTCCGTCTTCCGGTATTTGATTTTCTGACGGGCAAGCGGAAATACGAATCAAAACCCCAGAAATTCGGACCGGATGATATTCTGATCATAGAGGGCATCCACTGCCTGAATCCGAAGCTTACCGAGGCGATGCCGGATGAGAGCAAGTTTAAGATATATATCAGTGCGCTCACGCAGCTGAATATAGACGAGCATAACCGGATCCCCTCCACGGACGGCAGGCTGATCCGGAGACTGGTGCGCGATGCGAGAACGCGGGGGGCTTCGGCTTCCCGGACCATTGCCATGTGGCCCTCGGTGAGGCGGGGCGAAGAGGAAAATATTTTTCCTTATCAGGAGCAGGCGGACGTGATGTTTAATTCCTCGCTTCTTTATGAACTTGCTGTGCTTAAACAGTATGTAGAGCCGCTTCTGTTTGATGTTGATAAGGATTCAGAGGAATATCTTGAAGCGAAGCGCCTTCTGAAGTTTTTTGATTATTTTGTGGGGATCGGAAGTGAATATGTGCCGACGAATTCCCTCTTGCGGGAATTCATCGGCGGAGGATGCTTTTAGAGATCCTGATAAACTTTTTTGACATGATCCATGGTCGACGCCATATTCTGGAGCAGAAGATCAGCCAGCGTGACGGCGGTCATGGATTCTATAACGACAACTGCGCGGGGAACGATAACGGGGTCATGCCGTCCGTGGATGGCGATCTCGGTATTTTCCCCGTTTTCATTTACGGTCTTTTGAATCTGTGCGATCGAGGGGGTCGGTTTTATGGCGGCCCGGATGATCAGACGTGAGCCGTCGCTTAACCCGCCAAGCGTTCCGCCGGAGTGGTTGCTCAGCTTTTCTATCCTGCCGTCTGCAGCATGGAAGGGATCGTTGTTCCGGCTTCCGGTCGATCCGGCTGCTTCGAAACCGTCGCCGATCTCTACGCCTTTGACGGCTCCGACAGAGAAAAGGGCCTGTCCCAGCAGCGCGTCGATTTTATCGAAGACCGGTTCGCCGAGTCCGGCCGGAAGACCGTCGGCGATACATTCAATGATCCCGCCGCAGGAATCATTTTTCTCCATCAGTGAAGAGATGTAAGCGGCAGCTTTTTCTGCGGTCCCGTTGTCCGGCATCCGGAGTGGGTTCTCTTCAATTTCATTGTATTTATAATCCTCAGCCGCGACAGAACAGGGGCCGATGGCTTTTGTGTAGGCTGTGACCGTTATGCCAAGCTCTTTTAACAGGAGCGAGGCGATGGCGCCGGCCGCGACACGGCCGATGGTCTCACGTCCGGATGAACGGCCTCCGCCGCGATAATCCCGGAAGCCGTACTTTTCAGTAAAGGGATAATCTGCATGACCGGGACGGAATACAGAGGCAATATTGCCATAATCCCTGGAACGCTGATCCTGATTCCGGATCAGGAGGGAGATAGGGGTTCCGGTGGTTTTCCCTTCGAATATACCGGAAAGGATTTCAACAGTATCTGATTCGCTGCGTTTTGTGGTGAATTTATTCTGGCCGGGTTTCCTGCGGTCCAGAAATGTCTGGATATCCTCCGCTTTTACAGCGAGCCCTGCGGGGCATCCGTCTATGACAACGCCGATTCCCGGTCCGTGGGACTCTCCCCATGTAGTAATACGAAATAATCTGCCAAATGATGAACCGCTCATATCGGTCGCTCCTTTCTAAAAATTTCCCTGTATGTCTGAACTGTTATACAGAGCATATTATATAGGAAGAGATGGCTTCTTGACAAGTGTCTTTCATGCGCTTATAATATTGCAGAGATTGTATAGAAGGAGAGTAAACTGACGGATGAGCATTTTTAAGAAACAAGGCTCTGACAGGAATCGTGACAATACAGATGATAAGGAACTTACCGGGGGCGCCGGCTCGGAGAAAGAGACGAATGAAGGCGCTTCTGAAGAGATTTCCGGCAAAAAAGACACTTCAGAAGATAAGGCTTCCGGGAAGAAGCTTCCTGCCAGAAAGAAACGCTCAGCTAAGCTGAGACGGGGCAGATATAATGCCCGTAAGAAAAAGAAGAAATCGGGAGAAAAGAAGCCTCTCGGAAAGAAACCGTTTATAATCGCGGGCAGTATTGTCGGCGGTCTTATTTTGGTTTATCTGTGTGTCGCTGCGTTTTTTATGAGCCATTTTCTTGTTAATACAACGATCAACGGGAAAGATTTTTCGGGAAAAACCGTAGCCGACGTAGAGTCTTATCTTGAATCACAGGTGGAAGGCTACCAGCTGAAACTGATCGAGCAGGATAATGAAACCGATACCATCAGCGGTTCGGATATTTCTCTTGTGTATGTGAAAAATAATGATGTGGAAAAAGCGCTGGAAGATCAGAGTCAGCTTCTCTGGATCGCGTCCTTCTTTTCAAAATCAAATACGGATATTACCGTAGGCGTGGAATACGATGAAGCCGCGCTGGATGCGAAGATCCAGACGATCAAGGCGGTTACCGGAGAACAGACGGAACCCACGTCGGCACATCCGGAATACGACGGGAATTCTTTTGTCGTTGCGGCGGAGACGTTCGGATCGGCAGTGGATCTGGAAAAGTTATCATCAAAGATTAAGGAGTATATTTCCAGCTTTAAACCACAGCTGAATCTTCTGGATGAAAAATGTTATGATATGCCGAAATATACCTCTGAATCCCCGGAGGTGCAGGCAGCGTGCGATACAATGAATCAGTACCTGAAAGCAAGTATTACATACACAATGGATGAAGATGTTGTGGTGGACAAGGAACTGATTTCCACATGGCTCAGCTATGATGAGAATATGAATGTCACTTTTAATGAAGATGCTGTGAAGAAGTGGATGCGCGAGTTTGGCTCCAAATACGATACTGTGGGCAAAACCAGATCCATCACCACACCGGGCGGAAAGACGGCGGAAGTTTCAGGCGGTACGTACGGATGGAGTGTCGACGAAAAGAAAGAGGCAGAGAATCTGATCAACAGCATTAAGAAGGGCGAGGTCACATCGCGTGAACCGGCATATGAACAGAAAGCCGCATCCCGTTCCGCACAGGATTGGGGTACGACCTATGTGGAGGTGGATCTTTCCGCCCAGCATATGTGGTATATCGTGGATGGATCAGTCGCGCTTGAGACGGATGTTGTGACCGGTCTTGCATCAGATCCGAACAGAGCTACACCGCAGGGCGTTTATTCAATCCTGGAGATGATGCGCAATAAGACGCTGGTCGGAGAGACGGATCCGTCGACAGGAAAGCCGATCTATGAGACGCCGGTTTCTTACTGGATGCGTGTTACATGGACCGGTATCGGATTCCACGACGCAAGCTGGCAGTCCTCATTCGGAGGCACGAGATATCAGACGTCTGCAGGTTCTCACGGCTGCATCAATATGCCGGTAGATAAAGCCGGAAGCCTTTACGGTATGCTTTCGGTAGGAACGCCGGTAGTAATGCATTACTGATCAGAGATACAGACATTATTTGCGGATAAGGTAAAGACAAGATGTATGAATTGCTGAAAAAGGACGGCATGGCGAAACGGGGACGTTTTCACACGGTCCACGGGACGATCGAGACGCCGGTATTTATGAATGTCGGAACGGCCGCAGCCATCAAGGGGGCGGTCTCTACCGATGACCTCCGCGGGATCGGAACCCAGGTGGAGCTGTCCAATACATATCATCTCCATGTAAGACCCGGGGATGAAATCGTAAAGAAGCTGGGCGGCCTGCACCGGTTCATGAACTGGGATAAGCCGATCCTTACGGATTCCGGAGGATTCCAGGTGTTTTCCCTGGCGTCTCTCAGGAAGATCAAAGAAGAGGGCGTGCATTTCCACTCCCATATCGACGGTCGGAAGATCTTCATGGGGCCGGAGGAGAGCATGCAGATCCAGTCCAATCTGGCTTCCACGATCGCCATGGCTTTTGACGAGTGCCCGCCAAGCACGGCGGACCGGAAATATATGGAGAATTCAGTGGCGCGGACGACCCGCTGGCTGAAGCGCTGCAAGGATGAGATGGCAAGGCTGAACAGCCTGCCGGATACGATCAATCCGAAACAGATGCTGTTCGGGATCAACCAGGGGGGCATTTATGAGGATATCCGGATCGCCCATGCGCAGCAGATCCGGGAACTGGACCTTGACGGATACGCCATCGGGGGACTTGCGGTAGGCGAGAGCCATGAGGAGATGTACCGGATCCTGGATGCGGTGGTGCCGCATCTCCCGGAAAATAAACCGACCTATCTGATGGGTGTGGGGACGCCGGCCAATATCCTGGAAGCGGTGGACCGGGGCGTGGATTTCTTCGACTGTGTATATCCGAGCCGGAACGGCCGGCACGGACATGTGTATACCAACCACGGCAAGATGAACCTCTTCAATGCGAAATACGAGCTTGACGAGCGCCCCATCGAAGAGGGATGCGGATGTCCCGCGTGCAGGAGCTACAGCCGCGCGTACATCAGGCATCTGTTAAAGAGCAAAGAGATGCTGGGCATGCGCCTGTGCGTGCTCCACAATCTTTACTTCTACAATACGATGATGGCGGAGATCCGGGAAGCGATCGAGGCCGGAGCATATAAAGAATATAAGAAGCGCAAACTGGAAGGAATGGCCGCGGGACAGCCATAATTTTCGAAAAGGTACTTGAAGTGCCGGCGTTTTTTGTGTATAGTAGTTTTATTGTCAAAGAGAAAATCAGGAGGATATATATTATGGGTGAAATGGTAAGTATGCTGATCTTATGGGTTGTTGTGATCGCACTGATGTGGTTCCTGCTCATGCGTCCGCAGAAAAAGGAGCAGAAGAGGATCCAGGCGATGCTGGCGTCCATGGAAGTGGGCGACACTGCACTGACAACAAGCGGATTCTACGGCGTGATCATCGACATCACAGACGATGATGTGATCGTGGAGTTCGGAAACAACAAGAACTGCCGTATCCCGATGCAGAAATCAGCGATCGCTCAGATCGAGAAACCGAGCGCGGAGTAAACCGGACAGGTTAAAGAATTGAACCCGGAGAGAGACTGGATCATCTGACCAGTTTTTCTCCGGGTTTTCTGCATCTGCGGGATGAAAAATACAGAGTGCCCTCTATTTTTTCGGCGTAAGTCTTGAAACACTTCGGAAAATGCGGTATGATAAACAGTAATATTTCATGATTTGGAAGGATGAACAGCTATGGAAATGAAAATCGGCGTGATAAAAGGGGATGGCATCGGCCCGGAGATCGTGGAAGAGGCAATGAAGGTTCTCGACCGGATCGCTGAGGTTTACGGCCATTCCATTTCTTATACACAGCTTCTGATGGGCGGCGTTTCCATCGACGTAAACGGTGTGCCGCTGACGGATGAGACGCTGGAAGAGGCGAAGGGATGCGATGCGGTGCTCATGGGATCCATCGGCGGGGATGCGAAGACGTCCCCCTGGTATCAGCTGGAGCCGTCAAAACGTCCGGAAGCAGGACTTCTGGCTCTCAGGAAGGGGCTGAACCTGTTTGCCAATCTCCGCCCGGCCATGCTTTATCCGGAACTTAAAGGCGCCTGTCCGCTGAAAGAGGAGATCGCGGACCGGGGGTTCGATATGATGATCATGCGGGAACTGACCGGAGGGCTTTATTTCGGAAAGCGGAGCACGCAGACGGAGAACGGTGTGACTGTGGCAAGAGATGAGCTTACATACAGCGAGGATGAGATCCGGCGGATCGCAAGGCGGGGCTTTGACATCGCCATGAAGCGCCGGAAGAAAGTGACCAGCGTGGATAAGGCAAATGTGCTGGATTCCTCACGCCTCTGGAGAAAGGTTACGGAAGAGGTGGCGGCGGACTACCCGGAAGTGCAGTTGGAGAATATGCTGGTTGATAACTGTGCGATGCAGCTTGTAAAGGACCCGGCCCAGTTCGATGTGATCCTGACAGAGAATATGTTCGGCGACATCCTTTCGGACGAGGCCAGCATGGTCACCGGTTCCATCGGCATGCTGCCGAGCGCCAGCCTGAATGAGACGAAGTTCGGCCTCTATGAGCCGAGCGGCGGTTCGGCCCCGGATATCGCGGGCAAAGGCATCGCCAATCCGATCGCGACGATCCTCTCAGCGGCGATGATGCTGCGGTTCTCCTTTGATCTTGACCGGGAGGCGGACGCAGTGGAAGCGGCGGTTTCGGAAGTGCTCAAAGAAGGATACCGGACGATCGACATTATGTCCGAAGGCATGAACCAGATCGGGACGAAAGAAATGGGAGACCTGATCTCTTCACATATCAGATAGAAGATCATACAGCCATGAAAGAGAGGTAATGAGAGATGAGAAGTGATACCGTAACAAAAGGCGTACAGCAGGCGCCCCACCGCTCGCTGTTTAACGCGCTGGGCATGACGCAGGAGGAACTGGACCGTCCGCTGATCGGCGTGGTCAGCTCCTATAATGAGATCGTGCCGGGACACATGAACCTGGATAAGATCACGGAAGCCGTGAAGATGGGCGTTGCCATGGCAGGCGGAACCCCGATTATGGTTCCGGCCATCGCCGTATGCGATGGCATTGCCATGGGCCATATCGGCATGAAATATTCCCTGGTGACAAGAGACCTGATTGCAGATTCCACAGAGGCCCTGGCCATGGCCCATCAGTTCGACGGCCTGGTCATGATCCCGAACTGCGACAAGAATGTACCCGGGCTTCTGATGGCGGCGGCCCGCGTCAATATCCCGACGATCTTCGTCAGCGGCGGCCCCATGCTGGCCGGCCATGTGAAGGGCGGACGGACCAGCCTGTCCAGCATGTTCGAGGCGGTGGGCGCCCACGCTGCGGGAAAGATCAATGACGAAGATCTCTGTGAATTCGAGAATAAGGCCTGCCCGACCTGCGGTTCCTGCTCCGGCATGTATACGGCGAACAGCATGAACTGTCTGACAGAGGCCCTCGGCATGGGCCTGCGCGGAAACGGCACCATCCCGGCGGTTTATTCTGCAAGGCTGCAGCTTGCGAAACATGCGGGCATGCAGGTGATGGAACTGGTGAGAAAGAATATCCGTCCCCGGGACATTATGACCGAGGAGGCCATCCTGAACGCGCTTACGGTAGATATGGCGCTGGGATGCTCCACAAACAGTATGCTCCATCTGCCGGCCATCGCGCATGAGATCGGCATGGATTTTGAAATCGATTTCGCCAACGGAATCAGCGAGAAGACGCCGAACCTGTGCCATCTGGCGCCGGCGGGCCATACGTATATCGAGGATCTCAACGAGGCGGGCGGCGTGTACGCCGTTATGAACGAACTGAGCAAAAAGAACCTGCTCAACCTGGACTGCATGACCGTTACAGGCAAAACGGTGGGCGAGAATATTAAAGGATGCGAGAACCTGAATCCGGAGGTCATCCGGCCGATCGATGATCCGTACAGTGAGACCGGCGGACTTGCCGTCCTGAAAGGAAATCTGGCGCCGGACGGAAGCGTTGTAAAGTGCTCCGCGGTATGTGACGAGATGCTCGTACACGAAGGCCCGGCAAGGATCTTCGAGAGCGATGAGGAGGCCACCGAGGCCATCAAGAGCGGGAAGATCCATCCCGGCGATGTGATCGTGATCCGCTACGAGGGACCGAAAGGCGGCCCGGGCATGCGGGAAATGCTCAATCCGACGTCAGCCATCGCAGGGTACGGTCTCGGATCCACCGTGGCCCTTATTACAGACGGTCGTTTCAGCGGCGCTTCAAGAGGCGCATCCATCGGGCATGTATCTCCGGAAGCCGCAGTCGGCGGACCGATCGCCCTTGTGGAAGAGGGGGATATCATCAAGATCAATATTCCGGAACTGAAGCTGGAGCTGGATGTTTCCGATGAGGAACTGGCTGCAAGACGTGCAAAATGGCAGCCCCGCGAACCGAAGGTGAAGACCGGATATCTTGCAAGATACGCGGCCATGGTAACATCCGGAAACCGGGGGGCGATCCTTCAGGTGCCGGGAAAGGAGTAATTCAGGAACATGCAGTTAAACGGATCAGAAATAGTAATAGAATGTCTGAAAGAACAGGGCGTGGATACCGTGTTCGGATATCCGGGCGGCGCCATACTGAACGTCTATGACGAGCTGTATAAGCACCGGGATGAGATCCGCCATATCCTCACGTCCCATGAGCAGGGCGCGGCCCACGCGGCGGACGGCTACGCCAGGGCCACCGGCAAAGTCGGTGTGTGCCTGGCTACAAGCGGACCGGGCGCGACCAACCTGGTGACCGGGATCGCCACGGCGTATATGGATTCGATCCCGATCGTAGCCATTACCTGCAACGTGGGCGTGTCCCTTCTCGGAAAGGACAGTTTCCAGGAGATCGATATTACCGGCATCACCATGCCGATCACGAAATACAGTTTTATTGTAAAAGACGTGACCAGGCTTGCGGACACGATCCGCAAGGCATTCCGGATCGCCAGGACGGGCCGTCCGGGACCGGTCCTCATTGATATCCCGAAAGATGTGACGGCGGCGGTGACAGAGTACGAGCGCCAGGAACTCGGGAAATATGTGCCCGAGCATCCCCATATCGGTGAGAAGGAGATTGCGGACGCCATTGCCATGATCGAGGCGTCAGAGCGCCCCTTCGTGTTCGTGGGCGGCGGTGCGGTACTGTCCGGCGCCAGCAGGGAGCTCCGGGAGTTTGTGGATAAGCTGGATGCGCCGGTGACCGATTCCCTGATGGGGAAAGGCGCATTCCCCGGAACCGATCCGCGCTACACCGGCATGCTCGGCATGCACGGGACAAAGGCGTCCAACTACGGCGTCAGCGAGTGCGACCTTCTGGTCGTGCTGGGCGCCCGTTTCAGCGACCGTGTGACCGGCAATACGGAGACGTTCGCGAAAAATGCAAAGATCCTTCAGATCGATATCGATCCGGCGGAGATCAATAAAAATATCATTGTATCCGCGGAGATCATTGGCGACCTCAAGGAAGTGCTGCATATATTAAACCGGAACTTAAAACCCCAGGATCATCATGAATGGATTGAGAAGGTTGAATCCTACAAGGAGAAATACCCGCTTAAATATCATCATGACGTACTCACCGGTCCCTTCATCGTAGAAGAGATTTACCGGCAGACAGACGGGGATGCCCTGGTCGTGACGGAAGTGGGACAGCATCAGATGTGGGCGGCCCAGTATTATAAATATACGCAGCCGCGTACGCTTCTGACATCCGGCGGGCTCGGGACCATGGGCTACGGCCTGGGGGCCGCCATGGGCGCGAAGGCCGGACGGCCGGAGAAGACCGTGGTCAATATTGCCGGGGACGGCTGCTTCCGGATGAACATGAATGAGATCGCCACGGCAGTCCGCCACAATATCCCGGTGATCGAGGTTGTGGTGAACAACCATGTGCTTGGCATGGTGCGCCAGTGGCAGGATCTTTTCTATGATGAGCGCTATTCTGCGACGGTGCTCCGGGATGCCGTGGATTTCGCAAAACTGGCGGAAGCCATGGGCGCGGTCGGGATCCATGTGGAGACGCAGGAGGAGTTTAAGAAAGCGTTTGCGGACGCACTGACACTGAACCGGCCGGTTGTGATCGACTGCCAGATCGGCTCCGACGACAAAGTGTGGCCGATGGTTGCGCCGGGGGCGGATATCCGGGAAGCTTTTGATGAAGATGACATGAAGAAATGAGACGGGGAAAACAGGAGGTATGAAACATGAGCAGAGTATATAACTTTTCAGCAGGACCGGCCGTACTGCCGGAAGAAGTGCTGAGAGAAGCAGCAGATGAGATGATGGATTACCGGGGAACCGGCATGTCCGTGATGGAGATGAGCCACCGCTCAAAGCCGTTCGAGCAGATTATCACAGAAGCGGAGCAGGATCTCCGTGATCTGATGGGGATCCCGGACAATTATAAAGTACTTTTTCTTCAGGGCGGGGCGTCCCAGCAGTTTGCCATGATCCCCATGAACCTGATGAAGAACCGGGTGGCGGACTATATCGTGACCGGACAGTGGGCGAAGAAAGCCGCAAAGGAAGCGGAAAAATACGGAAAAGTCAACCGGATCGCATCATCGGAAGACAAGACATTCTCCTATATTCCGGACTGCTCCGACCTTCCGGTATCCGAGGACGCGGACTATGTCTATATCTGCGAGAACAATACGATCTATGGCACGAAGTTCAAGAAACTTCCGGACACGAAAGGAAAAACACTTGTGGCGGACGTATCTTCCTGTTTCCTTTCTGAGCCGGTGGATGTGGAGAAATACGGCGTGATCTACGGCGGCGTCCAGAAAAATATCGGACCGGCCGGCGTGGTCATCGTGATCATCCGCGAGGACCTGATCACGGAAGATGTGCTTCCGGGAACGCCGACCATGCTGACATACAAGACCCATGCGGACGCGAAGTCCCTGTACAATACGCCGCCGGCATACGGCATCTATATCTGCGGCAAGGTATTCAAGTGGCTGAAGGCCCAGGGCGGTCTGGCTGTCATGAAAGAGAGAAATGAGAAGAAAGCGAAGCTTCTCTATGATTTCCTCGACCAGAGCAGCCTGTTTAAAGGGACCGTTGTCCCGGAAGACCGTTCGCTCATGAATGTTCCGTTTGTAACGGGTGATGCGGATCTGGATGCAAAATTCGTAAAAGAAGCGGCAGAGGCAGGACTTGTAAATCTGAAAGGACACCGTACAGTAGGCGGCATGCGCGCAAGCATCTACAATGCAATGCCGTATGAAGGAGTCGAGGCGCTGGTGGCGTTTATGAAGAAATTTGAAGAGGAGAATCGGTAGGATGTATAAATATCATTGCCTGAATCCCATTTCAAACGTGGGACTGGGAGAACTGGATGAGAACTATGTGGTTACAGAGAATCCGGATGAGGCGGACGCCATCTTTGTGCGCAGCGCCAAGATGCACGAGATGGAGTTCGGAAAGAACTTAAAGGCGGTTGCCCGTGCCGGAGCCGGGGTAAACAATATCCCGCTGGACCGCTGCGCGGATGAAGGGATCGTCGTATTCAACACGCCGGGCGCCAATGCCAACGGCGTGAAGGAGCTGGCCATCGCCGGAATGCTCCTGGCTGCCCGCGATATCATCGGCGGCATCAACTGGGTGCAGGAATACGAGGAAGACGGCGATATCGCCAAGATCACGGAGAAGAAGAAGAAAGCCTTTGCCGGGACGGAGATCCAGGGCAAGAAGCTCGGCGTGATCGGACTTGGCGCCATCGGCGTGCAGGTTGCCAATGCGGCGGTGAACCTGGGCATGGAAGTGTACGGTTATGACCCGTATGTGTCTGTGGCTTCCGCCTGGAATCTTTCCCGAAGCATCCATCATGCGGAGACGGTAGATGAGCTTTACAATGTGTGTGATTATATTACGATCCATGTGCCGGCGCTGGATGACACGAAAGGCATGATCGACAAGCACGCCATCAGCCTGATGAAAGACGGCGTGGTGATCCTGAACCTGGCCCGGGATGTGCTGGTGAATCAGGAGGATATCGTGGATGCGCTCGTGGCAGGGAAAGTGCGCTGCTATGTGACCGATTTCCCGACCAAGGAGATCGTGGGCGTCAAGGGCGCGATCGTGATCCCGCATCTGGGCGCTTCGACCGAGGAGTCTGAAGACAACTGCGCGCGGATGGCGGCCAGGGAGCTCCGGGATTTCCTGGAGAACGGCAATATCAGCCATTCCGTGAATTATCCGGACTGCAGCATGGGTGAGAAAGGCGAAGGATCCAGGATCACGATCCTTCACAAAAATATCCCGAATATGCTGGGACAGCTGACATCCATCCTGGCGGGCGAGAATGTGAACATCGCCCTTATGACGAATAAGAGCCGCAAGGCGTATGCCTACACGATGATGGACGTTGACGGGGAAGTTTCGGCAGGCGTTGAAGAGAAGCTTTCAGGAATTAACGGTGTACTGAAAGTACGCGTGATCCGTTAAACTGCGAAATACTGGTTTTTGACCGGCAGGGACGCCGGGGGACAGGAGAAGACTGTTTCCCGGCGTCTTTTTTCATGTTTTTTACAGAACTGGCCGATGAAAGTTGACATATTTTGTATAATCGTATACAATTATACAGGATTTAGCGAAAACATGACAATTACGATGGGTAATATGGGAGGAATCTGGGAAATGGAAGACAGAAAAGTGTTTTTAAATAATCATACGAATCTGCTGGAGCTGGAGGAGCACATGTATCCGCTCGTCGATGTGGAGACGCCGAATATCTTCCGGAATCTGTTCCGGTATGAAGAGGTGCCGAAGATCGCATTTAACGACAGGATCGTGCCCCATCACATGCCGGATGAGATCTGGATCACGGATACTACATTCCGGGACGGGCAGCAGTCCAGGGCGCCGTACACCACGGAACAGATCGTGACGATCTATGATTATCTGCACCGGCTGGGCGGCCCGAAGGGCAAGATCCGCCAGAGCGAGTTCTTCCTGTACAGTAAGAAGGACCGGGATGCTGTGTACCGCTGTCTGGAAAAAGGGTATGAATTCCCGGAGGTGACGAGCTGGATCCGCGCCAGCAAGAAGGACTTCGAACTGGTCCGGGAGATCGGCCTCAAAGAGACCGGCATTCTGGTGAGCTGTTCGGATTACCATATATTCTATAAACTGAAAATGACCCGCCGGCAGGCCATGGAGCACTATCTGTCCGTTGTCCGGGAATGCATGGAGACGGGCGTGCGCCCGAGATGCCACCTGGAGGACATCACCCGGTCTGACATTTACGGCTTCGTGATCCCGTTCTGCCTGGAACTGATGAAGCTGATGGATGAATACGGGATCCCGGTCAAGATCCGGGTGTGCGATACGATGGGGTATGGCGTGAACTATCCCGGTGCGGTGATCCCGCGGTCGATCCCGGGCATCATCTACGGACTTATGGTGCACGCGGGTGTTCCAAGCGAGCTGATCGAATTCCACGGGCACAATGATTTCTACAAGGCGGTCAATAATTCTTCGACGGCGTGGCTGTATGGCGCGTCAGGGGTTAACTGCTCGCTGTTTGGCATCGGCGAGCGGACCGGCAATACGCCGCTGGAGGCTATGGTCTTCGAATACGCGCAGCTTCGCGGGACACTGGACGGCATGGACACGACCGTGATCACAGAACTTGCGGAATATTATGAAAAAGAGATCGGGTATCACATCCCGCCGAGAACCCCGTTCGTGGGCAGGAACTTCAACGTCACCCGTGCGGGGATCCACGCGGACGGCATGCTGAAGAATGAAGAGATCTATAACATTTTTGATACGGAGAAATTCCTGAACCGTCCGGCCCTCGTATCCATTTCCAACACATCCGGTACAGCCGGCATCGCCTACTGGATCAACGCCTACTACAGACTGGACGACGACCACAAAGTGGACAAGAATTCGGAACTGGTGCAGAAGATGAAAGCCTGGGTGGACAGCCAGTATGAGGACGGCCGGGTAACTGTCTTGACAGATGAGGAATTAGTTGGCAAAATAGAAGATGTATGCAGGGAACTGGGCATAACACTGTAACCGGGAGGTTTTGATCCATGGAAGAATATCAGGATCGTTCACTGGGCGGAAAAGTATTCCAGCAGATCCGTTCTGACATCATTAACGGGAAATATAAAGAAAATGACGAACTTCGGGAAAATACCATCGGCAAAGAGCTGGGGGTAAGCCGCACGCCGGTGCGCGAAGCACTGCGGCAGCTGGAACTGGAAGGACTGGTTTCGATCATACCGAACCGCGGCGCCTTCGTGACGGGGATCTCCCATAAGGACATCAAAGATATCTATCTGATCCGCTCCCTTCTGGAAGGTCTGTGCGCCCGGTGGGCGGCCGAGAATATTTCGGAAGAGAAGCTGACGGAACTGGAGGAGATCATCGTTCTTTCAGAATTTCAGATCAACCGTGAGAACGGCGGCAGCCCGGACCAGATCACGGCTCTCGACGGCAGGTTTCACGCGGCGCTTTACGAGGCTTCCGGAAGCCGGATCCTTGCCCGTGTGCTGACAGATTTCCATAATTATGTGAAAATGGCCAGACTGACTTCCGTCGCGTCCCAGGAGCGGGCGAGAAGATCCATCCGCGAGCACCGTCAGATCCTGCGTGCCATCCGTGAAAGGGATGGAGAACTGGCGGAACAGCTGGCAAACGAACATATCATGCACGTGATAGAAAACCTGAAAAAACAGGGATTTAAATAAAAAGATGCAGACAGGAGGACACGCATAATGGAAAAAATCAAAATGACGACACCCCTTGTGGAGATGGACGGGGACGAGATGACCCGGATCCTCTGGAAGATGATCAAGGAAGAGCTTCTTCTCCCGTATATCGATCTGAAGACAGAGTATTACGATCTCGGCCTGGAGCACAGAAACGAGACCAACGACCAGGTGACGATCGATTCGGCCATGGCGACGAAGAAATATAAAGTGGCCGTGAAATGTGCGACGATCACACCGAATGCGGCGCGTATGACTGAATACAACCTGAAAGAGATGTGGAAGAGCCCCAACGGCACGATCCGTGCCATCCTGGACGGAACCGTATTCCGTGCGCCCATCGTGGTCAAAGGCATCGAGCCCTGCGTCCGCAACTGGGAGAAACCGATCACCATTGCCAGACATGCATACGGCGATGTCTATAAAGGATCGGAGATGAAGATCCCGGGCGCGGGCAAGGTGGAACTGGTCTACACGGCGGAAGATGGAACCCAGACAAAAGAGCTGGTGCACGAGTTTGACGGCCCGGGCATCGTCCAGGGCATGCACAACATTAACAAATCCATCGAGAGTTTCGCGAGAAGCTGTTTCGCCTATGCGCTGGATACGAAGCAGGACCTGTGGTTCGCCACAAAAGATACGATCTCCAAGAAATATGACCATACATTCAAAGACATTTTCCAGGAGATCTATGATGCAGAGTACGATGAGAAGTTCAAAGAAGCAGGCATCGAATATTTCTACACCCTGATCGACGATGCGGTTGCCCGCGTCATGAAGTCAAAAGGCGGTTATATCTGGGCGTGCAAGAACTATGACGGCGACGTGATGAGCGATATGGTATCTTCCGCGTTCGGCTCCCTGGCAATGATGACTTCCGTTCTCGTATCCCCGGAAGGATATTATGAGTACGAGGCGGCGCACGGGACCGTGCAGCGTCACTATTACAAACATCTGAAAGGCGAGGAGACATCCACCAACTCTGTTGCAACCATTTTCGCATGGACCGGCGCACTGAGAAAACGCGGTGAGCTGGACGGCATCAAAGAACTGATGGAATTCGCCGACAGACTGGAGAAGGCGACGATCGATACGATCGAGTCCGGAAAAATGACAAAAGACCTGGCGCTGATCACATCGATCAAACATCCGACGGTCCTCAATAGTGAGGAATTTATCAAGGCTATTGCGAAGCGGCTGTAAAATTCCTGTTTTCCGGACGAGCTGATCTATTAAAGAACTTGGCAGCGCTCAGAGAATAGTGAATGGATTCTGACACAGCAAAAGATGTGTTCAGGTTCAGTTCGAGAATTATGAAAAATCTAAGGCCACGAAAAGCCGGCTAAATACGAAAAGAGGAATTGGAGAACTCGCCTTTCAGGCTCAGACAGCTCCAATTCCTCTTTTAACGCCGACTTTTTGTGGCCTAATTTTTTTCTATAATTCTCTCAGATTCACCTGCCCACATCTTTGCTGCGCAGAATCACTTCCCCATCACAGAATCGACTGCCCAATACTTTTG
>DXIS01000040.1 GCA_019112735.1 Candidatus Mediterraneibacter guildfordensis
TTTTCTGTTTTCCGGACGGGTGATTCAAAAGTATCGGGCAGTCGATTTTGCGATGGGGAGATGATTCTGCACGGCAAAGATGTGGGCAGGTGAATCTGAGAGAATTATAGAAAAAAATCAGGCCACAAAAAGTCGGCGTTAAAAGAGGAATTGGAGTTGTCTGAGCCTGAAAGGCGAGTTCTCCAATTCCTCTTTTTGTATTTAGCCGGCTTTTCGTGGCCTTAGATTTTTCATAATTCTCGAGCTGAACCTGAACACATCTTTTGCTGTGTCAGAATCTGTTCACTATTCTCTGAATACTACTAAGCACATTTGTTGATCACGCTGTCCGGAAAATAGGAAGTTATCTTCCGTAAAGCCGCGTCACTCTTGCGATCTCTTTTACCGTATCTTTATCAAACTGACCTTTCTTCATTCTCCACCCCCAGTTTCCGCCGAGTGTGGACGGCGTGTTGATCCGGGCCTCGCTTCCGAGATTCAGGTAATCCTGCATCGGAATAATACACAGATCAGCCACACTGCCCATGGCCATGGCGATGAAGTCTTTTGTCAGCGTGTCCTCATCCAGTCTTTCTTTGCACATATATTCTTTGGAGAAATCTCTTGCAGCTTTTCCGACTTCGTGATACCAGCCCCTTGTCGTATCATTATCATGGGTTCCGGTATAGACCACGCAGTTTGTCGGATAAGTATGCGGCAGGTAGTTGGACGACTCGCGGGCATCGAATGCAAACTGGAGCACTTTCATACCCGGGAAGCCGCTGTCTTTCAGAAGCTGGAGCACGCTCGGCGTGAGAAAGCCGAGGTCTTCTGCGATAATGGCCGGTCTGCCGAGCTTCGCTTCAATGGCATGGAAGAGGTCCATACCCGGTCCCGGCATCCATTTGCCGTTTTCCGCCGTCTTATCTCCGTAGGGGATCGCATAATATTCGTCAAATCCGCGGAAATGATCGATGCGCACTACATCATAAAGTTTAAAGCAGTATGCAATCCTGCGGATCCACCACTCATAACCGGTCCGTTTGTGGTATTCCCAGTCATAGAGCGGATTGCCCCACAGCTGGCCTGTTGCGGAAAATGCATCCGGCGGGCAGCCTGCCACTCCGGTCGGTTCATTGTTCTCGTCAAACTGGAACATCTCCGGCGCCGCCCAGGTGTCTGCGCTGTCAAACGCCACGTAGATCGGGATGTCGCCGATGATCTGAATGCCTTTTTCATTCACGTATGCATGAAGCTTTTTCCACTGTCTGTCGAATTCATACTGCTGGAATTTATAGAATCCGACCTCTCCGGCCAGTGTTTCCCTGGCTTCTGCAAGAGCCGAAGCCTCTCTGTTCTTCAGCGGCTGCGGCCACTCGCTCCAGCTGACTCCGCCGTTATCATCCTTGATCGCCATGAACAGGCTGTAGTCATCAAGCCAGTATGCCTGTTCTGCGACAAATGTCCTGTAATCCTCACTGTTCTCGCCGCCGTCAGCGCAGAAACGGTCGTAGGCTTTTTTCAGCACTTTGAATCTGGATCTGTAGATTTTCTCGTAATCGATATCTTCCGACTTTCCGAAGTCGTAACGTCTGCACTCGCTTCTTGTGAGAAGTCCTTCACTGATCAGCGTCTCCAGGTCGATGAAATACGGATTCCCCGCATATGTGGAGAACGACTGGTACGGGGAATCCCCGTACCCGGTCGGTCCAAGCGGCAGGATCTGCCAGTATCTCTGGCCGGCTTCCTGCAGCTGGTCTGCAAATTCATAAGCTTCCTTTGAAAAACATCCGATCCCGTATTTTGACGGCAGGGAAAACACCGGTAATAAAACTCCGCCTGCTCTTTCCATTTTTTATTCCTTTCCTAAATGCCAGATGTCTCTGTTGTACTCTTCGATGGTACGGTCTGATGAGAAGAATCCTGCTTTTGCGATATTTACCAGTGCCATCTGCGCCCATTTTCTGCGGTCCGCGTATGCGGCCAGCGCTTTTTCTTTTGTCTCTTTGTATGAGTCAAAATCAAGAAGCGTCATGAACCAGTCTTTATTGATCAGTTCGTTTTTCAGACGGGTCAGGTTCTCTTCAGAGCCGATTTCCAGCATTTTATCACTGGTGATAAAGTCTACGGCCGCTTTGATTGCCTCGTTGTTCTCGTAGTAATCTTTTGATACATAGTCGGCTTTCGCATAATGCTCGATGACCTCGTCGCTGGATGCGCCGAATACGAAAATATTATCGTCGCCCACTTCCTCATGGATCTCTACATTCGCACCGTCCTCGGTTCCAAGCGTCACCGCGCCGTTGAGCATGAACTTCATGTTTCCGGTTCCGCTGGCCTCTTTGGAGGCAAGGGAGATCTGCTCGGAAATATCGCATGCCGGGATCAGCTTCCCTGCTTTTGTCACATTGTAGTTTTCTACCATGACAACGCGGAGATATTTATTAACCTCCGGATCCCTGTTGATGATCTCCTGCAGGCAGAGAATCAGATGGATGATGTCCTTTGCGATCACATATGCCGGAGCCGCCTTCGCGCCGAAGATGGCCGTTACCGGAGCCGCCGGGATCTTGCCGGCCTTGATCTCCAGATATCTGTCGATAATGTACAGCGCATTGAGCTGCTGGCGTTTGTACTCGTGGAGACGTTTTACCTGGATGTCAAAGATCGTATCCGGGCTGATCTCCAGTCCCTGTGTCTCACGCAGGTAAGCGCAGAGATCTTCTTTATTCTGGTGCTTGATCTCAAGCAGCCTGTTCAGGATCTGGTCGTCATCTTTATATGCAAGAAGCTTCTCAAGCTCTGTTGCATCCTTTTTGTAGCCTTCGCCGATGGTCTCGTCAAGCAGCGCGGCCAGACGCGGATTGCAGTGGAGCAGCCAGCGACGGAAGGTAATGCCGTTTGTCTTGTTGTTGAATTTCTCCGGATAGATCCGGTAGAAATTGTTCAGCTCAGAGTTCTTAAGGATCTCTGTGTGCAGCGCGGCAACGCCGTTTACGCTGAATCCGTAGTGGATGTCAATGTGGGCCATGTGCACCGTTTCATTGCGGTCGATGATGGCCACGCTCTCATCCTCATATTTTCTTCTCACTTTATCATCCAGCACCTCGATGATCGGCATGAGCTGCGGAACGACTTTCTTCAGATAGTACACCGGCCATTTCTCCAGCGCCTCGGCGAGGATCGTATGGTTCGTGTACGCGCATGTCCTGGAGACAACATCGATGGCGTCGTCCATTTCCAGACCGCGCTCCATCAGCAGACGGATCATTTCCGGGATCACCATGGTCGGGTGGGTGTCATTGATCTGGATCACCGCGTAGTCCGGCAGATCGTAGAGATTGCTTCCCTTCGCCACGCACTCGTCAAGGATCATCTGTGCACCGCTGCTGACCATGAAATACTGCTGGTAGATACGCAGCAGTCTGCCCTGCTCGTCGCTGTCGTCCGGATAGAGGAACAGCGTTAGGTTCTTCTCAATATCTTCTTTATTAAAATCAATTCCGTCCTCAACGATGGATTCATCAACTGAATCAATGTCAAAGAGATGGAGTTTGTTTGTCTGATTGTTGTATCCTGTCACCTCGATGTCATACATTCTTGCATTGACATTCAATCCTCTGAACTGAACCGGATAAACCGTGTCTGTTTTCTTCAGCCATGATTTCTCTTCGATCCACGGGTTCGGGGTCTCTTTCTGAAGATGATCCTTAAACTCCTGTTTGAAGAGTCCCAGATGGTAGTTCAGGCCGATACCGTCTCCGGCAAGCCCCAGGGTTGCGATCGAATCAAGGAAACATGCAGCCAGACGTCCGAGTCCGCCGTTTCCGAGGGACGGCTCCGGCTCGACCTCTTCGATCTCACAGATGTCTTTGCCGTTCTTCTCGAGCATCTCCTTCACTTCCTGATAGATGCCGAGATTGATCATGTTGTTGGAGAGCAGTTTTCCGATCAGGAACTCTGCCGAAATGTAATAGAGCTTCTTCTTGCTGTCCTTGTGTTCTTTGCCTGCTGCCATTTCCTGTACGAGGGAAAGCAGGCTGTCATAGATCTCTCTGTCGGATGCCTGTGCAACCGGTTTGCCGAGATATGCCTCTACTTTTTCCTGAATGTTCATGGTAGTAGTTCTCCTTTCAAAAAGAATCCATACTGTAAGCTTTGATTCGGATTATAGTACAGTTTCTGTGATAATTCTTGCAATATACTTTCCACTTATTGTACAATACTATCATCCCAGTTCAGCCATATGACGGCAGCCGGCGGATTTATGCTTGCATAAGGATCCGACGGCTGACAGTCAGATGAGCTGAGCGCCTGCTTATGAGCAAAGATGCGGCGTAAGCCGCGGTTAGCACGTCAGTGCGACTTTGCGAATGGCGCGAGCTGAACTTTAAAGAGGCATCCCATGAATCTCAGTGAATACCAGAACTACCATGAAACTAAACCGCATACGACCGCAGATTTTCCATACAATACCTATCTGTGCTCCATCCCCCGGGACTTTCCGTCCGTGCCTCTGCACTGGCACGCGGAACTGGAGATGATCGTGATCAAGAAGGGGCGGGGCATCGTATCCGCCGACCTGGAGAAACGCCCGGTCACATCCGGAGACATCATCCTCATCCGTCCGGGGCAGCTCCACTCGATCGAACAGGATCAGGATTATATAATGGAATACGAAAATATCATTCTGAAGCCGGAACTGCTCATTTCCGGCAAAAATGACCTCTGCGCCGTGCGGTGGATCTTTCCTTTTATGAACGGCGAGATCCAGTCGGAAACATTCCTGACGCCGGAGCTTCCGTATTATAAGGATGTCTCCGGCTGCATCCGCCAGATCGACCTGCTGTGCAGCGCACAGACCGAAGGGTATCAGCTGGCGGTTAAAGGACTGCTCTTTCAGTTTTTCTTCCTGCTTGTCTCCAACCGGCAGAAAAAAGAGACCGCATCCGCATCGCAGATGAAGTCTCTGGAAAAAATGAAAACCATCTTAAAATATGTTGAAGACCACTATGCCGAACACATTACCATTGAAGATATGGCAGAACTTACCTGCTACAGCAAGTCTCATTTCATGAAATTCTTTAAACAGAACATCGGGACCGGATTTATCGACTACCTCAATGACTACCGGCTCACCATGGCAGACCGGCTGCTGAAGACGTCAGACAGCCCAGTGCTGGAGATTGCGGCACAGTGCGGGTTTGACAATCTCTCCTACTTTAACCGGATCTTCAAGAGGAAATACGGGGTATCACCCGGGAAAATGCGCCGTCACTTCCCGAATCCGCAGTTCGGATAGGTGCATACTTCGCAGTTCAGGCACAGCCCGCCCTCTCCGAGCATGTAAAAGTCTTCCGCACACAAATGCTCTCCTGCCGCGATGCGCGGGAGCGCCAGATCGAAGATGGTGCGTCTTGCATACATGACGCAGCCGGGCAGTCCCAGGATCGGGATCTCCCCGCCGTCCTCTTTCTTTTTATAAGCCAGCATGAACATCGCGCCCGGCAGCACCGGCGCGCCGTAGGTGATCACTTCATCCGATGCATTTCTGATGGCGAGAGGGGTCCGGTCGTCCGGATCCACACTCATGCCGCCCGTGCAGACGACCATGTCCGCGCCCCGGCTGATCCATTCACGGATCGCCTCTGTCGTCATTTCCGCCTTATCGTCGCTGAGCGTATTGCCCAGTACTTCAATCCCCTGTTCTTCCAGCTTTGCTTTCACCACAGGCGTAAATTTATCCTCGATCCGGCCGCGGTACACCTCGCTTCCCGTGGTCACGATCCCGGCTTTCATTTTCCGGAAGGGCAGGATCCGAAAAACGGGTTCTGTGCCGCAGATTTCTTTTACCCGGTTCATCTTCTCCTCTTCGATCACCAGCGGCACCACGCGCATGCCTGCGATCCTGTCGCCTCTTTTCACCGGGAAGTCCCCGTGGCGGGAGGCCAGCACCATCTGCCCCAGGGCATTCACCGCATTCAGCTTCTCCCGGTCGATCTTCAGGAGTCCGTCAACTTCTGCCGTCAGTTCGATCTTTCCCTCTTTCGGTTCGGAAGCTTTCATGTGGCTGCCCTGGCACACCTGCCGCAGGATCTCAGCCGCGTCATTTTCATGGAGCATGCCTTCCTGCTTCTCCCATACATAGAGATGTTCTTTTCCCACGGAAAGCAGCACCGGGATGTCTGCTTCCGTCACCACGTGGCCCTTGCGGAAGACCGCGTCTTTCACCACGCCCGGTATGATCTGTGTGATATCGTGGCAGAGGACGCTTCCGACCGCGTCCTCGGTTCTGATAAGTTTCATCCGATCTCCTCCAGTTCTTTCATCCACACGGCTGCGCAGGCATCGCTGGGCATCCGCCAGTCGCCTCTCGGGGACAGCGCCACCGTACCGATCTTCGGGCCGTCCGGCAGACAGGAGCGCTTGAACTGCTGGGAAAAGAATCTCCGGCAGAAGGTCTTCAGCCATTTCAGGATCGTCTCCCGGTCATACTCGCCGTCAAATGTCCGCTCCGCCAGGCGGAAGATCTTGGCCGGCTCGTATCCGAACCGGAGCATATAGTAGAGGAAGAAATCATGAAGCTCATAGGGCCCCACCAGGTCTTCCGTCTTCTGGGCGATATCCCCGTCCTTTGGCGGGAGCAGTTCCGGACTCACCGGCGTATCAAGCACGTCATAGAGGACCGCCTTCAGTTTCTCATCCGCCGCATCGTCCGCGGCATATTTTACCAGATGGCGCACCAGCGTCTTCGGCACGGACGCATTGACGCCGTACATGGACATATGGTCGCCGTTATAGGTTGCCCAGCCAAGCGCCAGCTCCGACATATCGCCGGTGCCGATGACCATGCCGCCCGTGCGGTTGGCGATGTCCATAAGCACCTGGGTGCGCTCCCTGGCCTGAGAATTTTCATACGTCACATCATGGTTTTCCGGATCCTGTCCGATATCCCGGAAATGAATGTTTACCGCCTCGGCGATGGGCACTTCGATAAGCGTCGCCCCGGTCTTCCTCGCCATATCGCAGGCATTATTGTAGGTGCGGTCCGTCGTCCCGAAGCAGGGCATGGTCACCGCGATGATATCTTTCTTGTCCCGGCCGAGCATGTCGAACGCCTTCGCGGTCACCAGCAGTGCCAGGGTAGAATCAAGTCCTCCGGAGATGCCGACTACGGCTGTCTTCGCATGGGTGTGGGCCAGACGTTTCTTCAGGCCCATGGCCTGGATCGTCAGGATCTCCTCGCAGCGCTCCGCACGGGTCCGCTCATCTTCCGGCACGAAGGGTTTCTTCGGGAAAGTTCTTGTCAGCTCTGTATCCTCATGGCTGACCGTGAAGGGGATCTGACTCAGCACCCGCCCTGCGGAGGCCTTGAACGTCGTATTTTTCCGGCGCTCACTGACGATCCGCTGGATATCCAGCTCCGAGTATATGATCTCATTGTGGTAGCGTTTCGCCTGCTTCAGGATCGCGCCATTCTCCGCGATGATATTGTGGCCGCCGAAGACCACATCCGTCGTGGACTCCCCCTCGCCTGCATTGGCATAGATATACCCCGCGATCAGGCGCGCCGACTGGCCGGCGATCAGTTCCCGCCGGTAGGCATCCTTGCCAATGGTCTCGTCGCTCGCCGAACAGTTCACGATCACGGTCGCACCCTCAATGGCCGCCTCAATGCTGGGCGGTACCGGAGACCACACGTCCTCGCAGATCTCCGCGGACACGATCAGCTCCTCCATCTCTTCATCCTTAAAAAGAAGCTGGGGGCCGAACGGCACCTGATGGCCGTTGAAACGGATATAGCCGGATATGTCCGGTCCCGGCGTAAACTGGCGCATCTCATAGAACTCCGCATAGTTCGGAAGAAACGTCTTCGTCGTAAAGCCGAGCACCCGTCCGCGGTTCATGGCCGCCGCCACATTGTAAAGCTTGCCGCTCACGCACAGCGGCGCGCCCACAAACGCCAGGATGTCCTTATCCGCCGTAAACTCCGCGATCTTCACCAGCGCGTCCTTCGCCGCCTTCAGGAGTGCGTCCTGCGTAAACAGATCCCCGCACGTATACCCGGTCACGCACAGTTCCGGGAACACGAGGATCTTCGCCTTCTTCTCACACGCCTCGCTGATCGCCTCACAGATCTTCTCCGTATTGAATTCCACATCCGCAACCCGGATATCCGGCGTAGCCGCCGCAACCTTCACAAACCCGTGTCTCATATTTCCCTCCATCCGGGACGTAGTAAAATTCAATTTTACTACGTCCCTATTCACACTTTTTTCACATTTTTATCATTATCTTGCGGCCCGTTTCAAAAGTCCCCGCAATTCTTCTACCGTATAATTGTACGCCGTATTGCAGAAATGGCACTTTACTTCGATGTCTTTTCCGTCGTCGATCATGGCCTGGATCTCTTTTTTCCCCACGCTGATGATGGCTTTTTCGATCCGCTCTTTGGAGCAGTTGCAGGTAAATTTCGCAGGCATGGTATCTGTGATCTCAAGATCCAGCCCGTCCAGCACTTTGGCGAGCATGTCTTCCGGTGTATGGCCGTTATCCAGCATGGAGGTCACGGACTGGATATTTTTGATGTTTTCTTCCAGCCGGTTCAGGACCGCATCCTCGATAAATGGCATGACCTGCACGATGAACCCGCCCGCGCAGCGGACCGTGTTGTCTCCTTCCATGAGTACGCCAAGCCCCACAGAGGAGGGAACCTGCTCTGAAGTCGCGAAGTAATAGGTCAGGTCTTCCGCGATCTCCCCGGTCTGCAGGATCGTCTGTCCGGAGTAGGGTTCTTTCAGGCCCATGTCTTTAATCACGGTCATCACGCCCTGCCCCAGTGCACCGCCCACATCCAGCTTGCCGTTCTTCGGTGGGAGCATGACCTCCGGGTCAAATGCATAGCCTTTCACATTTCCCTGGCTGTCCGCCGTTACGGTCAGCCCCCGGATCGGACCGGAGCATTTGATCTGGATAGTCAGCATATCGGTCGCATTTTTCATCATACTGCCCATCATCACGCCGCCGGTCAGCAGTCTTCCCAGGGCCGCCGTCGCCACCGGGCTTGTGCCGTGCCGCTGTCTGGCCTCCTCCACCAGTTCTGTTGTCACCGCCGCAAACGCGCGGATCTGCGTATTCGCAGCCGCCGCTCTTACAATATAATCACTCATTTTCCATTCTCCTGTTCTCTCTATATCTATACCTGTTTCCCGGACTCCCGTGCGGTCACACAGATGCGCTCGCTGTCATCCGCCGCCGCGCCTTCCGTGTCCATGTCCCGGGCGTCCAGGAAAATCAGCCCTGCTTCTTTAAGCAGTCCTTTTATCTCCTCCAGCGTGTAGCCTCTCTGATAGTGGGTCTCCCGGTACTTCCGGTACAGTTCCTCCGGTTCATGGCCGGGTTCCCGGATAAATAAGGTCAGATCGTATTCATTGATCCGCTCGTCTTCATAATAATAATTATCCCAGATAAAACTGCATTCTCCCCGGTCCTCCGCGATCGTGCAGTCGCCCATGACGTCCCGGTACTTGTGAACGGTATTAAAATCAAAAATAAAAATGCCGCCGGGATCCAGGTAATTGTTGACCAGCCGGAACACCTGAAGAAGGTCCGCCGGATCCGTCATATAATTCACGGAATCGCAGACGCTCAGCACCGCCCGCACCGTGCCGTACAGTTCGAACGCCCGCATATCCTGCAGAAGATAAAGGATATCGTGCCCGGACGCTTCCTTCTTCTCCATGGCGATCTCCAGCATATCCGCGGAATTATCCACGCCGATCATATCGTAGCCGAATCCCGCGAAAAGCTCCGTCATAGTCCCGGTACCGCACCCCAGATCCAGCAGGATCCCGTCATTTATGTCATTTTCGCACAGAATGCGGTATATATATCCGCCCCATTCTTCATAGGGGACATTATCCATGAAGGTATCATATACCTCCGCAAAACTTGTATACGCTTCCACTCAAAGCTGCCTCCTGCGTTTGGTTTCCGATAGAAGTGTAACACATTTCCACATAATGCGCACCTGAAAATGCATCACTCTTTCAGATTTCCCCGGATCTTCCGGAGGGATCCGGCAAGGGCGAGGAGTTCCCCGTCCGTCATGCCGCCGCACAGGATCTGTTCCAGCTCTGCGAATCCGGCATCCACCTTTTCCGCCGTCTCCCGGCCTGCATCTGTCAGGCCGACCCGGTAGGCCCGGCGGCTCTGGGGATCCCGCTCCCGCCGGATCAGACCTTTCTCCTCCAGCCGGTCCAGCGTCCGGGACATGGTGGTCACATCCATCAGGCAGGCGTCCGCGAGCTCCCGCTGAGTCACATTGCCGGCCGCCGCAAGGGAAGAGAGGATCCTTGCCTGACCCTGGCCCGGCGTCAGGCCGATCTCCAGGAGAAATCTCTGGACTCTGGTGCGCTTCTGCTGCTCGATCTCAAATAACGTCTTCCGGATCTGCACCTTAATATCCGTTTCCTGTCGTATTTCCATCACAATGCTCCTCCTACTCCAGTTCATACATGCCCGTATAGAGCTGATAATATCTGCCTCTCTGATCCAGCAGTTCTTCATGGCTGCCCCGCTCGATGACCGTCCCGTGCTCCAGCACCAGGATCGCCTTGGAATTGCGCACGGTTGAGAGCCGGTGGGCGATCACGAAGACCGTCCGGCCTTTCATCAGGGCGTCCATGCCCTTTTCGATCAGCCGCTCGGTCCGCGTATCCACCGAGGAGGTGGCCTCGTCAAGGATCAGAACCGGCGCCTGCGCTGCGGCTGCCCGGGCGATGGCCAGGAGCTGCCGCTGGCCCTGGGACAGATTGCTGCCGTCGCTGTACAGCATGGTCTCATATCCGTCCGGCAGCCTCCGGATAAAGGAATCCGCGCTGGCCAGCTTCGCCGCGGCAACAACTTCCTCATCCGTCGCCTCCGGCCGGCCGTAGCGGATATTGTCGGCAATGGTCCCCGTAAAAAGATGGGTGTCCTGGATCACCATGCCGAGGGACCGGCGCAGATCGTCCTTCCGGATCCGCCGGATATCGATCCCGTCATAGAGGATGCGCCCGCTCCTGATCTCATAAAACCGGTTGATGAGATTGATGATCGTCGTCTTGCCTGCGCCCGTGGAGCCCACAAAGGCGATCTTCTGCCCCGGCTTCGCGTACAGGCTGATGCCGTCCAGCACGTTCTGTCCCGGCACATAGCCGAAGACCACATTTTCAAACCGGACGTCCCCCTTCAGGGGCGTGAGCGTCCCGTCTTCCTCTTTCCATGCCCAGCCGCTTCCGCCGTCTGCCGTCCCGCTCTCCTGCCCGGCCGTTCCGCCCGGCGTCCGCACCAGCGTCACGGTCCCTTCATCGGGTTCCGGCTCCTCGTGCATCATTTCGAAAATGCGTTCCGCGCCGGCCAGTGCCGACAGGATGAAGTTCACCTGCTGGGTAAACTGATTGAGCGGCATGGCGCTCTGGCGCACGTAGACCAGATAGGCCGCCAGGCTTCCCAGGTCCATCATCCCGGCAATGGCAAGGAGCGCGCCCGCACAGGCTGACACCGCATAGCATCCGTAGGACAGGCTGACGATGCAGGGGATCATCATGGAAGAATAGGCAAGCGCCTTTGTCGACGCCGTGCGGAGTTTCCCGTTCTTCTCCCGGAAGACTTTCATATCCTCTTCCTCATGGTTAAAGATCTTCTCGACCTTCTGCCCGGCTACCATCTCTTCCGTAAATCCGTTGATATCGGCCAGACATGCCTGCTGCCGGTCAAAATATTCTTTGCTCCGCTTCCCGTTCCATTTGATGAACCAGAACATGACCAGCAGGAATCCGATCACGATCAGCGCCATCCGCACATTCAGCACGATCAGCATCACCACCGTGCCGGTAAGCGTCAGGGCGCTCTGGATCACCATGGTAAAACTGTTATTAAGCGCCTCCTGGATCGTATCCACATCATTGGTAAAACGGCTCATCAGCTCCCCGTGGGTATTGGCGTCGAAATATCTGAGCGGCAGAGTCTGCACATGGGCGAACAGATCCCGGCGGATATCCCCCACCACTTTCTGGGACGTCTTCACCATCAGCCGGTTATACCAGAATGTAGACAGGGCGCCGCACAGATACATGCCGCCCATGAAGAGGAGCGCGAGGATCAGCCCCCGGACGTCCCCCGGCAGGATATAGTCATTGATCACCGGTTTGAGCAGATAGGTCCCCGTTACACTGGCGCCCGTGCTGATGCACACGAGCACCGCCACCAGCAGCATGAGCCACCGGTGATAGCCCATATAATGGAGCAGTTCCCGCAGCGCCCGGCGGGTATCTTTCGGCCGTTTGTATCCTGTGTACCTTGCCATTACAGATCCGCTCCTTCCTTCTGAGATTCATAGATTTCCTGATAGATCCGGTTATCCCGCAGCAGTTCTTCATGGGTTCCCATGCCCCGGATCTTCCCGTCGTCCAGCACAAGGATCTGATCGGCATGCCGCACCGAAGAAATGCGCTGGGCAATGATGATCTTCGTCATATCCGGCAGTTTCCGCGCCAGCTGCTCCCGGATCCGTGCTTCCGTCGCCGTATCCACCGCACTGGTGGAGTCATCCAGGATCAGCACCTTCGGTTTCTTCAGGATGGCGCGGGCGATGCAGAGCCGCTGCTTCTGGCCGCCGGAGACATTGACGCCGCCCTGCCCCATTTCCGTATCATAGCCGTTCTCCAGCCGGCCGATGAATTCATCCGCGCCGGCGATCCGGCAGGCCTCTTCGATCTCTTCCTGAGAAGCATCCTGATCTCCCCACAGAAGGTTCTCCTTCAGCGTACCCGAGAAGAGCGTATTTTTCTGCAGCACCATGGAGACCGCGTCCCGCAGATGCCGGAGCGGATACCGCTCCACCGGCACCCCGTCGATCAGGAGCTCCCCGGATGTAATGTCATAGAGCCTTGGGATGAGCTGCACCAGCGTCGTCTTGGCGGAGCCGGTCTGCCCCACGATCCCCACCGTCTGTCCGGCCCGGATATGGAATGTGATATCAGAGAGCACCGGCTCTGCCGCTTCTTCCTTATATTTAAAATACACGTGGCGGAACTCGATCTCGCCCCGCGCCACTTCGATATCTTCCGCCTGATCCTCCGTAATGTCGATCTCCTCGTCCAGCACTTCGATGATCCGTCTGCCCGAAGCAAGCGAGCGGGTCAGCATGAGGAAAATATTGGAGATCATCATCAGGGAATTCAGGATCTGGAGTACATAGCTCAGAAATCCGGTCAGCGCGCCCACCTGCATGGACCCCGTCCGGATCATGCCGCCCCCGAACCAGAGGATGCCCAGGATCGTCCCGTACATCACGAACTGCATGGCCGCCATGTTGGTGGTGGCGATCCGGAAGGCACGCTCGGACTGGGTCTGGAGATTGGTGTTGACCTCCCCGAATTTGCCGATCTCATAGTCCCCGCGCACATAGGCCTTGACGACCCGGATCGCGGTCAGGTTCTCCTGGATGATCCGGTTCACCAGATCAATGGCCTCCTGCATCTTTCCGTAGAGCGGCCGCACTTTCCGGATGATCAGGAAGAGGCAGAGGGCCAGCGTGGGCAGCGCCACCAGAAAGACCAGGGCCAGCCTTGAATTGATGGAAAATGCCACCGCCGTAGCCGCCACCAGCATGACCGGGCCTCTGCACGCCGGCCGCATGCCGCTGGAGATACTGTTCTGGATATTGGTCACATCGCTGGTCATCCGGGTGACAAGGGAGGACAGCTGGAAATGATCCACATTCGCAAAGGAAAACTGCTGCAGCTTCGCATACTCCGCCTCCCTTAAATTCGCGCCCAGCCCCTGGCCCGCCAGGGCGGCGAACTGCGCGCTCCCGATCCCAAGTCCCAGGGCCAGCGCCGCGCAGACGAGCATCAGCCCGCTCTGCCGGAAGATGTAGGCCTGATCCCGGGCCGCCACGCCGATATCCACGATATCCGCCATGATCAGCGGGATGATCAGCTCAAAGAGCGACTCCGCCGTAATGCACAGGACAGCCAGGACCAGATACTTCCGGTACGATCCGATATAGGAAAAAATACGCCTCAGCATTTCAGATATCACCTCTTAATTATTGTATCTGCAACTATTGTATGTGCAATTTTAAGATGCGTCAAACATTTTATGATAAAATTCATCAAATTCTTCTTCCCTTTAATGTGGTCAAGTGATATAATAGCTAAGACTGCGTTAAGAAGTCGTTAAAATTCAGAAAGGAATGAAAAGACATGGACAACAAAAACGAGTTCAAGCCGTATATCCCGGCGGACAAGATCGTCCCGGAATTTACGGTAACCTCTGCTGTGATCGGTTGTCTTCTCGCCATTGTATTCGGCGCTGCCAATGCATACCTGGGACTGTTAGTCGGAATGACCATCTCCGCTTCCATCCCGGCGGCCGTTATCTCCATGGGTATCATCCGTGTGATCCTCAGAAGAGATTCCATCCTTGAGAACAACCTTGTACAGACGATCGGTTCTGCCGGTGAGTCTCTTGCAGCAGGTGCGATCTTCACACTTCCGGCACTGTTCCTGTGGGCAGAGGAAGGCAAGATCGAATTCCCAAGCATTGTAACAATTTTCTTCATCGCACTGTTCGGCGGTCTCCTCGGAGTCTGCTTCATGGTGCCGCTGCGCCAGGCGCTCATCGTAGAAGAGCACGGCACACTGCCGTTCCCGGAAGGAACTGCATGTGCGGAAGTCCTTCTGGCAGGTGAGGAAGGCGGCAGCAAGGCCGGTTCTGTATTCACAGGACTTGGCATCGCTGCATTTTACAAATTCATCGCTGACGGACTGAAACTCTTCCCCAGCGAGATCGGATACGCATTCCAGGGTTATGCCGGATCTCAGATCGGTATCCAGGTGCTCCCGTCACTGGCTGGTGTGGGCTTCATCTGCGGACCGAAGATCTCCAGCTACATGCTGGCCGGCGGTACCTTAAGCTGGTTCGTGCTCATGCCGGCCATCGCACTGTTCGGCGGTGACGCGACGATCTACCCGGGCACAACCCCGATCAGCGAGATGCTCGCAGCTGACGGTCCGTCCGCCCTGTGGAGCAACTATATCAAATACATCGGCGCCGGCGCCGTTGCTGCCGGCGGTATGATCAGCCTTGTAAAGACATTCCCGCTGATCGTCCGCACATTCAAGCAGGCAATGGCCAGCCTGAGCAAGAAGCACGCACAGAAGAACGCCCTGCGTACACAGCAGGATCTTCCGATGTCCTTCCTGCTTGTGATCCTGGCAGCGATCGTAGTCCTGATCTGGCTGCTCCCGGCATTCCCGGTTAATCCGTTCGGCTCCCTGATCATCGTGATCTTCGGATTCTTCTTTGCTTCCGTATCCTCACGTATGGTCGGCCTGATCGGTTCTTCCAACAACCCGGTATCCGGTATGGCTATCGCCACACTGATCATCGCTACACTGCTCCTGAAAGCAACCGGAACAGACGGCACGACAGGTATGGTGGGCGCGATTGCGATCGGCGGCGTGATCTGCATCGTAGCGGCCATCGCCGGCGATACATCACAGGACCTGAAGACCGGTTTCATCGTAGGCGCTACGCCGAAGAAACAGCAGCTCGGTGAGATGCTCGGCGTTGTCGTTTCCGCGGCAGCGGTCGGCTTCGTACTCTACCTCCTCAATGAGGCATGGGGATACGGAAGCGAGCAGCTCCCGGCAGCACAGGCGACCATGATGAAGATGCTCGTTGAGGGTATCATGAACGCAGAGCTTCCGTGGGCGCTGATCTTCATCGGTGTCTTCGTGGCTGTTATGGCTGAAATCCTGAAGGTGCCGGTTATGCCGTTCGCAGTTGGTATGTACCTGCCGTTCAGCTTAAGTGCAGGCATCATGGCCGGCGGTGTTGTACGTTTCATCGTTGAGAAGATCAAAGGCTCAGACGCAGAGAAGAAAGAGCGCGGCGACAGAGGCGTTCTCTTTACATCCGGTCTGATCGCCGGCGAAGGCATCATGGGTATCGTACTGGCAGTACTTGCCGTACTGAAAGTGGATTCCGTGATCAACCTGAGCGAGAAATTCGGTTTCACGACTCCGCAGCCGGTAAGCCTTGTTGTCTTCATTCTGCTGCTGATCTATCTGTACACACGCTGCATGAAGAAAGACAAGAAATAAAACCTTATAAAAAAGAGAAAGATGCAGCCTGCTCCTGCAGGCTGTTTCTTTCTATCATCTGGTAGAAAAATATGAAGAAAAAAGACAGCAAAAATTATCTTGATTATGTCCCGGTTAAAAATCCGGAAGTTGAATATGAAACAGGCGACGACGGCATCGTGACCGTCTATATCGAATGGAACGGGTTCTATCACCGGATCGCCCAGAAGTTCTTCAAACGTCCCCGCGTAAGCGATGTAAAGCTTGACGGCTACGGGAGCTTCGTGTGGCTCGCCATTGACGATTCGAAAGATGTGCACCAGCTCTCAAAGGAACTGGATGAAAAATATCCGAAGATGGAGAAATCCCTCTCAAGGCTGATCAAATTCCTGGAGATCCTCCATGACAACCGTCTGATCCGCTGGAAAGGAGAAAAGACAAAATGATCCTTGAATATCTTCCATACGTCCTTCTCTTCGCCCTGGCGACGATCATCGTCTACGGATGGGGAATGTGGCGCTCCATGCGCCAGAAGCAGGATCTCTCCAACATGCTCAGTGCAAAAGGGATCTCCGGCGTGAAAAAAGCGCTTAAGAAAAACGGCCCCATGACCACAAAAGAGCTGGAACCGTTCGTAAAAGACCTGACGGCGAAGCAGCCCTTCAGCCGGGAACAGATCGGGGTGACCGATCCGGCAAAATTCCTCGGTTCGATCCTGCCCTATATGGTCAGACAGAAAATGATCACCGAGACAACAGAAAACGGAAAAGCTGTCTATCAGTTACGCAGATAACTGACAGGCAGCTTTTTTTAATCCCTTCTTATGAATGATAATACAGTTCAACCGGATCGATGGGATCGAAAGGATGCTCCTCTTCCATCTTCTTGTTGCGGCCCCGCCGTTTCAGCAGCTCCCCGCTTTTATTGTACACCCAGAATGAATATACGAGTACTTTGTTGATCTTTCCGATCTTCTCCTTCGTTGTCCGGCCGTAAAGCGTTCCGCCGGTCTCAAAGGCCGCTTTCTTGTGGATGAGGGAGATGAGCTCCGTCTCGCACGTCACCGGCTCCGGCAGGATCGTGTAGGCTGTGCCCACACAGTCCGGCTTGTGGGAATCGCTTCCGCCGGTCGTCACCTTGCCGTATTTCTTCGCAAGCTTCATGGCTCCCGCATTGGACTCCACAGGTTCACAGCTGTTAAACGCCTCCACAAAATCAAACCGTTTCACGATCTCCGGAGACAGGTAATATCTTCTCGCATGCGTAAAGCTCATATACTTCTCCCCGCACGGATGGGCCGGCCCGAGGACGCCGCCGTTGCGGTGGACCAGATCGATGAGGAGGGCCAGCGGCATCCCCCGCATCTCCAGGAGACGCATCTTCACACCCTCCGGCATAATCACCAGGATGTGTCCCGCGTCACGGGTGTCATACTCGATCCCCTTGAGGACCACAAAATCCGTGTGCTTCTTTCCTTTGATATGATCCTTCCAGTAACGGTACCCGTTGTATGTGTCATGGTCCGTGATGACCATTCCCTGAAATCCCTGCTCTTTAAGCAGTGTGATATACTCTTCCACACCGACCTTGCTGTCGATGGATCCTTCTTTTACGTGGCAGTGCATGTCTATCTTCATGGGAAAGCCCCCTTTTTATGATGTCCTGCACTAATTATACATCATCCGGATACAGGATGACAACTGCAGACACGGAGTTTTCAATCTTTTAACGTCAGACGCTACCCTCTGCTGATCCGCCCGGCCGCCGCCATCATCGCCCCCAGACAGCCGAACCATCCCGCCGCGTAGACTGCCGTCGGCACATTCGTCTGCGCAAAGCAGAACAGCACGCACAGCACGGCCAGCACCGACACCCCGAGGATTCCCGTGATCACACATAAAACTGATTTTCTGATATACATAATAAAACACACCTTTCTCTGAAATTCCTGCTTTCATTTTTCAACGATGCCATCATATCAGATCAGGTGTGTTATAAAATGTACATCATTATTTTATCCAGGATCTAGTCTTCATCCTCTTCATCTTCCGGTGCTTTTCCAAAGTCGTCCATCATCGCCCGTGCACGCTCCACGTCATTTGCCGTTGAGTTTTCTTCCCGGATCTGCTCCGCTTTCTTAAGGCTTGCTTTCTTCTGTTTCCTGGACTCCAGAAGAAGCTGGACCGCTATGCCGCCGGCTGCGAGGATGATGCATATGAGAATGCGGATCAGTTCGCCGCTTACGGGAAGCAGTTCAAAGACCGCGGTCCCCGCGACCACCGCGCCGTAAATGCCTGTCACAAATATCGTCAGCACCGACACAAATCTGACCGAAAGGATCGCCGCCACAAGCGCGATCACCAGGCAGACCGCCAGCAGGATCCCGTTCTGCGGATCCAGGATCTGGATCGCAAGGCTGCACACACTTAAGAGCACGATCAGGAAAACGCCGACCCGGTAAAGCACAGCCGCCAGCACCGCCAGTACGACAGCGGTGATAAATCCCGCGGCAAGCACCCCTGTTCCGCTAAGCCCCGCGAACGCAGAGATCAGTACGCCCAGGATGAATCCAAGGACGAATCCGGCCAGAGCCGCCCAGACGCGCACGATCTTCCATCCCAGGAAGCCGATCAGAAGTCCGACCACGATCGTCGCCGCCAGCACCGCCACGGTATTCTGCGTCAGCACATGATGCTCAATGCCGACTCCGGACGCCAGTTCCCCGAAAATATAATCCTGCAGTCTTTCCAGCATATCATTCACACTTATTGAATTCATTGATTATCTCCCTGCCCCTTGTATTATCCTTTTATCTTTTGCTGCCTTTCTATTTTATCAGCGATCCTTTTCTTTGACAAGATTTCCGCCTTATTATTACACAGTGAAAGTGGATGCCAACCAATTTATCTTGATCAACATCCACTTTCATCCTGATATTTCTATCATTCTTTTTACCTCTTTCTTTCTATCTCTTCGAAGTTCGATAGAATTAATTTACGTTGCCGGTGGTCCGTACCTCCTTTACTTAGATTCCCATTGAACTTGAGTCCTCGATAACCTTCTCCGCGATATAGATTTTACTTCTCTCATAACTTTCTCGTCATTATGATATTTCTCTATATCTGATTACCCATTTCTCAATTCCGGTATTCAACGGGTTTTTTATAAAACTGTCACTCAGTTTTATTTGTTGTCATTATAATAACTCTATACTTTTGATTTGTCAATCTGTTTTTAGAAATTAATTAAATTTTATCTATATTATCTGTTAATTTAATAGTTGACTTCTACACTTTACACCAGTAAAATAGAGAGGTAATTCTAAAATCAACGCGTTTAATATAAAGGAGGCCAATCATGGAAAATCTGAAAATACCAGCTGGTTATCACTCTCCTCTTACGATCCGTGAGACCGAGGTTGCCATAAAAGAAGTAAAAGATTATTTTGAGCGCGCGCTTGCAAAATCCCTGCACCTGACCCGCGTGTCGGCGCCGCTGTTCGTCCGTCCGGAATCCGGCATGAACGACAACTTAAACGGCGTGGAGCGCCCGGTGTCCTTCGGCATCAAAGAGCAGGATGACGCGAAGGCCGAGATCGTACATTCTCTTGCGAAATGGAAACGGTACGCGCTGAAAAAATACGGCTTCCATTCGGGCGAAGGGCTCTACACGGATATGAGCGCCATCCGCCGGGACGAGGATACCGACAACATCCACTCTCTCTACGTGGATCAGTGGGACTGGGAGAAGATCATCTCCAAAGAAGAGCGCAACATGGAAACGCTGGAGTACACGGTCCGCAAAGTGTACAGCGCCTTAAAAGATACGGAAGACTACATTTCCAGAAGATACAACTATATCGAGCCGCTCCTGCCGGACGATATCTTCTTTATCACATCCCAGGAGCTGGAGGATATGTTCCCGGACTGCACGCCGAAGGAGCGTGAGAACCGGATCGTCAAAGCAAAAGGCGCCGTATTCATCTCCCAGATCGGGAAGGTGCTGGCCTCCGGCGAGAAGCATGACGGCCGCGCCCCGGACTACGACGACTGGGAACTGAACGGCGATATCATCGTCTACTACCCGGTACTTGACATGGGGCTTGAGCTTTCTTCCATGGGCATCCGCGTGGATGAAGATTCACTGAGAAGCCAGCTGAAGACCGCAGGATGCGAGGAACGCGCGGAGCTGCCGTTCCAGAAGTCCCTGCTCAACAAAGAACTGCCCTACACCGTCGGAGGCGGTATCGGACAGTCCCGTATCTGTATGTATTATCTGAGAAAAGCGCACATCGGTGAGGTCCAGTCCTCACTCTGGCCGGACGACATTGCCGAAGAAGCGCTCTCCAACGGCATTAACCTGCTGTGATCTTTCTGACGCCGACCGCCTGCATATGCTGGGCGCGCCGGCGTTTTTCAACGATATCCCTCGCATATCCGGTCAGGCCGTTCCCATTGTGCGGATCGTTAAAATAATATTTTTCATCATCATACCCGACCAGCAGCATACAGTGCTCATTCGATATCCATGTGAACCATTCTCCCGTATCGCGAAGCCGCCACTGCGGCCCGGTGACCGGTTCCCGCATATCGATGCATGCCCAGAAGATCACCGGCATGCCGCGGTCGATATATTTCTCCAGCAATTCTTTTTCAGATGTTCCGGTCTCATCTGCCGCCTCATACTTCTTTTCACCGGCAAACACTTTCGACAGGGCATTCACGATCACGGGCGCGTAACATCCGAATGCGTCCGGATCATACGGGCTGCCGCAGAAATATTTCCGCGGATCCGGTCCGAAGATTTCTTCATTCTCCTCTCTGAAGTCCTGTATCTCCAGATCATTTTCTATAAATTCATCCACCGTAATATCATACCCCAGATACCGGAGCAGCATCACCGCAGACACACTTTCGCATCCGGTAGGCCAACGAAGGCTCTGATCGATATAGGGTGCTTCTATGATCACTCTTTTCATGGCTTCGTCCCATCCCGCTTATACATATCTCAGGCGGATATTGCGCCGCGGCGCGTCATAATGCGGATGACCGTCAGCGCCCCGACAAGCAGAAGGATGCTGATCCCAAGCACGATCCACCACACATGGATGAGGCCTGCGATCAGATATCCGACAATGCATACCGCGGCAACCACCGCGGCATACTGCATCTGAGTGGATACATGGTTGATATGGTTGCTCTGCGCTCCGGCCGACGACATGACCGTTGTATCCGAGATCGGAGATATATGATCGCCGCACACGGCCCCTGCCAGGACCGCCGATACGGAGATCACCATCATCTCGATATCCCCGCCGCCGCTGAAAAGCGCGGTGGCGATCGGTACGAGGATGGCAAATGTACCCCAGGACGTCCCGGTTGAAAATGACAGAAATACCGCTGCGGCAAACATGACAACCGGGATAAAAACGCTGGCGGATGCATTGTCGCCGACTGCGTGGCCCACGAAATCCGCAAGGCCCAGCGCATCGCCCATGCCTTTCAGCGACCAGGCGAAGATCAGGATCGTCACCGCCGGAACCATCAGCTTGAACCCTTCTGCCAGTCCGTCCATGAAGCCTTTGAACGTTACCACCTTTCTGGGCAGATAGAGGAGCAGCATAAAGAAGATCGTTATGAGCGTTGCAAAGATCAGGCTTGTCTCCGCGTCGCAGCCGGAGAACGCCGTGATGATGTCCGTCGCGCCGCCCAGGAATCCGGTATAGATCATGGCTCCTATCGCCGAAACGATCAGGACCGCCACCGGAAGCACCAGATCGATCACCTTGCCGTTCGGATTGACCTCGTCTTCGGATATCTGTTCAAATTCCTCCGAGCCGCTGGTGAAAAGATCCCCTTTCGCCGCATTGTCTTCGTGCTTTTTCATCAGACCGAAATCGAAGGCCGTCACCGTGATAAAGATCACCATGAAAAGCGTCAGGATCGCGTACAGATTATAAGGGATCGTCCGCAGGAAAAGCTGGAATCCGGTGATCCCCGCATCTTCCGGCACATAGGAGTTGACCGCGGCCGCCCAGCTTGAGATCGGAGCGATGATGCACACCGGGGCCGCTGTGGAATCAATGATATAAGCCAGCTTTGCCCGCGATACTTTGTACTGGTCTGTCACCGGACGCATCACCGATCCTACAGTCAGGCAGTTGAAGTAGTCGTCCACAAAGATCAGGATCCCGAGCCCCGTCGTTGCCAGCAGGGCACTCTTTTTAGACCGGATCTTCGTGCCTGCCCATTTCCCGTATGCGGCAGAGCCGCCGGTCTTTGCCATCAGCACGATGATCATCCCGAGCAGCACGTCAAAGATCAGGATGTTCAGATTCATACTGTTCTTCATGATCTCAAAGAAATTCACAAAAGATTCCCAGGGATGGAACCCACTGTAAAGAAGCGCTCCGGCCGCCACCCCCAGAAACAGGGAGCTGTATACCTCTTTTGTCACAAAGGCGAGTACGATCGCCAGAAGCGGCGGGATCAGAGCCCACCAGGTCCCGATAAACATTGAACCGTCCATAAATTATATCACTCCATTCCTTTATCCTCTTTCATGCAGCACACGGCATCTTTCTGCCGCGACGAAAAGCGGCCGCATACGCAGCCGCTTTATCGATTCGACAATAGCATGTAATTCTATTTTATAAGAAGTCCGCTGAAATAACAAGTTTAAATATACCGGTCAGGCCTTTATTTTACAAAACCGCTTACCCCAGCAGGAGGACGAGAGCCTCGCAGCTCTCCAGTGTAACCGCTCCGGTCTCTGCGATCTCCCGCGCACGGATATCTTCTGTTCCCACGTTGGATAACAGCACTTTCGCCGAAGCATTGTCCATCTTCAGCGTACACGGTCCTGTACCATAGTTCGCCGCCACCAGGATATCCTGCTCATCTGTTTTTCTGTGGTATGCGAAGATCCCGTCCAGATCTTCATGATCCGGGACAAACTCCCCATATGTAAATGTCTCCTTATATGTCGGAAATTTCTTCAGCGCCGTCAGTTTCCGGTAGAAATTAAGCACCGAATCCGGCCGTGCTTCCTGCTCCTCCACACTGATCTCCGTATAATCCGGGTTCAGTTGAAGCCAGGGCGTTCCGTCCGTAAATCCAGCACCTTTTCCGGCACTCCACTGCATGGGCGTACGCGCATTGTCCCGGCTGTTCTCATAACAGCACTCCAGCGCCTGCTCTTCTGTGCAGCCCGCCTGCAGCGCCTCTTTATACTGGTCTTTGGTGCTGATGTCATCATATTCCGAAATATCCGCACGGCGGCAGTTTGTCATGCCGATCTCCTGTCCCTGATAGATAAACGGGATGCCGTACAGAAGCAGGGAAGTGGCCGCCAGCATCTTCTTGCCGGCTTCATTCTGCGCGTGCTCCGGCAGGAACCGGCTGGCCCCTCTCGGCTCGTCATGATTTTCGATGATATTTGCCACATGGCCGACCTTCTGGAGCCGCATCTGCGAGGCGAAGATCGTATCCCGCCATTCTCTGAACGAAGGCGTCCTGCTGTTATACCAGCCGTTCTCCCCCTGTGCCAGCATATGAGCGCTGAAATCAAACATCGTGGAGAAATGCCCGTCGTCGCCGATAAATTCCGCCAGTTCATCGTCTTTCATATTGAAGACTTCCGCTACGGTAAAGGCGTCGTATTTTGCAAATGTATGTTTCTTGATATCTTCGAGATATTCTCCGACGCCCTCCACTTCTTCCACCATCTTCACGCAGGTCGCCAGCCCGTCCGGGCCGTCCGGCTCAAACGACGGGAATGCCGGGTCTTTTTTAATATTGATAATGGCGTCGATGCGGAATCCTGCCAGGCCTTTATCCAGCCACCAGTTGATCATCTTATAGATCTCTTCCCGGAGCGCCGGGTTCTCCCAGTTCAGATCCGGCTGCTCTTTTGCAAACATATGGAGATAATAAAGGTCTGTTCCCGGCACCGGCTCCCATGCACTGCCGCCGAAATAAGAACGGTAGTTGCTGGGCGCTTTGCCGTCCCTTCCTTTTACAAAATGAAAATATCCGGCGTATTTCCCGTACGGGTCCGCCAGCGCCTTCTGAAACCATTCATGCCGGTCCGAACAGTGATTGATCACCAGATCCATCAGCACATACATATGGCGTTTCTTTGCCTCAGCCAGAAGCTCATCAAACTCTTCCATGGTGCCGAACTCTTCCGCGATCTTATAATAATCCGAAATATCATACCCCTGATCCACAAACGGGGACTGGTAGATTGGTGAAAGCCAGATAATGTCTACCCCCAGTTCTTTCAGATAATCAAGTTTTGAAATAATGCCCCTCAGATCTCCGATCCCGTCGCCGTCTGAATCCATAAAACTTTTCGGGTAGATCTGGTACGCCACCTTGTCATGCCACCATTTTTTCATCATGATCATTCTCTCCTCTCTGCCGTGCCGCTTTCTCTGTATTTTTTATTGCATTACGTTGCGGTTTTTGTATGATGCTGTTATTATAGGATTATAGATAAAGAGAAATCTTGCACAATTATTGGAATAAATAACACGATTCTGCTTTTTAGCAGGAGCTTAAAAGGAGGCTTCGGATCTATGAATACAGGATATGATCTTTCCCCGTCCCAGAAAGAACAGGCAAGGCACGGCGAGCGGATGTTTCCCCTGAAGCGCTATGTTACGGTGCTCTCGGACCTGTGCCCCTCCGTCCCGGCCCACTGGCATGAAGAAGCCGAACTGACCATGATCACGAAAGGCTCCTGCATCTACCATATCCACCTGGAAACCTACGAGGCGCAGGCCGGGGACATCCTGTTCATCCCGCCGGCCGAACTGCATTCGATCACCCTTGATCCAGAAACTGAGATGACGTCTGTCACTTATGTTTTTCATATGGATTATCTGGATATGAATTCCGGGGATATATGCGCCGTGAAATATCTGAATCCGATCAACCGGCACAGCCTGGTCCTCCCCTATATCATCCGGCGGGATCATCCGGCCTATGAGAAAGTATGCAGGATCTTCTGCGAGATGGAGCAGGCACAGGAAACACAGGCCCCCGGATACGAAATGATGCTCAAAGCGCTGCTGCTCCACGCCGCCGCCGTCCTCATCCCCTACCGTCAGACGGAAAACACCCGCCCCCAGCTGGAAGATGAACACACGGCCAAACTGAAGCTTGTCCTGGAATACATCGGCGAACATTATCCTGAAGAACTGACGATCCCGCAGCTGGCGCGGCTGTGCTTCTTCAGCGAATACCATTTTATGCGCTTTTTCAAGAAATATACCGGCATGTCCTGCCTGGAATATATTAAGAACCTGAGATTGGAAAAAGCCGCCTCGCGCTTAGCGCAGGGCGGCCAGTCAGTGCTTGAAGTCTCTCTGTCATGCGGGTTTGCCAACCTCTCGTACTTCTACCGGGAATTCAGGAAGAAATACGGCATGACTCCGAAACAGTTTATAAAGGAAGTTCCTATGCTTCCTTTTCTTCCAGAACAGATGTACAATGCGGGCAGCGTGTCGCCTCGATCGGGATCTCGCTTAAGCAGTACGGACACTTCTTCGTAGTCGGAGCTGCCGGCTCTTCTTTCTTCTGTCCCAGTGACATCAGTTTGTTCACTGCCTTAAGAAGAATGAACAGAACGAATGCCAGGATGAGGAAGTTTACAAAATCAGAAATGAATTTGGATGCAAATCCCATGACATTCTGGAGTGTATACGTCTCTGCGCCTGTCACTACGTTCAGGATCGGGTTGATAAAGTTATCTGTAAGTGAAGTTACGATTCCTGTGAAACCGCCACCTATGATAACACCGACTGCCATGTCCATCATGTTTCCACGAAGAGCAAATGCTTTAAATTCTTCGATAAGCTTTTTCATTTGTTTACTCTCCTTCAGAATAATTCTTTTGTCAGATTACCAATCGGAGATTATATCACACTGCTTCCGTGAATGAAAGAATCTGCTATCTATAATACTGATTATGGTATGTTTTTACCGATTTTATTTTTCTTTTTCTTTCGGAAGAACGGCCTCAGCGATCAGGCAGAGAACGATCACCACCGCCATATCCGGGAGCGTATTCCCCACCGGGATGTCAACAGTCATGAGCCAGCGGTACACAGCGAATCCGATCAGCCAGATCACCAGATTTCTCCAGTCAAAATCCGTCAGCTTCTTATCCTTTCGCAGGATAAACACATCCGCGATCTGCACGGCGATCATCGGAGCGAATACTGAACCGATCAGATACAGGAAGTCCGTAATATCATCCATCGGGAACAGGATCGCCGCAATGGTCCCGATCACCGTCACCACAATTCCCACATGTCCGCCTTTCAGTTTTGCGAAAATGGACTCTGCGGACACCCCCGCGGAATAAGCGTCCAGAAATGTTGTCGTCACGGTAGAGAAGATCACGATCAGGAGCGCCGCGATCCCCAGTCCGGCTTTCGCCATGATCACCGCGATATCCGACTCTCCGGTATAGATCGCAGCGCCCATGCCGATCACGTACATCCAGCAGCTCACCAGGCCGTACACGATCACACTTGCCGCCGTTGCCTTCATCGGCTTCTGCGCCTCTCTCGTATAGTCGCTGATCACCGGCAGCCAGGAGAGCGGCATGGCCACGGAAAGCTCAACGGCCGCCCCGAAGCTCATGGCATCAATGCTCATCCCTGCTGTCTCAGTTCCGCCAAAAAAGATTACCCGGCAGAGGATGATGGTCAGGATAAAAAGGGCGGCCATGGCAATGGTATTGATCTTCCCGAGGTTTGTCACGCCCACCGCGATCCACAGGATGATCAGGGCGCCGATCACAATGCACCAGATCCAGGCCCCGCTGTGGAAAATATTGTCCGCCGCCAGCGCGCCGTCATAGATCATGATTGCAGTCCATCCGACCAGCTGCAGGACATTGAGCACGGCAAAGAGAAGGCCGCCTTTCTGCCCGAAGCTCATTTTAACCGTCTCCATGGCGCTCTTTCGCATACGCGCGCCGATCAGCCCGGCAAAGAACATCATACAACAGCCGATGATATGGCCGGTCAGGATGGCTGCAAGCCCTCTCTGGAATCCGAGCGGCGCGAAGTACGTTCCGGTCAGGATCTCGGCGATGGATACGCCGGCTCCGAACCAGATCAGGCTGTTTTCATAGACTGATGTGCGTTTTGCTTCCATCTTACTCACACCTCTCTTCCGCTGTCTTCACGTATTCCCCTGTGATATCAAAGGCATGGTTCATCGGCCCGCTTCCCTTTCCAAGATCGAGCATGGCGCCCAGTGCGCCGGAGATATATGCTTTCGCACGCTCTACGGAAGCATCCATGTCAAATCCTTTCGCCAGGTTGGAAGCGATGGCGCTGGACAGGGTGCATCCGGTCCCGTGGGTGTTTGGGTTGTCGATCCGCTTCCCGTAGAACCAGCGGTACGATCCGTCCCTGTACAGGAGGTCATTTGCATCATTTAACTGATGTCCGCCTTTTAAAAGCACGGCGCAGTGAAAGTTCTCACTGATCCTTTCCGCCGCTCTGATCATATCCTCTTCCGTCTTCACCGCCATCCCTGAGAGCACTTCCGCCTCCGGGATATTCGGCGTCAGGACCGTTGCCATGGGAAGAAGGCGTTCCTTCAGCGTATCGATGGCATCATCACTTATAAGCTTCGCCCCGCTGGTCGCCACCATGACCGGATCCACGACGATATTTTCCGCGTGATACTCTGTGAGCTTCTCCGCGATCGCCGTGATCAGATCCGATGATGAGACCATCCCGATCTTCACCGCGTCCGGACGGATATCCGTAAAAATACTGTCAATCTGCTGCTTGAGAAATTCAGGAGATACCTCCATGATCCCTGTCACGCCGGTCGTATTCTGTGCAGTCAGTGCCGTGACCGCGCTCATGGCGAAAACGCCATTTGCGGTCATTGTCTTGATATCTGCCTGAATCCCGGCGCCTCCGCTGGAATCGCTTCCCGCGATCGTTAATGCTGTTCTCATTTTCCTCATCCTCTCTTATGTATTATTTCAGCATTAATTTTATATAGCGGCAGAAAGTGGTGCCCCCGGCCTGCCGCTGAAAAGTGTCCACGGTTTACGCGGACGCTCTTTCCCAGAATAATTCAAAACTTTTAAACTCCGGCAGATAAATATCCGCCGTGTCCCGGATCTGTGCGAGGTCCCGGCCGCTCGCCCGGTCATACACCCCCGCCGTCCTGAATCCGGCCTTCTTCGCGGTCCGGATGGCATGGAGCGCATCCTCGAACACCCACGTGTCGGACGGATCCGCATCCAGCTGCAGGGCCGCCGCATAATAGATGTCCGGATGGCTCTTGCTGCTGCCAATCTCCGAACAGGTAAACACCGCACGGAAATACGAAAGGACTTTCAGCCGCTTCAGCGCCGCCTCCGCATTTGCCCGGTCTCCCGACGTGGCGATCGCCATCGGGATCTTCCGGTCCCGGAATTCCTCCAGATATCTGCGCACGCCTTCTTTGAGCGGGACTTTCCGCCCGTAGAAATCCTGCACCTCCCGGTTCAGGCCTGCAATGATCTCCCCGGGCGTCTGCTTCAGGCCATAGTTCTCGATCAGGTAATCCGCGCCTTCCTCCAGGCTCATGGCAAAAAGCGTTTCACCTAGCCCCTTTTCCGCCTCGATCCCGAGCCGCTCCAGATAGATTTCTCCAAGATTTTCCCAGACGGGCATAGAATTCAACAGCACGCCGTCCACATCAAATATCACTCCCCGGATCATCCCGCACCTCCTGTCTGTATGCTCCGAACCGTTCACTTTACCGCTGCTTCTGTCCGCTCTTTCAATACCTGCGCGGCCCCCTCGATATCTGTCTGCGCGAATATGGCGCTGATCACTGCGATGCCGCAGATCCCGGTCCCCGACAGTTCCGACACGTTATCCTTCGTGATCCCGCCGATGGCGATGACCGGGATGTCCACCGCTTCCGTGATCGCCCGCACCGTCTCATGGCTTACTTCCACTGCGTCCGCCTTGGAGCCGGTCGGGAATACCGCGCCCACGCCCAGATAGTCCGCGCCGCGCTCCTGCGCCCTTACAGCCTGTTCCACCGTCTGGGCGGACACGCCGATGATCCTGTCCGGCCCCAGCTTCTCCCGCACATCGCCGGCCTCCATATCGCTCTGGCCCACATGGACGCCGTCCGCGCCGATCTGCGCGGCGATCTCCACATTGTCATTGATCACAAAGGGCACATGATACTGTTCGCAAAGCTTCTGGATCTCCTTTGCTTCCTCCAGGAAAGCCTGCTCATCCAGAGCCTTCTCCCTGAGCTGTACAAAGGTCACGCCGCCTTTCAGCGCTTTCTCCACCTGCGCATACAGAGTTTCCCCGTTCAGCCAGCTCCGGTCCGTCACCGCATAGAGGAGCAGATCCTCTTTTCTGCAGTTTGTATGTCTATCTGATCTCATACTTTGCCCCTTTCTCCAGCTCTTCGCCGGTCATATTGTAAATGGCGTCAATGATCCGGTTCCGGTAGGTCGCGTTGCCGTCCCCCTCCTGCATCCGGCTCCATCCGGTCTCACCGGCCAGACCCATGGCGCAGACTGCTGCCGCCGCCGCATCCGCGATGTGTTCCGGGTTCGCCGTAATGTACGCCGTCATCATGCCGGAGAGCTGACAGCCTGTACCGGTGATCCGCCCCATCTCCGGACGGCCGTTCCGGATCACATAGCAGATCCGTCCGTCAGACACCAGATCGATGGCTCCGGTTACGGCAATGACCGTTCCGGTCTCTTTTGCAAAATGTTTAACAAATGCAACGGCCTGATCCAGCGTCTCCTCCGTCACAGCATCGGCCGCATCCGCGTCCACGCCTTTCGTAGTGCCGCTCCCTTTTGCCAGCGTCTTGATCTCGGAAATATTTCCGCGGATCACGCTCAGCTTCAGTTCCCGCATGAGCCCCAGCGCCGTATCCGTGCGAAGTGCGCTGGCCCCGGCGCCCACCGGATCCAGCAGCACCGGATGCCCCAGTTCATTGGCCTTCCTTCCCGCGCGGAACATGGCTTCGATGCTCAGCTTGTGCAGGGTGCCGATATTGATGTTCAGGCCGCCGCAGACTGAAGTGATATCCTCCACATCCTCCGCCTCATCGGACATGATCGGACTGCCGCCGCAGGCCAGCAGGATATTTGCCACATCATTTACCGTTACATAATTCGTGATATTGTGTACCAGAGGCGCCTTCGCCCGGACATTTTCCAGATATTCTCTCATGATTTTTCCTTCTTCCATGTAGTGTATTTACCCGCAGGGTTTCATGCATAAGAAAAGCGGGGACCCGTTTCCACCAGGGTACGCCCGCTTCATGTAGTATCTGTATCATCCCTACGTTGGCATTACCCAAATCAGGTCGCGGGTCGAAGCGATTCATCTTCCTCTCAGCCTGCTTGATACGCAAGCTCCCCGTTTTTTCCTTATGTATGTCAGACAATCGTCAATTAATATTGAGTCATTGTTTTACTGCATGTGACTCTGCATCCAGATTTCCCAGATAAATATCAAACACTTTCATCCTCTTCATCGCTGTTACCAGTATGGCCGCAATGACCGTACCGCCGCAGCTGGATACGAAGAATGGAATGACAAAGCCGAATACTGCGCTCTCGCTCCCCATGATCAGCGTTGCAACCGGATAGCTCAGAAGCCCTCCGATCACAGATGTCCCGAACAGCTCGCCCGCATAGGCAAAGGGAAGATGCTTCCCGTACTTATACAGCATGCCGCACAGAAACGCCCCGCACATGGAACCCGGAAATGCAAGCAGTGTGCCGGTCCCCATCAGATTTCTCAGAAGACTGGTGACAAACGCCATGCCCACCGCATAGCCTGGTCCTAAGAACACTCCGCCAAGGATATTGATGAAGTGCTGGACCGGAGCGCATTTCGATGCCCCGATCGGGACCGACAGCGGCGAACATACAATGCCGACAGCCACCAGGATCCCCGCAAGGGCAAGTTTTCTCACATTGACTTTCTTCATGTTTGAACCTCCTGTACCAAAAGGCGGTCGATGCTCGCTGGCATCCTCTCACTCCGGAACACGGATTCCCTCGCATGATGTTTTTGTATGGTGTACAGTGAAAACCCGGGACGGCGCTCCCCGCCCGGTAAAACCAGTAACATGTGCATATTCGATTGTCCGAGGTTAATGTTACCACGTCCCGGCGATAAATGCAATAAAATTGGCAATACCTGCGATCACCGCCGTGTTTACATTACCATGTTTTCACGACAAATCCCATCAGGCATCCCACTGTACCAATAATCCCGCATATAACAATAATAAGTGACATTACATCTTTTGTCGTCCGATATCTGAAATAATAAACAGCCGTACTGTATACAACAATAAGGGACAAAATCCCGGCGCTTTCGATATGTTTTATCAAACAGTAGATAAGAAGCAATATAGCTAATGGATAAAACCCGATATATCCGTATCTAAAACTTTTCAGGCGATTCAACTCGGCAAGACTGATCAGATTTTCCCCGCTTTTTTTTCTATATGTATCCTCTGAAATAATCGCGCCGTTCAGCAGATCATTCACATCAATTTTCAGTACATGACTAAGAGGCTGCAGCAAAGACAGATCCGGCATAGAGCGCCCGGTTTCCCATTTCGATACCGCACGGTCTGTAATTCCCAGTTTCTCTGCCAGTTCTTTCTGTGTCATATCCAGTTCTTTTCTCCGCCGGGCTATAAATGCTCCAATCTTCTTCTGATCCATCTGACGCACCTCCTGTATACTAAAAGCTGTTTTTAATACTAAAATAAGAGACAGGTTTTCGTTTCCTGCCTCTATTATACGTCCTGATTCTGTAATTGTAACCATACCGTCAGTTGAGTCCGCTGTCAAGATGAATACATTTTAGCACATGAATTTTATAATGTAAATCACCCCTGATACCTGCTATAATTGAATAAAACAGTGAAAAGGAAGTAATCAACATGTCAGTAGAAATTGTAAGAAACTATTTTAAGGAACACAACATCAACAAAGAGATCCTGGAATTCCCGGTCTCCAGCGCCACTGTCGAACTGGCGGCCGAGGCTGTGGGAACTGAGCCGGCGCGGATCGCCAAAACGCTTTCCTTTTACACAAAGGAAAAGGATGCCGCCATCCTGATCGTCACCGCCGGGGATATGAAGATTGACAATAGTAAATTCAAACAGTTCTTCGGAATGAAAGCAAAGATGCTTGCCGCGGAAGATGTGGAACGTCTGACCGGCCACGCCATCGGCGGCGTATGTCCTTTCGGCAACCCGGACAGTGTAAAGGTATATCTGGATACCTCCATGAAGCGGTTCGAGACCGTCTTTCCGGCAGCCGGAAGCGGGAACTCCGCCGTGGAAATGACCTGTGATGAACTGGAGCAGGCGTCTGGAGCGCTCGAATGGATCGACGTATGTAAATAAAACAAAGGTGCCGCTGCTGTGATCGGTTCACAGGCGGCACCTTTTGATTCTGGATATATTTTATTTCAGAAAGCTCTCAATGATCACCGACTCGGCTTCTTCCTCATTCATGCCGAATGTCCGGAGCTTCACCAGCTGCTCGTCATTGATCCTGCCGATCGCCGCTTCATGGATGATCTGGGCATCCACATGTTTTGCGTCGATCTCCGGAATGGAGCTGATCTCCGCCTCATCCATGATAATGGAATCGCACTGTACATGGGCATGGCACCGGTTGCTGCCGATTGCCCTCGGATGGAATACCTGGCGGGACCGTCCTTTTCCGACAGAGCGGGACACGATCCTTGCAGAACTGTCCGCACCGTTCAGTTCCACATCCATATTTGAGACGGCGGTCTGCCCGTCGTCAGTCATAAGCTTCTCTGTCACAAAAAGCTTCGCATTATCCGCAAGTTCGATATAGTTCTCGCGCTCCGTGGAATCTACGCCCCTGATCTGGGTCGTCTCCAGCGTAAACACAGAATCCTCGCCGACGAAGATCTTTGTCACCGGATTGAGCACTTTCTGTCCGGTCCCATTACCCTCTGCGTAATGGTTTTCCACATATTTGACATTGCATCCTTTTCCCACATGGAAGGTATGGATTCCGTCGTGGCGAGTCTCGGAGCAGCCCTCCCCGTGGATGCCGCATCCGGCGATGATCGTCACGTCCGCGCCGTCTTCAATATAGAAGTCATTATAGACCACATCAACGCCTTCCTGGCTCATGACCACCGGAATGTGCACCTGCTCGTCTTTCGCCTCGCCGCTGATATGGATATCGATCCCCGGCTTGTCTTCTTTAGTTACGATCCGGATATGGCGGCTGTCCCCGTGGCACACGGCCATGCCATTCAGGCGCAGGTTGTAGGCGCCCTCCTGGTTGAACCCGTAGGAGTCGATCACATTCAGCACTGCCTCTGTGATCTTGTCAAGGTCCACTTTCCCCTGACCTTTCTTCGCCGCTTCCTGCGCGATCTGCTCCACTGCTTTTTCCGCAAGCGTCTGCTTATTCTCCATAGAGCTCACCTCCCTTTTGTCTCCTGCACTCGCAGGAATCCAGTTCCTGGTTGAAAAGCGTCGGCATGATCTCTTTTGCCTCCCCGACAGACTGGACTTTGCCGTCGGAAATAACCATGATCCGGTCCGCCATCTGGATGATCCGCTCCTGATGGGAGATCAGGATCAGACTTTCTTTCTTCTCTTTATGGATCTGCTCAAAACGTTTGATCAGCATGGAGAAGCTCCAGAGGTCGATCCCCGCCTCCGGCTCATCGAAAATGCAGATCCGGTGCTGCTTTGCAAGAACGGTCGCGATCTCGATCCGCTTCATCTCGCCGCCGGAGAGCGTCGCATCCGCCTCACGGTCAATATATTCCATGGCGCACAGTCCCACACTGCTCAGGAGATTGCAGCACGTCTTCTCATCCAGCGCCTCGCCCGCCGCCAGCGAGAGGAGTCTGCGCACAGTCATTCCCTTGAACCGGGGCGGCTGCTGGAACGCGAATCCCAGGCCCGCCTTCGCACGCTCGTCGATCGTATAATCCGTAATATCCTGTCCGTCCAGCAGGATCTTCCCGCCAGTCGCCTTATTAATTCCCATGAGAAGTTTGGCAAGCGTGGACTTCCCGCCGCCGTTCGGCCCGGTGATCACCAGCATCTCGCCTTCATTTACAGAAAAACTGACGTCCGAAAGGATCTCGGACTGCTTTCCTTCTTCTACTACATCATATGATAAATGTTCTACCTGCAGCATATCTGTCGTTCACTTCCTTTTATCTCTGTCATCTGCCATACAGCATGCCCGGATTTTCCCGGACTATCCGCGTATCTCAACGTCCTCCGCCTGCCCGGAGAACCTGCGGAAGATCTCCCGGTACCGGTCTCCGTAGATGCTGCCCCGTCTCCAGATAAAATTAAACTCGTGATACACCTGGAAATTGCGGAGCGGGATCTGGATGAGCGTCCCGTCTTTCAGCTCCTCTTGCACGGCAGTTCCATATAAAAATGTAATACCGCATCCTGCTTTTGTCAACTCTTTAATCGCCTGCAGGCTTCCCGCCTCCGCGATCCGGTCAAAGTCGGAAACGCTGAAGTTCTGCGCGTTCAGGCAGCGCTCCAGCACCTCCCTTGTGCCGGAGCCCTCCTCCCTGAGAAGAAGCCTTTCCCGGAAAAGGTCCTCGATCACTTCCGGCTGTCCGCGAAACGGATAATCCGGCGCGCAGACCGCGATATACGGCTCATCGGAAAAACGGATGCATTCGTATTCATTTTTCTGAAAGAATCCTTCCACAAGCGCAAAATCTATGGAACCTTCATCCAGCCTCCGCAGGAGCTCCCGGGTATTCTCCACGACCATGCGGATCCTTGCATCCGGATATTGATCCATATATTTCTTCAGGATCTTCCCCATCAGCACGTCGCCGATCGTCCGCGTTGCGCCGAAATACAATTCCTCCGAGGACTCCCCCGCGATCATCCGGTTCTGCATGGACTGCTCGTCATGCATCATCGTAAGCGAAGCATTCCGGAGGATCTCCCCCGCCTCCGTCAGTTTCAGTTTCCGGCCCTCATAGCGGAACAGTTTGGCATGGTAATGCTCCTCCAGGAAACGGATATGCTGGGATACCGCCGGCTGGGTAATATTCAGTTTTTCCGAAGCTCTGGTAAAATTCATGAACTGGCAGACCGTCAGAAATGTCTCCATCCTGAAATCAAGCATGACCGTACTCCCCTTTAGTCACAGACGATAATATTAAAAGCATCCGGGCGGAGATCCTGGCGTCCGACCTCCGCCCAAACATATTTTAAACTACTCCCTGTCCCATATCATAACATATATTTATGATAAAATAAATATTAATAATTATATTTTATGGTAATTTTATGCTATTATCTGTTCCGGAAATCATTATCGGCATTTCAATATGAAAACACGGAGGATAAAAACTATGGACTTTATCAAGAAAAACGGCGCCGGACTCCTGCTCTGCCTGATCATCGCCATTCCCGCCTGGTTTGCCGGGCAGGCCGTCCCGGTCATCGGCGGGCCGGTCTTCGCCATCCTTGCGGGGATGATCATTACCCTGATCCTGACAAAAAAGGAGCCCTTCACGGCCGGCATCAACTATACATCCAAAAAGATCCTGCAGGCGGCTGTCGTCTTCCTCGGCTTCGGCATGAACCTGACCGAGATCCTGGCGAAAGGGAAACAGTCCCTGCCCATCATCGTCTCCACCATCGCCACCTCGCTGATCATCGCATTCATCCTGTATAAAGCGTTGAGACTGCGCACCAACAACGCGATCCTCGTGGGCGTCGGCTCCTCGATCTGCGGCGGCAGCGCCATCGCGGCAACCGCACCGGTCATCGACGCATCTGATGAAGAGGTGGCGCAGTCCATCTCCGTCATCTTCCTGTTCAATGTGGCCGCTGCGCTGATCTTCCCTGCTCTGGGTGCCGCGCTGGGACTGAGCAACGAAGGCTTCGGCCTCTTCGCCGGGACAGCGATCAACGACACTTCTTCCGTCACCGCGGCCGCGACCGCCTGGGACGGGATCCACGGGAGCAATACGCTGGAAGCCGCCGCGATCGTAAAAATGACAAGGACGCTGGCGATCATCCCGATCACTCTTGTCCTTGCCATCTGGCGCGGAAGGAAAGAGAAAAATAAAGCCGGCTCCACATTCAGCCTGAAGAGATCCTTCCCGTTCTTTGTGCTGTTTTTCATACTGGCGTCCGTCATCACGACCGTCTTCGGCCTGCCGGCTGAAGTGACCGCCCCGCTCAAAGAACTCAGCAAGTTCCTGATCGTCATGGCCATGGCCGCCATCGGGCTGAACACCAATATCGTAAAATTAATAAAGACCGGCACAAAGCCGATCTTTACAGGATTCTGCTGCTGGCTGGGAATCTCGCTTGTCAGCCTGGGTATGCAGCACATACTTGGTATATGGTAAATTCCTGTTTTCCGGACAGTCTGATCCATAAATGCACTCGGCATCACTCATTGCATAGGGAATGGATTCTGACACAGCAAAGATGTGTTCAGGTTCAGTTCGAGAATTATGAAAAATTTAAGGCCACGAAAAGCCGGCTAACTACGAAAAGAGGAATTGGAGAACTCGCCTTTCAGGCTCAGACAGCTCCAATTCCTCTTTTAACGCCGCCTTTCCGTGGCCTGATTTTTCTATAATTCTCTCAGATTCACCTGCCCACATCTTTACTGCGCAGAATCACTTCCCCATCGCAGAATCGACTGCCCAATACTTTTGAATCGCCCGTCCGAAAAATAGAAGATTCTCTCCTGAAGGGAAGCTGTTGAGGAAGAAATTGTGTTCTTTTACAACCGGTTACGGTCAGAATGAGACTTTGTCTTGCTTGATTGATTATAATCTGCAGAGATCAGGGCGTGTCAAGGCCTTGCCCTTTGGGTGCTGCGCAGCCTTGACGCACCCTGATCCTGCAGATATGATACAGACAAGCAGGCAAAGCCTCTCTGCGGCCCAGATCCTGAGCCCCTTCCGACACATTTCCGGACTTGTTTGCTGTTTATGGAACTGAATCGGCATACTCAAGTACAGAATCTCAGAAGAATTTCCGATCGGATGCGACTTTCACGGAATAAAGGATAAAGCCGGACCGGTGACTGTGGAGCGGTCTTAGGAAAAGTAAAAACCGGAAAATTGACTTTAGAGCCGCAGATGAGGCTGGCTGAACGTTAGTGAGTTCCTCATCTGCGGCTCTGTTTTTTGTCAATGATCCGGTTTTTAACTTTTCATTAGGCTGCGGAACCGGAAACGGGAAGGTTTTATCCCTTATTCCGTGAATCTGCATTCTGATAGAAATTTATTGTTGTATTCTATGCTGCAGGTTCCACTCAGTTCAATAAACAGGAATTTCAATTCTTCTTAGGGAACTGCATCTCGATCCGCGTTCCCTTCCCCGGCGCGCTGTCCACGGTCACTTTCGCACCGTGCAGGAGCGCGCCGTGTTTTACGATGGAAAGGCCGAGCCCGGTGCCGCCCCGCTCTTTGGAGTGGCTCTTGTCCACCCGGTAGAACCGCTCGAAAATCCGCTCATGATGCTCCTCAGGGATCCCGATGCCGGTATCCGTGACCGTCACCCTCGGCCCTTCCAGGGTATTACCGACCCAGACGGAGACACGGCCGTTTTCGTTATTATATTTCACGGCATTCTCACACACATTGTAAATCATCTCATCCAGGATCTGGCGGATCCCGAAATAAGTCACCGGTTCGCCTGTCACTTCCATGCGGATATTCCGCTGCTGAGCCTGTGGAGCCAGGCGGCTGATGATCTCCCTGGTCATTTCATAGAGATCGACGTCCTGCTTTTCCAGCTCTACGGACTCCTCATCCAGTTTGGACAGTTTGATGATATCTTCCACCAGGTGGATCAGGCGCCGTGCTTCCTTGTAGATGCGCTCGGAAAACACCGGAACATCCGCCGGGCGGACCATTCCGTTTTTCATGATCTCCGCATATCCGGAAATGGATGTGAGCGGCGTCTTCAGCTCATGGGATACATTTGCGGAAAATTCTTTCCGCATGTTGGAAACCGCTTCCTTCTCTTTATTCTGTTTATCCATCGCTTCCAGGAAAGGGGTCAGCTCGTCATACGTCTTATTTTCCAGCGGATGTTCCAGATCCAGTTCATAGATCGGTTTCACGAGCCGGTTTGTCTGCCATTTCGCCATGAAGTAGGCGAGGACCATCATAACGACCGCCAGTCCCGCCATAACGGGCAGGTTGTTGAGCGCCGTCCCGATCAGGCCGTCCATGGATTTCGACGCGCGCAGCACCGTCCCGTCGTCCAGGAGCAGGGCATAGTAATACATTTCCTGCCCCACCGTATCGGACATCCGGACATCCTCCCCCTCGCCGGAGGCAAGGGCTTCCCGGACCTCTTTCCTGCTGCTGTGGTCTTCCAGCGTGCTCTCATCCCGCCTTGTATCATAGAGGACTTCCCCCTCAGGGCTGATCTGTGTCACGCGGGTCGTCCAGTCCACGCCGTTCATTTCCGCCAGATAATCCGGGCCGGATATATTAATGGCCGCCTGGATATAGCGGGCCTCCTGACGGACTTCCGCCTCCAGCATGGACATATTTCTGTTATATGTGATGATCGTTATGATCGCGTAAGAAAGAAGCAGGGTGACAGCCAGCACCATCACCATGCTTCTCTGGATCTTCTTTCTCATGCGGTTCCTCCGACTCTGTATCCCACACCGCGCACGGTCTGGATGATCTCGCCTTTGTCGCCCAGTTTCTGCCTCAGCGTACGGATATGTACATCGACGGTCCTTGTCTCGCCGTCGAAATCATAACCCCAGATCTCGGTCAGCAGCTGATCCCGCGTCAGGACGATGCCCTGGTTGCGCATCAGCTTTTCGAGAAGCTCGAATTCCTTAAGCGTCAGTGATATTTCTTTCCCGTCCACTGTGACTTCGTGTTTCTTCACATCCACATGGACGCCGGCCGTCTCCATATCCGTCCGGTCTTCCACCTTGCCGCTCCGTCTGAGCACGGCTTTGATGCGGGAGACAAGCTCCATCATGCCGAAGGGCTTTGTCACATAATCGTCTGCTCCGGAATCCAGCCCTACGACTTTGTCGTACTCTGAGCCTTTTGCCGTCACCATGATCACCGGGATGTTCTTCGTCTTTGATGAAGATTTCAGTTTCTTCAGCAGTTCCAGGCCGTCGTCGCCGGGAAGCATGATGTCAAGCAAAATAAGCTCCGGCGTATCGAACGCCAGAGCTTCCATAAAAGCAGAACCGTCTGCGAAACCTCTGGCCTTAAGCCCGGTCGTCTCCAATGTATATATCACTAATTCGCGGATGTTGTCGTCATCTTCCACGCAATATATCATTTTCCAGTTCTCCTTTGTCTCTGTATTTATCTGGTCTTAGCCCTCGTGAATGATCGCGCTGTCTTTGTGCACGCCGGTGATGGAGAATTCCACCCACTCGGCAATGTTGGTCGCATGGTCGCCGATACGCTCAAGGTATTTCGTCACCATGATCAGATCAAAGATCCGTTTGCCGTTCTGGCCTTTTTCATCTTTGATGAACTCGATCATCTCATCCCGCACTTCCTCAAAGTACTGGTCGATCTCATCATCGGCTTTCATCACGCTCTGGGCCAGTTCCAGATCCCGGTTTACATAGGCGGTCACGCTGTTGCGCACCATTTTGCTGACTTCGGAAGCCATAGTTCCGATCACCCGGATCTCATCCGCGGCCGCGCCGCTCTTTGAGGAAATGATGATCTCTGCGATATCCGCCGTCTGGTCGCCGATGCGCTCCATGTCCGTGATCATCTTCAGCGCCGCGGAAATCCTTCTCAAATCCTTCGCCACCGGCTGCTGCTGGAGCAGGAGCTTCAGGCACAGTCTCTCGATGTCCTTCTCGCACTGATCGATCTCTTCGTCTTCAGAAATAATGATCTTCGCCTGCTCGACGCTGCCGTCCTTAAGCGCCTGTGTCGCTTTCGCGATCGCGGTCTCGCAGAGTTCTCCCATATGTGTGAGCTGCTCATCCAGTGAGTGCAGCTGTGCATCAAATCTGTTACGCATAATTTAACCGAACCTCCCTGTGATATAGTCTTCTGTCCGTTTGTCGGACGGGATCGAGAACAACTTCTCTGTGTCATTGTACTCTACAACTTCTCCGAGCAGGAAGAAAGCGGTATTGTCGGATACACGCACGGCCTGCTGCATATTGTGTGTAACCATGACTATAGTATAGTCTTTTTTCAATTCCATCGCAAGGTCTTCGATCTTGGATGTAGAGATCGGATCGAGCGCGGATGTGGGCTCATCCATAAGGAGCACTTCCGGCTCCACGGCCAGCGCCCTGGCGATGCAGAGCCTCTGCTGCTGTCCGCCGGACATGCCAAGCGCGCTCGTCTTCAGACGGTCCTTGCACTCATCCCAGATCGCCGCATTTCTCAGAGATTTCTCCACAATGTCATCCAGCTTTGCCTTGGAGTGGATGCCGTGGGTCCTGGGGCCGAAGGCGATATTATCATAAATGCTCATGGGGAACGGATTCGGTTTCTGGAAAACCATGCCCACCCGTTTTCTCAGCATGTTGACGTCCATGCCTTTAAAAATATTTTCGCCGTCCAGAAGGATCTCGCCCTCGATGCGGCATCCTTCCACCAGGTCGTTCATCCGGTTGATGGATTTAAGGAGTGTAGACTTACCGCATCCGGAAGGCCCGATGAAAGCGGTGATCTTATTTGATTCGATCTCAAGATTTACATCCTTGAGGGCCTTAAAATCCCCATAATATAAATCAAGATTCTTGATACTGATTTTAGACATTTCCCTACCCTTTCTTGGTTGGGGACGTAGTAAAATTGAATTTTACTACGTCCCGGTTCACAGTTTTTTCACAATTTACGCTTTCGTAAGTTTTCTTGCGATCACGCTCGACAGTGCATTGATGCCTACTACGAGGACGAGCAGGATGACCGCTGTCGCATATGCCTGATCCATGTAAAGCCCCTCGCTGGAGAGCACGTACATGTGAAGCGCCAGTGTACGCCCGGATCCCATGATGCTGTCCGGAATCTGTGCCACGGTTCCTGATGTGTACATCAGGGCCGCCGTCTCGCCGACGATACGTCCGATTGCCAGGATGACGCCTGCCAGGACGCCCGGGATGGCGGACGGAAGTACGATGCGGAACACGGTGCGCAGCTTCCCTGCGCCCAGCCCGAAGCTTCCTTCACGGTATGAGTCCGGCACAGCCTTTAATGCTTCTTCCGTCGTCCTCATGATCAGCGGAAGGATCATGATCGCAATGGTGAAGGCGCCTGCCAGCAGGGAGAATCCCCAGCCCAGTGCGTTGACGAAGAACAGCATACCGAACAGGCCGTACACGATGGACGGGATGCCGGAAAGCGTCTCTGTCGTCAGACGGATGACTTCCACGAATTTATTTCCTCTCTTCGCGTACTCCACCAGGAAGATCGCGGAAAAGATGCCGAAAGGTACTGCGATGATCAGCGAAAGCAGGGTCATCGCGATGGTGTTGACGAAAGCCGGCACCACCGATGCGTTCTCGGAGCTGTACTCCAGGGAGAACAGGGACGGTGTGATGTGCGGCACGCCGTTGATCAGGATGTATGCGATAAGGAAGATCAGCACCGCAAATGTGATGACCGCCGCCAGCATGACGAGCAGCATTGTGATAAATGAGCCCGGATGCTTCAGGTAGGTCCTGAACTTATCGCCGATAGATGTCTTGTTCGCCATTTCTCTGTGATTATTCATGATCCGCCCCCCTCTTCAGCAGCGCCACGCTGAAATTGATGATCAAGATGAATACGAAGAGGACCACGCCGGTCGCGATCAGCGCTTCGCGGTGCAGGCCTGTCGCATATCCCATCTCGATCACGATATTTCCGGTCAGGGTACGGATCCCGTCAAGGATGCTTCCCGTCAGGCGGGCCTGGTTCCCAACGATCATGATGACCGCCATGGTCTCGCCGATGGCGCGCCCGATGCCCAGCACGATGCCGGCGATGACGCCGGATTTGGCCGCCGGGATAATGACCCGGAAGATGCTGCGCTCTTTTGTAGCCCCAAGTGCAAGTGATCCTTCATAATAATGGGACGGTACGGCGCGCATTGCGCTCTCTGTTGTACCGATGATGGTCGGCAGGATCATCATACCCAGGATCAGGGACGCAGTCAGGATGCTGTTTCCGTTTCCGGGGCTCTTTACAAGTCCCGCTTTATATAATGTTGTTCCGAACTCACGGATCAGCGGCACTACAACGACCAGGCCGAAGAAGCCGTAGATAACCGACGGGATCCCGGCAAGGAGTTCTGTAGCCGCTTTCAGCGGTTTGTAGATCTGCTTCGGGCAGTACATTGCCATGAATACAGATGTCAGGATGCCGATCGGCACGCCGAAGATGATCGCGCCGGCCGTCACATAGAGGCTTCCCACGATCATCGGCAGGATCCCGAACTGCTCGCTGTTCGGACGCCAGATCTCGCCCGTAAGGAATTTGATAAATCCGATCTCTCTCATTGCAGGGATGCCGTTGGCAAACAGGAACACGCAGATGAGCGCCACCGCCAGGACGGACGCGCACGCAGCCACGAAAAATACCCCCTGCATGAATTTCTCAGTCCATGCTTTTGATCTCATTTTATTCTCCTAATAAGCCGGGCAGACATCTCCCGCCCGGCTCATATTTGTTTAAGTGAATACGATTTTCTTCTGTTCAGATTACAGAGCGTCCCATGTCGTCACATCGCCAAGGTAGATGCTCTTAACCTGGTCTGCTGACAGATCGTCTGTCGGGTTGTTCTGGTTTACAACTACCGCGATGCCGTCTGTAGCGATCACAGTGCCCGTAAGCTCAGCCGCCTCTTCGTCTTTCAGCTCTCTGGATGCCATACCGATGTCGTAGCTTCCCTCGATCGCGGATGTCATACCTGTTGTGGAATCAGATGTCTGAAGCTCGATGGATGCGTTCGGGTTCACTGCCGCATAAGCCTCGATGAGTTTCTCCATCAGCGGTGATACGGAAGAAGATCCGCCGACTACACAGCTTCCTTCCGGAGCGCTTCCTGCATAAGCCTCTACGTCAGATACCGGGATGTAACCCTCGCCTGAGACAACTTCCTGTCCCTCTGTGCTCATGATGAATGCCATGAAGTCTTTTGCCACTTCGTTTGTTGAATCCGGTTTCACTGCTACATTGAACGGTCTGGATACTTTGTATGATCCGTTCTCGATGTTCTCCGCCGTAGCCTCTGCACCGTCGATCTTCACAGCTTTTACAAGTGACTCGTCAAGAGAGCCGAGTGAAATGTAACCGATCGCGTACTCGTTCTCAGATACAGTCGTCATCATAACGGATGTGCTGTTTGTTACCTGAGCGTCAAGTGTTGTCATATCGTTGTCTTCGTCATCTACTACGCCGAACAGCTCTGTGAAGGCTCCTCTTGTTCCGGATCCCTCTTCACGGGATACAACGGTGATCATATTTGCCGCATCCCAGTCGCCTGCTGCCGCTTCGCCGCCTTCTTCTGTTGCTGCGTCAGTTCCCTCTGCTGAAGTGTCCTCTCCTCCGCCGCATCCGACTGCCATCGCTGCTACCATTGATGCCGCTGCAAGTACTGCAATAAACTTTTTCATTTTCATTTCGATAATCTCCTTTTTTATTCAGATTATTATGTACCGCGCATCTTCTGTTTATGCGCTGCCGCGGATCGTTCTCTTCCGTCGACGGTATTTATCATAAAAAAGAAATGTAAAATGTAAAATCAGGGTTATGTTAAATCTGTGTAAAGTCAGAAAAAGCCCTGATCTGCGCGGTTTTTTGCAGATCAGGGCCAATTTTTCCTAGCCTAAGAGGAAAGCTCCCAGGTCTTCCATGGTATAAAATATCTTGTCCGCGCCTGCCGCCAGGAACCGGTCGGACACCTCACTGCACCTCTTTTTCTGCTCTTCCGGCGCGAGCGCATTGTACTCTTCCTCGGTCAGCCCCATCTCGGAACTACCGATCACGATGCCGGCGGACCACACGCCGGCGTTCCGGCCTTCCTTGATATCCGAAACCGTGTCGCCCACTTTCAGGACCCGGCGCACTTTCTTGATATCCAGCGCTTCCATGTTGCGGAAGATCATGTACGGGTACGGGCGTCCTTTCTGTCCTGTGGAGTCCGGGCTGAACCATACGTCCGGCTCATATCCCTGCGCCTTTGCCGCCGGCACGACGATCTCCATCATCTTATCGTTGTACCCGGTGGTGGATCCGATCAGGATCCCGTTTCTCCGGAGCCGGTTCACGGTCTCCACCACACCCGGCTTCACCCCGGAATGATCCGGAAGGATGCTTAAGAGCTTCTCCTCGAAGATTGAGTAGAGCGCCTGCGCCTCTTCCTCGCCCGGCTCTTTGCCGTATTTTTCAACCCACAGATCGCGGATCCGCTCCATCTGGAGCATGGTCCGGATGTGATCGAACTTCAGCATGCCCATGGGCTTCCTTACTTCTTCCATCGTCGGCTCGATGCCGTACTGTTTAAACACTTCGACGAAGGCCTGCACCGGAGCCATGCACCCATAGTCAACGGTCGTCCCTGCCCAGTCGAAGATCACTGCCTTAATCTTCTTCATGATTATATTCCTCCAGAAATTCTTTCATGATCGCACACACCTTCTCGATATCCTCTTTATAGATCTCGCCGATGTTGCCGATGCGGAATGTCTCCGCCTCCGTCACCTTGCCCGGATAGATGGCATCAACTCAAGCATAATACTTACTCCTCTTTACTATAAATCGCAAAGCATCCGCAGGCTTTCCCGCCTGCCGGAGTCATTATACCCGCGTTTTTCCGCCGCTTTCTATCATGGAAAAATCAAGCCTCTGTAAAGGAAATGTAAACTTTACAGAGGCTTAACATACTTTAAGCTGTAGATTTTCTACCGGTCTTCAGTTGTTTTCATAGGCTTTCCTGCGCACCACGTTCTCGCATTTATTGAGCTGATTTACATAGTGTTCATAGTCCGAGGAGATCAACCCCATATAGATCATATCCACGATCAGGATCTGGGTCGCCCTGGAGAAAATGGCGTTCCCGTAGAAATGCTGGTCCTGGCTGGTACAGATCAGGATATCCGCGTACCGGCATATGGTCGATCCGTTGAAATTGGTCACGGCGATGGTGCAGGCCCCCGCCTGTTTCGCCGCCTTCAGGGCGTCCACCGTGTCCCGGGACTTCCCGGAATAGGAGATCCCCACCGCCACATCCGCCGCTTCCGCCAGCAGGTTGAGCGGAAGCTCCGCCGCCTCCTCCATGTGATCTAAAATATAATCCGCCGCCTGTTTTTCTGATTTTCTCAGATCCCCGTATCCGGATTCGATCTGTGCCGTAATATTATTCTTCATATCCATCCGCTCTTCTGTAAAAAAACTACAAAAAAGCCCCTCCGTCATAATGATCTTTCTCTGGGATCATTATAACAGAGGGGCTGATACTCATGTAAATGCAAGTTTGTTAAATCTTCGTAAACCCGCGGGTTCTCCGTCACTTTCCCCGCAGGATCGCTCCCGGCCGCTTTACGAGCAGCAGTTCCGCCGTATCCGGCCCGTATTCCGTCTCCAGCAGTTCCTTCATCTCCGCCAGGTCCGTCGTCCGCATCACCGGGTCGTGGGCATCCGACGCGATCACCCCGGTCAGGCCCCGGGAGAGGATCCACCGGGCCGCGTGATAAGAACGCTCCCCGAATTCCCGGAAGAAGCTTCCCTTATTCAGCTGCAGGATCACCCCGTTATCCGCCAGCTCCCGGGCACGCTCCGGGTCCTGACGGATAAATGCATAGCGCTCCGGATGCGCCAGCACGATCCGGTAACCCTTCTCCTGAAGCGCCGAGAGCATCCGCTCCGCATATGAATACCGCACGTCAAAATAAAACTCCGCCAGCAGGCATCCGCTCCCGTTCAGCGACGGCAGCGGGTGCTCTTCTGCATAGCGGAGCAGCCGGTCATTTACAAGCAGTTCCATCCCGGAGGCAACGCGCAGCCGGATCCCGGCCTTCGCGATCCCCGCCCGGAGCGCGGACAGGCCTTCCCGGTACTTTGCAAGATGCACTTCCGGATCGCAGGCGTCCAGATTCATATGGGCGGTGGCCGTCAGGATCCTGACCCCGCAGTCCGCCGCTGATTCCGCCATCTCGAGAGCATCCGCCGGTGACTGCGCCCCGTCGTCTATCCCCGGAATGATATGTGCATGGAGATCGATCATTCCTTCCCGCCTGCCTTTCTCCCATACCCGTATCTTCCGTAACCGTACCCATATCCGTACCGTCCGTAGCCGTATGCGCCGCCGGTCTCAGGCATGTCATTAAATGCATACCCGGCAAACGGGGCCCTGCTGCCGCTCAGCGATGCGATCCCCTCCCGGATCATCCGCTTCGGCGTACTGTCGTATTTCACGACATACAGCAGCATGTCCGCATATTCCGCCAGCAGGCCGGCATCCTGGAACATCCCGCAGGGCGGCGTATCGATGATCACATAATCCATCCGCTCCCGCATCGCGGATATGAACTCCTTCACGGCCCGGCTGGTCAGCACCGGCGCCGTCTGGTCCGTCCCTTTTGCGCCGCCCAGGAACCAGATCCCGGTCTTCTTAGACTTCCCGATCAGTTCATCCGCCTGCTTCGTTCCGTCGGCCACGCTCTTCAGGCTGTATCGCCCGCGGATGCCAAGAAGCGCGGCATCCTGCTGTTTTCTCAGATCCCCGTCGATCAGCAGCACTTCCTTCCCATCCGCAGCCAGCAGCCGGGCCAGATCCACTGCGATCGTGGACTTACCCTCTCCGCCGGCCGTACTGGTGACCACCAGCACCCGGGCGCCATGCTCTTCCATCTTCCGCGTCAGACGCACCTTCAGAGCGCGCATGCTCTCCCGGTACCCGTAGGGCAGCCTTGCATCAAGGGCCGACAGCCTCTGCTTCTTCTGCTTCTTACGGGCCTTAAGCTGCACCTGGGGCACGACCGCCAGGCACTTCAGGCTGGTGATCTCCTTCATCTCATCCTGATCCCGCGCCGTCTGACGCAGCAGCGCCATCAGGCCCAGGATGCACGCCGCGATAAATAATCCGGCGAGCCCTCCCAGCGCCGCACTCCGCTTCACACTCATCTGATTGTACGGGGCATCCGGCGTCTCCGGTTCATCCAGCATGTTAAAACGGATCTCGCCCAGCACGAACCGGGCGGTCTGGGGATAGATCTCCAGCGCCGCATCCAGGATATTCCTTGCGCTCCCGGCATCCGGGCTCTCCGCACGCATGGTCACCACATTCGAATCCTCAATGGTCTCCGCCGTGATCGTCCCGTTCAGCGTATCCGTGCCCAGCTGCTCCATCAGCGCATTCCGGAAGAACCCGCTCTCCAGGACATAGGGGAAGGTCTTCGACATCTGGTCCGCCGTGGTGCTGTCGTAATAAAAGCTGTAACTGCCGCTGGACTCATCGCCCGTCGTCACCGTAAATGTCGCCGTACAGGCATACACCGGCTCCCGGAACACCCGCTGGTACACCGTGAACAAAAGCGCGCCCGCCAGCGCAAGGGCGAGGACCATCCACCACAGCTTCCGGAAGCTTTTCCACATCCCCAGGAAGAGCCGGCCCAGGTCGATCTCCATCTCGTCATTATGCATTTCCGTCTCAATTTCTCTCCTGTGATCCGCCATAGCCGTAACCTCCGTATCTGCGCTCATCCATTCCCCAGAACCATTCCCGGTGGAAGGCATTCAGCACGAATCCCGCAAAATCTTTCCCGCTCTGCCATACCGCATCGACCGTATCATTGATCGTCCGCACATCCGCATAGTCTTCCTTGACGACAAGCAGGACAGAATCCACCACGTTCATCCAGACTTCCGCGTCTGTGGAAACGGCTGCCGGGGAGCAGTCCACGATAATATAATCCATCTCTTTCTTCCAGGCGCGGATCCACTGTTTCAACTTCTCACTGTCCATCACCGCGGAGGGATTCTCCAGCCCCCGGTACTGGAAGAGTTCCCAGAAGCGGCATTCCTCATTGTAATGCAGCGCCTCCCGGATATCCGCCTCCCCGCTCAGTGCATCTGAGAGGGCCGGCGTGTCCCCCTGCCGCTCCTGCAGCAGTTTGTGCATGGCAGGCTTGAGGAGATCTCCGTCGATCAGGAGGACTTTCCGGTGCTTCTCCGCAAGCGCCAGCGCCAGATTCGCGGCGACGGTCGATTTGCCCTCATTCTCCAGCACACTGGTCACCAGAAGGGTCTGAGCCTGCTTCTTCCTCAGATGATACTCGATCCGCGTCTCCACCCTTCTTGCCGCCTCGGTAAAGGGCATGGTCACAAGGGGCGAATTGAGAAGCGGCGCGTATTTTGTCCCGTCCTTTCCCGTCTGCTCGTAGGGGATCACCCCGCGCACTTTCCCGTCCAGCTGCCTGGAGGCCGCTGCCGGCGTCTTCACGGTAAAACGGATCAGATAGAACAGGCAGATCACGCCCGCCATCCCGGCCATCGCAAGCAGCGCCAGCATATACCGGTGGGAGATCGCCCAGGACGTATTGGAGGGCGCTTCCGGCACCTCCGGGTCCTGTACGATCTGAAGCGCCGAATTCGAGAATACATCGCCCGCCACATCTTCATAATTCTTCAGCGCTGAATTGATAAAAAGGTAGGCCTGTCTCGGATCCGGCGAGGATACATCCAGGACCATCAGGTTCGTCTCCGTGACCGGCGTACAGCTGATCCGCGCACTCACCTCTTCCCCCGTATCCTCCACGATCCGGTCCCGCAGCGCGTCGCTCTGGAACACCTGGCTGAACACATCCGCCATCTGGGACGCCATGGAAAGAGATGAATAAGTATTGCTCTCCCCTTTCAGCGTTACAACAAGGGTGGCCGAGGACGTATACTCCGGCTGATAGGTCAGGTTATGCCAGCCCGTCGCCAGAAGCCAGAGCGAAAGGCCCGCCGCAAGGATCATCCACGCATTGTGCAGCAGATCCATGACAAGCCCCCGTATACTGATCTCATCGAATCTGAATAACTCCCGGTTCATCAGCTCTCCCCTCCTTCCACGATCACGGTCAGCCACGTCTCGCCGGCGCCGCTGTCCGCGGTGTAATGGATCTCATAGCAGCCGGGGGTGTTCACATCCACGCCCGAATCGGCGGATACACTCGATGCATCCACCGGATTCCCACTTCCGTCCGTCACTTCATCTATGTAATCCTTCGGATCGATGGAGCCGCCCTGCGGGATATAGACGATCCCCTGGGTCAGTCCGATATGGACCTGCTGGCTCTCCGCCGAAACGACATGGACCGGCAGATCCGCGGAAGCGCTGCTCCCGAGGCTGCTGTTCACTTCCACCGACATCGTATACCGGCCCGCCCGGGAATAATTCAGATCCGTATCCGTCTGGGTGATCCAGTCGTCCAGATCCCCGTCCAGCTGATCCTGGGCGCCGAGCCGCTCCATCGCCTCCGTATAACTTCCCTCCTGCTCCCGGAATACGAGCGGTTCGCTCAGCGTAAACCGGGGTCCGTGGTAATCCGTGAAATGCACCTCGCGGGTAAGAGAAGCCGGCTGGTTGCCCGAATCAAATACCACATAGGTCAGGCTGGTCACGCCCGGCGTCACAAAGCGGGAAAAGGATCCCGCAACGATCTGGTCCGTCAGATCGCCGTCCTCCGCATCCGACGCCGAAAGGCCCGCCATCAGCTGATCCTGCGTATAGTCACAGGGGATCTCCAGCACATCCGTGTCGCTTGTGATCACCGGCGCAGATGCGTCCCGTCCGGCCAGACTGATGATCACCGACACGCCGAAGACGCCCACGGACAGGGCCAGGATCATAAGCATTGCTGTCTTTACTATCTTCATCCGTACTCCTCCATCTTAAAACGCATCCAGAAATTCCCGGATGCCTGCTTCATCCACTTCCTCGATCCGGTGGTCCCCCACCTTGTACACCCGGCTGCACATGGAAAAGACGCTGGGCCGGTGGGCCGCCACGATGACCGTGCGGTTGGGTTCCTTCTTAATGATCCGCCGCAGCACCCGCCGCTCCGTCGCCACATCCAGGGCGCTGGTGGCCTCGTCGAGGATCATCACCGGCGCGTCCGCAAGGAGGGCCCTGGCGATGGACAGCCGCTGCTTCTGCCCCTCGGAAAACCGGGTGCCCCGCTCCCGCACTTCCGTATCCATGCCGTGGTCCAGCTTCTCCACGAACTCCCAGGCGCAGGCCGCCTCCAGGGCCTCCCGGATCTCTTCATCCGTGGCCTCCGGCTTCACCATCCGCATGTTCTCCGCAATGGTGCCGGAAAACATGGTATTTCCCTGGGGAATGTAGCTGAACATGCACCGGGTGGAAGAGGAAGCCCGCAGCTCCTTTCCGCCCGGATTCCCCACCCGGACCGTTCCTTTCTGCGGATGATACAGTCCGAGAATGAGGTTCAGAGTCGTGGTCTTGCCCTGGCCGGAAGGCCCGATGAGGGCCACGATCTCCCCCGGCTCCGCCCGGAAGGAAGCGTCCCGGTAGATCCATTTCTCTTCTTCATATGCAAAGTCCACATCTTCCATGCGGACGTACACGCCGCTTGTATGGCTCTCTTCCCGGATGGCATCCGCCTCTTCCTTGTCTTCCATGGAATCCCTGGGAAGGCTGGTAATCTCCATGATCCGCTCCGCGCTGATGCCGGCCCGGATCACCATGGGCATGAGCCCCAGGATGCCGCTGAAAGAGCCCCGGAGGGACCCGGCCATAGACACGAACATGGTCATGGTGCCGTAGCTGATCTCCCCCTGCCAGAGCCGGTAGGCCGCAAACCCGTAGCAGGCGTAGCCCACCGCCTGCCCCACAAGGGAGGTGGCGATGGTCATGGACTGCTGGAACCGGTTCTGCTTCAGGCTTAAATCCACTGTCTCCTGCTGGATCCTGTGGAACTTCTCCGTCACCCGGTCGATCATGCCGAAGGCCTTGATAAACTGCAGGTTCTGGAACGTCTCCTGATCAAAGACCGTGCGGTCGCTGGCCACGTTCTGGTTCTCCCTCTGGAAATCCCGCATCCTTTTGGCAGAATACCGGGAGGTGAGGAAGGAAATAGGCGCGCCCATGAGGGCAATAAGCGCCATCCACGGGTCATGCTGCACGACGATAATAAAGGCACCGCCAAAACTGATGAGGGTCGTCACCACATTTGGCAGGAAAGTCAGGATGGTATTTGCCACCATGCCCGCATCCCCGTTGACCCGGTAGAGAAGGTCGCCGGAGCGGTACTTGGCCAGGGACTCCCAGTTGGTCCGAAGCACCTGCTCGTAGATATCCCCCCGGATCTCATTGGTGACTTTCAGCCGCACCTTCAGGGACAGCCGGGACTTCACCGCATTGATGAAGATCTGGGACACACCCACGCCCACGTAAGTACCCGCCACCCGGACGATCTCCATGGAGTTCACCCCGGTGATGGCGTCCACCAGGTCCTTGCTGACCACCGAGGTCCCAAGCCCCAGCACGGAGCCGGAAGCCCCCAGCAGGATGTAGACGCCGATGAGCAGCCAGTAGCGGCGCACATAAGCGTACATCCACAGCACTTCGCCCATGATCTGCTTCAGCCGTCCCTCTTTAATTCTCTGTATGTAATGCCTCACAGAAGCCATATCCTATGTAACTCCCCTTAAAATGCAAAACCTCACTCCCATATCCCTCCGCCAAACGCGGGAATACGGGAATGAGATTCCCCCTCTTGCTTCTCTTTTCACTTGTATCTGTATCTACACGCTGCCGCCGAACACCGCTTCCTCCGTCAGCCGGACAGCCTCCTCGTCCGGGCGGCAGGAAAGTTCGTAGACGGGCACAGCTGAAAGGAGATGATTCAACGTCTCCAGACAGAGTTCCATGCCGCCTTCCAGCCACCGGGGATAGAAGACGTTGTTGGAAACCGCCGTCACTTTCTCAAACCCGGTCAGTTCCCGGATGGAATTCTCCTGCGCCTGCTTCAGCACGATCAGGGCTTTCACCGGAACGCTGGTATTCTCACAGTAGGGCGAAGAACCGTGCCAGGGCGTCCCCCAACCGAGAAAGGCATCGGGCGTCTCCTGGACGAAGACCACGTCACCATTGATGATCAGCGCATCCCTGTACTGGTTCCACAGTTCCGCCTGCGTCGTCTTACCGATACCGGAAGGGCCAAGGAACATAAGGCCATTCCCCTGGTAATCGATCAGGGAGCTGTGAAGATAAATGATGTGACGCTGCACAGCGTGTGTGTAGAAGATTTGGCAGAAAAAACTATTTATGCACTCCATATCCTTCTGGAAATATATTTCTGCTTTTTTCCAGCCACTATCTACAGTCATTATAGTTTCATTTCGCCGTATTAAATAACTTCTTTCTTCTGGAAATTTATAGCACTCTAAGCCATGAATTTCTTCCGTCTTGTTGATACCATATACATTAAAAACCGAATCACATTGATCTGAACTGAACTTTTCCCAGTCCAATCCCCTAAATCCACTTGTTTGAAATCCGATTCCAATTACCCTATAGGTATTCACCATTATTAGGAACTTACTCCTCCTTCCATAACACAGCCTGCTGCTCCCCGCTCTTTTAAATGCGCAACGTATAACTGGATAGTCGTATCTGCGGGATTACTGTGTTCACTGTTCCACGGCCCAAAGTAATAGTTCAAATTTTTATCTCGCTCTGCCGTCTCATAAATCTCGTCTTCAGTTACACCATCAAAAGGGCCGTCCACAGATTGTCCATATTGCCATACATTTTGAAACCATCCCACTCCTGTAATTCCGCCACTATATGATCCATCCGGATTTTCAAGAATCCACCATCTAATTCTGGTGGCCTGTGTTTGAGTTCCTTCATTTCCTGAACCGCCACTTATCGCACCTTCTGGCGGTTCATTTGAAAATAAAGCAATACCACCTTCTTTTCCATAAGAATAAACTTCCGATATACCTTCTATTCTGTTCATTCTCCACTACCCCTTTCTCTTCTTGCAAAACTCGTTTCTTACTTTCAGTTTCCCATCGTCTATGTCAAACAACGCCGCGCATCTTGCACAGCTTTGCTTTTCTTCGCATTCCCTGCATTCCTGCGGCCATTCCAGTCCGCTCCAGAAGGCAATTAGTTCCTTCCAGCACTCCTGAAAAGGCTTGTCCCGCACCGGGATATCCGGCCCGTTCATGAAACTGCAGAATCGCATATACCCGTTCCAGACGATCCAGTAACCGACCCGGTATTCTTTACACCAGTTGCACGGCTTCCTGTCGGGATCAAATTCCCGTTTTGGCTTCACATCGGATTTCTGTTCCTGCTTTGGTGGTCTGATCCGCAGATGCTCCATATCCACATCCACACCCCGGCCTGCGGTACGTACATTGATGTTCGGGATCCAACGAAGCCGGTTCTTATCCACATACTGAATGATCTGTTCCACATCGTCCAGATTCTGATTGATGACTGTGCTGACCAGTTCCACCGGAATCTTCATCTGCCGGAACATCTGAATCCCTGCGTCTGCCCTGGTAAACCCTTTCTCCACCTGACAGACCTGCCGGTACACCTCATCATTTGAGCCGTACAGTGTAATCTTGCAGCCTTTCGGCGGACACACCTCAAACAGCTTCTCGTATCTCACTGCCAGCGAAGCATTTGTCTGCAGTGTGATGAAGAATCCCATCTGCGTCAGTTCCCGCCAGATCGTCTCGAACTCCGGGTGCATCAGCGGCTCCCCGCCGGTAATGCACAGCCATGTGGTGCCGGCTTCTTTGGCTTCACGGGCGATCCGCAGCCACTCCCCGGCGCTCAGTTCCCTGCCATGTTTATGTATCTCAGATTCCGGCAGGTGCACATAGCACATCCGGCAGTTAAAATTGCATCTCGGCGTCAGTTCAAATGTCCCGGATATGGGGATTGCGTCCTCATATGCTTTTTCCCACACTGCCTTGTAAAATGGATCAAGCCACTCCATCCTGCGGCAGGCGGGTTCAAACTGCTGATCACTCATGTGTTTTCCTGGGAACCCGCATAGTAAAGCTGCCGTACATCTGGCCTTCGATCTCCAGGATGCCTTGTTCCGCCAGTCCTTTCAAAAACTGGTCCAGATCCGCGCTTACCTGCTCACGGGTGGCATCCGTATATCGCTCAAGCGTCAGCCGGATCAGATCTTCTTTTTCAAACTCGTGATCCTTCATGTAGTCCCAGAGATAGGCTGCCGGTTTGGTAATGTAATTGATGCCAAGCACTTCCTGCACCCGCTTCCCGGTCGGAACGATCACATACTGCCCTGCCACTTCCCGCAGGATCAGTCCGTCTTTCAGTTTCATTTAATCACCCCTTACCTGCTGAATGCCTTCCCTGTTTCTATGTAACTGTTTTTCCTTTATGAAAAATAAATGCGGAGTACCATATTCTGTCTGTCCATGCTCACCCCACATTTTAGACAGTATATAGTTCTCCGCGTTACTAAACTGTTACTTTTTAATACTATTTCCTGTATTTTTTTACTTATTGCGACATTTTCTATTTCACCGGTACGCCTTCTGTCATTTCCAGTCTGGCGCAGGTCTCTTCCGCCCAGGAATATTCCTGCAGATACTTGCCTGTGATCCGCCATTCACGCACCGCCTCAGGATTCCCTCTGAGCAGTTCGTAATAATCGCAGTCCACTTTCAGGGCATCGATCTGGCAGCTCCCGCGGCCGCCGGAGAAGATTTCCTCCACGCCGTATCCGGCCAGCAGCTGGCGGATCTGCATGACTGCCTTGCGGTAGAGATTCTTGACCCGGCTGTCATAGGCCCGGTTCTCCCACAGCTTGTCCGCCGCCTCTTCGATGGTCACGGTTCCGCCCCGGTGATCCACACAGAGAGCCAGCAGTTCTTTCGCCTTTGTATTGGAGAAGTAGACCACCTGCCCGTCGATGAATACATCGAAGCGCCCGAACGTCCGTATGTACACCCGTTTCTTCTGCCGGGCGGACAGAAGCTTCGCCCGTTCGAGGACTTCCCGGATGTCTTTCGTATCATAGGGTTTGGTCAGATAATAATCCGCCTTTATCTTCAGTGCATCCAGTGTATACTGCTCATAGCCGGTGATGAATACGACAACCAGATCAGGCATGATCTCCCGCATCTTTTCCGCCAGAACGATCCCGTTCATCTCCGGCATCTCGATATCCAGGAAGGCCGCGTCCACCGGATTCTCCCGGAGGAACTGCAGGGCCTCCAGGGGATTCGTGAACGCACCTGCCACATCCACCCCCGGTACATCCTCCGTCTCCAGGGCGAACTGGCGCAGGGCCAGTCTTTCATCATCTACGATCATCACCCGCATATGGTTTCTTCAGCTCCTTTGTATTTCTGAAATGCACCGTTACTTTTGTACCGGATCCCGGACGGCTTTCGATCGAAAGCGATCCGCCGCTTATCTCTTCCACCCGGAACCGGATGTTCTCCAGTCCGATGTGGCTGGACGCATCTGCCGTCTGGCTGTCCTTCCGCTCCTGCACCGGGACCGTAGTGTCGAATCCTCTGCCGTCGTCCTCCACCTCGACCACATATCCGTCTTTCTCTTTCCTCGTCCGGATGGTCACCGTCCCGCCGTCCGCCTTTGCACAGATTCCGTGCTTTACGGCATTTTCTACCAGCGGCTGTATGGTGAGCGGCGGCACGAAGAAGCTTTTCTCCCGGATATCCATTACCACATTGAGCCGTTCCTCGAACCGGACTTTCTCGATGTTCAGATAAGCCTGGACATGCCGCAGTTCATCCGAGAACGGGATCATCTCCCGCTCCACGCTTTCCAGGTTCGAGCGCAGATAGGTAGAGAAATCATATACCGTCTGCCGCGCCTTCTCCGGATCGACTTTGATCAGCGCCCGGATGGAATTCAACGTATTATAGATAAAATGCGGTCTGATCTGGCTGGCCATGAGCTCCGCCCGGCTTCTCTTAAGATGCTGCTGCAGTTCCTGATTTTCCCGGATCCTGCGGTAAAGTACGGTCACGCTGATCCGCAGCAGGTTCAGCGCGTACAGAAGGACCGCCAGTCTGACATAGGCACCGACCACATTGCCCCGCTGTCCGAAGCGCAACGTCTCCATGATTCCTGCAAGGAAGATCACCAGGATGCAGATCAGTTCAGAGCGGATGAATTCGCTCCGTTTGCGCCGGGCCGCCTGGATATGGATCCACACGGCATAGATCAGCGTCACGCCCAGCGTCACATATGTCACCGGGATCATTTCGATCAGATCCGCTCCCCCGGCCAGCTTGATGACCGAGCAGCCGGCCGCCCCGGCCAGGCTCACATAGAACAGCACCGTTGTGGCTTTCCCGTATATATCCGGCCATCTGGCATACAGATAGGCGGTCAGGAACACCGGACAGTACATAAGTGATACAAGGGCAAGGTAATGCCACATCTCCAGGCCGACGATGCCCGACGGGAGGCGCGCCTCTCCGCCCAGCCAGCCTGCGACGATGATCAGCAGGAAGCCCAGATTCCGGAACCAGCCGTATGTCTGATACCGCCGGCCGATCACAGAGATCGCGATGATCACCAGTGAGACGAATCCGATCAGGATGCTGATCCGGAAGATCTTAATATGCTGGGTTATGATCCCGGTAACCAGATCGTTGTAATCCCCGAACAGGATATTCTCCGCCCTGCCGCTGAAACCGGCATACGGCGAACTCAGGCAGATCCGTATCTGCTTTCCCGCATCCGCTTCCGACAGCGGGATGAAGTTCCATGCGCTTGTCAGTTCCCCGCCGATCAGTTCCTGCTCCGGGAACTGATATACCAGCCGGTCTCCCACGTACACGCTGACATTCTGGAGCCGGGAGCGGAATGCCGCCGCCGCCCCTTCCCGGATCTTCTCCGGAAGTGTATTCGTGAGCGTAAGCTGCGTATCCTTCGGGAGATGATACTGAGCCGGCAGGACGGCGTCCCCGCTCTCGTCTCCGAAGCTGTAGGTCCATCCTGCATTGTAAGGCTCGATATACCGGGTGCTGAACAGATCCTGCCGGGTCGAGAAGACCATCAGCAGGGCATACACAATGAAAAGCACCACGGCTGTGATCTCCGTTATCCGTTTTATCTTCATCTGTATTTTCCTTTAGAACGTTTTACTCCACTGTAACGGATTTCGCCAGATTCCTCGGCTTATCCACATCCAGTCCTTTTGCTACACTTACATAATATCCCATCAACTGCAAAGGTACAATCGCCAGACTGGTTGTAAAGTATTCTTCTGTCTTGGGCACGTAGACCGAGAAGTCCGCCGTGTCCTCGATATTATAATTTCCATAAGTCGTAAGACCCATCAGATAGGCGCCGCGGCTCTTGACCTCCAGCATGTTGCTTAAGGTCTTCTCGAAAAGCCCGCTCTGGGTACAGACGCCCACTACCAGGATGCCGTTCTCCACCAGACTGATGGGGCCGTGCTTCAGCTCGCCCGCCGCATAGGCCTCTGAGTGGATGTAGCTGATCTCTTTCATCTTCAGGCTGCCTTCCAGGCTGATGGCATAATCAAGCCCCCGGCCGATGAAGAAGATGTCTTTCGCATTGGCATACTTGGCCGCGAACCACTGGATCCGCTCCTTGTCATCCAGCGTTTTCTGGATCTTGGACGGAAGGGTCTCCATCTCGGCAAGCAGTTCCCCGTACCGGCCTTCATCGATCTTGCCTTTCGCCTTCGCCGCCTCAATGGCGATCAGATACATGGCGATGAGCTGGGTGCTGTACGCCTTGGTCGTGGCCACGGAGATCTCCGGGCCGGCGTAGGTGTAGAGGGTGTAATCCCCCTCCCGGGCGATACTGGATCCGACCACGTTGACGATGCCCATGACCGGCACACCCCGCTCTTTCATGAGGCGCAGCGCCGCCAGGCTGTCCGCCGTCTCGCCGGACTGGGATACGACGATCACCATGGAATCCGGCGCGATGATCGGGTTGCGGTAACGGAATTCGGACGCCAGGTCCACTTCCACCGGGATCCCCGCCAGGTCTTCCAGCACATATTTGCCCGCCATGCCCACATGGTAGGCTGATCCGCAGGCCACGATGTAAATGCGCTGCAGATTCGCGAATGTCTCTTCCGTGATCCCCACTTCCGTGAAGTCGATCACGCCGTCCTTTACATAAGCGCCGATCATATCCTGGACCGCTTTCGGCTGCTCGTGGATCTCCTTGAGCATGAAATGCTCGTACCCGCCTTTTTCTGCGGACTCCGCATCCCATTTGATCTCCACCATCTCTTTATCGATCTCTTCCCGGTCGATATTGTAGAAATGGATCTCATCCCGGCTCAGTTCCGCGATCTCGTGATTGTCGATATAGTAGACATTTCTCGTTTTATCCAGGATCGCCGGCACGTCGGAAGCCATCAGGCTGCCGGAATCATTTTTCCCGATGATCAGCGGGCTGTCCTTCCTTGCCGCGAAAAGTTTCCCCGGATAATCTTTAAACATCACGCCGAAGGCATAAGAGCCCCGGATACGGAGCATGGTCCGTGTCAGCGCCTCCAGCGGCGTGCCTGTTTTCTTATAATAATAGTCGACCAGCTTGACTGCGATCTCTGTGTCCGTCTGAGAATAAAATTTGTAACCGGACTTCACCAGCTTGTCTTTCAGTTCCTGATAATTCTCGATAATGCCGTTATGTACCAGCACCACCGAACGGTCGTCCGTGCAGTGCGGGTGCGCGTTATTCTCCGACGGCTCCCCGTGGGTCGCCCAGCGGGTATGGCCGATGCCGCATGTCCCGCGCACGCTGCGGCCGTTGTCCGTCTTCTCGGATAAGATCTTCAGCCTTCCCTTTGCCTTCACGACCGAGATCTCCGCCGAATCATCCCGGACAGCGATCCCTGCTGAATCATATCCTCTGTACTCAAGCTTGGACAATCCTTCAAGAAGGATCGGCGCAGCCTGCTGTTCTCCTACATATCCGACGATTCCACACATATTTATATACTCCTCCTGATTATCTGCGTTTTCAAGTAACCGTAAATGCATGTGCAAATACAGGGTTATGATAGCATCGGCTCGTCCTTCTGTCAACGCGTTATCTTCATCACTTTAAAGCAGCGCATCATTTCTTCATCTTCGGATCGAATACAAAGGAGGCGATATACCCGAAGATCAGCGCCGCCGCGATCCCCGCCGCGCTGGCTGTAAATCCGCCCATAAATACACCCAGGAGCCCGTGCTCGTCCACCGCCTCCCGCACCCCCTGCCAGAGAAGATTGCCGAAGCCCAGCAGCGGGACACTGGCCCCGGAGCCCGCCATCTCCTGAAAAGGTTTATAAAGTCCGGCAAACCCGAGCACCGCCCCGCTGCACACGAGCAGCACCATCACGCGCCCCGGCATCATCTTCGTTCGGTCCAGAAGGATCTGCACCGCCGCACAGATCAGCCCTCCCGTAACAAATGCGGTAATATATTCCATCTCTGTCCTCTCCCTTCTGTTTCAAAAATGTTCCAGCACGATCCCGTGGGCGATGCCCGGCACGCTGGCGCCCTCGTTAAAGCTGACCGTCGACATAAGCGCCCCTGTCGGTACGAAAAGCACCCTGCCCCATTCTCCGCTCTCGATCTTCGGAAGCACATAGGCGGCCAGGGTGACCGCCGCGCACCCGCAGCCGCTCCCGCCCGCGTGGGTGTCCTGGGTCTCCCGGTCAAAGACCGTCATCCCGCAGTCCAGATGCCGCCCCCGGATATCATGTCCCTGCCCTTTCAGAAGGTCCGTCAGGATCGAACTTCCGATGTAGCCCAGATCCCCGGTGATGATCCGGTCGTAATAGCCCGCCGACCGGCCCATATCCTCAAAGTTCCGGCTGATCGTGTCCATCGCCGCCGGCGCCATGCAGGCGCCCATATTCTGGGAATCCTTGAGCCCGTAATCCACGATCTTCCCCACCGTGATCCCGGAGATCCGCACATGGCTGAAACGCCTTTCTCCCCCGGATGCATTCCTGCCCGGAGCCCCCGGCTCAAGCTTCGTCCCGCTCTCCGGCTCCGGCGGGACATCCGCTCCGGCGACGACAAATGCCCCGCTCCCCGTCACGGTCCACTGGGCGGACAGCGGCCGCTGGTTCGCATAGCCCAGCGGGAACCGGAATTCCTTCTCCGCGCTCCCGAAATGGCTGGACGTCACCGCCATCATATACCGTCCGTATCCCGCCGACGCGCTCATCGCCGCCAGCGCCAGCGCCTCCCCGGACGTGGAGCACGCCCCGTAGAGCCCGAACATGGGGATCTGAAAATCCTCCACCCCCATCGACGTAGCGATTCCCTGCCGGAGAAGATCCCCGCCGAACAGATACCGAATCTCTTCCGCGCTGATCCCCGCCTTGCGAAGCGCCGTCATGCAGGCTTCCTTCTGCATCGTGCTCTCCGCCTCTTCCCATGTCTGCGCGCCGAACAGGTCATCCTTCTCCGCCCGGTCGAACAGTTTCCTCAAAGGGCCTTCCGACTCCTTGCTGCCGACCACCGACGACGCGCTCACGATCCGCGGGGCGTGCAGAAACAGAAGGCTCTGCTTTCCTTTTACAATCTCATTCATTACGGCATCCTCTTCTCTTCCATTCCGATACTTGCAGAAACGATCCCTTCCGGTCCGTTTCCTGCCTGTGAGCAGTATCTGCACATTTCTTCAGGAATATGTATGCAGTGCAGGTATATTTCTCCGCAGAATCAAAATACTAACAAAAAGGAAATCAATCCGGAGGAGGTCCGTTGGATCATGGATAAAATCGAGAAACTGAAAAAAGAAAAACAATACGAAAAATATGTAAAACAGAAAACCCCGGCCCACAATGTCTGGCTGAACATGCTGAAAGCCTTCCTGCTGGGCGGGCTGATCTGCACCGTCGGCCAGGTCATCTTCCACTACTGTGAAGCGCAGGGCCTGAATCAGGACGCCTGCAGCAGCTGGACGTCCATTGCACTGGTGCTCATCAGCGTCCTGCTCACCGGCACCGGCATCTACCCCAAACTGGCAAAATGGGGCGGCGCCGGCGCGCTCGTCCCGATCACCGGATTCGCCAACTCCGTCGCTGCTCCCGCCATCGAATACAAAAAGGAAGGACAGGTCTTCGGGATCGGCTGCAAGATCTTCACCATCGCCGGCCCCGTCATCCTGTACGGGATATTCACAAGCTGGGGGCTGGGGGTGATCTACTGGATCGGAACGCTGGTTGAGTGAATTCCTGTTTATCGAACTGAGCGACAATCATGCAAGTTATCAACAGCTGTGCTAACGTTTAAAATATAAACACCGTCATATTTCTAAAAACTTGAATCTGGTCCGTGTGAAATGTATTAGTAATACGGACCAGATTGGCAAAATATGGATTTGATCCGTACGCCAGACAAATTTTTACGGTTCATTCATCTAAAATGGATATTTAGACCGTATATCAACTCGTCAAAATACGGACGAAATACAGGAATCGTAAAATGGGTCCGTATTCACTTGCTATATCATACCGACGGAATAGTTGATTTCTTTATATTAACCGTACAGATATTTAAGCGGTTTCCATAAAAAGGTATTGCAGAAGGAATGTGTATTTTTACAACCGGTTACGGTCAAAATGAGACTTTGTCTTGCTTGATTGATTATGATCTGCAGAGATCAGGGTGTGTCAAGGCCTTGCCCTTTGGGTGCTGCGCAGCCTTGACACACCCTGATCCTGCAGATATGATACGGACAAGCAAGCAAAGCCTCTCTGCGGTCCAGATCCTGAGCCCCATCCCGCCACATTCTTTGGTTATTGTTTGTCGAACTGATCCGGGTACCCCCAGCACGGAATCACAGAAGAATTTCCGATCGGATGCGCCTTTCACGGAATAAGGAATAAAGCCGTACCGGTGACTGTGGAGCCGCTGTAGAAAAAGTAAAAAACGGAGCGCTGACTTTAGGAGCAGAGATGAAGTTGTCTGAGCGAATGCGAGTTCTTCATCTCTGCTCCTGTTTTTTGTCAGTGTTCCGTTTTTGTAGTTTTTCTTAAGCTGCAGAACCGGAAACGGGAAGGTTTTATCCCTTATTCCGTGAATCCGCATTCTGATTGAATTCTTTACAGGTTCCCCAGCAGTTTATCGATGCTTACCAGCTTCACGCTGAGCACGAAGATCTCTGCCGCCATCTGCAGTTCGTCCGGTGTCGGATAGGACGGTGCGATACGGATATTGCTGTCGTGCGGGTCTTTTCCGTACGGATAGGTCGCGCCTGCGCCTGTCATGACTACGCCTGCTTCTTTTGCTTTTGCGACGATCGCTTTCGCGCATCCGTCCATCGCGTCAAAGGAGATGAAGTATCCGCCCAGCGGCTTCACCCATGAACCGATGCCCAGTCCGCCGAGTTCTCTCTCCAGCACGTCGATGACTGCCTCGAATTTCGGACGCAGGATGTCTGCATGTTTCTTCATGTGCTCCACGATGCCGTGTACGTCCTTGAAGAAGCGTACGTGGCGGAGCTGGTTTACTTTGTCATGTCCGATGGTCTGCATCTGCATCATGCTGCGGATCTCGTCAAGGTTTGCCTCGGATGCAGCCAGCGCTGCGATACCGGAACCCGGGAATGTGATCTTGGATGTGGATGCGAATTTGTATACCATATCCGGATTGCCTGCTTTTTTACACTCGGACAGGATCTCGATGAGGTAGTCCTGCTTGTCCTCATAGAGATGATGTACGCAGTATGCGTTGTCCCAGTAGATACGGAAGTCTTCCGCTGCCGGATGCAGGTTCGCGAAACGGAAGACCGTCTCGTCTGAATAAGTGATGCCCTGCGGGTTGGAGTATTTCGGCACGCACCAGATACCCTTTACAGCCGGGTCTTCATTTACGTATTTCTCTACCAGATCCATATCCGGGCCGGTAGGCGTCATCGGGATATTGATCATCTCGATGCCGAAGTGCTCTGTGATGCCGAAGTGTCTGTCATATCCCGGCACCGGACAGAGGAATTTTACCTTGTCGAGCTTGCACCACGGTGTGCTTCCGAGCACGCCGTGTGTTACGGCGCGTGCTACTGTATCATACATAACATTCAGACTGGAGTTGCCGAAAATGATCACATTGTCTTTCGGAACTTCCATCATATCAGCCAGAAGACGTTTTGCTTCTGTGATGCCGTCCAGTCCGCCGTAGTTTCTGCAGTCAACGCCGTCCTCGCATGTGAGATCCGCGCTGCTGTTCAGCACATCCATCATGCCCATGGACAGATTCAGCTGCTCTACAGACGGCTTGCCGCGGGACATATCGAGCTTCAGGCCTTTGGCCTTGATCTCTGTATAGCGGGCTTCCAGGCCGCTCTTCAGTTCCAGTAACTCTTCTTTACTCAAATCTTTGTATGCAGTCATTTCAGGACTCCTCCACTCTTTCTTGATTTTTAGTCACCGTCTGCTATTGTATCGGATTTATGACGGTTCGTCAATGGTTTCCTGCATTTTTCTAACGAAACTAAGCGATATTTTTAACAAAATCGTCCGTCAATGAAATGTAAAGATGCAAATCATTCATTTTCGACGTTTTATCCGGTGCCCGGGCATGCCAGAAGGCACCCTGCGGTGTGATCCGCAGGATGCCTTCCCGGTAGTGATTCATTTATGATTAATGTTTTTTCTTCTCTGTCAGTCCGTCCGTGCGTTTCCGCATCACATACCAGAGCGCTCCGGTGATGCATACGGATGTATACGCGCCGCAGGCGATGCCGACCATGAGCGGTGAAGCGAACTCTTTGATGGAGCTTACGCCCAGCACGAAGAGCGCCACGACCATAATAAATGTAGTCAGGTTCGTGTAAATGCTCCGGGTCAGCGTCTGGGTGATGCACCGGTTGACCAGTTCCTTCAGATCCTCTTTGGAGTGAAGCTTACGCTCCTCGCGGATCCGGTCGAAGATGACGATGGTCGCGTTGATGGAGTAGCCGACGATGGTCAGCATACATGCAATAAATGTATTGCCCACGGATACCCGGGCGATCACGTAGAAGGCCAGTACCACGAGCACGTCATGCACCAGGGCGATGACTGCGCTGGATGCGAACCGGATATCTTTGAAACGGAACCAGATGTACAGCAGCATGCAGACGGTGGCAATGATCACGGCCACGACCGCATCGGTGCGCATCTCGGAACTTACGGTAGAACTGATATTCTCAGTGTGGATGTCCGTTGCGGCAACACCGTAGTTCTCTTCCATATAGTTGGCAAATGCTTCACGCTTCTCCAGATCCTGTGACTGGGTCTTGAATACGACCTGGTTCGTGCCCTTCACGGTCTGCACCTGGATATTCGGGTCGTCCGTGATCTTCTCCAGATCCGGGATCATCATACTGTCGATCTCATCCAGGGTGTATTCCTTATCAAATGTTACATTCGTGGATGTACCGCCCACGAAGTCCAGGCTGTAGTTCATCGCTCCGATCCCTCTCGCGTGGTTGATGCCCATGCCCACGAAGCCGCTCAGGCAGAGCACGATGGACAGGGCGAAAAATGCTTTCCGCTTCCCGAGGAAATCGATCGGTTTTCTCTTCTTAAGCTTCCTGCCATATACCTTCTCGCTGCGGATGCCGATGGCATAGAACGCATAAATGATCAGCCTTGTGATCACAAGCGCCGTAAACATGGATACCACGATGCCGAGCGCCAGCGTCTGGGCGAATCCGCGGACCGTTCCGCTTCCTCTGAACCAGAGGACCGCCGCTGCGATGAGCGTAGTGACATTGCCGTCGATGATGGCGGACAGGGCCTTGTGGAATCCGGCCTTCAGCGCCGCGTGGACAGACATGCCGTCGGTCAGTTCTTCCTTCACGCGGGCGAAGATGATGACATTGGCGTCCACGGCCATACCGATGCCGAGGATGATACCTGCGATACCCGGCAGGGTCAGGGTGATGTCAAATGCATTCAGCAGCACAAGCACCAGCTCTGTGTAGATGATAAGCGCCAGGCTGGCTGCGAATCCCGGAAGGAGATAGACCCAGCACATGAACAGGCAGACGATCACCAGACCGATCACACCTGCCAGAAGGCTGGTGCTGACAGCTTCCTGGCCGAGCTGCGCGCCCACCACTTCGGAGCTGATCTCTTTCAGTTCCACGTTCAGGCCGCCGATGCGGATGGTGGATGCGATGCTGTCCGCTTCTTCATAGGTCATATTTCCGGAGATCGTGGCCTCGCCGTTCTTGATCACCGCATTTACAGACGGCACGCTGATCAGGTCGCCGTCATAGTAGATGGCGATGGAATCCTGGCCGTTGTTGTAAGCCTCTTCCGTCGCTGTGGCAAAAGCCGCCGTTCCTTCCTCATTCAGCTTCAGTTCAACGGCATATTCTGTGGCGCCTGTCGTCTGATCCGCAAAGGATCCTGCAGATGCGCTCTCCACTTCGGAACCGGTGAGGACGATGGATCCGTCCGCCTGAAGTTCGTCGATGGTCTTTGTCAGTTCATAGCCGGTCCCCTCGGCGTTGACTGAGTAGTTCTCATTCCCTTCACTGTCCAGATGCTTAATGAAATACAGGGAACCCGGCTGTCCCAGTTCTTCCAGGATCTCATTGGCGTCCTGTACGCCCGGGATCTCGATGCCCACCCGGTTGTCGCCCACCTGGTACGCCTGGGCCTCCGTGCTGTACTCTTCCACACGGCGCTGCAGCTTATAGACCGTATCCTTCATGTCTTCATCGGAAGGGGTCTCGCCCACCGCTTCGTAGGTGATGCTCACACCGCCCTCCAGGTCAAGTCCCAGATTGATGTTCTTCGCCGCGCCCATGCCTTTGGAGTTCAGGCCGTGGGCTGTCGTTACGCCAAGGAAGGCGATGACGGCAGCGATTAGGATCAGGCTTAAGATGCCTCTGCTCTTCTTCATAGTATTACTTCCTTCTTTCTTACTCCCCGTCCTGCATATCAGCCAGGGCGGCTTTTATCATGATCGCGCATTCCACGCGCTTGCGCTCCATCTCACAGCTCACCTCGTAGGTGTCGTTGATAGTGTGGTGGAACTTATAGGAATTCGCCATGCAGCCTCCGCTGCAGTAGAATCTGGCGAAACATTTCTTACAGCTTTCTTTGGAGTAGACGCTGCACCCGCGGAACATGTCCGCGATCTCCGGCTTCGTGATGCCCTCGTCCACATTTCCCATGAGGAACTCTTCCTGTCCCACGAACTGATGGCAGGGATACAGGTCGCCCCAGGGCGTCACGGCCAGGTACTCCGTCCCCGAACCGCAGCCGGACAGGCGCTTGGATACGCACGGTCCGCCTTCCAGGTCGATCATGAAGTGGAAGAAGGTGAATCCTCTTCCCTCCCGCTCCCGGTCTACCATGATCTTCGCCAGTTTGTCGTATTCCTCAAAGATCACCGGCAGGTCTTCCTTCCGGATCGCATAGGGATCCGTATCCTCGCCGACCACCGGCTCGATGGAGATCTGCTCGAAGCCCAGCTCCGCAAAATGGAGCACGTCGTTGGAGAAATCCAGGTTGTTCCTTGTAAATGTACCCCGTATGTAATATTTCTGCTGATTCCGGCTCTCAGCCAGCTTCTGGAATTTCGGCACGATCAGGTCATAGCTTCCTTTGCCGTTCCGGAAAGGACGCATCCGGTCGTTCACTTCCCTGCGCCCGTCCAGGCTCAGGACCACGTTGTCCATCTCCCGGTTTACGAACTCCTGTACTTCATCATTGAGGAGCACGCCGTTGGTGGTAAGCGTGAACCGGAAATGCTTGTCATGGATCTTCTCCTGCTCCCGGCCATAGGCTACCAGGTCTTTCACGACCTGCCAGTTCATCAGCGGCTCGCCGCCGAAGAAATCCACTTCCAGGTTCCGGCGCTTCCCGGAATTCGCGATCAGGAAATCCAGCGCTTTCTTTCCCACTTCATAGGACATCAGCGCCCGGCGCCCGTGGTATTCGCCTTCTTCCGCGAAGCAGTATTTACACGCCAGGTTGCAGTCGTGGGCGATGTGGAGGCAGAGCGCCTTCACCACCGTCTTCCGCTGCTTCACTTCGTCAATATAGTCTTCATATACGTCCCGCGTGAACAGGCGTCCTTCCTCTGTCAGCGCGGTGACCGCTTCCAGGATGTCCGCCAGGTCTTCCTCTGAATACCGGCTGCCCAGTTCATCCTTAAGGAATGCTGCCGTCTCCGGCGCTTTCAGGGTCTCCGGCGTGTGGAACTCATTCTGGCGCTCCAGCGCCCCGATCACATCGTAGGCTTCCTGGTCCACCACGTGGACCGCGCCGCTGTTTACATCCAGGACGATATTATATCCGTTGTTCTGATACAGATGTATCACTGGTGTACCTCTCTTTCATTCGTTCTGACATGCATAAGGCAGCGGCTTTTATACCGCTGCCTTTCCCCCGCTGTTCTCTTGTCGATTATGATGCAGATGCATCAGGGATTACTTTCTGTTCTCGCAGGTCTGGTTTCCTACAGTACAGGATGTCTTGCATGCTGACTGGCAGGATGTCTGGCATTCTCCGCATCCGCCTTTTTTCACTGTATTGTTTAAAGTCTGTGTATTTAATGTCTTGATGTGTTTCATATTCCTGTCCTCCTGTTCTTCTGCAAACTTTTGCTCGTAGTATTATACCACATCCCCGGCAGTTTTCAAAGCATTTTTTTACGAGATCATCCCGCCCAGCATGCCGCCGAGCGCGCAGAGCACGAATGCCGCCCCGGTTTCCGCCGCCGCGCCCTGGAGCGTGTGGTAGATCCCCAGCGAGATCAGGAGCAGGAGCGCGAAATACAGGATCCCCGCCAGCAGCCCCCACAGGAACTTCCTGGCACCGGTCAGCTTCCCGATCACGAAGCCGCCGGAGAAGGTGGAGATCACATAGGTCAGCAGGATCCCGGCATTGACATTCTCCTCGCTTAATCCGGCTTTATAGAGCAGGAGCGCCAGCACGAGCAGCAGGATCCCCGTCACCACATAGGCGCACAGCAGGGCTTTGATAAAGTCCATCGCTCTGCCTGCGGCCGTCTGTTTTATATCTGTCTTTTTGTCCATTGTCATCCTCCCGGAACCGGACAGGATCCCGCGCACTGCGGGATGCTTTGTCCCTCTGATGATATATCCTATGTGTGCACATTCCGGTTTATGACAAAAATGTGTGTTTTACCCCCGCATTTTACGTGCTCATCTGCCGGCCGAGAAAATCCGCCGCGCTGCCGGCCACCCGGCTCTCCACTTCCCCGAAGCTTTTCTTCTGGTCCCTGCCCAGCAGGGCGACCGCGCCGATCACATCCCCCTCGCTGATGATCGGACAGATCGCCTGGTGCTGATATTCCGGCATGTCGGGCGTGATCCGGATGTAATCCGGATTCCCGTTCGACGTCAGGATCTGCATGCGCTGCTTCATAGCCTGCCCCATTTCCTTCCCGATGAACTGATCCTGCAGGTCTTTTTTGCCGCTTCCGGATACGGCTACGACCTGGTCTGTATCCGTGATGCATACCGTGCAGCCCAGCGTCTGGGCAAGGCTTTCCGCGTATATTTTCGCCAGTATCCCCAGCTCCCCGATGGGAGAATATTTCTTCAGGATGACCTCTCCCTCCCGGTCCGTGAATATTTCCAGCGGGTCGCCCTCCCGGATGCGGAGCGTCCGGCGTATCTCCTTCGGGATGACGACGCGCCCCAGATCGTCGATTCTTCTTACTATCCCTGTTGCTTTCATATAAAAAACCCTCCGTCTTACAAATATCTTCATCTGATGTCCATTTCTGTCATTAAATGTAGTATCTGTAAAACAGAGGGTTTTATTCAGTTCATCTCTTTATACTGCTGTGCGATATTGAGCGCATGGTCGCCCATTCGTTCAAAATCCGTCAGCACTTCTGAGAATACGATGCCGCTCTGCGGTTTGCATTTTCCTTTTTTCAGGCGCTGCATCTGTTTCTTGAAGAATTTATCGCGCATATCGTCGATCTTCTGCTCCTGGATGATGGCGCGCTCCAGTACCTGGCCCGCTTCATCTGCGGTCGCTTTGTGAAGATTCTCCATCGCCGCCACGCACTGTTTCTTCATATCTTCCAGTTCTTCCAGGACCATGTCGGAGAACTTCAGATCCCATTTCTTCATATCGTCCGCATACTCCGCGATATTGATGGCATGGTCGCCGATCCGCTCCAGGTTGCTGATGATCGCGTAGTAGCCGTTGATCTTGCGGGAGTCATTTGCATTCATCTCGCTGGACATGAGGGATACGATATATTCTGAGATCCCTTTGTTGAGATAGTCGATGTATTCTTCCCGTTCTTTTACTTTCTTGCGCGCCTCACCGTCATACTTGATCAGCGTGTTGAAGGCGTCTTCGATATTCTTTGATACCATCTCCAGCATCCGGTTCACTTCATCTTTTACCTGGGTGATGGCGATGGCGCTGTTGCCGACCGCATAGTTCGAATCAAAGGGCCGGATGTACCGCAGCCTGAGATCTTCGTCGTCGGCCTTCTTGCTGTCCGGCAGGATCTTCTCCGCCGCCTTCGCCATGTAGGTTCCGAACGGAAGCAGGAGCAGCGTGGTCACGATATTGAAGATCGTATGTGCGTTCGCGATCTGGGATACCGGGTCGCCCGGCGTAAGGGACTCTATAAAGCCCACGTACGGCGTCACCATGCAGATCACGGTAAAGATAGCTGTACCGATGATATTGAACATCAGATGGATGATCGTGGTCCGTCTCGCGTTCACCTTTGTTCCGATGGACGCCAGCACCGCCGTGATACAGGTACCGATGTTCTGTCCGAAGAGGACGTATACCGCACCGGAGAGCGGGATCATGCCCGTCGCCGCCAGTGCCTGCAGGATGCCGACCGATGCGGAGGACGACTGGATGACCGCCGTAAATACTGCACCTACCAGGATGCCGATCAGCGGGTTGCTGAACTGGGTCATCAGGTTGATGAATGCCTCGGACTCCTGCAGCGGCTCCATCGCCGCACCCATCATATCCATACCGATGAAGAGGATGCCGAGACCTGCCACAATGCTGCTGATATGGTGTACTTTTTCATTTTTTGAGAACATGATCGCGCCCACGCCCAGGATGGCGAACAGCGGAGCGATGGCTCCGATATCCAGCGCGATGAGCTGTCCGGTGATCGTCGTACCGATGTTGGCGCCCATGATGATCCAGACTGCCTGCTGCAGGGTCATCAGGCCCGAGTTAACGAATCCGACCACCATGACGGTCGTCGCCGATGACGACTGGATGACCGCCGTGATCGCCGCGCCGACGAGCACGCCCTTGATCCGGTTGGACGTCAGTTTCTCAAGGATCGATTTCATCTTGTTGCCGGCTGCCGCCTCCAGGCCGTTGCTCATCATCTGCATGCCGTAGAGGAAGAGCGCGAGGCCGCCGAACAGTGAGAGTATATCTTTAATTCCCATCCCTTTTATCTCCTTTGCAAGTTAACTGCGCATCATCTTTAAACTATCATGCAGCGTCGACACATGTCAACGGAAATTTACATGATCCACACATTTTTTTAACGTTTTATTAACGCAGTTTTACCGTTTTCTCCATGCAAGTCATTATTGAAATGGGAATTCCGTTCTGTTAGAATCTAATAAGGTAAAGGAGTGAAGTGACCATGAGTCTGACAATACCCATCGAAACATCCGCAAGGCATATCCATATCACCCGGGAAGATTTTGAGACCCTGTTCGGGAAAGGGGCGAAACCGACCTTTGCAAAAGAACTGAGCCAGCCCGGCCAGTACGCCTGCAGGGAGCGGCTCACCGTCGCCGGTCCGAAAGGACGGTTCGAAAAGGTCGTGATCCTCGGCCCCTGCCGGAAAGAGACCCAGGTGGAGATCTCCGTGACAGACGCCCGCCGTCTCGGGATCAAGAGCGTGATCCGCCAGTCCGGCGACCTGGAAGGGACCCCCGGCTGCACCCTCATCGGGCCCGCCGGGAAGATCGAGCTGGAGCGGGGCGTGATCGTGGCCAAGCGCCACATCCACATGACCCCCGTGGATGCGATCCGGGCTCATGTGAAAGATAATGATATCGTATTCGTGATCACCACAAGCTATGAGCGGTCCCTGATCTTCTCCGATGTGGTCGTGCGCGTCAGCCCGTCTTTCTCCCTGGCGATGCATGTGGATACGGACGAGGCCAATGCATTTGCCAATGAAGACCACCCTACCGGCGTGATCCTGAAACTGTTCAACGGCCATACCTACAGCCTGCAGTCCTGGGCGGACGAGCTCCAGGCCGGCATCCACCGGTAGAGATTGATAACTGACGAAGGAGTCTGCGATTATGTTTATCCTGATCTTTGAACAACTGGTCAAAATGTTTTTCATCATGGTGCTGGCATTCATATGCTACCGGATCGGACTGGTGGACCAGAACGGCAACAAGAATGTCTCGAACCTGCTCCTGATGGTCGTCAACCCCATCCTGATCATTACGGTCTATCAGACATCCTATGACCCCGAACTGGTCCGGGGTCTTTTATTTGCATTCGCTGCGGCCGCCGTCACCCACGTCCTTGGCATCCTTATATCCGGCGTCCTGATCCGCTCCGGCGGCGGGGCGGACACGTGCATTGAACGGTTCAGCGCCATGTATTCCAACTGCGGATTCATCGGCATCCCGCTGATCGGCAGCGTCCTCGGGGATACGGGGATCTTCTATATCTCCGCCTATATGGTCATTTTCAATCTGTTCTCATGGACCCACGGCGTGATGCTCATGGAGGGGAAATTCTCCCTGAAGAATCTGAAGGAAGGCGCGCTCTCGCCGATGTTCATCGCAACATGCCTGGCGGTGGTCCTGTTCTTCACCCGCCTGGAGATCCCGGCCGTCCTGCTGGATTCCATGAATTATGTGGCGGACATGAACACGCCCCTGGCCATGATGGTGGCCGGATTCTCCGTGGCCCAGGCGGACATCGGGAAAATGTGCCGGAACCTGCGGCTTTATTACACGTCCGCGCTCAAGCTGCTGGTCTTCCCGCTCTGCACGGTGCTCCTGCTCCTCCTGTTCCGGCTGCCCTCAGATGTGGCAATGACCACGCTGATCGCGGCGGCCTGCCCGACTGCCACCACCTGCACGATGATGGCGATCCGGTATAAACAGAACTACACGTACGCATCCGAGATCTTTGCCATGTCCACTGTGCTCTCCGTTGTGACGATCCCGCTGCTCGTACTCATCGCGGAATCCGTCCTGTAATAATTCTCTGATATTTTCAAAAAAGTGTGGAGTGATCCCGGTCACTCCACACTTTTTAATGATTCTACCATATCGATCTTCTTCAGTTTGAAATACATCGCCCCATTGACAAGCAGCGAGAAGAGCAGCGTCAGCAGGAAAGCATACACAAAGCTGCTCAGGTCGATATTCCGTCCGAACATCACGGACTCGATCTCCACGGTCACGATGATGAACCGGTGGAGGATCTTCCCGAGGACGATCCCGAACAGGGCGCCCAGGAAGGTCAGCAGGATATTCTCCCGGTATACATACATAGTCACTTCCTTATTATAAAATCCAAGTACTTTCAGAGTAGCCAGCTCCCGCTGCCGCTCCGTGATGCTGATATTGTTCAGATTGTAGAGGACCACGAAGGCCAGCATGCCCGCCGAGATGATGAGCACGGCGATCACCGAATCCAGGGCCCCGAGCATATTGTCCACCTGCTCTTTCAGGTCCGTGGTGTAGCTGACGCTGAGCGCGCCCGGCACGGCAAGGGCTTCCTCGCCGATCCGCTCGGCCTCTTCCGTGATCCGGTCGGCCGTCTTATAGAAGATGCAGTTGTAATCCGGTGCGCTTCCATACACTTCTTCATAATATCCCGGCGTCATATACAGGTAATGTCCCATATAGTTCTCGCAGACCGCCTGTACCTTCACTTCCAGGTCGCCCAGGTCATCATCCCGTATCGTTATGGCATCCCCCGGCTCCACATCCAGTTCGGTCGCCATTTTCTCCGTCAGGATGGCCCCGGAGTCATCCAGCGTATACACGGCGTCAGTCATGCGGTCCTGCAGGGTCACGAATTCAGGGAACCGGTCTACATCCTCCGGGACGTCCAGATATACGTCATGCCACTCCTCCCCGGCGCCCACGCTTACCTGGGTCAGAAGTCCTTCGGCCGCGCCGGTCATAAGTTCATCTTTCTCCAGTTCCGCGATCAGCGTTTCCTTCTCCTCATCCGTGATATCGTCTTCCAGGATGATATTTCCGTCATAGAGCTGGATCTCATCATACTGGATGTCCACGATCGCAAAGATGGAATCCTTCAGTCCGAATCCCACCAGCATCAGCGCCATACAGCCGCCGATGCCGAACACGGTCATGAACAGCCGCTTCTTATACCGGACCAGATTGCGGACGCTGGCTTTCCAGGAGAAGTTCAGCCGCTTCCAGATGAACCGCACCCGCTCCAGCAGCACCCGCTGCCCCTGTTTGGGCGCCGGCGGGCGCATCAGCTCCGCCGCCTGTTCCCGGAGTTCCTTATAACATGCCAGCAGGGTCGCCAGAAGCGTACTTGCCAGCGCCGCCGCTGCCGCCCCCAGTCCGTACTGGATATTGTACGGGAGCATGATTTCATGCATGTGCTGGTACATGATGCCGTAGGCCGTGATGATGATGTACGGGAATACTTTCTCTCCGAAGAGGATCCCCAGCACGCTTCCCGACACGGTGGCCAGAAGCGCGTAGCCCAGATATTTCCCGGCGATGGAGTGCCGCTCATATCCCAGCGCTTTGAAGGTTCCGATCTGGGTCCTCTGTTCCTCCACCATGCGGGTCATGGTCGTCAGGCTGATGAGCGCCGCCACCAGGAAGAAGATGGCCGGGAATACCTGGCCGATGGCGCGCATCCGGTCGGCATTCTCGCCGTATCCGGTATAATCCGGCAGATTGGACCGGTCATAGATGAACCATTCCGGCTCTTCCAGATCCGCAAGCTCCGCTTCCGCGTCCGCCAGTTCTTCCTTTGCATCCGCGATCTTCTGTTCGCCGTCCGCGATCTCTTCCTGCGCTTCCTTCTCGCCCTCGTAGTATTCCTCCCAGCCGTCGTCGATCTCCTGCTGGGCGTTTTCCAGTTCCGCCTCGCCGTCTGCGATCTCCTGCTCGCCGTCCGCGATCTGCTGCCAGCCGTCGTTGATCTGCTGCTGGCCGGACGCCAGTTCGGACTTGGCCGATTCGATCTGCGCCTTCGCCTGCGCAAGCGCCGCCTCGCCGCTCTGGATCTCTTCATACATGGCGCTCAGGGTCGCCATGGTCACCGGGTCGTCCGCTCCGGACGCCGCCAGATCATTGTACTGCTGCTTCGCCGCATTCAGTTCATCGATCTGCGCGTTCATGGCGTCAATATTGTCATTCAGTTCCTTCTGGCCCTGGTCGATCTGCACCTGGCTGTCTGTCAGCTGCTGCCGGGACGACTCAAGCTGTGCTCTTGCGTCCGCCAGCTCCTGCCGTCCGCTGTCCACTTCCGCCTGTCCGTCTTCCAGTTCTCTGCGCGCGTCCGCCAGTTCCTTCTCCGCCTCCGCGCGTCCGTCCTCAAGCTCTTTTTCCGCATCCGCCAGTTCCGCGCGGGCGTCGTCGAGCTCTGTCTGCGCCTCATCCATGATCTCATCATAGCGGGCCTTCTCCCGGTCTTCCCGGATGGCTTCAAGCTGATCTTCCGTCTCATCCACCCGGCTGTCATATGCGTCCGTGAAAGCCGTCAGGTCTTTCGCGCCGTCCGACTGGGCATAGATCTCCGTGTAGACATCCAGGGCAAAGCTTTCTTCGGGCACAGCGATAAAGGTGGTCACCGTTCCGTTTCCGATGGTCGTGCTGCCCCGCTGGAAGGAGATGTACTCCGGGCTGCTGACCGCACCGGTAATCGTATATGTATCGTTCTTCAGCGTATCGGTAACGTCATCGTCCGTTCCGCTTATCAGGGTGATCTTATCCCCGATCTCCAGGCTGCTTTCCTTCAGGTAATCCACATCCAGCACACACTCATCGTCCGCCTCCGGGAGCTCCCCCTCCTCCAGCTGCACCTGATTCATGGACGGGAGCAGGGACATCACGTGCACGACGACCTTATTGTCACCCTCGGTAAAGAGCATATCCGAAGAATACCCGCCCTCGGCCGCGGAGACGCCGTCCACATTCCGGATGGCATCCAGGTCATCCTCCGTCAGGCCCAGGGTGCTGATCACTTCGATGTCCATCATATTCTTCCGGTCAAAATAGGCATCCCCCGAATAGCGCATATCCGGCTCTGATGCCCGGATCCCCGAGAAAAATGCACAGCCGATGGCAACGATGAAGAAAATGGACAGAAATCTGCCCATGCTGCGCCTGATCTCCATATAAAAGTCTTTTCTCAACGCCCGTTTCTTCATCTGCCGTTACCCTACCATTCTATTTCATCGATCGATGTGGGATGGTCGTTCAGTTCCATCCCGGACACCTGTCCGTTCTTAATATGGATCAGACGGTCCGCCATGGGCGCGATCGCCTGATTGTGCGTGATCACGATCACGGTCATCCCCCGCTCCCGGCACATATTCTGCAGGAGCTTCAGGATCGCCTTGCCGGTATTGTAGTCCAGCGCCCCGGTCGGCTCATCGCAGAGCAGGAGCTTCGGATTCTTCGCCAGCGCCCGCGCGATGGATACCCGCTGCTGCTCCCCGCCGGAGAGCTGGGCCGGGAAGTTGTTGAGCCGGTCTCCCAGGCCCACATCTTCCAGCACTTCCTTCGCGTCCAGCGGATCCCGGCAGATCTGCAGCGCCAGTTCCACGTTTTCAAGGGCTGTCAGATTGGGGACCAGATTGTAAAACTGGAATACAAAGCCGATATCCTCCCGCCGGTACTCCGTCAGCTTCCTGGAATTGTAGGCAGTGATCTCCTCGCCGTCCACAAGCAGCGTCCCGGAAGTGGCCGTATCCATCCCGCCGAGGATATTGAGCACCGTCGTCTTGCCCGCGCCGCTGGGGCCCACGATCACGACGAACTCGCCTTTATCAATGGAGAAATTGATCCCGTCCGCCGCCCGGATCTCCACTTCTCCCATCTTATAGACCTTTGTGATGTCCTGCATTTTCACGAAATCTTTCATATGCTCCGCTCCTGTCTCTGTCTGCATTTTCACACGTTTTTATATCCCCGGTTCAGCTTCGCCGAATACCGGAATAACACAAGCCCGATCAGGAACATGACCGACAGGGCGCTCACGCCGATATTGATGCTTCCCGTCGCCTGGCTTAAGAAGGATACCAGCGCCGTTCCGATCACAGATGCACCTTTGCCGCAGATATCATAGATCCCGAAGAACTCGCCCGACTTCTCCGCCGGGATGATCTTGGCGAAATAGGACCGGGACAGCGCCTGGATCGTCCCCTGGAACATGCCCACCAGGATCGCCAGCAGCCAGAAGTCGAACTGGGTGTCCAGCCAGTACGCATAGACCGCGATGCAGAAATACGCAGCGATGCAGATGGTGATGATGGTCTCCGGCCGCACATTTTTCACCAGGCGGCTGAAGATCAGCACGCTCGGGAACGCAACGATCTGTGTCACCAGGAGCGCCAGCAGAAGCCCCGTGCTGTCAAGCCCCAGCGCCTGCCCGTAGGCCGTAGCCATGTCGATCACCGTATAGACGCCGTCGATATAGAAGAAAAAGGCCAGCAGGAACACGAAAATATGCTTCTCTTTCGCCAGTTCGACGAATGTTTTCCCAAGGCGTTTAAAACTGTCCCGCACCACATGCGCGCCGGTCTCTGAATAATATTTCTGTTTATAAGATTTCAGAAGCGGCACGGAGGACATCAGCCACCACAGCGCTGTAATGATAAACGCCAGGATCATGCACAGCTGCATATCAAGTCCCAGGGACGGACCGCCCAGCACGATGCCCAGGCAGATCACAAAGGGGATGCAGCTTCCGATATAGCCCCAGGCATAGCCGTGGGAGGACACCGAATCCATCCGGTCCGGTTCCGTCACGTCCGTCAGCATGGCGTCATAGAAGATCAGGCTGGCCGAGTAACCGGTCTTCGCCAGGACGAAGATCCCGAGGAACCAGAGCCAGGACGACAGGAAGCCCAGCAGGATGCAGCCGAACACGCCCACGCCCATGGCCACGGAAAATACGATCTTCTTGAAGTTCTTCGTATCGGCCACCGCGCCCAGCGTGGGGCCCAGGATGGCCACGATCAGCGTACAGACGGATGTGGCATAGCCCCAGTACGCCAGATAATTGACATCCGAGATCCCCGCGCTCTCCGCAAGGGAATTAAAGTAGATCGGAAAGATGGTCGAGACCATCATGGTGAATGCGGAATTCCCCACATCATAGAGCACCCATTTTTTCTCCAGTGAAGTCAGTTTAAATTTCATCTCAGTATCCCCGCTTTCTCTACCGCACTGTCTGCAGATGGATCTGCTCCCAGTCTTCTCCCGCGCCAAAAGTCCTGCCGAACACTTCCGGCAGTTCCTTCCCTTCGAACAGGGTCTTCTGATAGCGGATGATAAGCCCTGCCGCCAGCGGCACCGCACCGGCATACTGCCGTTTCAGGATCTCGCAGTACTCCCGGCAGGCCGGGTTCGGCTCCAGGCTCATGACCATTCCCTTTTTATCCTCCTGTCCGGCCAGCTTCATGCCGCCGAACAGCAGACGTCTTTTCATCATATTCGGCGCGTGCAGCGTCTTCAGACAGAACAGCATCCCTTTCATGCACTTCTCGATCAGCTCCGGCGTCATATTCTCAAAAAACGGTGCGATCACTTCTGCATTTTTCCTGGACGGATGGATGTGCCCGGTCGGCAGATAACGGACCGGGTTGATATAATCTTCTTTCATAAGCTTCCGGTCGAATTCCATCTCGATCTCCGAATGTCCGATCCCGCTGTCATGGATCATTTTCTCCACATACGGATGGCACTCGCTGTCCAGCGCGAAATGACAGATAAACCCGTAAATATAGGCTCTCGCCGCAGCAGGATCCTCCGCCCGGGCGATCACCTCAGCCGCATGGCGGAAAAAATCGGCTGCCGGCCGGTCATGGAGCGCATATCCCTGGCCGCTGACCGGATTTTTCGTCAGTGCTTTATAGTAAAAAAGAAGGTCCGGACCGTGAACCCCGAGATCGAACAGCTCCCTGTTATTCTCAATGGCGCTCCGAAGCAGGCGCGGAAGCGCGCCGATGACCTCTTCTCCGAACTTGTAATGTGCATATGTTGTAGGCATAGATTTTCCCCTTTTCTGATGTATAGTTATCCACCATTTATTATCACATATCTTATGTAAAAAATCTACCGGCAGACCTGCTTTGTATGTTAATTTTTTGTGATGGATATCTTGACTTTTATGCGCGCCGGTCCTATATTATATATTGTGCAGTCTATATGGGCTTGTACTGGTTTCGACAGGGATCCTGAAGATGGAGAAGCTATCCGCAGGCAGATGCGTCAAATCGCAGACTTAAAATTAAACGCTAACGATAATTACGAATTAGCTGCAGCCTAAATGCTGCATACCGCTCCCGGTGCACTCACACATCGGGGATCCGGTATCAAAAATGTGAGAAACGATGCCGGCAAAGCTTTGAACCGGCAGGCGTAACATGAAGCTACTGACCCCGTAAGGATGTTCGTTTCCGTACGGCAGAGGGAATGACAAAGAACGGACTATGATAGTAGAAGTACATGGGATGGGTTTTTGGACGCGGGTTCGATTCCCGCCAGGTCCACTCGTGGGGCATTAGCGCAGTTGGGAGCGCGCCACATTCGCATTGTGGAGGCCAGGGGTTCGACTCCCCTATGCTCCATACAAAAACGCGTATTTATGGAAAACCATAAATACGCGTTTTTTCATGCACTCTTCTGACCCAGATATTTCTCTGAAAACACTTCCGCGCTCACGGGCCTGCCGTAATAATAGCCCTGTCCGTATCCGCAGCCAAACGACCGGATCAGTTCTTCATGTTCTTTTGTTTCAACCCCTTCAGCAACGGTCCTGATGTTCAGTTTTTTCGTAAGCTCCACGATCTCATTCATGATCACGAGCTGACGGCTGCGGTCCACTTCCTTATCATCCAGTCTGAGAAGAAAGTCCCGGTCGAATTTCAGCTCATCGATCTTCAGCCCGGCGAGCGTATTCAGGGATGAATAACCGCTCCCGAAATCATCCATGGATATTCTCAATCCCAGCTCCTTAAGCCTCAGGATCTTCTCGTTCAGCACTCCGGCATTCTCCGCCGCCAGTCCCTCCAGGATCTCCAGCGTGATCATATGTCCCGGGATCCGGTATCTGTCAAGCAGCTCCCTCATCCGGTCGATATAATCCGTCTCATAGAACAGGAGCCTGGACTGGTTCACGGAAATGGGCACCGGGCAGAGTCCCGCATCGATCCAGCGCCGGATCTGCCCGCAGGCCTGTTCCGCCATATACATATCCAGACTCGAACAGAAACCGTTCTTCTCAAATACCGGGATAAACTGATCCGGGCGGATCATATTGCCCGTATCAGGCACCCAGCGCACAAGCGCCTCCGCCCCTCCCACAGCGCCGGTCTGCAGATCGACCTTCGGCTGGAGGAACATCTTGAACTCCCGGTTCTCCAGCGCCTGGTTCATATGAGTCTCAATATAATTCTCCAGGATCTCTGTCTCGTGAAGCTCTGTGTCGTAAAACCAGATATTGTTCTTTAAGGATGTCCTGGCTGTATCAAGGGCGAAACGCACATGCGTCATGCTCTTCTGAACATCCGGATCCTCTTCCGCCAGTTCGGAGCCGATCACCACGCCGCAGTACATCAGGATCTCGTAATCCCCGCGCCCGCCGAACCTGCAGGCCGCCGCCCCGTCAATGATCTTCTTAATCCTTTCCCGTATGGCCGTCCGGTCCGTATCTCGCAGGAACAGATAGAACAGATCTTCAGAGCTGCGGCAATAATATTCCCAAGCCCGGACATTTTCCGCAATGACTTTCCTGATATGGCAGAGCAGTTCATCCGCCGCCCGGCTTCCGAATATCTCATTGATGAATTTGAACTGCCGGACATTCAAAGCCGCAATACTGTATTCACAGGACTTTTTAATAAGCGGGCCGATCTCATATTCGAAGCGTCTCCTGTTGTACGCGCCGGTAAGGGGATCATAGTAAGTGTTCCGGATCAGTTCCCGGTTTCCCCGGCGGATCAGTCTGTACCCGTAAGCGATAATGACCAGGATAAGCAGGAGGATCCCGCCGGATATAAGACGCATATTGGTCATCAGATCGTAAACCGACCGGCTGGCGCCCTGCATTGTCTGTACGCAGAAGAGATACCACCCGTTCACGCTCACCGGTTCGAGCAGCACCTGGTAAGTACTTCCTTCATACGTAAATGACGAAAGGCATACCTCGCCTTCCGCCATCGCCCGGCTTATCTCTTCCTTCTCTTCCGGAAGAATGTAACCATTGTCATATATCGTATCAAGATCCTCGCTGACGATCCGGTTGGAAGATCTGACCAGGACTTTACCGCTGTCTGAGATCAGATGGACATACCCGGTCCGGCCGAGGATCGTGTCATCCTGTAATATATCCAGAAATACATCCGTACTCACCGACGCGGTAAGGACCCCTTCCACCGCGCCTTCCGGGCAGACCGGGACCGCATAGGTGAATATATTTCTCCCGGATCCATCCTCCTGATAGATCCGGGATACTCCGCTATTTCCTTTCCATGCCTCTTCTATGACCGTTCTCACACTTTCGTCCGGAAGAGCCACAGCCGCCTCTGTCCCGGAACTTCCGTAAAAGCTGATCTGCTCAAAGTCATTGTGTCCTTTTGTCTGCCCGAACCTGCGGATCAAGGATTCCGCATCCCCGTACTGCAGCAGGCTGCCCAGCGTATCCAGTGTCTGAAGGTCCGCGTCCATCTGCCGCAGGATATTGGTCCTGTACTGGTCCGCATCGCTCTTCATCTGGCCGGTCAGCGCCTCCCCGAGAATGTTTCTCAGATAAAAGGACGCAAGTGAACCGGCCGCCAGAATGGCCGCACTGATGACTGCAACTGCGATGCCAAGCCGTTTCAACCGTTTCTGCAGAATCCGTTCGTTCAATAGATCTGTCTCCTATTCTGTACGCAGCGCTGTCACCGGATCGCTCTTCGCCGCTTTTTTTGACGGGATCAGACCGCCGAGAAGTGTGAGCACCACGCTTAATACGATCAGGATCACAGCCGGCACCGCCGGCAGCACTGCGCTGACCTCATTCGTCCCCGCCAGGAAATGGATCAGGGCGTTGCCCGGGATCAGCAGCAGCAGTGAGATCAGGATCCCCAGGACGCCGGCGCACAGGCCGATGATAAAGGTCTCCGCATTAAAGACCTGGGATATATTTCTCTTCGAAGCGCCGATGGCTCGCAGGATGCCGATCTCTTTTCTTCTTTCCAGTACGCTGATATAAGTGATGACCCCGATCATGATGGAGGACACGATAAGGGAGATCGCCACAAATGCGATCAGCACATAGCTGATGATATCAATGATCGTTGTAACGGAAGACATGAGCGTTCCCACCATGTCCGTGTATGTGATCACCTTTTCTTCTTCGCCGTCTGCTTCCATCCGGCTGTTGTAATCATCCAGGATGCCGACCACCGCTTCTTTGCTCTCGAAGTCTTTCGGATAAATGTCGATCCCCGACGGTTCATCAAAATCCACATACCCCAGCGTCCGCAGGTTATTGTCGTATGAAGCGCTCTGGCCGGAACTCATGGACATCATCAGTTCCGTGAATTCCTCGCCCGTCATGTTCATCTCAAATGCCTCTGCAAATGCATCAGCATCAATATTCACCGCATCTGCAAGGACATCTCCGATCTGTTTCATCGCCTGCCCGAACGCCTCACTGAGTCCTGAAGCAAGCCGGCCCATCACCTGCTGCATGGCGGATGTGATCTGCGTCTCCAGCGCCCCGCTGATCGCATTTCCGTAGGAAGTCACAGCCTGGCCCATATAGTCTTCCATCGCACCGGCAAGCTGCTGTTCCAGCGCCGCCGTGTCAACCGAGTCCGCAAGGCCTTCCGCCAGATACTGCTGCGCTTCTTCTGTCTGCATATAAGCGATAAACGTCTCCCCGACCACGGCCGGATCCGGCGCCCCGGTGCTTTCCGCATATGCCCCGTACCCTGCCGCCAGATCAGCCGCCAGACTCTGGAGCTGTTCCGGTGTGATCTCGATATCCGCAAGGCAGGATGCCAGAAGCCCGTTAAACCATTCATTGATCACGGATACTGCGCGGTCCGTCTGAAGATATTCTTCAAACCCGGTGTAAAATTCTTCCGCCGTCGTATACTGCGCCGACTGCGCATATTCGAGATAGCCCTCTTTCAGCGCCGCCGCCAGCTGCGCCACCTGATCACTGGTCACAGCCATGCCTCCGCCGGACTGGATGATCCCGGCGATATGCGCTTTCAGGATGTCCCCGGCGCCGGTCATGATATATTCCCGGAAGCTCTGCATCAGTCCCGACGCATCCCCTTCCGGGTGTTCTTTCACATAATTATTATACCCGTTTATCAGCCGCTCAGTCGTCTCCGCGAATTCTTTTTCAGAAACAGATATATCCAGACTGCCCAGCATGTCCCCCAGATCCATGGACGGCATATCCGGGAGATCCACACTGATCCCGGACAGATCGATCATGCCTGAAAGATCCGCCGAACTGCCCATATCCGCGAACAGCGACGACAGATCAACCGAGTCGGACAGACCGGAGAGCGCGCTCTCGTCAAACCCGAACGCCTCCTGCAGCTTTTCTTCATCCACGGTAAAGAGGGAGCCCATATCAAACTTTTCATCGCTCTCTTCCCCGAAGGGCTCGTTTGTAAAGACATTGACCGTCTTATCTGCCAGCTGCTGCTGTACGATCTCCGTCTGCGCGGCATATTCCGCCACATGCTCCGTCAGCGACGCCGGGTAATTGATCCCTGCGCTCAGCGCAGAGGCGCTGGCGTCCTCCGACGGCTGGACGATCCCTACGACCGTGAGCTTTTCCCCGTTTTCCACGAGGTTTTTCATATATGCCTTATCACCGGACTTATCGGTCCACACCTTGTACTCGCTGTCATACTGATAACAGTCCGCCGGGTTCACGATGCGGAATTCAGTTCCGAGGATGTCATCATACGTATAAGTCCCCATTTCGTCCGGCACCGTTATGTTCTCTTCATTCATGAACTGTTCGACCATCTCGTCAAGCTCAAGGGGATCCCTGAGCCCCAGCGTGTAAAGCAGGAAATCGCTCATTCCGCCGCCGGATGTCAGCACAAGCACGCACTCATTATAATCCTCCGGCCAGCGCCCCGCTTTCACGTCGTACTGCCCTTCATAGAGCTGCTCATTTTCCGGCATCTCATAAAACACATCCGTGCTCATCATGGATGACATCATACTGTTGGAATTCGAAGAACTGCCAAGCCCCATCGCACTAAACGACTGATCCGGATGCACCTGGCGGATCTCATCCCCGTTTTCTTTATAGATCTGCGGCTCGGCGCTGTAAGAGTACTCCACGGCATTGGTATAGTCTTCGACTCCGCTCTCACCGCTGTCAAAATATGCCTTCAGAGAAGCCAGGTCGTTGGAATCCATGGTGGAAAACATATCCGTCACCATCTCCACGACCCGGATCTCCCCGTCTTCCTCCTGCACACCGGCTCCCTGGCCGCTTACCATGAGCGAAGAGAAATCAAAGCCCGTGCTCTGGATCTGCAGAGGGTATTCGGACAGGGTCTCCTCCTCCACATGTTCGATGTAAGCATTCACGCCGGTGGAAAGGGAGAGGATGAGCGCGATGCCGATAATGCCAATGGAGCCGGCAAAAGCGGTCAGGAGCGTCCTCGCTTTCTTCGTGCGGAGATTATTAAAACTCAGTGACAGCGCTGTGAGGAAAGACATGGATGCCTTCCCCATATTCCGGTGTTCCGGTTCTTCTGTCACAGATTCATCTACGATAAATTCATTGCTGTCGGAAATGATCTTTCCGTCTTTTAATTTCACGATGCGGGTGGCATACTCATACGCCAGTTCCGGGTTATGCGTCACCATGACGACCAGCCGGTCTTTCGCCACGTCTTTTAATAGTTCCATTACCTGTACGCTCGTGTCGCTGTCCAGTGCGCCGGTGGGCTCATCCGCCAGGAGGATGTCCGGATCGTTGACCAGCGCCCGGGCGATGGCCACCCTCTGCATCTGTCCGCCGGAGAGCTGGTTCGGCTTCTTGTGGATCTGTTCTCCAAGCCCCACCTGTTCCAGCGCTTCACGCGCCCGGTCCCTTCGCTCCGCCTTGCCGATGCCGGAGATGGTCAGCGCAAGTTCTACATTTGCCAGGATCGTCTGGTGCGGGATCAGGTTATAGCTCTGGAATACGAAGCCGATCGTATGGTTCCGGTACGAATCCCAGTCCCTGTCCTTATATTTTTTCGTAGAGATCCCGTTGATGATCAGGTCCCCGCTGTCATAGCGGTCCAGTCCCCCGATGATATTCAGAAGCGTCGTCTTGCCCGAGCCGCTCGGGCCCAGAATGGCGACGAATTCATTGTCCCTCAGATTCAGGCTTACCCCGTCCAGCGCTTTCTGGATCAGGCTGCCTGTGCGGTATTGTTTACGGATATCCTTGATCCGGAGCATTTCTGCTGTCTCCCTTCCCTGTTTGGCTATACTGCCCCACTTTTAATGCGGCTCTTATTATAGTCAAAATCGGTGTGATTGTCGAGAACTCTTCACATTATTTTCACAGTATTTCCGCCATCGCCGCGGTCCGCATTTTCATTTTACAAAATATGTAAAAGTATTTAACTTTGTTATATTCTGTTTTATGGTATGATATAACAAAATCACAGCAGATGAGGTTTTCTTATGACTGATATCTATTTTGCAAAAAAAGACGTTCATTTTACCAAAACAGAAAAGAAACTGATCGATTATATCATTGCCAGCCCGCAGGATTTCGTCCGTATGAGCATCGGGGATGTGGCAAGATGCATCGGAAGCTCGGAACCTACGGTATCCCGCTTTGCCCGCCACTGCGGCTACACCGATTTCAAAGAACTCAAAAGCGCAGTCCTGGCGCACATCGCTGAAGAGAATCCCCCGGCCGGGAAGCTTACTTCCACACTGGGAAGTGAATCTTCCTCCACACCTGAAGGATTCCTTCACCGGCAGCAGTACTGCATCGAAAAGACGCTGGAATTTCTGGAGCCTCATCAGCTCACTCAGGCAGCGGATATGATCCTTTCCGCCGATACCGTCTGGATCTACGCCAAAGGCGCTTCTATATCCATGGCGGAACTGCTCCGTTTCAGGCTGAACCGGTTCGGCAGACGCGTCATGCTGCTGCCCGCGGGCAGTTCGGAACTGTTTGAACACATGAACTTTTTCACTGAAAAAGACCTCGTGATCCTCTTCGGCTTCCAGAAAACGCCGAAAGAAGCTGCCGTGATCCTGGATCATCAGAAATCTGTCGGCTATCCCTGCATTTTCTTTACAAGCAGGCTTTACCGGTCGCCGGATCAGGAAAATGTCCTGTCCCTGTTCGTCTTCCGCGGCGAGCCTTCCGAATATCACTCCATGGCAGCCCCGGCCGCGCTGCTGGATGCCCTGGTTGTCATGCTGGGCGCCCGGCTCGGAGAATCTTCATCTGAACAGCTTGACCGGCTGTATAAGTTAAAAGAACATTATAAAACGGAGATCCCCCGATAGGATCTCCGTTTTTGCTTTTGTTATATTTCCGCACCTTTTAACAGCACGGACACATAGTCTCCGCCCAGCGCGTCGATCTCTTTTAACGCCCGCTTCAGGATCCCTGCGGATTCCACTTTAAATGTCAGGGATTCAGACATCCTGATCTCATACGCGCCTTTCGTGATCTCGCCGGCAAGTCCGTCCACCGTACTGACTGTCCGCTCAAATTCATTCCACACACAGCCGTACTGGAAGGACTGATGCGTATCGCTTCCCGCAACCAGCGGGCGGTTTAACTTCCGGGAGAGCGCCCGCATCTTCTCCCATGTGCCGTACCGGTCCCGTGCCAGGTCTTTCCCGTTCACGTCGAGGAAAAAGAATTTCTCCAGCATCTCCTGCGGCAATTCCGGAATATGGCCGCCTTCCCGGTACGGGTGCCCGGCTCCGAAGATCACCGGATACTCTTCCACAAGTTCCGCCAGTTTTTCAAACGACAGGAAGCTGCCCTTTTCCTTGTGAGGCTCCAGTCTCCGGTTCATCTCAAGGATACATTCCATAGGACCGATGATGAGCGTATGCCCTCCTTCAGCGATATCCGTCTCCATCCCCGGGAAGATGCGGAATCCGCTCTCCGTCACCAGCGAATCCCCGTCCCTGCTGCAGCGTCCGGATATGTACCGGTATACCTCCTGAAATCCAAGCGTATTGAAATGCTCTGTAAGACAGAGCGCGTCCAGTCCGGACTTCTGCGCTTCACGAAAGAGCCAGTCTGTATACTCTCTGGAAAAAGGAAGCTTCTTTGCGAGTTTCCCATGTGTATGAAAATCAATTTTCATGCTTCTTTATTCATCCTTCCTGTAAAAAAACTAATTCCTGTCTCCACGCGCCTGCGCGGATCTACAGCACTGCCGACGCGCCGAAGCTTGCGCATACCCAGACAATGGAAATGCATACAAAAATGAGGTCCGCCCGGGTCACTTTCAGCATGGCCAGCTTCATTTTCTTCACTTCCGGATTCTGGATCGAATGGCGGTATCCCCTGAGTTCCAGCGCTTCCACGGTCGTTCTGGAACGCTTCGCCGTATTGAGCATCAGCGGATAGAACGCCTGAATGATCATCCTGATCTGATACGCCAGATACCGGATCTTGCCGGCCAGCCCGTTCTTTGAAGGCGGATTGCCCCGCAGCCTGTAGGAGAGCAGGATATTCTGGAACTCTTCCATCAGCACCGGCAGGATCCGGTACGCAAAGGAAATACTGAAAGAGAGCTGCCCAGGACACCCGAACCAGAGCATGCCGTTCGCCAGACGGTCCGGATCGAGCCCTGAGAATACCGTGATCGATGCAAGAGACACAACTGCAACTTTCAGCGTCATGATCAGAAGCGGCACAATCGTCTCCGTATTCCCACCGAAGAACAGCGCCACGATAAACAGATATCCCGTCTGAGAAAATACACCAATGCAAAACAGGAAAAGCACCAGCGGCGCGATCCGGGCCGCCCGCGTGGTCAGTGCAACGAAAATGAAGATCCCCAGCAGGAGCACCACATCGTTCAGGAACCATGGCACCAGCCCGAAAAAGAGATACCAGACGAGCAGGATGCGGGGATCCAGCTTCGCGATCACCGTGTCATCATTTCCGTATGCGTTTTTTAACACCTGATTTCTCAGGAAGTCAATGGAAATTTTGTCTAATATATTTTCTGATAGTTTACGCATATTTCTCACCCCGGAAATATCCCATGAATTCATCGATCGTAAAACAGGGATTTTCAATCCCCAGCGCACGTCCCATATCGTAGATCTGCGGCGGACGGATACCGACCTGCTGACGCACATACATATCGGCAAAGATTTCTTCCTTTGTGCCGTCTGCGATCACATAACCGGATGACAGTACGATCAGACGCTCCGCCCAGTCGCACACCAGCTGCATATCATGTGTGGCGATCACCACGGTGTCTGTTACTCCTTTGAGCATCTGCAGGGTTTTCATGATCTCACGCCTGGTGGCAATATCGAGGTTGGCGGTGGGCTCGTCAAGCAGCAGGATCTCAGGCTGCAGGGCGATACCGATCGCAAGAGACGCACGGCGCATCTGGCCGCCGGACAGAAGCCTTCCGTCACGGTCCTGGAGATCCGTGAGCCGGAACATTTCCAGCAGTTCATTCGTATGTTTCTCATAATCTTCTACTCTCCGCACTTTCATCGCATACTCGATGTCTTTGCGGATAGAATCTTTGATGAACATTTCCTCCGGATTCTGATAAACCATGGAGATCGTACGTCCCAGTTCTTCCTTCGGCAGTTCCGCCGTCGGTCTGCCGTTTAGCAATACCTGCCCGGATTCCGGCCGGATCAGGCCCATCATAAGCTTCATCATGGTGGATTTGCCCGCTCCGTTGGAACCGATCAGCGCGATCTTCTCGCCTTTACCGATCTGCAGCGAAAAATCATCGAAGACCTTCGGCGGCTCGCCTTTGACCGCGCGGTATTTAACGGTCACATTTTTAAAATCAACGATCGGATCCCGGGTCAGATCCTTCCGTGCCGCCTGCTTGTACGCCGGTCCTTTATTTTTCAGATAGGGCGCAAACACACGCGTTCCTTCGTTCACATCTACCGGAAGGACTTCTTCTTTTTTCTCAAACGGCTCCCGCGGGAGCAGCCCGCCGTCCAGCATCCGCTCCGCCGCGATCGAGACCTGGGGCGGGAAAATATTGCAGCCCTGCAGTTCTTCCGTCCGCCGCATCGCCTCTTTCGCCGGAAGGATCCACTGTACGGTCCCATCCTTCAGGAGCATTACATTTTTACAGTATTTTACAATGTAATCCGTATGATGCTCGATCACAATGACCGTCTTGCCATATTTTTCATTCAGTTCTTTCAGCACTTCGTAGATCCCGTCTGCATGGGCCGGATCCAGCTGGGCGATGGGTTCGTCCAGGATCAGGATGTCCGGACTTAACGCCGCGGTCCCCGCCAGGGCGAGAAGATGCTTCTGGCCGCCGGAGAGCTGCCATACATAATCGTCAACCTTTGAAGACAGGCCGCAGACCTTCAGCGCTTTCTTCCCTTTCTCTTCATAATCCGGCATGGCGTAATTGAGACATGCATAAGATGCATCCTCCAGCACGGTGGGACAGACGATCTGGTTTTCAAAATCCTGGTATACATATCCCACTTTGCGGGCCAGCGTACCGATCTCCTGCTCTTTTGTATTCATTCCGTCGATCAAGACTTCTCCGTCCATATCTCCGACGATAAAATGAGGGATCAGGCCGTTCAGCGTCTTACAAAGCGTGGATTTCCCGCAGCCGTTGTTTCCAACGATTGCCAGGAAATCCCCTTTTTCAATGACCGCTGATGCATTTTTCAGCGTCGGCTCTGATGCCCCCGGGTATGTAAATGTCAGATCCCTGATCTCTATAATACTCACTTGCGGACACCTTCCTGTATCTTAATGCATTTCCGGCTGTGCCTATGCAGCCTTATCAACCTTTGCCCGGCTCCGGATCACACCGATCACGATCAGTGCGACAACCGCCGCCGCGATGATGGCCACGATCATTGCCTGCGTGCTCTCAGCCCATGAAGCTTCCCAGTCGATCAGTTCAAATCCGCCTGTCGCCAGAAGCTCCGCTGCAACAGCTGCGATAAATCCGATGATGCAGATCCCGACCGTCTTCGCTGATACACCCCCGCTTCCCAGCACTGTCTTCTCATCGCGCGGCTTCATGCCAAGAAGCGGCTCGATCTTGCCGTACAGCTTCGGTACAAGGAACATGGTCGGAAGCATACAGAAGAGGATGCCTGAAAACAGAACATCATTGAGGCATGCAAATCCTTCTGTGAAAAACACGCTTTCCGGCAGGCCTGCCACAGCCTCAAAATCTTCTACTGCAAACTGTACTTTCAGAATGTCTACGATGCAGCCCATAAACTGCTGGATAAATACACCGAAGATAGAAGCTCCGGCGACAACCGCACGGTTTCTCGGGTTCTTTACAAGACGCCCCGCGATATATACGCCGATGGTCACGGTAATGAATTTTTCCAGTTCACCAAGGCCTCCAAACTGTCCCAGCATGATCTCGCTGAATACCAGTTCGCCGGTCGCAGCCCCCAGGCCGGCGGACAGCGGGTCAAAAAGCATTGCCAGCGTCAGCGGGATAAACAGGAAATACTCTACCGAGAACTCTACGATGCCCACCTGAAAAGACGGGATCAGTTCCGTGAACAGAGTAGCCAGCCCGTACAGTGACATGGAAAGGACAAATACCATTAATTTCTGTGACTGAGAAATCTTATTCTGTGAATTCATGATCATTTCCTCCGTTACTCTCTTACTCGTTTGTTTCATCTGTTTTTCTGTTATCAGTTCAGGACCGCTTTGCATTTTTGCGAAGCCGTATCATCTCTGACCACAGTGCTTATTATAGATAAATGAGAATACCGGCGATATCACGAACCCATAAAATGTAAGTAAAATTTTCGTAAATACATTTTATGAAAGTTTTATTACACTTCAGATTATACCAGATGCTCTACCACCCTCTAAAAAAGAACAGACACGCCCCCAGCCCTTTGCCTGCAGCCAGGCAGACGATAAAAAGTGACAGATACCGGGTGATCCGCGCCCGGCGCATGAACACAGGGAATACATTCAGGATCTCCGCCAGCGCCATGGCCCAGCATCCCACGAAGATCCCCGTGAAGATCCCGAACACCGCCAGTCCCGGAAGCCCCGCCGGGATGCCGGTATGAAAGACTGTAACGACATTGCCGAGGATGCCGCCCACCGCCGCACAGTCTTCGTAGAAGCAGACTTTATCCCCGGTATGAGTCCGGTCTGCGAAGTCAGCGATCACCCCCAGTTCCACAATAAATGAAAAAAGGCCGCCGGCCACGGCGACCCCTGCGCTAAGTCCTGCTATTGCCAGCAGGATCTCACGGATCCACATCAATCTCCTCCCCTTTCCTGTCCGCATTCTCGACCAGCGTCGTCTGGATGTCATTCTCATACAGCCGCATCTGCACTTCCATTGGCGTCGGGTCCACTGTAAAACGCTTTTTCCCGAAATGATTGAAGAAGATCAGGATACCTGCGGCGACGCCGACGGAGTAGGAGACTTCCAGCACGGTAAACCCGCTGGTCTCAACTCCTGTTGCCAGCTCATAGATCTGTCCGAAAAGCTTCGTCACGTCTACATCATTATTAAATGCCATGATGGAAAAGGCCGCGCCGAAGAAAACCGCCGCAGCCGCAAATGCCGTTTTGATCAGATGCCAGATACGCGGCGGCGTCTTCTGTTCTTCATAAGTGATAAGCATGTCCATCTCGCCCAGGTTCCGTACGTCCAGATCCGGGAATTCCTCATGGATGCAGGATATGATCTCCAGCACGGACAGGACGCGCCTGCCTTTTTTCTTTTTCGGAAAACGCAGGATCTTTCGCGACCGGATCTTCGCCAGCATGAGTTTATCCGTGCATTCCATGCTCAGGATATCCCCCAGGGTCACATCCGGGGCTGTCACCTCCGTATTCCTTCCGCCTTTTATATAGAGTGTATTTTTCTCAGACTTCACAGCCGTCTCCCTCCGGAGCGCAGATGCTGTATGTCGCACGGATCAGAAAGCCCTCGCTGTCCGGCGCATCCGGCGCACTGAGATAATAAAATACTCCGGCCGCCACTGCAGCCAGCACGATCACCAGAAGACATATCCATATCTTTTTCTTTCCATCCTCCATCTCATTCACCCGTCCTTTCCTGCTGGTTTAGTATCCGGCATCCCACGGGAAAATATTCATCCGGCAGGATTCTTTTTAATTTTCTCCTCTTTTTCGCAATTCCTCCATGATGCGCTTTTCGGCCCGGGATACCTGGACCTGTGAAATGCCCAGTATCCGTCCCACTTCAGACTGTGTCTTCCCCGCAAAATATCTAAGCCAGATCAGCCGCCGTTCCTCTGCGGTCAGAGTACCGAGAAGCTGCTCCAGCAGCATCCGGTCTATGATATCGTCCTCATCTCTCTTTTTTTCTTCGATCCGGTCAGCCAGACAGACTTCGCTGCCCTCTTTCTGGCGGATCGGGCGGTCTATCGAATCTACCGCCACGCCCGCTTCCATCGCTTCAGTCAGTTCTTCACGCGCCACCCCGAGTTCCTCTGACAATTCCGCCAGGGTCGGCTCGCGTCCCAGTTCGCCCGCCAGCTTCTCAGCCGCACGGGTGGTCTTATAAGAAAGCTCTTTTAACGACCTGCTGACTTTCAGCATCCCGTCATCCCTCAGGAAACGGCGGATCTCCCCTGATATCATCGGGATGGCGTACGTAGAGAACCTCACTTCATATTCCAGATCAAACTTATCGATCGCTTTGAGCAGTCCGATGCTCCCGATCTGAAAAAGGTCTTCCGTCTCTGTCCCGCGTCCCTGGAAACGTCGGACCACGCACCAGACCAGCCCTGTATTTTCTTCCACAAGCTGTTCTCTCGCCTCTTTATCTCCCGCATGTGATTTTCTGATTAAAGCGATTGTGTGGTCCATATCTCCCTTCCTTTTCCCACGGTCTTCGTCATCTTCACACAGGTTCCTTTGCCCTGCTCCGACTCAACTTCCACACAGTCCATAAAAGCTTCCATAAAAGCAAATCCCATGCCGGAACGTTCCTGCTCCGGTTTTGTCGTAAACATCGGCTGCATGGCCTCAGCAACATTTCTGATCCCTTTTCCCGTATCACATACTTCTACAGAGAATACATTTTCATGGATCCTGCATCGTATGCTCACTTTTCCCGTACGCCGCCCGTCATATCCGTGGATGATGGCATTGGTCACCGCCTCTGAAACAGCTGTCTTCACATCCGCCACTTCTTCTACCGTCGGATTAAGCTGCGTCATAAAAGACGCAACGGCGACTCTTGCAAATCCTTCATTCTCCGAACGGCTGTCAAATCTGATCTCCATTTCATTCGTACCTTTCATACGGTCTCCTCCTCATATATCTGCATGATCTTCGTCATCCCTGACAGCGTCAGGATCTTCCGGATCCTGTCATTTGCATGGACCGCCCACACTTCGCCGCCGATCAGGCTGATCGTCTTATATCTTCCCATGATAACCCCTATTCCCGAACTGTCCATGAAGTCCGTTTTATCAAAATCAAAGATCACATATTTAATGTGATTTCTGTCGATCACCGCATCCGCCTCCCTCCGGATCTCATCTGCGTTGTGGTCGTCCACTTCGCAGGGCAGGTAGATCGTCAGACAGTTCTCCTGAACCTGATACTTCATACTACTCCTCCTCAATCTCTTTTCTGTTTCCGGCCGCTCCGGTTTGTCGCACATAAAAAGGATATGCAGCCTGTGCATATCCTTTTCTTTCGTATCATTTCCCGATTCCGGGAATTCATCATTATTCTATTCTTCAGCCGTACTGTTCCCGTCTTCGCCGTCCTGTGTCTGTGATCCGGCAATTTCATCCAGACTCTGCTGTGCATCTTCGGCATATTCAGAATCGCCGTATCCGTCCACAACCTGCTGGAAATACTTTGACGCATTCTCACTGTCACCATTATTCCAGTATGCACGCGCCAGTTCATAGAGCGCCTGTCCTTCATTGTATCCCGCGTCCATCCGCACGACTTTGCCCAGATCACCGATGGCAGTCTCATAATCCGCCGCCTCGAGGGCTTCCGTCCCGGAAGCAAGATAAGACTCGCACGCCCCCGGGAAGACATTGGCAGCCAGCTCGTCATAGAGAGCCTGTCCTTTTTCCCCCAGCGTGTCTTTGCTGATCTCAAGCAGCGCCTCCGCCATTGATGCATTGCTGTATTCTTCAGAATCATACTGATCTGACACCGTCATCAGTTTCTCATAACCTTCCGCCGCACTGGCATTCGCCTCCAGTGCTTCTCCCGCCGCACGGTAATCATCAAGCGTGCGGGTCTGGGCGCTCACCTGCGCCTCAAGGGACTGGATCTGATCACTGTAATCCCTCATCTGACTGTTCAGCCGGTCTGATGAAGACTGGTTTACCGCCGGTGCAACCAGGAACCAGATAATGGCCGCCCCGATCGCCGCTCCGACGAAAATATTCGCCACTGCAAGATGGTTCGCCATTTCCTTAAGCCGGGAATGCTTCGGCTGGATGATCATCTCATTTCCGTGCCTGTACTCCACGGCATCCTCTTTGCTTTTCAGAGGACGCTGCCGTTTTCTCCCCTGCCGGCTGGTAAGCTCACGCATATAGCGCAGCGTGGTCTCGTTTCCCACATCCAGTTTTCTTGCCTGACGCACCATCTGGCGCGCCCTTGTATACTGTCCGGTATGCAGATAGAGAAGCGCCAGCAGCTGATATGCCTTCAGAAAAGTCGGATGCGAAGCCACCACCTGCTTGAGCTGGATCACAGCCAGGTCTTCCCCGTTCTGCCGGCAGTACGCAAGGCACTGATTATATTTTTTTATTGCATGGTTGATCGTTTCCAGTTCCGCTGCCGCAGACTGCACTGTGTCAATATAGTAGTTCGCGATATTGTCCCGCGGGCGCAGGTTCTTGCTGATGATCCATTCCACCAGCGCTTTCGGGACCTCGCCGATCCCATAATACACCAGTCCGAGCAGATTTCTCGCCGCGATATTTTCCCGGTTGAACTGCAGGCTGCTACGCAAGGATGCGATCGCCCCGGACATATCTCTGATCTGTGCTTTTCGCAGGCCGTCGTTGTACCAGTAATTGGACTGATATACGATCTTTTTCCTGTAATCCATTTATACCCACCATTAACTTTCTATTTTTTCTGATCCATTACCTGTTTAAGAAGATCCGTCATATCAGTAAGATCTTCCTGATACACAGCCTCTTCTATCTCTTCAGCCTCAAGACTCGGTTTGAACTTTTTGATCTCTTCTTCGTAGTCCAGCATTTATTCGCCCTCCTGAATCAGTTTCTTTATCGTTCCCGTAAGGTACAGTGAGCCAAGGCAGTATATATTCCGCTTCCCCCTTACTTCAAAGGCATATGCGAGCGCCTCTCCGGCGGACTTTCTCACCTCGACCGGTTTATCCGTATACTTTCTGAAGATATTGCCCAGACATTCCGCCGACGTCCCCCGGGGATCATCGATATGCGTCACCACATAAAGGCCGGCATCCACTTTCTCACACAGGATCCGGGCCATCTTCTCATATTCTTTATCTTTTACCGCAGAAAAGACGATGATCTTCTCTCCGTCATCATCGCCGGCCGTTTCTGCGAACGCTTCCACCGCGCTGATATTGTGCGCCCCGTCCACCCAGACTCCGGGCAGCACTTCTTCCATCCTGCCCGCCCATTTAAGTTCTGACAGGCTTTTTTGCCAGCGCTTTGGATGGCCTTTCTCTCCGGTCAGCCAGCGCATGGTTTCCATGGCAAGCATTGCGTTTCCCGGCTGGTATTTTCCAATATTGTTCAATTTCCACGTGGTATTTCCATAATAATCACTGGCACAGGAAAATGCAATATGTTTGTCCCCGGTTCCGAGGATTTCGTACGCGTCTTTCCCGATTTTTTTACAGAAACACCCGTTGTTCTGCGCAGCCTTGCGGATAACGCTGTCACTTTCCTCCGAGGACGCCGCATAAAATACCGGCACCCCCGGGCGGATGATCCCGGCTTTCTCCGCCGCGATCTCCTCCAATGTATCCCCGAGGTACTGCATATGGTCATATCCAATGGATGTGATCACGCACACTTCCGGCGGTTCCACCGCGCTGGTCGCATCCAGGCGGCCGCCCAGCCCGGTCTCCAGTACGGCGTAGTCCACATCTGCATCCCGGAAAGCGCACAGCGCCATCCCCAGCAGGAATTCAAAAAACGTGGGGTGCAAAAGCCCGGCTGCTTCCATCCTGCGGACCGCATCCAGCGCGGTTTCAAATAACCGGACAAACGCATCATCACTGACCGGCGCGCCGTTCACCGCGATCCGCTCATTGACCGCGATGAGGTGAGGGGAAGTGAAAAGCCCTGTCTTTTTCCCCTCATCCCGGAGCATCACGTCAAGATAGGCGCACACGGAACCTTTCCCGTTGGTCCCCGCTACGTGGATCACTTTGTATGAACGCTGTGGATCACCAAGATATTGCAGAAACAGCTTCGTATGCTCCGCGTCATTCTTTTTTGTAAATTTCGGAATATCCAGTATATAGTTTACTGCCTCGCTGTATGTCATTCTTCTGCCTGTTCTTCTTCCTGTCCTTCCTCTTCGTCTTCCTGTTCCACGAACGCCTGGCGTCCGTTTTCAGGCGCCGCGGGATCCCGCGGGATCTCCGTCAGCACGCCGTCATTATATTCGTATGATTTTGATTCGCGGAAGATCGTATTGCTGGATCCGACCTGCGCTACCATGATGACGTCCCCGTTCTGGACCTGTGAATCTTTCAGATCCAGCCGGGTGTTATTAAGGAACGTGGTCGTCTGTTTCTCTCCGTTTATATATACCTTGCTCTGCTTCGTAAAATTATCTCCGTAGACCGTATAGGTCGTGCCGTCCGCCTGAACGACGAACTGGGAGATCTGTGCGTCTTTCACGCCCATGACCATATGCGGCTCAATGACCGGAGCTCCATATTTATCATAAATATACTGGTCTCCGTACATCATGTCATACTGCAGCAGTTCCAGATCCGCCAGATAATCTTTCGTCTCCCGGCGCTGCTGGTGATAGTTGAACACCGTACCGGAGTGGATGTCCAGCCGGTCAAATACTTCCGCCATGATCTGATATGCCGCAAGGTTCATATCTTCCTTTTCCAGTCCGATATTGTCCCAGATCACATAATTCGTATTGTAGAGATAACGGCTTTTCAGATCCTTTGCCTCCAGATCCATGGTGGGCAGATGATCCCCGTAGAATACGAGCACCGTCGGTTCATTCCTTGACTGGACCGCCTCGATCAGCTCGCCGGCGAACTTGTCCATCTCATGCACAAGATTTACATAATATTCCCATGCATTGCGCTCTCCTTCATCCTCCACGCCGCTGACAATGATCTCGGGATTGTCCAGCACTTTCTCCGTGGGATATTCTCCGTGTCCCTCCACGCTGACCGTGAATACGAAATCCTGCCCTTCCGTCGTATCCATGGATTCCATGATATTCGGCACAAGGATATCGTCCGTCGCCCAGCCTTTCGGCGTGGTCTGCAGGATGTTCATGAACTCCTTGCTTGTGTAATGATCAAATCCCATGTTGTTGAACACTTCGGCACGGCTGTAGAAATTACCGCCGTTGTTGTGGAGCGCCTCTGCCCCGTACCCGAGATTCTTCAGCGCCGAAGCCGCGCTCTCCATCGGATTGAACTTGGCATATGTCTTGTACGGATACTCGCCCGGTCCGAAGAAACGCATGCTCATGCCGGTCAGCACTTCATACTCCGTATTGGCCGTGCCGGCGCCCACGGACGGGACTTTAAAATATCCACTTGAATACTCATTGAACAGCTTTCTTAAGTTCGGGATCGGATCTTCGGAAAACCGCAGCCATTCCACTTCCGTCGGATCGAAGAAAGATTCCAGCTGCACAAACATGACATTGGGCAGCTCTTCATCCGAGCGTCCTGTGGATGCCTTTGTGATCTCCCCGTTATCACTGATCTTATCCATCGTCTCTTCACTGTAGCCGGCCGGCTCATTGATGCCGGTATTAAAGAGGCTGGCAGAGAAACAGTACGGGAATCCATAGTCTTCATAGGCAAATGCGATGTTCCCGAAATAATTCGAGATTACCCGTTTGTCAATGGCCTCATCCGTCAGCCAGAGGCAGGCGCCGAATGATACGGCCACTCCGCCCAGCGCGATGATCCGGTGCATTTTTCCGGTAAACTGGCCGCCCCTGCGCCACATAGACACGATCCAGAGCACCAGCGCCGCGACGCCGATGATGATCATGACCAGTTCAAATGCGTTAAAATAATTTCCCGTCAGTTCCAGCGCATCCGAGAGCACTTTCAGGTCCTGGGCGTTAAACGGCGTCACCCGCTTGGTCAGCAGATAGCCGTTGCAGGTGCCCAGGAATACCCAGAACACGCTCAGCAGGATCCGGGCAAACACACGCCTGCGGAACAGATAAACGATCATAAATGTCACGAATATCATAAACGCATTGTACAGGAACACAAGCGGCGTCCCTGTCATATAATCCCATGCCTCGAAGAACGACAGCCGGGAAACCGTCTCGATCAGAAAATTGATCACGCACGCCAGCAGGAACTGAAGCGGCAGGGAGAGCCGGTTCATCCATTTATAGACCGGCTGCATCTTCTTTGCGAACCTGCTGTTTCTCCGCTCCTCCAGGATCCGCTGCCGGCGTTCCTTCTTTTCTCTGTGATGCCGCTTAATATCTTCCGGTTTCAGATTTTTCAGATTTTTAACTTTTGTAAAAAAGCCTTTAATATCAGGCCGTCTGATATGAATCTGCTTCATCTGTGATCTCTGTCCTTTCTGTGCGCCGACATCCGGCGCATGAAACCTGTCTGATAAGGATTGCCGTCTGTTATTTTGAAAGACCGGCCATTCTCTCTTTTACCTGTTCAAGCATCTGCATGTATTTCTCCAGTTTATCGCGTTCCGCCTGAACCTTGTCCGCCGGGGCTTTGCTGACAAACTTCTCGTTCGCGAGCATCCCCTGAGCTCTTTTGATCTCTTTGTTCAGTCTTTCCTCTTCTTTTGAAAGCCGCTCTTTCTCCTGTTCAAAATCCACCAGGTCCTCAAGCGGCAGGTATACGACCGCATCCGGAACCACTACGGATACCGCATTGTCTGAGATGCCTTCCTTATCCGGCCGGATCGCGATCTCATTCGCCATCATGAGCGGCTTTACAGAATCGCTGACCGCCTCAGCTCCGGTACAGAGCGTTTCCTCTATTGTAACAATATAAACTTTCGTCTTTCTGCTGTTCGGCACATCCATTTCTGAACGGATATTCCGGATGCCTCTGACGATCGCTTTCATATGTTCCATCACGCTCTCATCCGCCGGGAAGTTCCACTCTTCTCTGTACTTCGGCCATTCTGACATCATGAGGGATTCTTCCTCCGGTACAAGGGCGCTGTAGATTTCTTCTGTGATAAACGGCATGAACGGGTGCAGCAGTTTTAACGCCTGTCCGAGCACGGTCTTCAGCACCCAGAGCACACAGTCCGCTGCTGCCGGATCTTCTTCTGCGTGATAAATACGGTATTTGGCCAGTTCCACATACCAGTCGCAGAACTCGTCCCAGATAAAGTCGTATACTTTCTGGACCGCGATGCCCAGCTCGTATTTATCCATGTTTTCTGTCACATCTTTTGCCAGCGTGTTGACTGCGGACAGGATCCAGCGGTCCGCCGGTGTGAGGAGCGCATCGTCCGGTTTTTCGATGACCGCCTCATCTTTCATGTTTATCATGATGAAACGGGAAGCGTTCCATACTTTATTGGCAAAGTTCCGGCTCGCCTCTACTCTTTCATTGTAGAAACGCATATCGTTGCCCGGCGCATTTCCGGTCACAAGCGTCAACCTCAGCGCGTCCGCGCCGTACTTGTCGATGATCTCCAGCGGATCGATGCCGTTTCCGAGGGACTTGCTCATCTTCCGTCCCAGGGAGTCACGCACCAGACCGTGGATCAGCACGGTGTGGAACGGGGATTTCCCGGTATGTGCGTATCCGGAGAATACCATTCGGATCACCCAGAAGAAGATAATGTCATATCCGGTCACCAGCACATCCGTCGGATAGAAGTAGTCAAGATCCTCCGTCTTCTCCGGCCAGCCCAGCGTAGAGAACGGCCACAGGGCGGATGAGAACCAGGTATCCAGGGTATCCTCATCCTGGGTAAAATGCGTGCATCCGCAGTGCGGGCACTTCTCCGGCGCGTGGCGGTCCACTACAAACTCGCCGCACTCGTCGCAGTAATATGCCGGGATCCGGTGTCCCCACCAGATCTGACGGGAGATGCACCAGTCCTTAATATTTTCCAGCCAGTGCAGGTATATCTTGTCAAAACGGTCTGGTACGAACTTCAGCTCGCCGGTCTTCAGCGCGTTGATCGCCGGTTTCGCCAGCTCGTCCATCTTCACGAACCACTGCTGTTTGATCAGGGGTTCCACCGTCGTGCCGCAGCGGTCATGTGTTCCCACCGCATGGGTATGCGGAACGACTTTTACCAGATATCCCTGTTCCTCCAGTTCTTTTACAATGGCCTTCCGCGCCTCGTAGCGGTCCATGCCTGCGTATTTTCCGCCGTTCTCATTGATCGTCGCATCATCATTCATGATGTTGATCTCCGGCAGGTTGTGGCGCTTGCCCACCTCGAAGTCATTCGGGTCGTGGGCCGGCGTGATCTTCACGGCGCCGGTTCCGAACTCTTTGTCCACATAATAATCCGCCACAACCGGAATCTCCCGGCCCACCAGCGGCAGGATCACGTTCTTCCCTACGATATCGGTATAACGCTCATCATCCGGATGTACGGCAATGGCCGTATCGCCAAGCATGGTCTCCGGACGGGTCGTTGCGATCTCCAGGAACCGGTCTGTTCCCACGATCGGATATTTAATGTGCCAGAAATGGCCTTCCTGCTCCTCATGCTCCACCTCAGCGTCAGACAGGGACGTCTTGCACTTCGGGCACCAGTTGATGATCCTGGAGCCTTTGTATATATAACCTTTCCTGTACAGGCTGATAAACACTTCCTCCACGGCTTTGGAACAGCCCTCATCCATCGTGAAACGTTCCCTGTCCCAGTCGCAGGAAATACCCAGCTTCTTCAGCTGGTTCTCGATGGTTCCGGCATATTCCTCTTTCCACTGCCAGGTCCGCTTCAGGAAACCTTCGCGTCCCAGTTCTTTCTTATCAATGCCCTCTTCCTTGAGCTGGTTAGTCACCTTTACTTCCGTGGAGATGGCCGCATGGTCCGTTCCCGGAACCCACAGGGCGTTATATCCCTCCATCCTCTTATAGCGGATCAGGATGTCCTGCAGCGTGTTATCAAGGGCATGCCCCATGTGGAGTTTTCCTGTGATGTTCGGAGGCGGCATAACCGTCGTAAACGGCTTCCTGCTCCGGTCAACCTCGGCATGGAAATATTTATTCTCACACCATTTTTCATACAGCTTCTCTTCGATCGCTTTCGGATCGTATGTCTTTGCCAGTTCCTTGCTCATCTTGCTCTCCTTCTGCTCGCATTTTTTACTTTGCCGCGTCAATGGTCCACGATTTCTTTACAACACCATAAAGAAACGCCCTTTACAAACTGTAAAGGGCGAAATTTCCGCGGTACCACCTTAATTTATGTCTCTTGAGTCCTGTAACGCGGACCACTCCGGGACAGCTTACCTGCCTGCGCCATTCAGCCATCCGGTTCAGAAGCTACCTTCCATGATCCTTTTCCGGAACCGCCTTCCAGCCGGCATCGTGCCGGGCGGTTCTCTCTGGCGGGAGTGATCATGTACTCCTCTTCGTCTTTACCTTTGTTACAATAGTATTAACTAAAAATTAACTATCAAATACTATAGTAGCAAGATGCAGATTTGTCAAGAAGTTTAGGGAAACTTAAGAATCGGTTCACGCATCCGTCATATCTTCGATCATGCCCACGATATCATAACCGTAATTCTCCCCGGTGGCCCAGCCCAGCCCCTCGGGATTCTCCTGCTGCCCAAGCCACTGCACATAAGGCGCCGAACCTTTCTTTACATAGGCATACCGGTCATCCACGCACGCCCCGTTCAGTGCATCGTCAGTCGCATACGCCTTCAGATGCTGAATCTGGGCCCGGATCCCCGTCCGGACATCCGGGTAGGAATTGCCGGGCACACCGTTCCCGGTCGTCCCAAGCCCCGCAAAATTGAACTGCTCAATATGGGCATCCCCTCCATACTGGAGGAATCCTGTCTCTTTCATCGTCTGGGCGAACGCCACCTCTGGGCGCACGCCTTCCGCTTCCGCCTCCTCAACATACATCTGACAGAATGTCTCAATAGAATCCGCCCCGCCTTCTGACAGTTTTTCCGAAGGATATTCTTCGCCTGAGGCATTAAAATAATCGATCATATCCTGTACCGTAATCTCACTGCTGCCCATGACCGGATACCGTCCGGATGCGATCAGCGCCTGAGTCTCCTGTGTTTCCGGTATCCCGTCGGCCACTGACGCGTCATTCGCATTACCGGACTGACCGCCTTCCATATCCGACTCATCTATCATCTCTTCAGCCTGTACCGTACTTTCCATCCGAGAAGACAGCGGGCCTCTTTCTCCGGCAATGCCAAGCATAACCATGATCAGTACAGCCAGTCCTGCTTCTATATATAAGCATTTCCAATTCATGTGAATCCGTCCGCATATTCTTTTCCACATTATATGAGCCTCATTTCTCCGATATCCGGATATAAAAAAGAAAGTTCCGAAGAACTTTCTTTTTTATCCTTTATGCAAGCTGCTGCAGCATTTTGGAATGCTGTGCTACAACTGTTTTCAGGATCCCGACATCTTCTTCCACTGCATCGATCCTGGATGCCGACTGCTCAAACCGCTTTGCTGCGGGAACATAATTCTCTGCCAGCAGTGAAATCTTGTAATCCACCTCATTTTCGAGATAAAGATGTATTCCATGTACATTCTCCTGCAATTTCGTCATATCACTCTGCAGCTCTGTCACATCGCTCCGCAATTCTTTTACATCGTTCTGCACCACTGTCATGTTACTCTGCAGCTCTGTTACGTCGCTCCGCAGTTCTTTCACATCACTCTGCAACTCTGTCACGTCGCTCCGCAGTTCTTTTACATCGCTCTGCAGCTCTGTCACATCGCTACGCAGTGCCTTCACATCACTCTGCAGCTCTGTTACGTCGCTCCGCAGTTCTTTCACATCACTCTGCAACTCTGTCACGTCGCTCCGCAGTTCTTTCACATCACTCTGCAACTCTGTCACGTCGCTCCGCAGTTCTTTTACGTCCGTCTTCAGTTCACATATATCATCTTTTATCGGCCGGAGTTCTGTCTCAAACTTCTGATCCAGCTTCTCATCCAGCTTCTGATCCAGCATATCCGATATGGCAAGCAATAATTCCTGGTTCTGCTCTGTCATCTGATCACCTCCCGTTTTTTATCAATCCGCTCCTTTAGTACAACTACTTTATCACCTTTTTCTTTCGGTGTCTACAACCATTTCTTTTTCTTTTATGCTGCTTTTCTCTCCTGGAAAACAGCAGAACCGCCGCAGTGCCGGCTCCCGCCGCTGCAAGGAGCAATAGCGGGATTACAGATGACGTATCTCCTGTCTCCGGCACAATTTTATCCCGGAATATAACCGTCTGTCCTTTATCCCGTATATCTTCATGCGAAGCCGCCGGTTCATCACATCCCTTCCGGTACAGATACTCAAAAACGACCACGCTCCTGCCATTCAGGCCGGATGCATCCAGTGTAAAATCTACTTCAACTGTTCCTTCCGTTTCTGAGATTTCAATTTCTTTTTCGGCTGTAATCTTCTCTCCATTGATCAGAAGGGGGTTCCCGCTTTCACGGTCCATAAGGATCCCTTTCAGGATGTAGCTTCCGGGTATGATGTCCTTATATTCCACCTTATCCCGGATCACCGCTTTTTCCCGCGCAGGGGCCTCATGTGTCCCGCTTTCAGGTGAGACCGCTGTCGTTCCCATGACAGGCGCTGCGATCCGGAACTGCTGGTTTTCATCTTCCGGGTCTGTATGTTCACTTATCTTTATATCATCCTGATACAAATATTCATATACAACAACTGTCCGGCCGGCAAATGCCGAAGCATCGAATTCAAATATCATATCGACCGTCATCTCCGGCTCCGTCCCGGTAAAGCTGTATTCTGTCTGCAGGATTTCGCCGTCTTCCGTACCACCGTTCCGGAGAGCCTCACCGGTCTCAGGATCTGTCAGGACGCCGAGCAGCTTATATTCTACGCCCGGCTGGATATTCGTGAGGCTCACCGCATCCTTTACCGTTGTTTTTTCCCACGGATAGGCTTCCCTGCCGTCTGTGTCCACGGATATCGCATTTGTCTGCAGGATCTCCGTTTTTTTGTTCTCTACGGTCAGGGTATATTCTTCCTGTCCTTCAATACGTCCGTCTTCTACAACCACGAATTCATGGATCTCCGCATCCGCCACGTAACCGGGCAGCCCCTCTGTCTCCTGCACACAATAACGGCCGGGCTCCAGCGCCTCCAGCCGGATCTGTCCATCTCTGTCCGTTGTATATATTTCCTTCCGGGTCGTTTCCGGATCCGACGGGTCTTCCAGATCCTTGTTCCAGACAGCGAACTTCACACCGGGCAGACGCTGTTCCGACCCTGTAACCTTCTTATCAATGATCACCACTGTGGGACGGTTCTTGATTTCCTTCTCTGCCGTTACAACTTCTGTCTCCTGATCTTTATACCGGATTTCAACGGTCCACTCTTCCTCCGGAAGAATATAGCCTGCAGGCTGTTTTTCCTCTTTTATAATATATTTCCCCGGATAAAGGAGACCGCTCTCTGCAATCCCATCTTCACCAGCAGTAACTTCAGCAACAACGGTTCCTTCTGAAACCCGGACTGTACCATCCGGCGTTGCAACATCTTCCGCGGCAGTGATCGTAAAAACAGCGCCGCACAACGACTCTCCTGTATATTCATCAGATTTTATGATCCTGATCCTTCCCATTGCCGGTGCATTTTTGGCTGTCACGATGATCGGCTCATCCCAGTCATATGACTCAGAGACTTCAAATCGTATATCCTCGCTGCTGAGCAGGTATCCTTCCGGCGCTTTCACTTCCCGGAAATAATATACGCCAGCAGGCAGTTTCTCCGGCAGGATAAAAGAACCGCTCTCATCCGTCGTAAATACACTCACGGTCTCCTCTTTGGGATAATAGGTCGTCATCGTGACCGGTTCTTTCTCAGAATCCAGGAGCTGAAACTGTATCCCCGCCGCAGGTATGGTTTTGCCTGTATCAGCATCCGTCTTGACAAGCATGATCGGCGCTCTCACCAGCTTGTCCTCAAGGATATAATAGAAAAGCTGGCCTTCTTCACTGACCGTTATTTCAAAATCTTCCACCGGGTCATACCCGTCAGGTGTGATGACCTCGGAAACAACATACGTGTCAAACGGCAGATTCCCCACCTGTTCAGAAGATGCAAAACCTTTTTCATCCGTTACGATCTGAACGGATTCTCCCGTTGTCCGGGATGTGATCTCAAACACCACGCCTTCAAGCGGTTTTCTGAATTCCGCCTCCTCATCTTCATCCTGCCCGATCTTGATGATCTGCAGTTCTCCCCGTATTACTTTTTCCGGAACATCAGCTTTATTATAAGTATGGACTGATTCTGCCGTACCTTCCGGTGTGATCTGTCTGACAAATACTTCATCATTGATCAAATATCCTTCCGGCGCTTTCGTTTCACGGATCGTCACCGTTCCAAGCGGCAGGACCGCCCCGCCACTGGAATCCGTATACAGGCTGTCCCCTGAGACCAAACTGTCTTCGTCTAATCTGCATATGCCCTCTTCATCCGTGGCAAATACCCATGTCCGTTCCGGGCTCTCAGAAGGCTCGGATGCATACAGATCCGGATAATAACAGACCGTAAATTCCGCCCCGTTCAGGGTCGCCGCCCCCAGGGGCACGTTTGCTCCTGTATCCGCATCTGTTTTTTCGAGCAGGATATCGATCGGGGCTGACTGCGGTATATCACTCAGCTTCAGCGTATTCTCCTCTCCCGCCTTAACCGTCACGCTGTACACCTTTGGATCAAGCGCATAACCTTCCGGAGCCGTATATTCCTTTACAAAATACTCTCCCTCGTCAACCTCTGCCGCTTCTGTCCCGCCTTCGGCATCTGTCGTGAGTGTACCGACCATGTCCGTACACGCTTCATCTTTGTAAACCCTGTATTCGGCTCCTGCCAGGCTGTAACATTTGTTCCCGTCCGTGATCTCCGGATCCGCAGATATTTTGCGAAGGCGCAGCTTCCCCTCCGGATTCCATTTATATGTCAGATCCATAAGCATCTGACCGTCTCCTTCATATACCGTGGCCTCCGTTTCAACCTGATCCGCATTCTCTTCAGCCCATTTCAGGCCATCTGAAAACAATTCTTCACGATGGCTTTCCAGTGTATGTCCAGAACCGCATTTCTCACCAAGGCTGTGCTCATATCTGCAGTCCGGACGCCACTTCTTTTCCATATTCAGGACATTCCAGACAATCTCCTGCTTAAAAAGATATTCGTCCGTACTGTCAACCCCGGGACACATATTATGATCATACCAGCACATCATGGCCCCGATAAGCCTGATCGTATCTTCCGACATGTGTTTTTCTGCCGGAACACCGGTCTTATATCCTCTTTTAAAATCAACCTCAGGCTCAGAACAGTAGAGCCATTCGCCGGTACTCCGCCCGAACATGCCCTCCTGCCATGAATCAAGGACCTCCGGACCGTCGTTTCCATACCGCACAACGCTGATTTCCGTTATATTTACTTTCAGAGCTTTCGCATAGATTCTTTCACCCGCTTTCGCCTGCACTTCCGCCGTCATCAGGAAGACCAGCAGCAGCGCGCACGAAACCAGAAGCGCTGCAATGCGCCTGCATTTCAATGTCATTTTCTTCTTTCCCCTTTCTTTTTTCTATACGTAAAATAATTCCATATTCAAGATCTGCCGGACATCCCTCCTTTACGCACTGCGACTGCAAAAATACTTTGTGAAAAAGCCCTGATCCCGGGCAAAGATAAAAAAAATCCCTCTGCGGTCAGATACCGGACTGAAGCCGGACCGCATCCCATCTGTTCGCACTTTCCCCCTCTGGTCTGACGCAGAAAATGCACCATCCCGGAAAGTGTACTGACAGCATAACACAGGCTGAACAGAATATCAAATTAAAAATATATAAAATAATGCCGGGGCAATCCCCCGGCTTCAATATCTTCCTCTAAAACATTAATCCAGATGAAATACTTCATGCAGGTCCACGGACACCGGGCTGTTGTCCGGATTCGTTTCCATGATGTCCGCCATGAAATCCCACCATTTGCGGTTGATCGCCGTATCTGCGCTCTCGTCCCACTTCGCCGGATCTTCTACTTCAATGTATCCGTACAGGACCAGCGTCTCCCTGTCAAGAAAAATTGTATAATTCTTTCCGCCGTATTCATGGATCATGTCCTGCATCTCCGGCCACAGTTCGTTGTGGCGCTTTTCGTACTCCGCTTCCATCCCGGGATACAGCTTCATTTATCCGCTCATCCAGAACCGCCGGTTCCAGGTGCTTCTCTCTTCGGTCCTGCAGACTTATTCTGCCGGAAGATTCCGCGAAACCCCTGAACTGGAACGGCTGTTTATCCGGATGTTTGATGAACTTTCAGCCACAGATGAATACAGCCTGACAGGCCCGGATGAAGAAACGCTCCGCCTGATCAGCGCCCTCCATGCCCAAAGCCTGTGCCCGCTTGAGGACATTGCTTCAGAAGCCGGACTGACCGCCGGCTATATATCAGAACATATTAAAAAATACTGCGGCCGCGAAGCCTGTATGATCCTTCGGGAAGAACGCATGAAACATGCCGCAGAACTGCTGGCAAACAAGACAACAAATCTGTACCATATCGCAACAGAATGCGGTTATGAGAACATAACCGCATTCGCAGATGATTTCAGATATTATTATGGAACAAGCCCGGAAGAATACCGGGAACAGCTTATATAGCCTGGAATTTACAGGGCGGATCTCACGCCTCGTCGATCGCCTTTCCGATGTCATGGCGCATATACTTATTCTCAAACTGCACCCACTCTGTCGCGGCATAGGCGTTCTTTCTGGCTTCCTTCAGGTCTTTTCCCTTTGCGGTGACGCCAAGCACGCGGCCGCCGTTTGTCACGATCTGTCCGTTGTCGAACTTTGTTCCGGCATGGAAGCAGTAATACCCTTCATGCTTTTTGAACTCGTCCAGACCGGAGATCGGAAAGCCTTTGTCATATTTTACCGGATATCCGTCCGATGCGAGAACGACGCACACTGCCGCGTTATCCTCGAACTGAAGGTCGATCTGGTCCAGCGTCCCGTCGATGCACGCCTCAACCACATCAATGATGTCGTTTTTCATGCGGGGCAGCACCACCTGTGCCTCCGGATCCCCGAAGCGGGCATTGTATTCCAGCACCTTCGGGCCGTCCGCCGTCAGCATCAGGCCGAAGAAGATCACGCCCTTGAACGGACGCCCCTCTGCAGCCATCGCGTCAACCGTAGGCTGGTAAATATATTTCTCACAGAATTCTTCCACTTCTTTCGTGTAGAACGGGCTCGGGGAGAATGTCCCCATACCGCCGGTATTCAGACCTGTGTCTCCGTCGCCGGCCCGTTTGTGGTCCTGTGCGCTTGTCATGGTCTTGATGGTCCTGCCGTCTACAAATGAAAGCACGGACACTTCGCGCCCGGTCATGAACTCCTCAATGACCATCTCATTCCCGGCCGTGCCGAACTTCTTGTCCAGCATGATCGTCTTCACGCCTTCTTTTGCCTCTTCAAGGTTCTGGCAGATCAGCACCCCTTTTCCGAGTGCAAGCCCGTCCGCTTTAAGGACGATCGGGAACTTTGCCGTCTCCAGATAGGCGATCGCCGCATCCGGATCTGTAAAGTTCTCATAGGCAGCCGTCGGGATGTTGTATTTTTTCATCAGATCCTTGGAAAATGCCTTTGACCCTTCCAGGATCGCTGCATTTTTCTTTGGTCCGAAGGTGCGGATGCCGGCCTCTTCCATTACGTCCACCAGGCCGCCCACCAGCGGGTCGTCCATGCCGACGATGCACAGGTCCACTGCGTTTTCCTTTGCAAAAGCCGCCAGTTTGTCAAACTCCATGGCGCCGATGTCCACACACTCTGCATACTCTGCGATCCCGGCATTGCCCGGTGCGCACCAGATCTTGTCCGCTTTCGGGCTCTTTGCCACGCTGGCTGCGATGGCATGCTCTCTTCCGCCGCTTCCTACGATCAGTACTTTCATTTCTTATCCTCCTCTGTCACTGTTCTATCACGGTTCTGTGGTCTTCCACCCTGACTTTCCCGTTGGCGATCAGGTCGATCGCACGGGGAAGGATCTTCCACTCCGCCTGTTCCATCACCCGGCGCTGCAGGACTTCCGGGGTGTCCCCCTGCTGCACCTCCACCGCTTTCTGCAGGATGATCGGACCGGTATCCGTGCCTTCATCCACAAAATGCACGGTCGCGCCGACCACTTTGACCCCGCGCGCCAGAGCGGCTTCGTGCACTTTCAGCCCGTAATATCCTTTTCCGCAGAAAGACGGGATCAGCGACGGATGGATGTTGATCATTCGGTTCTCGTACTTCCGGATCATTTCCGGCGGGATCACCACCAGGAATCCGGCCAGCACGACCAGATCCGGCTCGAAGCTCTCCACCGCCTCCAGAAGTTTCCCGTTGAAGATTTCCCTGGTCTCAAAATCCTTCGGAGATATGCACAGAGACGGGATCCGGTTTTCTTCGGCCCTCGTCAGTGCATAGGCGTTTTTATTGTTGCTGATCACGCCCACGATCTCCGTGTTTGTAATCGTTCCGTCTTTTACCCGGTCGATGATAGCCTGCAGGTTCGTTCCCCCGCCGGACACCATGACAAGTACACGCAGCGGTTTTGTCCCCGCTGCGCATGTATTGTTTAACATAATTCTACTCCTTTGTCTCCCGCCTCGATGTGCCCTACGATGTACGGCGCATCTCCGGCGGCACGGATCGCTTCCATGGCGCGGTCTGCATCCGCCTCATCCACGGCCACGATCATGCCGAGTCCCATGTTAAAGGTATTGTACATCATCTGCTCCGCGATATCGCCGTCCTTCGCAAGCATTTCAAAGATCGGCGGGATCGGGTAGCTGTCTTTCTTAATAACGGCCTTTGTGCCCTCTTTTAACATACGCGGCACGTTCTCATAGAATCCGCCGCCCGTGATATGGCTGCAGGCTTTCACAGTCACACCAGCGTCCTTGATGCTCTTTAACGCCTTCACATAAATGCGCGTCGGCACGAGCAGCGCCTCGCCCAGCGTACAGCCGAGGCAGTCATAATACGTATCCAGCGCCTCCCGCTCCATGCGGAACACTTTCCGCACGAGGGAATATCCGTTGCTGTGGATGCCTGAAGACGCCATACCGATCAGGACATCCCCGGCTTTCAGGTTCTCACCCGTGATCATCTCTTTGCGGTCACAGACGCCCACTGCGAAGCCTGCCAGATCGTACTCGTCCGGCTCCATCATGCCCGGATGCTCCGCCGTCTCGCCGCCGATCAGCGCCGCGCCGGACTGAAGGCATCCCTCAGCCACGCCTTTCACGATATCCGCGATCTTTTCCGGCTCATTTTTGCCGCATGCGATGTAGTCAAGGAAAAACAGCGGCTCTCCGCCCGCGCATGCGATATCATTTACACACATCGCAACCGCGTCGATGCCGATCGTGTCATGTTTATCCATGAGCATGGCGATCTTCACCTTCGTGCCGCATCCGTCCGTGCCGGACAGAAGTACGGGATCTTCCATCTCTTTTATCCCGGCAAGTGAAAAAGCGCCTGAGAATCCGCCCAGCCCGCCAAGGACCTCCGGACGCATGGTCTTCTTCACATGCTCTTTCATCAACTCTACTGATCTGTATCCGGCCTCGATATCGACGCCTGCTTTCTTATAATCCATTCTGTGATCTCCTGTTTATTATTTCTGATTTATATACGCTTCATATCCGATCTCATGCAGTTTGTCGGCTTTTGCCTGAACGCAGGCCTTCATCTCCGCGGAATAATCTTTCAGCTTCCCGAGAAGCTCCGGATCTGATACAGCAAGGATCTTTGCTGCCAGGATCGCCGCGTTCATACCGCCGTCGATAGCCACTGTGGCTACCGGGATTCCCGGCGGCATCTGTACGATCGAATAAAGTGCATCCATTCCGTCCAGGTTCTTTCCGGACATCGGCACGCCGATCACCGGCATCGGGAAGAGCGCCGCGCACATTCCCGGAAGATGGGCCGCCATGCCCGCTCCCGCGATGATGACTTTCACGCCTCTGTCCTCTGCTCCTTTGGCCCATTCAAAAAATGTATCCGGCATACGATGCGCGGAAATGATCGTCATTTCATAGTCGATCCCCAGCTTCTCAAGCATTGATGCAGCCTTGCTCATCACCTTCAGGTCCGAGTCGCTGCCCATAACGATTGCTACTTTTGGCATCATAATTCCTCCTTATAAGTGGTCTGTCGATCTGTCTGTCACATATCTTCCAGCGGTTCGTTTAAAATCTCCGTTCCCGGCAGTATAAACCTTCCGTCTTTAATAAGTATAATGTGTTTCCCTTCTTTTGTCACTACACTTATTTCTTCTAATTCATCATAAGGTATGGTTATATCTGTATGGCAGTTCAGATACGCCTTCGACAGGTCTGTCTTCCGGTTCAGGGAAACCGAATTATCTTTCGCCACGATCTCTTTTCCATTGGGATTGTATACCCGGATATCCTCGCTCCAGGAATAACAGGTATCTCCCACCGCAAAATGCGGCCCGGTCTTTTCCGCGATCAGGATGGGCATCTTGTCTTCAATGCCGTACCGTCTCCCCGCCACGTAGGCTGTCGTATTCGTACCGATAGCGAACTCGCCGAGCGGCAGGGATTTATGCCCTTTCAATACATTGTCCGCCACGTACTTCTTCCCGTCTTCCGGGTCATCGAAATTGCCGCAGCTGTAATCCGTGATCATCCCGTCTTCAAAACGCAGTTCCAGATCCCGGTACTCCAGTCCCTCAAGGAATACCCGGCTCACGTGGAGCACGCCCGTCGTGCCTTCCAGCACCGGCGAGGTAAATACCTCGCCCACCGGGATGTTGACATCCGCCACACAGTTCTCAAAGATCGTCTCTTTCGACGGATCGTTCAGCCGGAAAAGCTTTACCGTAAGGTCTGTCCGGTTTGCGCCTTTCCCGGTCACATGAACATATTCACCCTGATCCAGCGCGTCAATGAGCGTCTGCTGCACCTTTTCATAGAGTTTCGCATCCAATGTATTGATGCGGATCACCTCGCTAAAGATCTCCTCATATTTATCCCCGATCTCCGGCACCGGCCAGGCAATGATCGTAAAGCTCCGCTCATCCCCCCGGATATATTCATTGGTGATCTGTCCCGAACGGCTGTCATACTGCACGGCCAGCTCTTTCTGTTCTGCGGTATATGCCGGAGCCTCCGGGACCGATTCCGGCGAGAAGGGCTTCTCTCCGAACGTCTCCATGACCGCCGGCCCCGCGAACTGCGCCGCCATCTCCCGGTGCTGTTCATAGACCGTCCGGAGCACTTCCAGCCGGCGCTCGATATAACGTTTATCCATAAAGAGCGCCTGGTCCTGCCGGTGGTCGTATTCATACTGCCAGTTCGGGACCGCGCCGGTGTATCCGATCTTATGGTGCTCCCGCTTCGTGATCACGCCCGATGCCGCCCGGTAGATCACCGGCCTGAGTCCCATTTTACGGAAATTCTCCGCAGCAAGCCGTACAACCTTTTCAAATCCAAGTGTGTAGCGGATATTTACCACGGATTTCTTCGACAGATCTTTCCCGGTATTTACAAAACCGATCCGGTATCCTTCCGTATATACGTCCGCCATCTTCTGCAGGGTCTCCTCCGGCAGCGTGCGCAGATAATGCGCGGTCCCCAGTTCATTTTCCGTAATATATTCGCCGAAACGATACAGATACCGGTCATCATCCAGGTCAGCATGTTCGATCAGATCTGCGGCAAAAGACCGCTCCGGATCGATCTGCTCCAGGATCCGGTCCGCCAGGAACACGTCACAGTAATCGCTGGCATACCAGTAAATGATGTCCCGGATCTCTTTCTCTTCCGGAACCGCATTTTCTCCTTTTTCCCGGCATGCCGTCTCAAAGCAGTTGTACACTTCTATAAACAGTTCATAGAGGATCGTCAGATAATCCACACGGTTTTCAAACGCATACGGAAGCCCTGACCGCATCTCCGCGTACAGCATGCTCAAAAGCCGCCCTCTCTCAACGCCGAACTTCCCCGCCGCATATGCCGGGTTGGCCCAGCTGTTTTTATAATGGCCGCCGACGATATCACTGTACAGGATCTCATTGATGCTTCTCATCTCTTCGATGCTGTAATGCTCCCATGCCCCGCTGTCGATCTTGCGCCGCACATTCTCCAGCTCCAGAAGGAAAATCGCCACATCCTGAAAATAATGCAGATACTGCGCTGCCACCGTTTCTTCCGCAACAAGGCCCCGCAGCCTGTCAACCGCCAGGATATGGCGTTCCTGATACTCTTCCATACTCATCCGTTCAGCCCTCCTATAAAGATTGCAAGAAATACGGCCACCGCCACGAAACTGACCGGAAGCCCCACCTTGCAGGACAGATAATTGCAGTCCCTTTCTCCGAATCCGCCGACTGCCAGCCGGATCCCGTTAACAGAAAGCACCAGGGAAATGATCGCCAGCCCGCCGATGATCCCGTGAGCCTTTCCCCGTTCCAGGAACGCATACAGGATGCATCCCGCGAGAAGGAGAAGTCCCGCCCCGCCGCTGATACAGCCAAGCACCCCTTTACGCGACGGGCGCAGGTCCGTCCGGCCGTATTTCCCCACGCCTCTTTTTTTTCTCTCACGAAGTTTTCTGCGCTCTTCAGCGCTTTTTCCGATTTCGAACATGGTGTTTTCTCCTTATCCCGTTACATAACACAAATGCAATATATCCCAGCACACCGCCGATCGTATTGAGCAGGATATCGTCCACATCAAAGCTTCCCACCCTTGTGACAAGCTGGACCGTCTCCACGGCCAGGCTCAGGAACATACTGAAGAAAAACGTCTTGAAAAATCCTCTTGTCCTGCCTGCCATAGAAACAAAAAAACCATACGGCACAAATATCAGAATGTTGCCGAGCAGATTCGCCGCCACAACAAATGTTCCAAGCTGCTCCCGATAGGTAATAAACCGCCTGATCTCTTTAAACAGTTCCAGATTGTATCTGTACTCCTCCGAAATCTCTGTCCTGCCGTACCACTCGGCCAGGAACAGAAAATAAATCAAAAAACCTACATATAATATAAACAGGACTTTTCCAAACGCCCTGATAATCTTCGCTCTTTTATTGCTCAAAATAAAACCCCATATACTTTTGAAAAGGGGGCCGGCCCTATGCCTTCCCCCTTATGCTGTCTGTCAGAATGTGATCTCCCGCTTATGTCTCAGCAGAGACGCTCCGCTCACGATTGAAAGAACTCCGGCTGCGATCCCTACTGTCAGGATAATAATGCCGAGCGCGATGCCGCATGCGCCGCTGTTCTTCATTGCCAGATATGCTTTTTCCATACAAAGCGCCTCCTTATTTTACACCATATGTGTCATAGTATGCGTCGATCGCCGCCTTTAATGTATCGTCAATGATCACTTTCCCGTTGTATTCCTGATTATACAGGCACTCTGTCACTTCCGCCATCGTTACGATGGCCGCCGTATCAAATCCGTAAAGATCCCTGATCTCATCGAGAGCACATTTCTCGCCGCCTTTTCCGACTTCCATGCGGTCCAGGGATACCATAAGCCCGACGATCTCCACATCAGCCGCTCCGCGGACTTTCGGCACTGTCTCTTCCATAGACTTGCCGGATGTGGTCACATCCTCGATCATGATCACGCGGTCGCCGTCCTTCAGCTTACTGCCAAGGAAGCTGCCCTTATCCGCGCCGTGGTCCTTCTCTTCTTTCCGGTCTGAACAGTAACGCACTTCTTTTCCGTACAGCTCGCTGTAGGCGATAGCCGTCACCACCCCGAGCGGGATCCCCTTGTAAGCCGGTCCGAAAAGAACATCAAAATCGTCCCCGTATCTCGCATGGATCGCTTTCGCATAATATTCTCCAAGTTTCTTTAACTGGGAGCCCGTCACATAGGCGCCCGCATTCATAAAGAACGGGGATTTTCTGCCGCTCTTTAATGTAAAATCTCCAAATTTAAGGACATCGCTGTCCACCATAAAATGAATAAACTCCTGCTTATATGCTTCCATACCGCTGTACCTCCACACATCTTTTCTGATTCTTAACAATTCTACCATAAGTTGCCGGCATTTTCAATTCCTGCATAAAGCCGCACTGCCGTTTTGAAAACCCGGATGTGTCCGCAGTGCAGTCCCCGGAAGACAAAAAAGCAGAAAGACGACTTATTGTCACCTTTCCGCTTTTTCATTTTAATCCCTGAACATCTTCATTCCCATCCACTGGCTCATATGGTCGATCATTTTTGCATCCGGCTCAATATAGATACAGATATTTTTCTGATCTTTCGGGATCATGATCCCATATGCTTTGCCGTTCGGATTGCCTGATGTGTAATCATACACTTTATCCGGTTTATAGGAATTCAGTCTCGGTGATCCTTTGGGTGCTATGATCTCTGCGCCCTGGATATCAATATTCTGCAGATGCTTCCGCTTTGCCCGGTTGTAGATCACGTCGACCTGAAGGTCATGGTTCAGGATGATATACTCATATTCCACGCTGAGTTTCGGGAAGATAAAATAATATGCAACTACAGCAAGGATGACCGCGATCACATAGGAGAGCACTCCGAGAAACGGCATGCCCAGTATGGCAACGGCCACGATCACGAGGATCACGAGGATCCGGATCGGCAGGTCATACGGTTTTGGTCTGCGGGCGATAAGCTGTTCATATAATGCATCGTTCATAATCTAATTGTTCCTTTCTGATTGTAAATAGTTCAGCACCATAATGGCGATCTTAAATGTCATGGCATCCTCAAAAAGACGGATGTCCAGACCTGTATGCTTTTCGATCTGCTCCAGACGGTAGATCAGGGTATTGCGGTGCATATGGAGCTGGCGGGATGTCTCTGCAATATTGAGATTATTCTGGAAAAACCGGTTGACAGTCCCCAATGTCTCTTCATCAAAAGACGCCGGGATATCCGCACCGAATATTTCTTTCAGAAAACTTTCGCACAGAGAAACCGGGAGCTGATAGATCAGCCGTCCGATGCCCAGCTCATTATACGGAAATACGGTCTGCTCCGAATAGAATAGTCTGCCGACCCGCAGTGCGAGGCTGGTCTCCCGGAACGCTTCCGGAAGGTCTGCCAGACTTTCAAACATAAAACTGTAAGACAGCCGGATCTGCACCAGTGCCTCCGTGTTCAGCGTGTCCACGATCATACGGGCGATACGGCGGCTGTCCTTTTCACTTTCCCCGGACCGCACCGGCCGGAGGACCGCTACCGTATGTCCCGTGACCGGTACGAGGTATGTCTTCGTCTGTGCCGGGAACAGGCTTTTTAATATTTCCATGACCGTCTCATCTATCTCTTTTGCCTCGAGCAGAAACAGGATGCGTCGCTCATCCGCATTGATATGAAGCCTTGCCGCACGTTCCGCAATATCATAGGCCGGTATCCCCCCGGTCATCAGCCCCTGAAGGAAGTCCGATTTATTATATTTTTCCTTATAGGCCGTGCACAGGCAGCGGATCTGGGTGAGCGCCTGTTCCGCTTCCTCAGGGGAATCCGCCGTCACATCCATCGTGATCCCCGTAATGCGTTTCAGTTCCGCGAGCGCTTTTACAAGTTCCTGTGTGTGCTCCATAATCCTCTCCATGATTTCCATGAAAAGGGCTGCACTCAGAATCTAAGTGCAGCCCCCTCGTATTATAATAGATAAGCGGTAAGCTTGCCGGTCAGGCTGACCAGCGGTGAATAGCATCTTTGCGACCGCCTAGCTGCTATTCCAATTTTAAGGCATTAGTTTGTAATCGTCAACTCTGTCTCTTTGTCGAATATGTGGATCTTCTCCATGTCAAGTGCGAATACAGCCTTGTCGCCTGTTCTCAGTGTCGTACGCGGGTTAACACGTGCTGTCATCTGAGTTCCCTCTACATCGAAGTACAGGAATACTTCTGCGCCGAGCAGCTCGTATACTTTGATCGTAGATGTGATCACGCTGTCCGGTGAGTTGCTGATGAATGCTTCTGAATCATGTACGTCTTCCGGACGGATACCAAGAACAACTGTCTTTCCGTCATATCCGCCGTCGATGAGTGCTTTCTTCTTGGAAGCCGGTACTTTCAGTACATGGTCGCCGACTGTAAGTGTTACGTCATCGCCTTTAACCTTGCATACAGCGTCCATGAAGTTCATCTGCGGAGATCCGATGAATCCTGCTACGAACAGGTTGCACGGTGTATTGTAAAGGTTCTGCGGTGTATCTACCTGCTGTACAACACCGTCTTTCATAACGACGATCCTTGTACCAAGTGTCATAGCCTCTGTCTGGTCATGTGTTACGTAGATGATCGTAGCGCCCAGATTCTCATGAAGTTTGGAAATCTCGATACGCATCTGAACTCTCAGTTTTGCATCCAGGTTGGAGAGCGGCTCGTCCATCAGGAATACCTTCGGGTTACGAACGATCGCACGTCCCATGGCAACACGCTGTCTCTGACCACCGGAAAGAGCCTTCGGTTTACGGTCAAGCAGTTTCTCAAGGTCAAGGATTTTTGCAGCCTCGCGAACCTTCTTGTCGATCTCATCCTTCGGAACTTTGCGCAGCTTCAGTCCGAATGCCATGTTATCATATACTGTCATGTGCGGATACAGAGCGTAGTTCTGGAATACCATTGCGATATCACGGTCTTTCGGCTCTACATCGTTCATTACCTTGCCGTCGATCTTCAGTGTACCGCCGGAGATGTCCTCAAGTCCTGCAACCATACGAAGTGTTGTAGATTTACCACATCCTGAAGGACCTACGAAGATGATGAACTCTTTGTCTTCGATCTCAAGGTTGAAGTCCTTAACTGCGTGGAATCCGTTAGGATAAATTTTCTGAATGCCTTCAAGTGATAAGCTTGCCATTTTGTATAGCCTCCTTAAAAAAATGGTTTTCGTTGAATCTGAAGTTAGTATAATCCGTAACCGGAGATCCGGCAATGTCACGAGTGACCAAAAAAACGATTTAAAAGTGTACATTTCAACCATAATCCGGTCAGAACCACCAAAAATGCAGCATCATGATCCCGCAGAACCGCCCCGGCAGATTGACGGGCACCGGCAAATCATTTAAAATAAAGACTGCATCCGCCGGGATCCGTTCCGGCGGAAGGCACAGAAATATACGATATATATAAAGGAGAATTATATTATGGCAAATCCAGTTGTAACATTTGAAATGGAAAACGGCGACATCATGAAAGCAGAACTGTACCCGGAGATCGCCCCGAATACGGTCCGTAACTTTATCTCACTGATCAATAAAGGCTTCTATGACGGCCTGATCTTCCACCGCGTGATCCGCGGCTTCATGATCCAGGGCGGATGCCCGGACGGAAACGGAATGGGCGGCCCGGGATACACGATCAAAGGGGAATTCTCCCAGAACGGATTCAAAAATGACCTGTCACACGATCCCGGCGTCCTCTCCATGGCAAGAGCCATGCATCCGGATTCCGCAGGCAGCCAGTTCTTCATCATGCATGAAAAGTCCCCGCATCTCGACGGTGCATATGCCGCATTCGGAAAGATCATTGAAGGAATGGACACAGTAAATAAAATCGCCGAAACCGCAACAGATTACAGCGACCGCCCGCTTGAAGACCAGCGGATGAAAAAAGTCACTGTGGATACCTTCGGAGAAACATACGACGAGCCGGAAACGATGTAAAATTCCTGTTTGTCGAACTGAGCGGAACTTGCAGTATAGAATATAACAATAACTTTCTATCAGAATGCGGATTCACGGAATAAGGGATAAAACCTTCCCGTCTCCGGTCCGGCTTTATCCCTTATTCCGTGAAAGTCGCATCCGATCTGAAATTCTTCTGAGATTCTGTACTTGAGTATGCCGGTTCAGTTCCATAAACAGCAAACAAGTCCGGAAATGTGTCGGCAGGGGCTCAGAATCTGGGCCACAGAGAGGCTTTGCCTGCTTGTCCGTAACCGGTTATAATAGGACATAAGCCTCTTTTAAACAGCTTCCTTTCAGGGTAGAATTTCCTGTTTTCCGGACAGGCGATTCAAAAGTATTGGGCAGTCTATTCTGTGATGGGGAAGTGATTCTGCACAGCAAAGATGTGGGCAGGTGAATCTGAGAGAATTATAGAAAAAACCAGGCCACAAAAAGTCGGCGTTAAAAGAGGAATTGGAGCTGTCTGAGCCTGAAAGGCGAGTTCTCCAATTCCTCTTTTCGTAGTTAGCCGGCTTTTCGTGGCCTTAGATTTTTCATAATTCTCGAACTGAACCTGAACATATCTTTTGCTGTGTAAGAATTAATTCGTTATTCATGAAATATTGACAAATATTTTCGTGAACCAGTTCGTCCGGAAAACAGAAATTTATCTCACAATCCCCACCATTTCCGCAACGGTCTCAAATCCCTGCCGCTTCATATACTCCTCGATCCCGTCCACGATCTTCATGGTCACGCCCGGGTCATGGAAGTTGGCCGTACCTACGGACACAGCGCTTGCCCCGGCGAGGATCATTTCTATGGCGTCCTCCGCCTTCGCGATGCCGCCCATGCCGATGACCGGCACTTTTACCGCATTGGCCGCCTCGTAGACCATGCGCACCGCGATCGGGTGGATCGCCGGGCCGGACACGCCGCCGGTCTTATTCGCCAGCACGAAGGACTTCCGGTTGATGTCAATCTTCATGCCGGTGATTGTATTGATCAGGGATACTGCATCTGCGCCGCCGGCCTCGACCGCCTTCGCCATCTCGGCGATGCTGGTCACGTTCGGGCTCAGTTTCATGATCACCGGCTGTTTCGCATATTTCTTCACGGCCTTTGTAATGTCTTCCGCCGCTTTCGGATTCTGGCCGAAGGCGATGCCGCCTTCTTTTACATTGGGGCAGGAAATATTGATCTCCAGCATATCCACGTCTTCATCCGCCAGACGTTCTACAACTTCGCAGTAGTCTTCCGTGGACTTCCCGCACACGTTGACAATGATCTTCGTGTCGTACTGTCTGAGGAACGGGATGTCCCGCTCGCAGAACACGTCGATCCCCGGATTCTGAAGCCCCACGGCATTCATCATCCCGCCGTATGTCTCCGCCACGCGGGGCGTCGGATTGCCCGCCCAGGGAATGTTCGCCACGCCTTTCGTGGTCACCGCGCCGAGCCGGTTCAGATCTACATAGTCGGCAAACTCCGCACCCGATCCGAACGTCCCGGATGCCACGGTCACCGGATTCTTCCACTCTACACCGGCGATATTTACTCTCATATCCATCAGATCTCCACCTCCGTAGAAAGGAATACCGGTCCGTCTTTACAGATCCGCTTGTTGTTTACATTGCTGTGGTGGTCTTTCTCTTTCGACTTGCACACGCAGGCCAGGCAGGCGCCGATCCCGCACGCCATGCGCTCTTCCAGGGAAATGTAGCATTCGATGCCGTTTTCCTCTGCGTATGTTTTGATCGCGCGGAGCATGGGTGTCGGCCCGCATGCAAAGATCATATCCGCGGTAAGTCCGTTCTCCCGGATGGCATCCATGACATTGCCTTTCGTCCCCACGCTTCCGTCCTCTGTGGAAATGTAGAGCTCCCCGTTCTGCTCGAACTCTTCCCGGAGGAAAGTCTGCGCATCCCGGTAGCCGGCCAGGATCTGCTTCTTCTCACATTTCATCTGCTTCGCCAGCTCCAGGATCGGCGGCACGCCGATGCCCCCGCCCATGAGGAACACTTTTTTCCCTTCCGCCTTCTCATACGGGAATCCGTTGCCAAGCGGTCCGATCACCGGGACGGTATCCCCGGCGCTCATCTTTGAAAACTGTTCTGTCCCGGTATCCTTCCCGGTCACCCGGTATACAACCCGGAGACGGCCCGCCGCTTTATCGATCTCACAGATGCTGATCGGACGGGGCAGAAGCTTGCTTCCGTCATTGGTATACATAGAAATGAACTGTCCGGGCTTCGCCTCAGACGCCGCTTCAGTCTGAAGCCACATGCTATAAATGTCCGGCGCCAGCATCTCCTGAGAGATGACCAGCGCATTTTCCTTTTTCTTCGTCATAGCTGCTCCTTTAATCGTCGCTCTGTTATGTGCACTCCGGTTTATTTTGCCGCCAGCGCCGTACTGATGTCTGCGATCATCGCCTCAACCGCTGCCCTTGACGCATCACCGAAGTTCTCCGCGCCGAATGATGCGTAAGCATCCTGCTTATAAGCTGCGATAATGCCACGGGAGGAATTCACGATGGCGCCCAGTCCGTCTTCATTGAAGAAATGTACCAGATCCTTGCCCTGGCCGCCCTGTGCGCCGTAGCCCGGCACCAGGATATACGCCTTCGGCATGATCTTTCTCAGCACTTTGCCCATCTCCGGATAGGTCGCGCCTACAACCGCGCCCACATAGCTGTACTCATCGCCCATGCAGTCCGCACCCCACTCGGCAACCTTCTCGCCCACCAGTTCATAGAGCGGGCGGCCGTCGATCTCGCGGTCCTGGAATTCGCCGCTGGACGGGTTGGACGTCTTTACAAGAACGAAGATTCCTTTTTTCTCTTCTTTACATACTTTGATGAACGGATTAACGCCGTCTGATCCGAGGTACGGATTCACCGTCGCAAAATCCTCATCAAAGGGAACATACTCTTTGCTTCCCACCTGTACTTTGCCGAGATGGCCGACCGCATATGCGGCGGATGTGGAGCCGATATCACCGCGCTTGATGTCGCCGATCACAACCAGGTCTTTTGATTTACAGTAATCCACCGTCTTCTTAAACGCCATCACCCCCGGCATGCCGAACTGCTCGTACATGGCGATCTGCGGCTTTACGGCCGGGATCAGGTCGTATGTCTTGTCCACGATCTCTTTATTGAACTGCCAGATCGCTTCCGCCGCCCCTTCCAGCGTCTCGCCGTACTCCGCAAACGCCTTGTCCTGTACATGCTGCGGGATATAGCTGAGCATCGGATCCAGGCCGACCACGATCGGCGCCCCTGTCTTTTTGATTTTTTCCACAAGTTTGTTGATCATCTGATTATCCTCCATTATTCAGAATCTTGTTTTCAGAACATCTGTGCAAGCCCGCCCGGAGCGAGCAGTGTAAACGGGAATACCGGGATATTCCGCAGGATCCCGTAGATCAATATCAATACAAGAAGCCACAGAAGCGCTTTTGCGCTGATCTTTCTGTCGATATGATTGCCGCCGGTTATCACCCAGTCCGCCGCCCGTACCGCGATATACAGACCGATCAGCGGAAGCAGGATCGTCATCAGCGGGTTATAGCAGAACGCATCGGCGAACCTGAGATGCAGGATCGAGTAGCAGGCCCGTCCTGCCCCGCATCCCGGACAGTACAATCCGGTCAGAAGATAAAATGTACACGGGATCGGATGGCTGTACGGGTCATGAAAATACAGATATACCGCACCGCACAGAGCGGCCGCCCCCGCACAAAGTACGAGCGCGGCCCTCATCTTCCGGCTGTCCTGAAGCCGGTTTATGGCTTTTGTTACAAACGCTGTTAATCTCTTCTGCATTTTAATAGTAGTAATATGCCATGTCCATCAGGCCGCCGAACAGAACCATCTGGATGATGTTCCAGATAACGCCCACTGCAACAGCAACGATGATCCAGATCTTCGCTGTCTTAGCCGCCTTTTCAGCCGCCTCATAATCTCCCGCCGCAACGGAACTGTTGATCTTCGCGGCAAACACGATCGCCACGATACCAAACGGCAGGCAGCAGCATAATGTAGATATGATCGAAAGGACCAGATAGGGAACCCAGTTGATCGGCTCATGGTTGACCGGCTGCTGGTATATCGGTGTCGGTTCTGACTGATAGACCGGACCGGACTGCTGGTACTGATAACCGGAATCATAAGTCTGCTGTGCAGTATTTTCTGTCTGCTGCGCACTGTTTTCCGTCTGCTGTGCGGCATCCTCTGCCGGTTTTACAGGTTCAGCTGCCGCGCCGGCCTCTGCATGGACCGGACCCGCTTCCGGCTGCTGCGCCCCGCAGTGCGGGCAGAACTTCGATCCGTCAGGGATTTCCTGATAACATTTAATACAATTCATCTCGCTTACCTCACTCTCGTAATCGTAATATACTTATTGAAGTACTTGTATCATCATACCATTGAACGGCGCAAAAATCATCACTATTTTGTTAAATTTTATTGTGCCGGCCATTTTTTCTCACCCAGCCTGACCTTTTCGATCTCTCCGGCAGTCTCTTCCTCCAGACAGTCAAACAGATAGGTCCGGAGCGTGCCGCCTTTTCCGAGATGCTCCCCGCGCATTTCCCGGATTGCCAGCTCCACTTCTTCCCTCAGACCGGCCGCTGACATCCGGCGGGCGCCCTGCCCCAGGATGATCACCTGTTCCAGCGCATCCGAAGTTGCCACGGTTACCGCATGATCGCGCGCGATCTTCTTCACGGTCTTCTCGATATACTGGTCTGCCGTCTCGGCCTCCTTCGTAAAAACGATGTGGATATTGTGATATTTTGTGATCTCGCCGGGATTTCCTTCTACTTTATAGGCGTCAAACACCAGGATCAGGGTACATTTCCGGTATCCCTGATAATTGCACAGGATGTCCGCAAGCTTCCCTCTCGCGGCAGCCAGATCGATCTCTGACAGCTCCCGGAGCTCGTCCCACGCGAAAATGATATTGTAGCCGTCCACCAGCAGATATTCTTCCTGGGGGCTTCTCCGTTTTACCCCGGAAGGACCGCCTGCGCCGCCCGGATCTTTTCGCGGCTTCGCCTCTACTTTCACCGGTGTGCTGCTCACGCTGCGCCTCACCGGATCCGGCGTTCGCACATAGATCGCGTCCAGTTCCTCCTGCGTCAGTTCGATATTGCGGGAAACCGGCCTCGCCGCCCGGCGCACCGCAGTTTCCTCCGCTTTCTCCCGTTCTTCCAGTATACTTTCCACATGCATCTGGTCTTCCACCTGGTACCAGGGCACGATGATCCCCGCACCGTGGGAACAGAACACAGAATCTGCAGAGTTCTCCACATCGGCATCCGGATCATAGGCAAGCGCTTCGACCACCTCTTCTGCATTGTGGCAGATATCATATCCTTTCAGCGTACAGGACAGACGGCCGAAGCCGCCGGTGTACGCCGCGAACTCCTTCTGATAATCCCGCATTTCCGATACAGGGGCCGTCCCGGTCAGAACCGCCATATCCCCTTCTGTCTCCGGGCCGCTGAAGCTGCCGTACATCCGCTGGATGTCCGTCATGGCCCGCCCCACATTTTCCATGGGCAGTTCCATCCGGAATTCGTAATACGGTTCCAGCAGCACACTGTGCGCTTTCCTGAGGCCCTGCCGTACCGCGCGGTAAGTGGCCTGCCGGAAATCCCCGCCTTCCGTATGCTTCTGATGCGCCCGGCCGGACTTTAATGTGATCTTCACGTCCGTCAGCGCCGAGCCGGTCAGCACGCCCCGGTGCTCCTTCTCCTCCAGATGCGTCAGCACCAGACGCTGCCAGTTCCGGTCCAGGATGTCCTCGCTGCAGTCCGCCGCATACTGCATGCCCGAGCCGCGTTCCCCCGGCTCCAGGAGAAGGTGTACCTCCGCATAATGCCGCAGGGGTTCGAAATGCCCCACCCCTTCAACGGTATTGTCGATGGTCTCTTTATATACGATATTCCCGCTTCCAAAAGTGATCAGAACGCCGAACCGGTCTTTCACCATTTTCTGCAGGACTTCCGTCTGCACATCCCCCATGAGCTGGATGTGGATCTCCTTCTTCTCTTCCACCCACACCACATGGAGCTCCGGGTCCTCCTCCTCGATCTGGCGGAGGTTCTGGACCATCCGGTGGACATCACAGCCTTCCGGCAGTTCCACCCGGTACGTCAGCACCGGTTCCAGCACCGGGAGTTCCGAATCCGGCTCCGCGCCGATCCCCTGTCCCGGGTGTGTCCCTTCCAGTCCGGTGACCGCGCAGACCATACCGGCCTGCGCCTCCTGCAGCAGTTCGTATTTGTCCCCGGAATACAGCCGGATTTGGTTCACCTTGCCTTCCACGTCCGGCAGCGTCTCTTTTACCTTCAGTTCCCCGCCTGTCACTTTGAGATACGTCAGCCGGTTTCCCTGCGTATCCCTGGCGATCTTGTAAACCTTGGCCCCGAATGTTTCCGGATATGCCGGGGATACGGCATACTCCCGGATCCCGTCCAGGAATTCTCCGATCCCTTCGGCTTTCAGCGCGGACCCGAACCAGCAGGGGAAGATCCTGCGCTCTGCGACCGCTTTTCCAAGGAGATCTGTATCGAGTCCGCCGGTCTCCAGATAGGATTCCAGAAGTTCTTCATCACAGACGGCTATAGCTTCCGCCTGTTCCGCCCCGACACTGCCGCTGTTCCCGGCGTCAGGCAGTCCCGTGAAATCCGCACAGTTCTCGCCCAGCCTGTCTTTCAGCAGCTGCATCAGCGTTTCCCGGTCAGCTCCTTCCCGGTCCATCTTATTTACAAAAATAAAGACCGGCACCTGATACCGTTCAAGCAGTTTCCAGAGGGTCATCGTATGCCCCTGGATCCCGTCCGCCCCGCTGATGATCAGCACCGCATAGTCCAGCACCTGCAGGACGCGCTCCATCTCCGCTGAAAAATCCACATGTCCCGGCGTATCCAGGATCGTGATGTCCAGATCTTTCCACGAGAGTACCGCCTGCTTGGAGAAGATCGTGATCCCCCGCTCCCGCTCCAGTTCATAGGTATCGAGGAAGGCATCGCCATGGTCCACCCGGCCCATGCTCCGGATGCCGCCGCTTAAGTAGAGCATCCCCTCGGACAGCGTCGTCTTCCCGGCATCAACGTGGGCGACAAGCCCCAGGCAGATATGCTTTTTACTGTTATTTTCAGACGTATTTCCCATAGAAAATACCCCTTTCTGTTCCATGATTACGTACCCATAATCATAGCACAGAAAGGGGTATAAGTCGACAATTCATTTAATTCTGCACACCGTGATGTGCCGTAATACTGCTCCTGTCAATTCCTTCGAATTTGTATCCGCGTTCCGTATAATATTTCAGGATATACGGCAGCGCTTCAACGGTGGCATCCTTCGCCTGCGTATCATGGCAGAGAAGCATAACATGATTAAGCTCTTCTGTCGTAGAATTCTGCTCGATTTCTTCTTTTCCGCATCCCGCAGCATCGCCGCTGTCCAGATTCCAGTCATAATACTGATAACCCTTCTCCTGTACAGCCTCAACCAGACGGGTCATAAGCCCGCTGCTGTACTCTGCAGATATCATATTTGAAGAACCGCCCGGGAACCGGATAAAGCAGGGCACATATCCGATCTGCTCTTTTGCAACTTCCCCGACCTTTTCCAGATCGTCAAAATATGCCTCCTCAGATGCGTAGACACCGGCATAATCGTGTGTATATGTATGAAGACCGATCGTATGGCCGGCCTCATAAGCTTCCTTAATATAAGGACGGCATTCCTCATTCGAACCGGTGATAAAGAACGTCGCCTTGGCATCATACTCTGCCAGGATATCAATGATCCTCTTCGTATTCTCAGACGGTCCGTCATCAAATGTCAGATAGACTACTTTCTCATCATCCGTCGGTTCATCTGTTCCTGCCGGAACTCCCGGCTGAACCGCAAAATTCTTATCCCGGTAAACTTTGATCTCTTCAGCGGTTTTCGCCACAGCACTGTCTGTCGCCTGTGTCGCCGCTGACAGATCCTGCTCGAGCAGCACCATCTTCTTTTCAAGGGAATTCTCCCTGGCATTTACGATCATACAGAAAATCGTACCGCAGATTGCGAAAAGGACAAGCGCACACAGAATATACTTGTTAATAACATAAGACTGACGCCTGCTCAGACGTCTTCCGTTTGACATTATATCGCTCCTCATTTGTAGATATTAATTATCAATGTTATGACCTCATTCCATTAATAACCATTTTTCATTATATCTTGGATATTTTAAAAAACTACTATATTTTGTTTAATAATTGTTAAATATTTCTAACATCTTGTATGTTAGTCCGTAAAATCAGTAAAATCAAATCTTCTGTATGAGTGCGGCCGACAAACTGTATGTAAAATCAGTAAAAAAACAGTCAAATTCAGACAAAATATTTCCGGGGAAAAATTATAAAGAAAATAAAAAAAGTGCTTGATTTTTCCGGAAAGTCTGATATAATAACCATGTTGCTTACGAAAAGCGACGGTCAATGCGGAATGGTGTAATTGGCAGCACAGCAGACTCTGACTCTGTTAGTAGGGGTTCAAGTCCCTTTTCCGTAGCTGGGAATTTGCGGAGAGCATTTTCCCTTTTTTATCGGAGTGTGGCTCAGCTTGGTAGAGCGCTACGTTCGGGACGTAGAGGTCGCAGGTTCAAATCCTGTCACTCCGATTTTTTCTTTATTTTACGCGTTTTTTGAGGATTATCAAAGATAGGAAATCTACTTAAGTTTACTTAAGGTCAGCCAACCAATGCAGTAACTTTAGAATTTCTGTCTTTGATAATTTTTTGTTTTTCTGAAAGATTAGAAGTATCATAAGTATAATACTTATTATTGACCTCTTCCGTGTGTCCGAGCATACTCGCCACGATCGTAACCGGAACGCCGTTTCGTCTTAAATTTGAATTGATCGTCTTTCTCAACGCGGTAATCCCTCCGCCGTGTATTCCCAGATAGTTTGTCAGCCTTTTCATACAATCACTGATCCGCTGACCATTGATATAACTGCCTCGCCCATTCGTGAAGATGAACTCGCTGACACAGCCATATTCTTCTTGAACCGTTCTGATCCGTTTCAGGAGATCCCTGATCTCGTCACACATCGGAAACTGCCTTGACTTCTTTGTCTTTGTCGCGCCAACGTGAAATTCGTTCTTAAGACGGTTATGCTTAATAGACGTATGTATGAGGATATAATCATCGTGAACATCTTCCCATTTCAGAGCCGCGATCTCTCCGACTCTCATACCTGTCAGCAGAGACATTTCAACACCATATTGCGGCATAAACTCAGGTTTATCACCATATAATTCATGTAATCCCTTTTGGATCATCAGAAGTTCATTGTCATTAAAGACCTGTTCTTCTGCCTGTTTTTCTTTTTCCACACAATGTCTGGTGAACTGTTTCAATTCAAGAAACTCAACAGGATTATCTGTTATAACCTTTTCTATGCGTGCGCATTTCACAGTATTTTTGATGCAACTGAACATTTTTTTGCAAGCCTCACGGCATAACTTCTGATCCCGTATGCTCTGCAACATGAATTTTTTAATGGTATTTTCGTTGATCTGATTCATAGGAAGATTTTCAAAATCAGAGTTTTCAAAAAACCGCTTATAGTCGGAAGCATATCGCAAGATTGAGTTGTCGCTGAGTTCCAGATCCTTTGTCTCTCTCCATTTTTCGTACATCTGGCGAAATGTCGGTACAATAACAGTTTTGTCCTCTTTAATGTAATAGTCAATAATTGCTTTATCTAATCTTTCCTGATCTACTTTACTTGCTAACCTCCCATATGGTGGCTCAACGTTTTCTTTCGGGAAATATGTATTCCAGTTTCCGTTTTTGCCCTGCCAATACTTGAATTTCTTTTTGTGGATTTTTAAAATTTCATCTTTGTTCATCTTAATCATTGCCTGAACATATGCTGTGTCAATTCTACCATTCTCCATGTCCAGAATCAATGATTTTACCAATTTTATCTGTTCGCGGAGAGTGCGATCCAAAACTTTTATCTCGCATATATCAAGTTTTTTCATGTGAACCGCGCCCTCCTTTCTCCTAAAATTTATCTATGTTGACTGTAGTTCCCATTACTGATTATAAATGCCTCTATCCGTGAAATCGTCTGCCGCGCCTTTACTGTAACTTGTCCTAAATACCTTAATCATCTTCAAATCATCCTCAAAAGACTGTCCTTTCATAGAATTTTTATGTTTTTTCACCCAACCTTTTACATCGTCATTCGGTTCATACTGCTCCGTATATAATTTATACAAATGCTCAAGCAGGACTACCGCCGTCTTTGCTCCCCATACTTCATCACATTTATACAGCGCGGAGAACAATCCTGATCCGTTGACAAGATGCAGGAGCAAGCCTATTAACCCATTATCCCGCGGACTTTCCAGACGCAGATGCTCCGTATCTATATTTGCCCTTTCCAGTAACGCCCGCGAAAAGTCGAACAGGCTCTCTGACCGGAGATCATAGAACCTGAACTTTTCAGAGACTTTATCAGCAATCAAACTGCCGATTTTTTCATCCTCAGTCTGTAAAATTAAATCTGTTAGCTGATGCGCGTATTTTCCTTTAAATACGGCTTCAAACCTTACCCAAGATGATGTATTCAAGGCTTCTTCCATGCGGAACCCCTGATTTTGCAACTGTTCAATTTTTTTGTCATATACGCGTAGGAAAAGTCTTGTGCCCGTTTTCTTACTTCCGACATAAAACGTATCTGCTACACCATTAACCTCATGTGCGGTGATCGTTGAACAGTTCTTCCTGCCTTTAAAATCCCGTATTTCCAGATTATGAGCGATTAAGTTTTGGTAAATGTCATCAACCACAATATCCCAGTTCTGATAGTCTACCGCGAAATCGATCCTGCTCAGCCTGAGATTATATGTATCTGACTCAACAGCCTTCAAAAAGCTCCTGATATTTGTAGAATTTCCTCTGCAATATACAGACCAACTATAGGCGCTGAATTTGATAATCACGCCCATATCCGGATGTAACGGATGATACGCAACAGCAAAATAAAACGGATGATCGCCGTACTGATACCCTGTGGTATATCCTTGCGGACATTTATCTTCCAGTTCCTTTTGACTTCCGAAAACGGTCTCCAAATTCGCCCGTTCTGCGAACTCTGAAATCATGCTTTCTGCCTTTTCCTGCCATTCGTCCAAATCTTCAAGTATCGCCTTGTCAACTAATGACAGTACAAGAGTTAACTCGTCAACTCCCAATAAAATCCGTTTTTCCATAATATTCCTCACCTTTCATCCAGAATAATTTGTATTTAAATAATTTCGGTTGCCTTTGATTATGAACTGGAGCTGGGGTACTTACAGTACCCCAGCTCCTCGAGTCAATGCAGCCAAGATATCAAAATTCAAAGTCGGAAATGCACACAGTTTCGGTTTGTTGGCAATCGCAGGATAGGTATATACGCCCTCGCCAATCTCCATCTTTCGTTCAGGTATCTCTGCCCCCGCGCCGAACGCAGTAACATACGTCTGATCTTCCGCATTTCCGAGCACAGTTTTCCAAGGCAAATTGTCGCGTAAAAATGTCGGGATATTATTACTTCCCGCCTGTTGCATGACAATCCAAATAAAAAATCCAGACTGCCGACCTTTCAAAACAACTTGAGAAATCAAGTCGTTGACATGATCTCGCTGTTTTTTCTCTTTAGACTGTAGCTGTAAGGAAAATGCCGCGTACTCGTCAAAGATTAGAATATGCGGCGATAAATCAAAATCTGTATAATCGCCGTCTATTTTATCTTTCAAATGTTCCCGCATCTCTAATTGCCGTTTTCCCATGTTAGAGACAAATTTTTCCAAAAGCTCGATAATGTCATCGTAATTATCCGCTGTATTTTCAGGCGATATTCTCTCGCCAAATAATGCAATGCTTGATCCTTTAGGATCAATAAAATACAGATGATATTGTACAGATTTCAAAAGCATCTGCATCAGAAGTCCGTGGAGTGCGTATGTCTTACCCGAGCCGGTCTGACCGACTATAAGATGATGCGTAAGCGGTAACCGTGTATACGCGTCAACAAACAATTCATATTCACCTAATGATGCAGAATATTTTTTTAATGCCTTAAACTTCTCAAATGTTAAACGCCGTTCAATCGACGCATCATAAAAATCAAAACGATGATAATTTCCGTTATCTGTCATATATCTCTGTTCAACTACATAATTTCCTATAGCCGGTGATATATCCATTTTGCTTAGCTTGTTGTGATGTTTTATGCTATCTTCTATAAGGAGTACTCCGCTTGCAAAACCTGATAAAAATTCAACACCAATTTGAGGCAATTTCACCACCTCAGGCATACCAATTCTCCACATGGAGTAAATTCCTGCATCTAATAGCTGTTTTCTTAGAGACAATACAAGTATGTAATGTTTCCACGCATATTTCACGCCTTTGTCAATATGATTCCGTAAAGCCCACACCACCGCCACGATTAGGATCGGCGGGAAACACAATATAATCCATATTAGCCATGACAACGTAAGCATATCTGATCCATATATACCTGCGGCGTAGCATATAGCTACGCCGCAGACTGCACTTATTACAGTCCATGCAATTAACAACTGACTCTTCAACTGTCTATCAGTCTGGATTATCCGCATATTCTACACCCTCACTTTCGGGATATCTGCTACTCTCGGTGATATAATACGGATATCGTCCGCTACTATTGATAGCTGATTCCGAAAATCCCCGTACACTGTAGCCACAGGATTCACAGGCTCTACACGAGCATCTATCGGCACTTTTACGTCTTTTTTGACTTTATATACAAGTTTTTCGAACCGATTAGAAACCACTTCGCCGTCTTTATACGTATATCGTGTCTTATCCTCAACAATAACAACCTCTATTTTTGTGCCAATATGTTTTTTAGTGTCATAATCTACCCATTCTGATACACCTACCACTTGGCAGATTTTT